>NZ_CP038439.1:107500-717500 GCF_004683865.2 Paracoccus liaowanqingii | reverse complement strand
GTTTGCAACTTAGGTATCCAGATACCGCATCGGAAGGCGTGCCGACGTCACGATTTTTGCGGAATCACATAGGTCATCGAGGCGCGCGCGACCGGATCGGGCAGGCCGTCGGACCGGACCAGCGCCTCGGCGACGGCCAGCACGCGGCCCAGTTTCAGCAGGCGGCAGGTAGCGACCAGATCCCGCCCCGCCTCGGGCTTGCGCATGAAGTCGATCGAGGCACTGGTCGTCACCGCCAGCGCCACCGGCCCGAGGCGCGACAGGATCGCGCAATAGATCGCCAGATCGGCCAGGGCGAAGATCGAGGGCCCGCTGACCGTGCCGCCGGGGCGCAGATGCTGCGGCCCGACCGCCAGGCGCGCGACCAGATCGGCTCCATCGACGTGATCGACGGTGAAGCTGTCCGCCACCTGCGGGAATTCCCGCGCGAGGAAGGCGTTCAGCGCATCCTTGTCCATGACGATGGTCATGCGTCCCCCCTGCCCCGCAGCGTTCCCTACGATCCGGCCAGCATCTCGACCAGCCGGACGAAGTCCTCGCCGCGCTTCTCGAAGTTCGGATACTGATCGAAGCTGGCGGCGGCGGGGGCCAGAAGGACCGTGTCGCCGGGTTCGGCCTCGGCTGCGGCGCGGGCCACGGCCCGATCCATCGTCTCGGCGACCTCATAGGGGGTCTGGCCTAGCTCCAGCGCGAAATCGCGGGCGGAATGGCCGATCAGGTAGGCCTTGACCACCCCGCCCAGATGCGGAGCCAGGGCGGCGATGCCCCCCTCCTTGCCCAGGCCCCCGGCGATCCAGCGGATGCGCGGGAAGGCCTGCAGCGCCTTGGCGGCGGCATCGACATTCGTGGCCTTAGAGTCGTTGACATAGCGCACGCCGCCGATCTCGGCCACGGTCTGGCTGCGATGGGGCAGGCCCGCGAAGCTGTGGAAGGCCGCCTCGATCTCTCGGGGGGCGAGGCCCACGGCGCGGCAGGCGGCATAGGCGGCGCAGGCGTTCTGGTGGTTGTGGGCGCCGGGCAGCCCGCGCATCTCGCGCAGGTCGATCGAGGCAGCCTGCCGCCCCTTGCGGTATTCCGACAGGAACCCCTTGCGCGCGAAGACCGACCAGGCGGCACCGTCCAGCTTCTGCCCCGCCGAGATGCGGATCACCCGGTCGTCGGACGGGCCCATCGCCAGCTGCCCGGCCAGATACTGTCCCTCGGGCTCGTCGACGCCGATCACCGCCCGGTCCGGGCCGCCTTCCGCGAACAGCCGCCGCTTGGCCGCGAAATAGCCGCCCAAGCCGCCGTGCCGGTCCAGATGGTCGGGCGAGAGGTTGGTGAAGACCGCCACGTCGGGCGTCAGGGCGCGGGCCAGATCGGTCTGGTAGCTGGACAGTTCCAGCACCGCGACCTCTCCGTCGATGGCGGGCTGCAGGGACAGGACGCCCGTGCCGATATTGCCGCCCATCTGGCTGGGACGCCCGCATTCCTCGATGACGTGGTGAATCAGCGCGGTCGTGGTCGACTTGCCGTTCGAGCCGGTGACGGCGATCACCCGGGGCGCGCGGTCGAAGCCGTCCCAGTCCTCGGTCGCATAGCTGCGAAAGAACAGGCCGATGTCGTTGTCGACCGGAATGCCCAGCTGATAGGCCTTGGCGATGACCGGATGCGCACGGGGATAGAGATGCGGGATGCCGGGGCTGACGATCAGCGCCGAGACGCCCTGCCAGTTGGCGTCGCGCGTCAGGTCAAGGATGCGCAGGCCCTGCGCCTCGGCCGCCGCACGCGTGTCGTTGCCGTCGTCCCATGCGACGACCTGGGCGCCGCCCGCGACCAGGGCGGCGGCGGTGGCGGTACCCGACCGCCCGAGGCCGAGGACGGCGATGGTCTGGGCGTCGACGCCTTGGACGGGGATCATGGGGTGGCCTCCTGTAAGCGAAGGCCGGGGGCTGTCTGCCCCCGGACCCCCGAGGATATTTCTGCCAAGATGAATGTCAGCGCAGTTTCAGCGTGGCAAGGCCGATCAGCGCCAGGATCAGGGCGATGATCCAGAAGCGGATCACGATCTGCGCCTCGCCCCAGCCCTGCTTCTCGAAATGGTGGTGGATGGGGGCCATCAGGAAGACGCGCTTGCCGGTCCGCTTGAAATAGAGGACCTGAATGATGACCGACAGCGCCTCGACCACGAAGAGGCCGCCGACGATGGCCAGCACGATCTCGTGCTTGGTCACCACCGCGATGGCGCCGAGCGCGCCGCCCAGGGCGAGGCTGCCGGTGTCGCCCATGAAGACCGCCGCCGGGGGGGCGTTGTACCACAGGAACCCCAGCCCCCCGCCGATGAGGGCCGAGACGAAGATCAGGATCTCGCCGGTGCCCGGCACATGGTGGACGCCCAGATATTCGGTGAAGTCGACGCGGCCCACGGTATAGGCGATGATGCCGAGCGTGCCCGCCGCGATCATCACCGGCATGATCGCCAGCCCGTCCAGCCCGTCGGTCAGGTTGACCGCATTGGCCGAGCCCACGATGACGATCATCGCGAAGGGAATGAACATGAAGCCCAGATTGACCAGCACGTCCTTGAAGACCGGCAGGGCCAGCTGGTTCGTCAGCGCCTCGGGATGCAGAAGCGAGGCGGCCAGCGCCGCCAGCGCGGCGATCAGCAGGCCCAGCCCCATGCGGATGCGCGAGCTGACGCCCTTGGTGTTCTGCTTGGTCACCTTGGCATAGTCGTCGGCAAAGCCGATCCCGGCGAAGCCCGCCGTCACCAGCAGCACGATCCAGACATAGCCGTTGTCCAGCCTGGCCCAGAGCAGCGTCGAGAAGAGCAGCGCCGACAGGATCAGCAGGCCCCCCATCGTGGGCGTGCCGGCCTTGGACAGGTGGCTTTGCGGGCCGTCGTCGCGGATCGGCTGGCCCTTCTTCTGGACGCGGCGCAGATAGTTGATCAGCGGGCGCCCGAAGATGAAGCCGAAGAACAGCGCCGTGAAGAACGCCGCCCCCGCCCGGAAGGTGATGTAGCGGAAGAGGTTGAAGAGATCCCCCCCTCGGACAGGTTGCTGAGCCAGTAGAGCATGGCATTATCCTTTGTCTTGGGCGGCCCGGGCACGCAGCGCCTCGACCACCATGGAAATCCGCGAGGATTTCGAGCCTTTCACCAGCACGATGTCGCCGGCAGAGATCAGATCGGGAGCGCAGGCGGCCAGATCGCCCGCCGTCGCCGCCCAGAGGCCGCGCCGGTCCTCGGGCAAGGCCTCGTGCAGGTGCCGCATCAGCGGGCCCGCGCAATGGACCAGATCGACCTGCGCCATGGCCGGATCATCGACGATGGCGCGATGCAGGGCGATCTCGTCCGCGCCCAGTTCCAGCATGTCGCCCAGGATCGCCACGCGGCGGCCCTGCGGCAGGCCCGCCAGCATCGCCAGCCCCGCCGCAAGCGAGGCCGGGTTGGCGTTGAAGGCGTCGTCGATCAGCCGGATGTCGCCCAGATCCTCGACGGCGCCGCGCCCGCGCGGGGGCTGCCAGTCCGACAGATGCGCCGCCGCCTGCGCCAGATCGGCGCCTGCCGCCGCCAGCGCCGCCAGCACGCCGACCGCGTTCATCGCGAAATGGCGGCCGGTGGTGGCCAGCGTGAAGGTCACAGTCTCGCCGGTGATGCGGGCGGTGCAGGACAGCGCGCCCCCGTCCAGCGTGACGCGCAGGGGGCGCGCCGCGCCGTGATCGCCAAAGCCCAGGACCACGGCGCCCGCCGCATCGGCGCAGTCGCGCAGGATCTGGGTGACGGGCAGATCCTCGGGCAGGATCGCGTGGCCCACGGGCTGCAGCCCTTGGAAGATGGCGCCCTTTTCGCGGGCGATGCCATCGATGGCGCCGAACGCCTCGAGATGGGCGGCGGCGACGGTGGTGATCATCGCCACATGCGGGCGGGCCATGCGGGCCAGGGGCGCGATCTCTCCAGGATGGTTCATGCCGATCTCGATGATCGCGAAACCGGTGTCCGCAGGCATCCGCGCCAGCGTCAGGGGCACGCCCCAATGGTTGTTGTAGCTGGCCTCGGCCGCGTGGATGCGCCCCTGCCCGGCCAGCGCCGCCCGTGCCATGTCCTTGGTCGAGGTCTTGCCGACCGAGCCGGTGATCGCGATCACCTTGCCGGTCATGCGGGCCCGGCCGGCGCGGCCGAGATCCTCCAGGCCCGCCAGCACGTCGGGAACGATCAGCAGCGGCGCGTCGGGGGCGACGCCCTCGGGGATGCGGCTGACCAGTGCCGCCCCCGCGCCCCGGGACAGGGCCTGGGCCACGAAGTCATGCCCGTCGCGCGCATCCGTCAGCGCCACGAACAGATCGCCCGGCGCGATCGTGCGCGTGTCGATGGAGACGCCCGAGACGGCCCAATCGCCCTGCGCGCGTCCGCCCGTGGCGGCTGCGGCATCCGTCGAGGTCCACAGAATGGGGCCCGGCGTCATATCCGGCCGTCCAGCGCCGCCACGGCGACCGAGGCCTGTTCGGCATCGTCGAAGGGATAGACGTCCTGGCCCACGATCTGGCCCGTCTCGTGGCCCTTGCCGCAGATCAGCAGCGCGTCGCCGGGCTGCAGCGCGTCGACGCCGCGCAGGATCGCCTCGGCGCGGTCGGCCACCTCGGTCGCCTCGGGTCCGGCGCCCTCCATGACGGCAGCGCGGATCAGGGCGGGATCCTCGGTCCGGGGGTTGTCGTCGGTGACGATCACCACGTCGGCCTGCGCGCGGGCCGCCTGCCCCATCAGCGGGCGCTTGCCCCGGTCGCGGTCGCCGCCCGCGCCGATGATGCAGACGATGCGGCCCATCACATGCGGGCGCAGCGACTCCAGCGCCGCGGTCACCGCGCCGGGCTTGTGGGCATAGTCGACGAAGACCGCCGCCCCGTTCTCGCGCTGCGCCGCCAGCTGCATGCGGCCCCGCACGGTGGTCAGATGCGGCAGCACGCGCAGGATGTCCTCGGCCGCGTCGCCGGTGGCCAACGCCAGGCCCATCGCGGCCAGGACGTTCTCGGCCTGGAACCCGCCGATCAGCGCCAGGCGCACCAGATAGGGTTGGCCCATCACCGAGAAGCGCAGGTCCTGCCCGGTCGCGTCATAGCGCTGGCCCAGGATGCGCAGCATCGCCTGCTCGCCGCGCCCGACCGAGGTCAGCGCCAGCCCGCGATCCTTGGCGATGTCGGCCATCTGCCGGCCGCGCGTGCTGTCGATGTTGATGACGGCGCCGGCCCCGTCCTCCAGCACGCGGTTGAACAGCAGCGCCTTGGCGGCGAAATACTCGTCGAAGCCCGCGTGGTAATCCAGGTGATCCTGGCTGAAATTGGTGAAGGCGCCGGCCTCGAGGCGCACCCCGTCCAGGCGGCGCTGGTCCAGCCCGTGGCTGGAGGCCTCCATCGCGGCATGGGTCACGCCCGCGCCCACGGCATCCGCCAGCACGCCGTGCAGGGTCAGGGGATCGGGCGTCGTATGGGCCAGGGGCGCGTGATGGTCGCCCTCGACCCCCATCGTGCCCAGGCTGATCGCCTTGTGGCCAAGCGCCTGCCAGATCTGGCGGGCAAAGCTGGCGACGCTGGTCTTGCCGCTGGTGCCGGTCACCGCCACGACATGGGTCGGCTGGTCGCGGAACCACAGGGCAGCCGCCCCCGCCAGGGCCGCGCGCGGATCCTCGGCCACGACCAGGGCGCCGGGCCAGTCGGCCAGCAAATCGGCGGCGATCTCGGCGCCCTGCCGGTCGGTCAGGATGGCGGCGGCCTGCATGCGCAGCGCGTACTGGATGAATTCGCCGCCATGGACCGCCGATCCGGGCAGCGCCGCGAACAGATGGCCCGGCTTGACCATGCGGCTGTCGAGGGACAGCCCCGTGATCGCGGGATCGCGCCCGCCCGGCGCGCGCAGCCCCAGCCGCGCCAGCGTCACCAGATCCTTGTCCACAGTCCCACCCGTCATTGATTTGCGACGAGCTTTATCTCAGGCGCTTGGACAGGTTCAACACGCGGTTCGAAGCGGGCGGCGATCGTCGGCAGGTTTTCGTCGGTGACGGGCTCCAGCCCCAGCAGGGGGCCGATGCGGCGGATCAGCTCGGCCGTGACCGGGACCACCGTATGGCCCGCGGTGCGCACCTCGGTGCCGTTGATGACGGTCGAGGGCTCGTCCAGCGCCACGATCAGCACGTATTTGGGATCGCTGGCCGGAAAGACCGAGGCGAAGGTCGCGATCACCTTGTTCTTGTAATAGCCGCCCGACGAGCGGGGCTTGTCGGCGGTGCCGGTCTTGCCCGCGACCTCGTATCCCGCCACCTCGGCCTGGCGCGCGGTGCCGCGCGTCACCACCTGGCGCAGCATGTCCACCGACATCGCGGCGGCGCGGGGCGACAGGACCTGCTCGCCCTCGGGACGCTGGCGGCCGTGGATCAGGGTGGGCGTCACCCGCTTGCCGCCATTGGCGATGGTCGCATAGGCCACCGCCAGATGCAGCGGGCTGGCCGCCAGCCCGTGACCGAAGCTGACCGTGGCCGAGGTGACGGCGGGCCAGCGCGAGGGCACCAGCGGCTGGCCGGTCGGCGCCTCGACCATCTCGATGGGGGTCGGGGCGAACAGGCCCAGCTTCTCCAGGAAATCCTTCTGTCGGTCGGGGCCGATCATCTGCGCGATCCGGACCGTCGCCACGTTCGAGGATTTCACGATCACGTCCGTGACGCTCAGCTCCTTGCCGTAGTTGTGGAAGTCGTTGATCAGGAAGCGCCCGATCCGCATGGGGGCCGCCGCGTTGATCCCCGAGGCCGGGTTGACCAGCCCCAGGTCCAGCGCCTGCGCGACCGGGAAGATCTTGAACGTCGATCCCAGCTCGTACTGGCCCTGCACCGCGCGGTTGAACAGCGGGCTGTCCGAGGGCTCGCCGGTCAGCAGGGGGCGCGGGCGGTCGTTGGGGTCGAAATCGGGCAGGCTGGCCATGGCCACGATCTCGCCGGTCTGGACCTCCATCAGGATGCCGGTGGCGCCCTTGGCGTTCATGACGTTCATGCCCGAGGACAGCACCTCCTCCATCGCCTGCTGCAGGGTCAGGTCGATGGACAGGGCCAAGGGCGCGCCCTCGTTGGTGGGATCGCGCAGCCAGGCATCGAAGGCCTTCTCCACGCCCGCGATGCCGATCACCTCGGCGCTGCTCACACCCTCGTTCCCGAAGCCCGATCCGCCCAGGATGTGGCTGGCGATGTCGCCATTGGGATAGATGCGCATCTCGCGCGGGCCGAACAGCAGGCCGGGCTCGCCCAGATCGTGGACGGCCTGCATCTGCTCGGGGCTGATCTTGCGCTTGATCCACATGAACTTGCGGTCGCCGGTGAAATCGCTCGTCAGCCGCTCGACTTCCAGATCGGGGAAGATCTGCGCCAGCCCCTGCGCGGTGCCCACCGGGTCGACCATCTGGTGGGGATGGGCATAGACCGAATGGGTCAGCAGGTTCGTGGCCAGCACATGGCCGCGCCGGTCGGTGATGTCGGCGCGCTGCGAGATGATCTGCGCGGACAGGACCTGCGCCTGCGGCTCGGCCGCCGCGCTGGAGGCCAGCGTGCCCATGCGCGCCGCCACCGTCCCGAAGGCCAGAAGGAAGCAGCCCGCCATCACCACCAGCCGCCCCTCGGCCCGGCGCCGGGCGCGGTCCTGGATCTGCTCGTGGCGCAGGCGGCGGTTCTCGGCCTCGATGTCGTCGGGGTTCTCGCCGCGGTCACGGGCGCGAAGAATGCGGGCCAGGGGGCGCAGGGGGGTGCGGATCATGGCTGTGGTTCCTCGGAGAGTTGGGGTTGGGTGGCGGGATCTGCCAGCGGATCGGTCGGCAGGTCGGGCGGCGGGGGCGGCTTGGGATAGTCGACATGGCCCAGATCCAGGACCTGGCCGGTCTCGACCGGGACAAGCTGCAGGCGCTCGAAGTTCAGGTCGACCAGCTGGCTCAGCCGGTCGGGGCGGTTCAGGAAGGCCCATTCGGCCCGCAGCACGCCCAGCTCCTCGCGCAGGCCCGCGATCTCGCGCTGGACCTGGGACATCTGGCCCATCGAGGCCTGGGTGGCGTAATTCTCGCGATAGGCCCAGAAGGCCAGGCCCATGACCACCAGCACGCAGCCCAGATAGGTCAGCGACCGCATCAGCCGCGCTCCTTGCCGGGCAGGTGCGGCATGGCCAGCGCCTTGGCCTCGACCGTGCCCGCCGGGGCCTCGGTCCGGATGCCCACGCGCAGCAGCGCCGACCGGGCGCGCGGGTTGCCCGACAGCTCGTCGGGATCCGGCCCGATGGCGCGGCGGAACGGCAGGGTGAAGCCGGGCTGCAGCACGTCCTGCACCGGGGCATAGCGGTTGCCGCCCCCGCCCTGGTCCGAGCGCGCCTGCATGAAGCGCTTGACGATCCGGTCCTCCAGCGAATGGAAGCTGACCACGGCCAGCTGCCCGCCGGGCTTCAGCGCCCGTTCCGCCGCCGACAGCCCCGCCACCAGCTGGCCGAACTCGTCATTCACCCAGATGCGGATCGCCTGGAAGCTGCGGGTGGCCGGATGGCTCTGCCCGGGCTTGGGGCGCGGCAGGCAGCCCGACACGATCTCGGCCAGCTGCGCGGTGCGGGTCAGGGGACGGGCCGCGACGATGGCCTTGGCGATGCGGCGCGAGGCGCGCTCCTCGCCGTAATGATACAGCGCGTCCGCGATTACCCCCTCGTCGGCGGTGTTCAGCAGATCGGCGGCCGAGGGCACGTCGCCGCCCATCCGCATGTCCAGGGGCCCGTCGCGCATGAACGAGAACCCGCGATCGGCCTGATCCAGCTGCATCGAGCTGACGCCCAGATCCAGCACCACCCCGTCCAGCATCTGCCCCGCCAGGCGGTCCATCTCGGAAAACGTGCCCTCGACCAGCCGCAGCCGGTCGCCATAGGGCGCGCGCCAGGCGTCCGCCATGGCGACGACGGCGGGGTCGCGGTCCACGCCGATCACCAGATCGGCCCCGGCCTCCAGCAGCCCGCGCGCATAGCCGCCCGCGCCGAAGGTGCCGTCCAGCCAGGTGCCGGTCACGGGCGCGACGGCACGCAGCAGCGGCGCCAGCAGGACGGGGATGTGGGGTGCGGTCATCGGCTCAGGCCCCGTCGGTCTGGTGCAGGAAGGCGCGGGGGTCGAATTCGGGGCCCTTGCTGGCGGCGAAATCCTCCAGCGCCTCGACATCCTTGGGACGCGATGCGGGGTGATAGACCTGCACGTAATCGCCGCGCGATTCGAAGACCGTCTCGGTGCCCTCGGCGAAGCCCAGCTTCTCGCGCAGCTTGGCGGGCAGGACCAGCCGGCCCTCGCGGTCGATTTCAAGATCGGTGGATTGTCCGTTCATCAGCAGCTCCAGCCAGCGGCGTTCCTGGCTGCCGCGGGTCAGGCGGTCGATCTGCTCGTCGATCTGTTCGATGGCCTCGATGGAATACAGCTCGATCCAGTTCCACCAGTCGGGGCCATAGACGGCGACGACTTGGGTGCGTCCGGTATTGGCACCTGCGAAGGACGGGTCACCGGCATCGAAGACGCGGCGCAGGCGGGCCGGGATCGACATGCGCCCCTTGCCATCGACCTTGACGCTTTCGGTGCCTCTGAACTTCCGCGCCACCTGGCACCCGCCCTCACTGTCCTGCCCTTCCGGGATGTCCGAAAGAGAAAGGGCGGATCGGGCCGCTGCCACTGCCCGATCCGCCGCCCTCGTTCCCGTTACCCGGGCCCCTTTGCGGGGTGGTTGCCGACCCTTCACGCGCCACCTGGGGGAGGTGCTGCTCGCACGCGCGGGTCGGCTATGTTGGAAAACGGTTGCCTGTATGAAGTTCTGCTTCGCCTTAGCGGGGTCTTGATCGCCCCATTTGCTGCCCGTTTTCGTGATCTCGTTGTGCCATGGGAATTCATGGGAAGCAACGGTCTTTATGGGGCGTGGGCTGCATTCCGCGCGAGATCCCGCAGGCGGGCGAATCGAGAACGTGGCGATTAAGCCCAATTTGCCTGCCAGAACTGGTGGCGTTGCAGGGAAACAACACCAGATATGGAAGCGCGAAACGAGGGGCGGAATTTTGAATTCTGCGGCGAAATCAGCACAGTTCGGGTCAGGGCAAGTTCAAACTGGCGGCAGATCCCCAAAACTTTGGTGACAAGATCACGTCACATCACGGAAATGAGAGGTCCCCTGACCGCTCGTGCCCATGCAATCCCAGATGTCCCGGAAATTCCCGGATCAGGCGATTCCGCCGTCAATCAGGCGTTTCGCCAGCCGTTCATAGGCCTGCGCGACCGTTCCCTCGCCCAGGGCGGCGGGTCTGCCCGAATCGCCCGCAAGGCGAACCTCCAGCTGCAGCGGCAACTCTCCGAGGAACGGAAGGCCCAGGGTCTCGGCCTCGGCGGCGACGCCGCCATGGCCGAACAGATGCGCCTCGTGCCCGCATTGCGGGCAGATATAGGTGGACATGTTCTCGATCAGCCCCAGAACAGGGGTCTTGAGCTTGTTGAACATGTCGATGGCCCGGCGCGCGTCCAGCAGCGCCACGTCCTGCGGAGTCGACACGATGATGGCGCCGGTGACCGGGGCCTTCTGGCACAGGCTCAGCTGCACGTCGCCGGTGCCGGGCGGCAGGTCGATCAGCAGCACGTCCAGCTCGCCCCAGTTCACCTGCTGCAGCAGCTGCTGAAGCGCGCCCATCAGCATCGGGCCGCGCCAGACCAGCGCCTCGCCCTCCTTCAGCATCAGGCCGATGGACATGACGGTGACGCCATGGGCGTGCATGGGATCGATGCGCTGCCCGTCGGGGCTGGCGGGCCGCCCCGACACCCCCATCATGCGCGGCTGCGAGGGGCCGTAGATGTCGGCGTCCAGCAGCCCCACCTTGCGCCCGGCCCGCGCCAGGGCGACCGCCAGGTTCGAGGTGACGGTGGACTTGCCCACCCCGCCCTTGCCCGACCCGATCGCCACGATATGGCGCACGCCGGGGATCGCCTGCGGTCCGGCCTGCGGCTTGGCATGGCCGCCGATCTTCAGGGACGGCGCCGCCCCCTGCCCCGACACCGCCTTGGGCGGCGCGGCATTGGCCGAGGCGGTCATGACGATCTGCACCTTCGTCACGCCGGGCAGGCGCTCCAGCCGGGCCCGCGCCTCGGCCTCGACCGGCGCAAGGGCCTGCGCGGTGGCCGCATTCTCGACCTCGAGGACGAATCGCACGGTGCCCTCGTCGATGGACAGCGCCCGGATCAGGTCCGCCTGACCCAGCGTCCCCCCCTGGGGAAGACCGATATCCGAGATTGCCGTAAGGACCGTTTCGCGGGAGAGGGACATGTGACCGACCTGTGTCTTGTGTGCCCGGCAGCATGAAGCATAGATCCGCGGGTCTCAACACCCCCTGCGACAATCAGGACCGGAACCCCTCAAAACGCCTTCAAAACAGGGCATTTTCGCGCCTGCGGCGTGATCGCTAACGGTTGTATCGTTTCAATTTTATGACAAGTTATCAGGACCCAAGCCGGCGATAGGTCAGCCTCAGGCATGCAATTGCTGCATGGCAGCATTCCGGAATGATCCGTTGTGCAAAGGCCTTGGCGGGTCCATCTTCAATTCAACGAAACGCCGGGCCAATCCGGGAACGGCGCAGACGAGATGAACCGAAAGGATACCACCATGGCTGTTATCGCCCAAGCACACAGCACCACCGCCGAAGCCGGCCTGCGTGGACGCCTGCTGACCGCGATCCAGCGGATGCAGGAAAACCGCGCCCGCCGCGCCGTGTACCGCCAGACCGTGCGTGAACTCAACGCGCTGACCACCCGCGATCTCGACGATCTGGGCATCAGCCGTTCGATGATCACCCGCCTGGCCCACGAAGCGGCCTGGGGCTCGGCCTCTTAAGAATTCGCATTCCCGGCCCTTACCTCCTCCCGAGGGCCCGGATCTGGCGGCAACCCTTTCTCCTCCTCCCTGAGGGATGCCGCCCCAAACCGCGCCGGAACCGACCTCCTCCCCGGGTCCGTGCGTCAAGGCGGCGACCTCCCTCCTCCTCCCTGGAGGTCGCCGCGCTCTCATAGCCGCCTCGTTCGCGGCACACGGTTGCGCCCGGTTCCCTCCTCCCTGGAACCCGGCGTCGGCGGTCCGGCCTCTCCTCCTCCCTGGCCAGGACCGCACCCCAAACGCGGCCCTCCCTCCTCCCTGGGCCAGCGTTCAGCGGCGACCTCCCTCCTCCTCCCTGGAGGTCGCCGCGCTCTCATAGCCGCCTCGTTCGCGGCACACGGTTGCGCCCGGTTCCCTCCTCCTCCCTGGAACCCGGCGTCGGCGGTCCGGCCCTCCTCCTCCCTGGCCAGGACCGCACCCCAAACGCGGCCCTCCCTCCTCCCTGGGCCAGCGTTCAGCGGCGACCTCCCTCCTCCTCCCTGGAGGTCGCCGCGCTCTCATAGCCGCCTCGTTCGCGGCACACGGTTGCGCCCGGTTCCCTCCTCCTCCCTGGAACCCGGCGTCGGCGGTCCGGCCCTCCTCCTCCCTGGCCAGGACCGCACCCCAAACGCGGCCCTCCCTCCTCCCTGGGCCAGCGTTCAGCGGCGACCTCCCTCCTCCTCCCTGGAGGTCGCCGCACCCTCCCCCTCTTCGGAACCAGCCCGCCCCGCCGCGCATTCGCCCCGACACGAGCCGTCGGAGGGCACATGACATTGCGCAAGGGAACCCAAGTCGAATGGGATTGGTCGGGCAGCACGGCCACGGGCAAGATCACCGAGGTCTTTACCGAGGATGTCGAAAAGACGATCAAGGGCAGCAAGATCACCCGCAAGGCCAGCAAGGACGATCCCGCCTACCTGATCGAACAGGAGGACGGCGATCAGGTGCTGAAGGGCAAGTCCGAACTTCGCCGCGCCGACTGATCAGGTCCCTTCCCCCGCCCGCCACCGCGCGCTAAAGGTGCGGCATGCTCAGCTATCAACATGCCTATCATGCCGGAAACCTGGCCGACCTGCACAAGCACGCGCTGCTGGCGGCGGCGATGGAGTACCTGACGCGCAAGGACAAGCCGCTGTCCTATCTGGAAACCCATGCCGGGCGCGGCCTCTACGACCTGACCGCCCCCGAGGCGCAGAAGACGGGCGAGGCCGAACAGGGGATCGACCGCGCGCTGGCCCAGGGCTGGCTGCCCGAGGATCATCCGCTGATCCGGGCGCTGGCCGCCATCCGCGCCAGCCGGGGGCCGCAGATCTATCCCGGATCGCCGCTGATCGCGGACCATTTCCTGCGCTATGACGACCGCGCCCATCTGGCCGAACTGCATCCCGCCGAATTCGCGGCGCTGCGCCGCGTGGCGGGATTCGCGGCCCTGCACCAGCAGGACGGCTTCCAGATGGCGCAGGCCATCTGCCCGCCCGATCCGCGCCGGGGAATGCTGCTGATCGATCCAAGCTACGAGGTCAAGACCGACTATGCGGCGATCCCGCGCCAGATCGGTCTGATCGCGCGCAAGTGGAACGTGGGCGTCATCGCGCTGTGGTATCCGATCCTGTCCGACCACCGGCATTTCGCCATGACGGCGCAGCTTGTGACCGATTTTCCCGAGGCGCTGATTTCGGAGGTGGCCTTTCCGCCCGCGCGGCCCGGCCATGCGATGATCGGATCGGGGATGTGGATCCTCAACCCGCCCTGGGGTCTGGCCGATCAGGCCCGCGCGCTGGAGCGGATGTTTCGCGACCGCGCCTGACCCCCGACAGGGGGGATTTTCCCGCCCCCCGCGCTGTGGCATGATCTTCGCCGTGACAAGGAACCGCCCATGCCCCAACGCCTGTCCATCGGCGCCACCGTCTTTCTGGTCCTGACCGTCCTTCTGGGACTGTATTTCTCGTATGCGGCGGTCCAGGGCCCCTCGGGCATCCTGCGCCGCATCCAGATCGAGGCCGAGACGGCCGAGCTGGCGGCACAGCGCGACGCCCTGCGCGACCAGGTGGCGCAGATGCAGAACCTGACCCGCCGCCTGTCCGACGACTATCTGGATCTGGACCTTCTGGATGAACGCGCCCGCGAGGTCCTGGGCCTTCTGCGCGCCGACGAGGTGCTGCTGCGCTAGGCCGCGGCAGCCCCGATTCCGGCGGGATTGCACGCCCGGCGGCGATGCGCTACGGATAGTTTAACGCTGAACTATCCGACCACGCTTCCAGGAGGATGTGCCGCATGGCCAAGAAACCAAGCCCCATCTCGGAGGCGCCGTCGAACGTCTCCAAGGACGAGCTGCTTCAATACTACCGCGACATGCTGCTGATCCGCCGATTCGAGGAGAAGGCCGGACAGCTGTACGGCATGGGCCTGATCGGCGGCTTCTGCCACCTCTACATCGGCCAGGAGGCCGTCGTCGTGGGCCTCGAGGCCTGCGCGAAGGAGGGCGACAAGCGCATCACCAGCTATCGCGACCACGGCCACATGCTGGCCTGCGGGATGGAGGCGCGCGGCGTCATGGCCGAGCTGACCGGACGCCAGGACGGCTATTCCAAGGGCAAGGGCGGCAGCATGCACATGTTCAGCCGCGAGAAGCACTTCTACGGCGGCCACGGGATCGTCGCGGCGCAGGTGCCGCTTGGCGCAGGGCTGGCCTTCGCCGACAAGTATCTGGGCAACGACAACGTCACCTTCACCTATTTCGGGGACGGCGCCGCGAACCAGGGCCAGGTCTACGAGACCTACAACATGGCCGAACTGTGGGACCTGCCCGTCATCTTCGTGATCGAGAACAACCAGTATGCCATGGGCATGTCGGTCAGCCGCTCGACCAAGTCCAAGACCTTCTTCGACCGCGGCGAGGCCTTCGGCATCCCCGGCGAGCAGGTCGACGGCATGGACGTTCTGGCCGTCAAGGCCGCGGGCGAGAAGGCCGTGGCCCACTGCCGCGCCGGCAAGGGCCCCTACATCCTGGAAGTCATGACCTATCGCTATCGCGGCCACTCGATGTCGGACCCGGCCAAGTACCGGACCCGCGAGGAGGTGCAGAAGATGCGCGACGAGCGTGACCCGATCGAGAACATCCGCGACCTGCTGCTGACCGGAAGCCACGCGACCGACGAGGAACTCAAGGCTCTGGACAAGGAGATCAAGGAGATCGTCAACGACTCGGCCGAATTCGCCAAGGACAGCCCCGAGCCCGCGCTCGAGGAGCTGTGGACCGACATCTATGCCGAAGAGCTGCCGCAGGGCAGCGCCGAAGAGCACGCCTGAGGGGGCCCCGACACATGGCAATTGAAATCCTGATGCCCGCCCTGTCCCCCACGATGGAGGAGGGCACCTTGGCCAAATGGCTGAAGAAGGAAGGCGACACGGTCAAGTCCGGCGACATCCTGGCCGAGATCGAGACCGACAAGGCCACGATGGAGTTCGAGGCCGTCGATGAGGGAATCATGGGCAAGATCCTGGTGGCCGAGGGCACCCAAGGCATCGCCGTGAACTCTCCGATCTGCGTGCTGGTCGAGGAGGGCGAAAGCGCCGACGCGGCCCCCGCCCCCAAGGCCGAGGCGAAGCCCGCCGACGCCAAGGCGCCCGAGACCGAGGCGCCGAAGAAGGACGAGGGCGCCCAGCCCGGCAAATCGGCCATCGAGGAGGTGAAGACCCCTCAGCCCGCGCCGCGCAGCCCGGACTGGCCCGAGGGCACCAAGATGAAGACCATGACCGTGCGGGAAGCCCTGCGCGAGGCCATGTCCGAAGAGATGGAGCGCGACGAGACCGTGTTCCTGATGGGCGAGGAGGTCGGCGAGTACGAGGGCGCCTACAAGATCAGCCAAGGCCTGCTGGCCAAGTTCGGCCCCCGCCGCGTGGTCGACACGCCGATCAGCGAGATGGGCTTTGCCGGCATCGGCACCGGCGCCGCGCTGGCCGGCCTGCGCCCGATCGTCGAGTTCATGACCTTCAACTTCGCCATGCAGGGCATCGACCACATCATCAACTCGGCGGCCAAGACGCTCTACATGTCGGGGGGCCAGATGGGCTGCCCGATCGTCTTCCGCGGCCCGAACGGCGCCGCCGCCCGCGTGGGCGCGCAGCACAGCCAGGACTATGCCGCATGGTACTCGGCCATTCCCGGCCTCAAGGTCGTGATGCCCTATTCGGCGGCCGACGCGAAGGGCCTGATGAAGCAGGCGATCCGCGACAACAACCCGGTGATCTTCCTGGAAAACGAGATCCTCTACGGGCGCAGCTTCGAGGTTCCGGACCTGCCGGACTTCACCATCCCCTTCGGCAAGGCCAATACCGTGCGGTCGGGCGATGACGTGACGCTGGTCAGCTTCGGCATCGGCGTGGCCCATTCGCTGGAGGCCGCCAAGCTGCTGGCCGAGGACGGGATCGAGGCCGAGGTGATCGACCTGCGCACCCTGCGGCCGCTGGACTATGACGCCATCCTGACCTCGGTCAAGCGGACCAACCGCTGCGTGACCGTCGAGGAGGGCTTCCCCGTGGGCGCCATCGGCAACCACATCTCGGCCTATCTGATGGAGAACGCGTTCGACTATCTGGACGCGCCGGTCATCTGCTGCACCGGCAAGGATGTGCCGATGCCCTATGCCGCCAACCTGGAAAAGCACGCGCTGATCACGCCCGCCGAGATCGCCGAAGCCGTGAAAAAAGTCACCTACAAGTAAGGGAGCTGTGCGATGCCTACGGAAATCCTGATGCCCGCCCTCTCCCCCACGATGGAGGAAGGCACGCTGGCCAAGTGGCTGGTCAAGGAAGGCGATGCGGTCAAGTCGGGCGACATCCTGGCCGAGATCGAGACCGACAAGGCCACGATGGAGTTCGAGGCCGTGGACGAGGGCGTGATGGGCAAGATCCTGATCGCCGAGGGCCAGTCCGGGGTCAAGGTCAACACCCCCATCGCCGTCCTGCTGGAGGATGGCGAGGATGCGTCGGCGGCCGAAGCGCCGGCGGCCAAGCCTGACGCCAAGCCCACCGATACGGGCGCGGAACCCGGCCCGGCCGAAAAGGGCTATGGCGGCCCGATCGGCGCACCCGTGGCGGGCGAAGGCTCGGTCAAGGACGCGGGCGGCAAGGATGTGGGCGGCAAGGCCGCGGCCCCTGCCCCGTCGAAGGACGGCCAGCGCATCTTCGCCTCGCCCCTGGCGCGGCGCATCGCGGCGGACAAGGGGCTGGACCTGTCGGCCATCACCGGCAGCGGCCCGCATGGCCGCATCGTCAAGGCGGATGTCGAGGCCGCCAAGCCCGGCGCCAAGCCTGCCGAGGCCAAGGCCGACGCTCCCGCAGCGGCAGCGGCCCCCGCCGCCCCTGCCCCGGCCGCCGCAGCGGCCCCCAAGGGCCTGTCGACCGAGACCGTGCTTAAGATGTATGCCGACCGCGAGACCGAGGAGGTCCAGCTGGACGGCATGCGCCGCACCATCGCGGCCCGCCTGTCCGAGGCCAAGCAGACCATCCCGCATTTCTACCTGCGCCGCTCGGCCAAGCTGGACGCGCTGATGGCGTTCCGCGGGACGCTGAACAAGCAGCTGGAGGCGCGCGGCGTCAAGCTGTCGGTCAACGACTTCATCATCAAGGCTTGCGCGCTGGCGCTTCAGCAGGTGCCCGATGCCAATGCGGTCTGGGCCGGGGATCGCATCCTCAAGCTGAAGCCCTCGGACGTGGCGGTGGCCGTGGCCATCGAGGGCGGGCTGTTCACGCCCGTCCTGAAGGACGCCCACCAGAAGTCCCTGTCCGCGCTGTCGGCGCAGATGAAGGATCTGGCGGGCCGCGCCAAGACCAAGAAGCTGGCGCCGCATGAATACCAGGGCGGCAGCTTCGCGATCAGCAACCTGGGCATGTTCGGGATCGAGAACTTCGATGCCGTCATCAACCCGCCGCATGGCGCCATCCTGGCCGTGGGCGCGGGGATCCCCACGCCGGTGGTCGAGGGCGGCGAGGTCGTGGTCCGCAACGTCATGTCCATGACCCTGTCGGTCGACCACCGCGTCATCGACGGCGCCCTGGGCGCGCAGCTGCTGGAGGCCATCGTCAGCCATCTGGAAAATCCGATCGGCATGCTGGCCTAAACTGTTCAGAAACAAGCACTTATGGCCATCGGCGGCAAAGCTTTCTAGCTTTGCCGCCGATGGCCGTTTTGCAGTCCGCACTCTGCCGCTGCCGGGCGGGCCATCGTCTCCCCGATCACTCGGAAGCGAAGGTTGCTCCATGTTTTACAAGGTTGCCGTTTTAACTGTCGCGCTTGGGTCCCTGACCGCCTGTACCCAGAGATACGAAACCCCACCCGTCGAGGTCGAGACGCC
Organism: Paracoccus liaowanqingii; assembly: GCF_004683865.2. Lineage (NCBI taxonomy): Bacteria > Pseudomonadati > Pseudomonadota > Alphaproteobacteria > Rhodobacterales > Paracoccaceae > Paracoccus > Paracoccus liaowanqingii. The sequence continues at coordinate 699,241 of NZ_CP038439.1, read as the reverse complement.
GGACGGTCCCGTGACCTGCCAGCTCTACGCGCCATGGCTTGTCCTGTGGGACGAGCCCGTGACCTATCCCGAGGCCATGGACAAGGCCGAGGCGGTCTCGGTCTGCCGCCAGGAGGGGATGTTCCGCAAGTTCGGCGAATGACGCCCCCGGCCGGTCCCGTGCCGCAGGCCCGGGACCGGCCAACCCCCCTTCAGAAGCTGACGGCGACCCCGGGCAGGTGCAGCTCGGTGATCAGGTCGCGCAGCTCCTGCCGGGCGGCGATATGGGACATGCTCATCGCCTCGGTCCCGACATCCTTCAGGTCCAGCAGCGTCAGCCCGCGCGGGAACAGCTCGCGGAAGATCACCCGTTCCGAAAAGCCCGGGGCCACGCGGAACCCAATGCGGCGCGACAGCTCGGTCAGTGCCCCGCCGACCTTGCGCTTGTTGTGCATCTGCTGCGTGCCAAGCCGGTTGCGCAGCACCAGCCAGTCGATGGCCCCGCCGCCCGCCTGCGCGCGCATCTGCCGGGCGCCCCAGACCATCTCGGCATAGATCGAGGGGCCCAGCACCTCGCCCTCGGGGGACATGCGGGCCAGCAGGTCGAAATCGACGAAGCTGTCGTTCAGGGGCGTGATCAGCGTGTCGGCGACGGCATGGGCCATCTGGCTCAGCCGCGTATGCGACCCGGGACAGTCCAGCAGGATGAAGTCGCAGTCCCGTTCCAGCTGCTGCAGCGCCGGGGTCAGCGGATCGGGGCCCTCCGCGGGCATCGTCATCAGGGGCATCGGCAAATCGATCCCGGCCTGCGCCCGGAAGGCGGCCCGGTTCTCGACATAGCGCCCGAAGCTGCGCTGGCGCACGTCCAGATCCAAGCCCCCCACCCGGTGGCCCATCCGGGCCAGGGCGGTGGCCACATGCATCGAGGTGGTGGACTTGCCCGAGCCGCCCTTCTCGTTTCCGACCACGATGATATGCGCCACGGGCCCGCCTCTTGTCCTGCCGTCTGCCGAAAACCTAGCGACAGCGCCCCCGGAAGGAAAGCCGCCGCGATCAGGCCCCCGGCTGGCCGCCGCGCAGGGCCGCCAGCACCGCCTGCACCTTGGGGGTGCGGTGCAGGTCGACATGCGTGACCAGCCACAGCTGCGCGTCCCAATCGGGCAGGCTCAGCGCCGGAACCAGCCCCTGCGCCCGGCCTTCGGGCAGCGCGCCGATGGCCAGGCCCGCGCGGATCACCGCCTCGCGGGCGTCGGTCTCGTTGGCGACCAGCAGGATGTTGTCGGGACCGATGCGGTCCTGCAGCCAGCGCATCAGCGGCGCCCCCCGCGCATCCGACCCGGGCAGCGCGAAGCGGTGGTCGCGCGGATCGGTCACCGGCCCGTAACGCTCCAGATAGGCCGCCGAGGCATACAGCTTCTGCGCGCTGCGGGTCATGGCGCTGACGACGTAATCGGCCTCGGTCGGCTTGGGACCGCCCCGGATCGCGACATGCGCCTCGCCCGCATCCAGCCGGAAGAGCCGCGCATCGGTGGCATAGGTCAGCCGCAAAGCGGGGTGTCGGGTCATCAGCGCGATCAGGCGCGGCATCACCAGATCGGTCAGCTCGGGCAGCGAGGTCACGACCAGATCGCCCTCGATCCGCTCGCCCGCCCCGGCGATCTGCGCGGCCATCTGGGAAAACCGCTCGTCCGCCGCCCCGGCCGCCGCCAGAAGGGTCTGCCCCGCCTCGGTCAGCGCATAGCCGCGCGTGTGGCGCTGAAACAGCCGGGCGCGCAGCGCGGTCTCCAGCGCGTCGATGCGCCGGATGACGGTGGCATGATGGACGCCCAGCTCGGTCGCGGCCCCGCTGACCGTTCCGGTCCGGGCCACGGCCAGTGCCACGCGGATATCATCCCAGGAGTCGATATGCATGTGCATCCCCGCACAAAGTCTGCGCGGTTATCACCCTTTCGTTCGCAGGTGCATAGACATAAATACAGGTCAGCCCAGAATTCATGCGATCGGAACACGCCATGCATATCCTCCACCTCGACAGCGCCATCACCGCCGACGCCTCGGTCTCGCGCCAGCTGACCGCCGACATCATGGCCAAGCTGACGGCCCAAGGCACGCCCACCGTCACCTATCGCGACCTGAACGAGGGCGTGCCCGCCATCGACACCACCTGGTTCCAGGCCGTGCGCGTCGGCACAGACAGCCCGACGCCCGAGCAGCAGGACCGCATCGCCACCTCGGACGCGCTGCTGGCCGAGGTGCAGGCCGCCGACGTGATCGTCATCGGCCTCCCGGTCTACAACTTCGCCATCCCCGCGCAGCTGAAGAACTGGCTGGACCAGATCGCCCGCGCCGGCGTCACCTTCCGCTACACCGCGGACGGCCCCGAGGGCCTGCTGACCGGCAAGCGCGCCATCATCGCCTATACCGCCGCCGGCACGCCCATGGGGTCGGATCTGGACTATGCCTCGGGCTATCTGCGCCACATGCTGGGCTTCATGGGGATCACCGACGTGACCTTCGTGCCCGCCGACGGCCTGGCCTTCGACCGCGAGGCCGGCATGGCCCGCGCCCAGGCCGTGCTGGACCAGATCGCGGCCTGATCCCTGCGCCCAAACCGGACGGCCCCATGGGTCGTCCGGTCGGGGCGCAACCCGCGTTGACTCGGCCCCTCGATCCGCGTATATCCCTGCCCAATTCCCGGAAGCATCGCCTTCCGGTCCCCGTCCGACACGGGGATCGCCCCCCGTCAGCGCGTTGCGCCCACGGGGGCATCACCGTTTTGGCGCCAGCAGGAGGCCCGGCCATGTTCGAGAACCTTTCCGACCGTTTGGGCGGCGTCTTCGACCGGCTGACCAAGCAGGGCGCCCTGTCCGAGGATGACGTCACCGCCGCCATGCGCGAGGTCCGCGTGGCCCTGCTGGAGGCCGACGTCTCGCTGCCGGTGGCGCGCAACTTCGTCAAGGCGGTCACCGCCAAGGCCACCGGCGCTTCGGTCACCAAATCCGTCAGCCCCGGCCAGCAGGTCGTCAAGATCGTCCATGACGAACTGATCCGCGTTCTGCAGGGCGACGACGCCCCCGAGGCGCTGCGCATCGACAACCCGCCCTCGGCCATCCTGATGGTCGGCCTGCAGGGCTCGGGCAAGACCACCACCACCGCGAAACTGGCCCTGCGCCTGAAGGACCGCGAGAAGAAACGCGTGCTGATGGCGTCTCTGGACACCAACCGCCCGGCGGCGATGGAGCAGCTGGCCATCCTCGGCCAGCAGATCGGCGTCGACACGCTGCCCATCGTCATGGGCCAGACCGCCCCCCAGATCGCGCAGCGCGCCAAGACCCAGGCCTCCCTTGGCGGCTATGATGTCGTGCTGCTGGACACGGCAGGCCGGCTGCATATCGACGAGGCGCTGATGGCGCAGGTCCAGCAGGTCCGCGACATCGCCGCCCCGCGCGAGACGCTGCTGGTCGTCGACGGCCTGACCGGCCAGGACGCCGTCAACGTCGCCACCGAATTCGACGGCAAGGTCGGCATTTCGGGCGTCGTGCTGACGCGGATGGACGGCGACGGGCGCGGCGGCGCGGCGCTCTCGATGCGCGCGATCACCGGCAAGCCCATCCGCTTCGTGGGCCTGGGCGAAAAGATGGACGCGCTGGAAACCTTCGATGCCGAACGCGTCGCGGGCCGCATCCTCGGCATGGGCGACATCGTGGCCTTGGTCGAGAAGGCGCAGCAGGTGCTGGAGGTCGAACAGGCCGAACGCATGATGAAGCGCTTCCAGAAGGGCCTGTTCAACATGAACGACCTGCGGGGCCAGCTGGAGCAGATGCAGAAGATGGGCGGAATGCAGTCCGTGATGGGCATGATGCCCGGCATGGCCAAGATGGCCAAGCAGGCCGAATCCGCGGGCTATGACGACAAGGTCGTCCGCCACCAGATCGCGCTGATCAACTCGATGACCAAGCGCGAGCGCGCCAATCCCGATCTGCTGCAGGCCAGCCGCAAGAAGCGCATCGCCGCGGGCGCCGGTATGGAGGTCTCGGATCTCAACAAGCTGCTGAAGATGCAGAAGCAGATGGCCGACACGATGAAGAAGCTGGGCAAGATGGGCAAGGGCGGCATGATGAAGCAGGCCATGCGCGCGATGACCGGCAAGGGCGGCGGATTGCCCGACATGGACAATCTCGACCCCGCCAAGATGGCCGAGGCGCAGAAGATGCTCTCGGACCCCAAGGGTCTGGGCGGCCAGCTCGGTCGCGCGGGCCTGCCCGGCGGGCTCGGCGGCCTCTTCGGCAAGAAATGACCCGCCCGACCTCCTCCCTCCTGCCCGCACGGCAGTCCTGTCCTTTCATCTTGGGGAAAATATCCTCGGGGGTGCGGGGGCAGACAGCCCCCGCTCCGGCACAAGCCACAAAGGGATCCCGATGATCCGCCTCGATCCCACCCCGATCCTGACCACCGACCGCCTGACCCTGCGCGCGCCGCAGGGCAGCGACTGGCCGCATTGGCGCAGCTTTCACCATTCCGACCGCGCCCGCTTCATCGGCGGCGGCCCGGCGCAGGTGCAGGGCACCAGCTGGCGCGCCTTCGGGCATATCATCGGCCATTGGGCCATGCGCGGCTTCGGCATGTTCGTCTTCACCCACAAGGGCGACGACACGCCCCTGGGCCTGACCGGCCCGTGGTTCCCCGAGGGCTGGCCCGAGCGCGAACTGGGCTGGACCGTCTGGTCCTCGGCCGCCGAGGGCCGGGGCCTGGTGGCCGAGGCCGCCCGCGCCGCGCGCCGGCACGCCTTCACCACGCTCGGCTGGACCACCGCCGTCAGCTATATCGACCCGGACAATGCCCGCTCGATCGCGCTGGCGGAACGGATCGGCGCCACCCGCGACCGGTTGGCCCCGCAGCCGCAATGGGACAAGCCCTGCCTGGTCTACCGCCACCCCGCTCCGGATGCGGGGGCGGGCGCATGACCGACGCCGCGACCCGCGCCGCCCAGCTTCTGGCCGAACACCGCGCCAGCATCGACCGCCTGGATGCCATCCTGGTCTACACACTGGCCGAACGCTTCCGCCACACCCAGTCCGTCGGCCGCCTCAAGGCCCGGCACGACCTTCCGCCGTCCGATCCCTCGCGCGAAGCGCAGCAGATCGAGCGGCTGGAACGCCTCGCGCGCGAGGCCGATCTCGATCCGGCCTTCGCGCGCAAGTTCCTGACCTTCGTGATCGCCGAAGTCATCCGGCATCACGAGCAATACCAGTCCTGACCGGACCCCAGAAAACCAAGGAGACGACCCCATGTCCATGAAGATCCGCCTTGCCCGTGGTGGCAGCAAGAAACGCCCGCACTATGCCATCGTGGCCTCCGATTCGCGCATGCCGCGCGACGGCCGCTTCATCGAGAAGCTGGGCACCTACAACCCGCTGCTGGCGAAGGACAGCGAAGAGCGCGTCAAGATGGACCTCGAGCGCGTCCAGTACTGGCTGGGCCAGGGCGCACAGCCGACCGACCGCGTCGCCCGCTTCCTGGAAGCCGCCGGCGTCAAGGAAAAGGCCGAGCGCAAGAATATGAAGAAGGCCGAGCCCGGCAAGAAAGCCAAGGCCCGCGCCGACGAGCGCGCCGCCAAGGCCGCAGCGCCCGCCGAAGCCGAGTGATCCCCGCTGGCGGGGGGTCGCCCCCCGCCGGACCCTTTCGCAAAGGTGTGACATGACGGACGACCGCATCTGCGTCGGCGCAATCGCCGGAGCCTTCGGGGTTCATGGCGAGGTGCGGCTGAAAAGCTTCTGCTCGGACCCGGCCGATATTGCGACCTACACGCCGCTGACCTCGGAAGACGGCAGCCGCCAGTTCGAGATCTCGCTGACCCGCGAGGTCTCGGGCGCCTTGGGCGCCCGGATCAAGGGCGTCGCCACCAAGGAGGATGCCGACGCGCTGCGCGGCGTGACCCTCTGGGCACCGCGCGCGGCCCTGCCCTCGCTGCCCGACGATGAATTCTACCACGCCGACCTGATCGGGCTGGATGTCGTCGATACCGGCGGCAAGCCCCTAGGCCGGGTGCGGGCGCTCTATGATCACGGCGCCGGCGACATCATCGAGATCGTGGGCGGCGCCCAGATCCTGATGCTGCCCTTCACCCGCGCCGTCGTGCCGACCGTCGATCTGGCCGCGCGCCGCATCGTGGCGGATCCGCCCGGTTCGGGCGAGGCCGACCCGCTCGAGCCGCGCGAAGAATGACCGATCCGGCCCCCCCGGACGGGCCCCAATCCCCCGCGGCAGGGCCGAAGTCCCATGGCCGCCTGTCCATCCGCCCCTGCCTGAAGCCGCGCGAGCTGATGGCCGAGCCGCAGGTCCTGGGCACTTGGACCGCGCGGATCATCACGCTGTTCCCCGAGGCCTTCCCCGGCATCCTGGGCCTGTCGCTGACCGGCAAGGCGCTGGCGCAGGGCCTGTGGAACCTGCAGACCATCGCCCTGCGCGATTTCGGCATGGGCCGGCACCGCAATGTCGACGACACGCCCGCGGGCGGCGGCGCGGGCATGGTGATCCGGGCCGACGTGATGGACGCGGCCCTGCGCGAGGCCGGGCGCGGCCAGCCCCTGCCCGTCATCTACATGTCGCCGCGCGGCAGGCCCCTGACGCAGGCACGCGCCCGCGAGCTGGCGGCAGGCCCCGGCGTCACGCTGATCTGCGGCCGCTTCGAGGGGATCGACCAGCGCGTGCTGGACGCCCATCAGGTCGAGGAGGTCAGCATCGGCGATTATGTCCTGACCGGAGGAGAGATCGCCGCTCAGGTCTTGATCGACGCGACGGTCCGGCTTATACCGCGCGTGCTGGGCAATCATGATTCCCTGGCCGAGGAATCCTTTTCCATCGGCAACCGGGGTCTTCTGGAAGCGCCGCAGTTCACCAAGCCCGCCCTCTGGGATGGCCGCGAGATCCCGCCCGTGCTGTTGTCGGGCAATCACGCAGCCATCGCGAAATGGCGGTCCGGTGAGGCCGAAGGGCTGACAAAGCAACGCCGCCCCGATCTGTGGCGGGCATATGCGGACACGCATGTGGACCCGGCTAAGGACCGACAGCGCTCGGGCGCATCAGACCAATCGCGGATACACCGCGAGCATGAGAAGGAACCCAAGCGATGAACCTGATCGCACAACTCGAAGCCGAGCAGATCGCAGAGCTCGGCAAGACCATCCCCGATTTCCGGGCCGGCGACACGATCCGCGTCGGCTACAAGGTGACCGAGGGCACCCGCACCCGCGTCCAGAACTACGAGGGCGTCTGCATCTCGCGCAAGGGCGGCAGCGGCATCGCGGCCAGCTTCACGGTGCGCAAGATCAGCTTCGGCGAGGGCGTGGAACGCGTGTTCCCGCTATACGCGACCAACATCGCCGCGATCGAGGTCGTGCGCCGTGGCAAGGTCCGTCGCGCCAAGCTGTACTACCTGCGCGACCGTCGCGGCAAATCCGCCCGCATCGTCGAGAAGACCAACTATCGTCCGCTGTCGGACGCGAAAGCCTGAGCAGAGGTCACGCCATGAAAAAAGAAATTCACCCCGATTATCACATGATCTCGATCAAGATGACGGACGGAACGACCTATTCCACGCGGTCCACCTGGGGCGCCGAGGGCGATTCCATGTCGCTGGACATCGATCCGACCTCGCACCCGGCCTGGACCGGCGGCTCGGGCCGCCTGATGGATGCCGGCGGCCGCGTGTCCAAGTTCAAGTCGAAATACGCCGGCCTGGGCTTCTGATCCCACGCCTGCCGCCCGACCCTGCGAACGCCGCCCCTTCGGGGGCGGCGTTTAGCATTCGGGGGTCAGGTGAAGAAGGCCAGGACCGGCCGGCGCGTGCCGATGCCCAGCCAGGCGGCCAGCCCCAGGCACAGGGCCATCACCGCAAGCGCCTTCACGTCGCCCTCCAGCCCGAAGCGGCTGGCGACGATCATCATCATCACGTGGCTGAAATAGACGAAGGCCGCCATGCTGGCGATCCGCTTGCCGTCCCCCGGCCCCGGAAGCGCCTTGGCCGCCAGGAACAGCGCGGGCGCCGCCAGCAGCAGCGAGGCCATCATGTCCACGCCCCAGCCCCCTCCGGCGATCCGGTACCAGATCAGGCTTTCCCCCAGCACGGCCAGCAGCGAAAGCCCCGCCAGCGGCAGGGCCCGGCGCTCCAGCCAGCGCCCCCGTCCCTGCGCCAGCAGCACGCCCGCCGCGAAGAAGGGAAAGATGGTGAACAGCCCGTTGCGATAGCTGTCCAGAGAGATCTGCGCCTGCCCCGACAGGACCAGGACCTGCATCCCAAGCCCCGTCGCCGCCAACAGCGCCGCCGCCCCGCCGATCCGCCCGGAGCGCCGCAGCAGCCAGACCAGCAGGGCCGAGACCAGCAGTCCCGGCAGGAACCACAGGTGGAAATAGCCGAAGACCAGCGTCCGCGCCGCATGGCCCGCCCCGGTCAGGTCCGGCCCATAGATCGGCAGATAGATCGCCATCCACAGCAGGTACAGCGCTGCGATTCGCCGCAGATAGGCCCCGGCCCGCCCCCCTGCAGCGCGGGCCAGAAATAATAGCCCGAGATGACCGCGAAGACCGGCACCGCCAGCCGATAGAGCCCGTTGAACAGCCCCTGCTTGACCAGCGCGGGCACGGCCTCGGGAAAGCCGCTGTGCAGGGCCACGACGCTGAGCGCCAGGAACAGGCGCAGCGGGTCGATCGCACTGGCGCGGCGGGAGGGATGGGTCATAGGGGCTGCCTTGGTTTGCGCGTCGCCCAAACGGCTTAAGGGCAGCCGGGTTCACCCCGCAACCCCCGCCCCGGTACATCAGGCATGGATCCGCCCGTTCTCAGGCGGCCTCTGCCCCCGGTTCGACCAGCTGCACGATGTCCAGCATGATGGTGTTCAGCTGGAAATCCTTGGGCGTGTAGACACGCGCGACGCCCATCTCGGTCAGGCGACGGGCATCGTCGTCGGGGATGATGCCGCCGACGATCACCGGCACATGGGCCAGCCCCTCGGCCCGCATGCGCGCCATCAGATCCGCAATCAGCGGCATGTGGCTGCCCGACAGGATCGACAGGCCCAGGACATGGGCCTCTTCCTCGCGGGCGCGGCGCACGATGTCCTCGGGGGTCAGGCGGATGCCCTCGTAGGTGATGTCCATGCCGCAGTCGCGGGCGCGGAAGGCGATCTGCTCGGCCCCGTTGGAATGGCCGTCCAGTCCCGGCTTGCCCACCAAGAACTTCAGCCGCCGCCCTAGGCGGACGCTGACCGCATCGACGGCCTCGCGGATCTGTTCCAGCCCCTCGGTCCGGTTCGACGGGCTGGAGGACACGCCCGTCGGGCCGCGATATTCGCCGTGGACCTCGCGCATGACGCCCGCCCATTCGCCGGTCGTGACCCCGGCCCGCGCCGCCGCGATCGAGGCGGGCATGACATTGCCCCCGGTCCGCGCCGCCTCGCGCAGGTCCTCCAGCGCGCGGCGCACGGCCTCGGCGTCCCGGTCCGCGCGCCAGGCCTGCAGGCGGCCGATCTGGTCCTGCTCGACCGCCGGATCGACGGTCATGATCCCGCCGTCGCCTGCGGTCAGGGGCGAGGGTTCGGCCTGCTGCCAGCGGTTCACGCCGACGACGACCGTCTCGTTCGTCTCGATCCGGCCAAGCCGCGCGGCATTCGATTCGACGAGCCGCGCCTTCATGTGGTCGATCGCGGCGATCGCCCCGCCCATCTGGTCCAGCAGCGCCAGCTCGTTCCGGGCGCCCTGCTTCAGATCCTCGACCTTGGCCGCGATCACCGGGTTGCCGTCGAACAGGTCGCCATATTCCAGCAGGTCGGTCTCGTAGGCCAGGATCTGCTGCATGCGCAGCGACCATTGCTGGTCCCAGGGGCGCGGCAGGCCAAGCGCCTCGTTCCAGGCGGGCAATTGCACGGCGCGGGCGCGGGCGCTTTTGGACAGCGTCACCGCCAGCATCTCCAGCAGGATGCGATAGACGTTGTTCTCGGGCTGCTGCTCGGTCAGGCCCAGGCTGTTGACCTGCACGCCATAGCGGAACCGGCGGTACTTCTCGTCGGTGATGCCATAGCGGTCGCGGGTGATCTCGTCCCACAGCTCGGTGAAGGCGCGCATCTTGCACAGCTCGGTCACGAAGCGGATGCCGGCATTCACGAAGAAGCTGATACGCCCGACCATCTCGGGGAAGCTGTCGGCGGGCACCTTGCCCTTCAGGTCGTCCAGCACGGCGATGGCGGTGGCCAGCGCATAGGACAGTTCCTGCTCGGGCGTGGCCCCGGCCTCCTGCAGGTGATAGCTGCAGACATTCATCGGGTTCCAGCGCGGCAGATGCTCGCGCGTGTAGGCGGCGACGTCGGTGATCATCGCCAACGATGGCTTGGGTGGGCAGATATAGGTGCCGCGCGACAGGTATTCCTTGATCAGGTCGTTCTGCACCGTGCCCTGCAGCTGGCCGACATCGGCCCCCTGTTCCTCGGCCACGGCGATATACAGCGACAACAGCCACGGCGCGGTCGCGTTGATCGTCATCGAGGTGTTCATCTGGTCCAGCGGGATATCGCGGAACAGCGTGCGCATGTCGCCCAGATGGCTGATCGGGACGCCGACCTTGCCCACCTCGCCCCGCGCCAGGATGTGGTCGCTGTCATAGCCGGTCTGGGTCGGCAGGTCGAAGGCCACCGACAGGCCGGTCTGCCCCTTGGACAGGTTGGTGCGATACAGCGCATTCGATTTCGCCGCCGTGGAATGGCCCGCATAGGTGCGGAACAGCCAGGGCTTGTCCTTGTCGGCCATCACGGTCCCTCGCAAGAATATGTCCTGAGACACAGGGATACAGACACATAGATGCGTCGTCAATTCGCCGCAGCGCGGCAATGCGGCGTCCCTCGTTGAAATATTGTTTCTTTGTTTCGCCCTGAAGTATTGCATTCTTGCGCGACGATCCGTAGAACCGGGCAAATTGGCGCGGTGATTCCGCACCGCAGCACTGGACAGGAGACGCAGATGGCCCTCGACGCCCCGACCCCGATCGCACCCTATGACGCCCCCGTCAAAGACCTCTACGACATCGGCGAGATGCCCCCCCTGGGCCATGTTCCCGCGCAGATGCACGCCTGGACGATCCGCCGCGAGCGTCAGGGCGAGCCCGATCAGGCCATGCAGCTGGAGGTCGTCGACACCCCCGCCATCGACAGCAACGAGGTGCTGGTCTTGGTGATGGCGGCGGGCGTGAACTACAACGGGATCTGGGCGGGCCTGGGCCAGCCGATCAGCATGTTCGACGTGCACAAGCAGCCCTATCACATCGCGGGCTCGGACGCCTCGGGTATCGTGTGGGCGGTGGGCGACAAGGTCAAGCGCTGGAAGGTCGGCGACGAGGTCGTGATCCACTGCAACCAGGATGACGGCGACGACGAGCATTGCAACGGCGGCGACCCGATGTTCTCGCCCACGCAGCGGATCTGGGGCTACGAGACGCCGGATGGCAGTTTCGCCCAGTTCACCCGCGTGCAGGCCCAGCAGTTGATGCCCCGCCCCACCCACCTGACCTGGGAGGAATCGGCCTGCTACACCCTGACCCTGGCCACCGCCTATCGCATGCTGTTCGGGCACGAGCCGCACGAGCTGAAGCCCGGCATGAACGTGCTGGTCTGGGGCGCCTCGGGGGGCCTGGGGTCCTATGCCATCCAGCTGATCAACGCCGCAGGCGGCAATGCCATCGGCGTCATCAGCGAGGAGGACAAGCGCGACTTCGTCATGGGCCTGGGCGCGAAAGGCGTCATCAACCGCAAGGAATTCCGCTGCTGGGGCCAGCTGCCCACCGTGAACACCCCCGAATACAAGGAGTGGTTCACCGAGGCGCGCAAGTTCGGCGCCGCCATCTGGGCGATCACCGGCAAGGGCAACAATGTCGACATCGTCTTCGAGCATCCCGGCGAGGCGACCTTCCCCGTCTCGACCCTGGTCTGCAAGAAAGGCGGCATGATCGTCATCTGCGCCGGCACCACCGGGTTCAACTGCACCTTCGACGTGCGATACCTGTGGATGCACCAGAAGCGCGTGCAGGGCAGCCACTTCGCCCATCTCAAGCAGGCCAGCGCCGCCAACCAGCTGATGCTGGAGCGTCGCCTGGATCCCTGCATGTCCGAGGTCTTCCCCTGGGCCGACATTCCGGCGGCGCATATGAAGATGTACAAGAACCAGCACAAGCCGGGCAACATGTCCGTTCTGGTCCAGTCGCCCGTCGCGGGCCTGCGCACCTTCGAGGATGCGCTGGACGCCGGGCGCCGCTGAAACCCAACTTGCGACCCGCGCCCGGCCCCTCGGGGACCGGGCGCGCCGGTCAGGCCGACCGTTCGGACGCCCCTGCGGCCTTGCAGCGCCAGCTGACGATGCGTTCCTGGGGGCGGGTCTCGACCCATTTGGCCAACTGGCTCTGGGCGCCCATCATGCAGCCCATCAGGCCGATGTCTTCGGTAAAGATCATGCTGCGGTCGCGGCAGCTGGCGGGTTCGCTGGACAGGCAGACGACGAAGAGCAGTTCGATCATGGGCAACACCATCCGTTTGCCCTCCCCGTCCGTCACCCTCTCATATCCCGCGAGGCTGACCGAATCCTTTTGCGGCCCGCAGGGGCCGCCGCGGGCCGGATGCCCACGGGCCGGGCAGATTGCGTTGTCCTGGCAGGGCGTTGCGGCAGGTCAGGCCTTGCGCTCGTCCTGATCAGCATAGCGGCATTTCCACTCGCGGACCTGCACGGTCGGGTGGGTCTGGCTCCACCGGGCCAGTTCGTTCTGGCCCTGCAGCATGCAGGTGAACAGGCCGTTCTGCTCTTCGAAGAGCAGGCTGTGGTCGGTGCAGGCCTGGGGGTCGGTCAGCAGGCAGGCAACGAAGAACAGTTCGATCATCGCGACATTCCTTCGAGAGCGGCCCGCCGCGCGCGGACATCGGGACACACGCAGGGCGGGCGGGAAAAGTTGCACGGCGCTTTGCCTTGGCGCGCAAGGCAGGCTAAGGGACGATCATGACAAGCCTCGCCCCCGCCCCGACCCTTTCGCCCGATCAGGCCGATGCATGGGACGCGCTGACCGAGACCTTCGGCGCGGCCGGCATCGACATCATCGCAGAAGAACTGCATCCGCCCCAGTCGGGCAAAGGTCGGGTGATGGCGGTGATCGGCAAGGCCGGTTCCGGCAAGACGCTGATGCTGTCGCAGATCACCAAGGCGCTGCTGGCCGCCGGGGTCGAGCTGATCAGCCCCGATTACGAGGGGCGCCGCCGCAAGGACCGGCGCAGCGTCGCGATCCTGGCGCCGACGAACAAGGCGGCCTTCGTGCTGCGCATGCGCGGCGTGCCCGCGACGACGATCCACCGGATCCTGTACACGCCGCTCTATGATCCGGAATACGAGAAGATCGCCGAATGGCTGACCGGCACGGGCGAGCGCCCGGTGACCGACGCGCTGCCCGATGCCGCGCTGGACAAGGCCAAGGCCTTCTACGACATCCATGCCTCGATCCCCGGCGCGCTGGCCACGGCGGGGCTGCGCGGGTCGGATTTCATCAAGGGCTGGGCGCGGCGCGAGGAAGGGCTGGACGTGGGGCTGGTCGACGAGGCCTCGATGCTGGACGAAAAGCAGTTCGAGGATCTGCGCGAGATCTTTCCCGTGCTGGTGCTGTTCGGGGATCCCGCGCAGCTGGCCCCGGTGGGCCTGTCCGGAGAGATGGTCTTCGACAAGCTGGCCGCCCCGCAGCGCCTGATGCTGAGCCGCATCCACCGGCAGGCCGACGACAGCCCGATCCTGGACCTGGCCCATGCGCTGGCCGACGACCAGCTGGGCTTCGACGCGTTCGAGGGGATGATCCGCGAGGCCGCCCGCAAGGATGATCGCGTGGTCTGGGCCGAGCGGGTGGAAAGCGACCTGATGGCCCGCAGCCCGGTCCTGGTCTGGCGCAACGCGACGCGCATCCGGTTGATCCACGCCTTCCGCACCGCCTTCGGCGCGCCGGGCGATGCGCTGCTGCCCGGTGAGCCCTTGGTCTGCGACGGGCTGGAGCTGCCGCTGAAGCACCGCAAGAAGCGCATCGACCTGGAGGCGCGCGGCCTGATCAAGGGCGCGCAGGTCGTCTATCTGGGCCCGGGCCGCAAGCCGGGCTTCTCGCGCCTGCACGTGATCGGCGCCGAGGATCCGCGCCTGTCGGCGGCTTCCATCGTCAAGATCGAGATGCCGGGCGAGGAAGAGCCCTTCATCCCCTTCGCCGCCCGCATGGGCGCGGCCTTCCTGCACGGGGCGGCGGTGACCATCCACAAGGCGCAGGGCAGCCAGTGGCCCGAGGTGCAGGTCTTCGGCCCCGACATCGCCGCCGCCGCCTGGTCCAACCGGTCCGAGGCCGGGGTGCAGCTGTGGAAGCGCCTGACCTATGTGGCCATCACCCGCGCGCAGGAGCGGCTCTACTGGGTGACCAAGGCGCGGCTGGCGCGCCCGGCAGGGCCGCTGACGACCGACGACCTGATCGCGCCTGTGGCCCCCCTGGCGCTGGATGCCGAGGAGGCGTGAGCCTGGCCAAGGCCGGGGCTGTCTGCCCCCGGACCCCCGAGGATATTTCCGCCAAGATGAAGGGGCGCGCCGGGCTCAGGTCCGGGAGGGCGGGGTCTGGCGCTGGATCGACAGGCGCAGGGCCTCGGTCAGGGCCTCGCGCGGCAGGCCAGTTTCCTGCGACAGGCGCATGATGCCGAAATGGACGCGGGCCAGTTCCTGATAGTAGCGGGCGAAGGTGTAGTTGATCGAGGCGCCGACGACCGCGCCCAGCACCGGGGCGGCCTGGGCGGCCATCTTCTGGCCAAGAGAAATTGACAGCCGGGGCGCGACCTTGCTGATCAGCCCCTGCACCGTCTGGCCGGTGACCGACATGCGGGCCGCCAGAAGGCCAAGATCGGTCGCGTCATCTTCGGCCATCGGCCCTGCGGCGGCGAAGATGCGCAGGCATTCCTGCCGGACCTCGTCGCTGTCGGGATCCAAGCCGTGCTCGACCGCGATGTCCAGCATGGCGCGCAGCAGCAGCGTCACGGTGAAGGGCAGCTCGACCAGGGCGCCTGCGAAGCCGCCCACGCCCCCGGCCGCGCCGCTGACGGTCGAGGCCAGCCGGTTGAACAGATCGCCCCGGTCGCGGACCACCCGGCGCGAGCGGCTGGCCGCCCCGAAGGCCCGGGTCAGGGCGGCGCGCGTCACGCCGTCCAGCCGGTTGCGGACGAAGGCGGGCAGGCGCTCGATCAGACCCTCGGCGCTGTTGCCGATGCGGGTCATCAGCTGCATGCCGGTGCCCGCGGCCTCCAGATGGCGGCGGGCCAGACGGTCGATCTGGGCGTGCAGCGCCGGATCGGTGATCGGCGGCAAGATCAGATGGCGGTGATCGGTCATGGGGACGGCTCTTTCGGATGGGCGACCTGGATGCAGGCCGTTCTGTCCGGCGCGGTCGGAACGGGGCGGGGCGGTTCCGGTTCGCGCTGGACCGGTCCAGTCACGTCAACCCAAGCGCCGGGGCGAAGTTCCAGCCCCAGCACGCGATCGGGATTGGTGGGAGGCGGCATCTCGACCCCGTCCAGCCGCTGGAAGCCGAAGCGCGAGTAATAGGGCGCATCGCCCACCAGCAGCACCCGCGCGAACCCCATCGACCGCGCCCGGTTCAGGCTGTCGCGCATCAGCAACCCGCCCAGGCCCTCGCCCTGCGCGGTGGGGTGGACGGCGACAGGGCCCAGCAGCAGGATCCGCCGCCCCGCCACCCGCGCGGGCCAGAAGCGGATCGCCGCCATCAGCACGCCGGACGGGTCGCGCAGCACCAGGCACAGCTCTGCCACGCGCGGCACGCCGTCGCGCAGCCGATAGGAGGACAGCGCCGTCCGACCCGGCGCGAAGCACAGATCATAGAGCGCCTCGACCTCGGGCGTGTCCTGGGGCAGTTCGGGGCAGATCTCGTACATCGCGCCTCCTTGTCGGCGGCGACTTAGCACGGGTTTGCGACAGGCGGAACATTGCGCCGCGCGAAAAGCGGTGGCAGGTTGGCGCCGCAACGCCAAAGGAGGCCGCCCATGTTCTATCGCCCCGAAGCCGGACACGGCCTGCCCCACAATCCCTTCAACGCCATCGTCGCCCCCCGCCCGATCGGCTGGATCTCGACCCGGGGGGCGCAGGGGGACAACCTGGCGCCCTATTCCTTCTTCAACGCGGTCGCCTATGTGCCGCCGCAGGTGATGTTCGCCTCGACCGGGGCCAAGGGCGACCGGCACGGCACCAAGGACAGCGTCGCCCAGATCATCGAGACGGGGGTGTTCTGCGTCAACATCGCCACGGGCGATCTGCGCGACGCGGTCAACACGACCTCGGCGCCCCTGCCTGCGGGGACCAGCGAGTTCGGCGCGGCGGGGATCGAGGCGGCCGACTGCGCCACCATCGATTGCCCGCGCGTGGCCCATGCGGCGGCGGCGCTGGAATGCCGGATAACGCAGATCGTGCCCTTGGCGGGCGAGGCGAACTTTGCGGTCTTCGGCGTGGTGACGGGCATCCACATGCGCGACGACTGCGTGGTCGACGGGCGCTTCGATCCGCGCGCGGCGGGCGGCTGGATCGCGCGCTTGGGCTACAAGGATTATGCCACCGTGACCGAGCTGTTCCAGATGGACCGCCCGGAATGAGCCGCAGCGTCAGGGACTATGTCCGCTCCATCCACGATTTCCCGCATGAGGGGATCATCTTTCGCGACGTGACGACGCTGTTCGCCGATGCGCGCGGCTTCCGCATGGCGGTCGACCAGATCCTGCACGCCTATGCGGGCATGCGGATCGACAAGGTCGTGGGGCTGGAGGCGCGGGGCTTCATCCTGGGGGGCGCCGTGGCCCATCAGCTGTCCACCGGCTTCGTGCCGATCCGCAAGAAGGGCAAGCTGCCCTGCACCGTCATCAGCGAGGCCTATACGCTGGAATATGGCGAGGCGATCATGGAGATCCATGACGACGCCCTGCGCCCGGGCGAAAAGGTGCTGATCGTGGACGATCTGCTGGCCACCGGCGGCACCGCGGCGGCCTCGATCAAGCTGTGCCAAAGGCTGGGGGCCGAGGTGCTGGGCTGCGCCTTCGTTATCGACCTGCCCGATCTGGGCGGGCGCGCGCTGCTGGAGGGCATGGACATGCCCGTCCATGCGCTCTGCGCCTTCGAAGGCGACTAGGCCAGCACCGCGCCGGGGTTCATGATGCCAAGAGGGTCCAGCGCCCCCTTGATGGCGCGCATGGCCGCCAAGCGGGCCGGATCGCCCCACCGGGCCAGATCCGCGACCTTCAGCCGACCCACCCCATGCTCGGCCGAGAACGAGCCGCCCCGGGCCACCACCATCTCGTGGATGCGCAGCGACAGGTCGCGGCGCATGTCGTCGTAATCCTCGCGCACCCGGCCCGGTGCCGGGAACAGATTGTAATGCAGGTTGCCGTCTCCCAGATGGCCGAAGCAGTTCACGCGCATGTCGCCAAGCCCGGCCAGCATCGCGCCCGCATCGTCGATGAAGCCCGCCACCTGCGACAGCGGCAGGCTGATGTCATGGCTGGCGATGGCGCCGACATGGCGGTTGGCCAGCGGGATATGCTCGCGCAAGGCCCACAGATCGGCGGACTGCTGGCCCGATTGCGCGATGACGCCGTCATGGACCAGCCCGGCCTCCAGCCCTTGGGTGAACAGCCCTTCCAGCGCGGCGTCGGCAGGCAGGCCCGCGGGCAGGCCGACCTCGACCAGCACCAGCCAGTCGGGGCGCGCGGCAAAGGGCTGACGCATCTCGGGGAAGGCCGCGTCCAGGAACCGCAGGCTGATGCCCGAGATCAGCTCGAAGGCCGTCACGCCCCCCGACAGGCGCGCCTGCGCCAGGGACAGAAGCCGCAGCGCGGCGGCGGGGCTGTCGACCACCAGCAGCGCCACGCCCTGTTCCGCAGGCACCGGGGCCAGCACCAGCGAGGCGGCGGTGATGATGCCCAACGTCCCCTCGGCCCCGATCAAGAGGTCGCGCAGGTCGTAGCCGGTATTGTCCTTCCGCAGGCGCTTGAGGTCGTGCATCACCTCGCCCGAGGGCAGCACGGCCTCGATCCCCAGGCACAGCGCGCGGGCATTGCCAAAGCGCAGGACGTTGACGCCGCCCGCATTGGTCGACAGCACGCCGCCGATCTGCGCGCTGCCCTGCGAGGCCAGCGATAGCGGGAACTGCCGGTCCACCCCGGCGGCGGCCATGCGCGCGGCCTGCAGCGTCACGCCCGATTCGGCGATCATCACGCCCTCGTCGGGAAAGATGTCGCGGATCGCGGTCATGCGCTCCAGCGACAGGATCAGCGGCGCGGGGCCCTCCGACATGATCTGCCCGCCGACCAGCCCGGTGCCGCCGCCCCGCGGGACCACGGCCACGCGCGCCGCCGCGCAGGCGCGGATGATGGCCGCGCATTCCTGCACGTCGCGGGGGGCGGCCACCAGCCCGGCCTGGCCCTTCAGGCGGCCGCGCGGCTCCTCGGTATAGGCGGGGCCGGGATCGCGCAGCACGCCCTGCGGCAGGCGGGCGGCGAGGGAGGCGTCGGCGGGGGTCAGCATGGCTCAGCGCACCTCGGTCTTGCCGCGCCGGTCATGGCGCAGGTTGGCGTAGAGGACATGGTTGCGCCAGCGCCCGCCGATCTGCAGATAGCTTTGCGCCACGCCCTCGTACTTGAAGCCCGACTTCTCCAGCACCCCGCGCGAGGCGGCGTTCTCGGGCAGGCAGGCGGCCTCGACCCGGCTGAGGTCCAGGCCTGTGAAGGCGTGATGGACCAGCACGCCGATGGCCTCGCGCATGTAGCCCTGTCGCGCGAAGGACTGCCCGATCCAATAGCCGATGGTCCCCGACTGCGCCGGGCCGCGCCGGATGTTGTCCAGCGTGATCGCGCCCAGCAGCGCCCCCTCGCGGTCCAGCACGAACAGCGGGAAGGCCGTCCCCGCCCGGGCCGAGCGCGCCGCCCAGTAGACGCGGTTGGTGAAGCTTTTCCGCGACAGGTGGTCGGGAGACCAGACCGGCTCCCACGGGGTCAGGAAGGCGCGGCTGTCATGGCGCAATCCCGTCCAGGCGTTGAAGTCGGAATGCTGGGGCAGGCGCAGCACGATCCGTTCCGCATCCAGCCGGAAGGGACGGCGCCGCGCCAGGATCACGCGGCCAGCCTTTCGGCCAGGGCCTCGCGCGAGGGCGCGCCGTCGACCGGACCGTACAGCGCCAGTGCGGGCCGGGCCGTGGCCAGCAGCCGCTCGGCATGGGCGCGCACATCGGCGGCGGTCACCGCGGCGATGCGCTCGGCCACCTCGGCGGGATCGGGCACCCTGCCCCAGATCGCCAGGCTGCGCGCCATGCGCTCGGCCTGGCCGGAGGGGCTTTCCAGGCCCATCAGCAGGCCGGCGCGCAGCTGGGCTTTCGCGCGGGCGATCTCGGCCTCGGACATGTCCTCGGTCGCGCGCTTGATCTCGTCGATGGTCAGGGTGGCCAGATCGGCCAGATCCTCGGCCCCGGTGCCCGCATAGATGGTCAGCATGCCGGTGTCGTCATGAAAGCCCGACTGCGCAAAGATCGTGTAGCACAGCCCGCGTTCCTCGCGGATCTTCTGGAACAGCCGCGACGACATGCCGCCCCCAAGCGCCGAGGAGAAGATCTGGGCCGCGTAGAAGTCGGGCGCCAGATAGCCCGGCCCCTCCAGCGCCAGCGCGAAATGCGCCTGCTCGAGCGGCTTGACGGTGCGCGTCTCGAGGCCCTGCCAGCGGGCCTCCTCGCGGGCGCCCTGGGGGCGGGGCGCGATATGGCCCAGCACCTTTTCGGCCAGCCGCACGATGCGGTCGTGATCGACCGCGCCCGCCGCCGCCACGACCATCTGGCCGGGGCCATAGTTTTCCGTCACGAAGCCCGCCAGATCGGCCCGCCCGAAGGCGCTGATGCGTTCGGCGGGGCCCAGGATGGTGCGGCCCATCGGCTGGTCGGGATAGGCGGCCTCCTGCAGCCAGTCGAAGATGATATCGTCGGGCGTGTCCAGCGACTGCCCGATCTCCTGCAGGATCACGCCGCGCTCGACCTCGATCTCGCGCTCCTCGAAGACGGGGTTCAGCACGATGTCGCTGATCACGTCGAAGGCCAGGTCGACGTCATCCTCCAGCACGCGGACGTAGTAGGCGGTGGCTTCGCGCGAGGTGTAGGCGTTGATGTAGCCGCCCACATCCTCGATCGCCTCGGCGATCTGAAGGGCGCTGCGGGTCGCGGTGCCCTTGAAGGCCATGTGTTCCAGGAAATGCGCGATGCCGTTCTGATCGGCGCGTTCGTTGCGGCCACCCGCATTGACCCAGATGCCCAAGGCCGCCGAATGCAGCCCCGGCATCTGGCGGGTCACGATGCGCAGCCCGTTGGGCAGCGTGGTCAGGCGGGGTGTGGGATCTTGGCTCAAATCGTCCTCCGGTCAAGGATCAAGGACTTAAGCGCCTCGGCGTCGTTTTCAATGCGGGTCATGCGCTCGGGCAGGTCGAACAGCTCAGCCATGTGCGGCGGCAGCGGCGGGCGCAGGCCGATGGCGCGCTCGACCGCGTCGGGGAACTTGGCGGGATGCGCGGTGGCCAGGGTCACCATCGGCACGCCCGGCTCCAGATGCCGTTCGGCCACGGCGACGCCCACGGCGCTGTGCGGGCACAGGATCTCTCCGGTGCGCGTGCGAACCGAGCGGATCGTCTCCAGCGTCTCGTCCTCGCTGACGCGGCCCGAGGCATATTCCTCGCGCAGCGTTTCCAGCGCGCCCTGACTGATCGCGAATCCGCCCGCCTTCAGCTCGTCCATCAGCTGCCGGATCGCGCCCGCATCGCCGCCATAGGCCAGATAGAGGGCCCGTTCGAAGTTCGAGCTGACCTGGATGTCCATCGAGGGGCTGATCGAGGGCTCGACCTCTCCGGTGCGGTACTCGCCCTGCGTGAGCGCGCGATGCAGGATGTCGTTCTGGTTGGTGGCCACGATCAGGCGGCGGATCGGCAGGCCCATGCGGCGCGCGATGGAGCCCGCCAGGATGTCGCCGAAATTGCCGGTGGGCACGCAGAAATCCGTGGGCCGCATCCCAAGCGAAGCGCAGGCGGTGAAGTAATAGACGATCTGCGCCACGACGCGGGCCCAGTTGATGCTGTTCACGCCAGCCAGCCCGACCGTGTCGCGGAAGGCATGGTCGTTGAACAGATCCTTGAGCCGCGCCTGGCAGTCGTCGAAATGCCCGGTCACGGCCAGCGCATGGACATTGGCTGCCGGTGGCGTGGTCATCTGGCGGCGCTGCACCTCGCTGACGCGGCCATGCGGATACATGATGAAGACGTCGACATTGTCGATGCCCCGGAACGCCTCGATCGCTGCCGATCCGGTATCGCCCGAGGTGGCACCCACGATGGTCACGCGGTCGCCGGACCGCGTCAGCGCGATCTGGAACAGCTGCGCGATCAGCTGCATCGCGAAATCCTTGAAGGCCAGCGTGGGGCCGTGGAACAGCTCCAGCAGGTGATGGCCGGGGGCCAGCTGGACCAGCGGCGCGCGGGCGTCATGCGCGATGCGCGCATAGGCGCGCTCGATAGCGCCGCGCAGTTCCGCATCGGTAAAGCTGTCGCCGGTGAAGGGGCGGATGACGCGGAAGGCGACCTCCTCGTAGGGAAGGCCGTCAAGGCCGTCCAGGCCTTCGATCACCGGGATCGTCTCGGGCAGATACAGGCCCCCGTCGCGTGCCAGCCCCGACAGCATGGCCTGTTCGAAATCCAGTACCGGGGCCTGGCCCCGTGTCGAGACGTAACGCATCGGAAATCCTTCAGTAGCTGCGCTGCCTGATACGCCAGATCAGCGCCAGTGTCATCACCGCCCAGGTCGCCGCGATCAGGAACCACTGGAAGGCGTAGGACAGGTGATTGTTGGGGATGCCCTCGACGGCGACGGGGATCGGCTCGGCCCCCTGCGCGTCGCCGGTGACGAAGCTGGCGACTACCAGCACGGGAAGCGTGTCCAGCGCCTGCGCCATGGCATCGACGTCGCGGGCGAACCAGATGTTCTCGTCCAGGTTCGGCGCGGGGGTCGAGGAGCTGGCATCCTCCGGCCAGTGCAGGTTGCCCGTCACCTGCAGCCGCACCGGCGGACGTTCCGTCCGGCGCGCGTCCTGAGGCACGAAGCCCCGGTCCAGCAGGATCGCGCGCCCGTCATCGGTGATGAAACGCGAGACGACCTGATAGCCCGCGCCCTGCTCGCGGGTATGGGACAGCACGTCGATCTCGGCCCCCGTCGTGGTGCCGGTGACGGTCACCGGCAGGTATTTCATCGACGGGTCGATCTGGTCCGGCAGCGGCACCGGCTCGGCCTGGATGCCGGCGGTGATCTGGTCCAGCATCCCTTCCTTCCAGTCGCGCCGCTCCAGCTGCCACAGGCCCAGCTGGATCAGTGCGGCGCAGCCGACGATGCCGAGGATCAGGGGAAACAGATAGCGGCGCATGGACAGGCTCCGGACGGCAGGGACAACGAAAAACGCGCGGAGGAGGTCCCCCGCGCGTCCCGATCAGCGAAAGGCGGGATCAACTGCCCCAGACATAGATGACGGCGAACAGCACCAGCCAGATCACGTCGACGAAGTGCCAGTACCAGGCGGCGGCCTCGAACCCCAGATGCTGGTCGCGGGTCATCTGACCCTTCTGGAACCGTAGTAGGCAGACGGCCAGGAAGATCGTGCCGATGATCACGTGCAGGCCGTGGAAGCCCGTCGCGATGTAGAAGGCCGAGGCATAGGCCGTGTCGGCCAGGCCGAAGGCGGCGTGGCTGTATTCATAGGCCTGCATGCCGGTGAAGATGATCCCCAGGATCACCGCGACGGCCAGGCCATTGATGGCGACCTTGCGGTCCCCCTCGTGGACCCAGGCATGGTGCGCCCAGGTGACGGCAACGCCCGACAGCAGCAGGATCAGCGTGTTGATGAAGGGCAGGTGCCAGGGGTCGAACGTCTCGATCCCCTCGGGCGGCCAGACGCCGTCGGTGATGGGGCTGTTCTCGCTCATCGGATACATCGCGTGCTTGATGAAGTTCCAGAACAGCGTAACGAACAGCATCGCCTCGGACATCACGAAGAGGATGAAGCCGTATTGCAGGCCAAGCCGCACGACCGGGGTGTGGTCGCCCGATTCGGCCTCGCGCACCATGTCCGCCCACCAGGCGAAGGCGATGTAGGTGGTCGCCACCAGGCCGATGGCGAACATCCACGGCCCGGTGATCGGGGCGCCCATCACGGTGACCTCTCCGGTCATCCAGGCGGTGGCGCCGAACAGCATGACGAAGACCGCCACGGCGGTGAGGAACGGCCAGACCGAGGCCGGAAGAATATGGTAGTCGTGGTTCTTTGCATGCGCCATGGCGGATCCCCGTCGGCTCCCTCGTATTCGTCTTAGTTGATGGTGTCGGCCGCGCCGGTGTCAAGCGCCGCTCGGCGCGGCTCGGTCAGATGAAAGGTATAGGACAGCGTGATGTCGCGGACATGCCCGGCATCGCGGTCGGTCACCAGCTCGGGATCGACATAGAAGCTGACCGGCATCTCGATGCTTTCGCCGGGCTGCAGCGTCTGCTCGGTGAAGCAGAAGCACTCGACCTTGATGAAGTAGTAGCCCGTCACCTCGGGGGCGACGTTGTAGCTGGCCGTCCCGGTCAGGGGCCGGTCCGAGGTGTTGGTCGCCTCGTAGAAGGCCAGCCCGCTCTCGCCGATCTTCATGTCCATGCGGGTCTGCATGGGCCGGAAGGTCCAGTCCAGGTTCGAATCGGTGTTGGCGTCGAAACGGACGGTCACGACCTCGTCTAGGACCTGGTCGGACAGGCTTTGCGACACCTGCGTGGTGCCGCCGAAGCCGGTGACTTTGCAGAACCAGTTGTAGAAGGGCACCGCGGCCCAAGCCAGCGCGCCCATGGTCACGACGACGCCCACCAGCATGGCAACGGTGCGGCCCTCGGGGCTGAGACGTTTCATTGCGGATCCTCCAGCGGGATGGTGCGGGGCGCAAGCGGCTCGACCGGGGTCAGCGAGACGCGGGGCTGGTGGTCATAGGCCTCCATCAGGCCGCCCTGCTGCACCTTGACGACCGTCAGCGCGAAGACCAGCGCGACAAAGCCGATCAGCACCACGCCCAGTCCCACATTGCGGGACCGGCGACGGCCGTGGATCTCGTGTTCGGTTTTCAGGACCATCACCAGCCTCCCATCCAGCTTTGCAGCAGCAGAGCCAGAAAATGCAGGAACAGGTAGTACAGCGACAGCTTGAACACCTGCTTCTCGACGGCATAGCCGTCCGCCACGGCCTGATCCTCGGACCGGCGGAGGATCCGCCAGCCGCCATGGATGAAGGCCGCGTTCAGCACCACCGCCACCGCCATGTACAGGGGTCCGCCGATCGAGGTCAGCCCCAGCCACAGCGCGAAGGGCGCCAGCACCAGCGTATAGGCGAAGATGTGGCGGCGCGCGACCGGGCGACCATGGGTCACGGTCAGCATCGGCACGCCGGCCTTGTGGTAATCCTCCTTCATGAACAGCGCCAGCGCCCAGAAATGGGGCGGCGTCCAGAAGAAGACCAGCGCGAACATCAGCAGCGATTCAAGGCTGATGCCCCCGGTGGCGCAGGCCCATCCGATCATCGGAGGGAAGGCGCCCGCCGCCCCGCCGATCACGATGTTCTGCGGCGTCCAGCGCTTGAGCCAGACGGTATAGACCACGGCATAGAAGAAGATGGTGAAGGCCAGGAAGGCGGCCGCGAACCAGTTCGCCACCAGCCCCAGCATCATCACCGAGATGACCGACAGGACCAGACCCAGGCCAAGCGCCTCGCCGCCCTCGACCCGACCTGAGGGGATCGGGCGCGATTGCGTGCGGTTCATCACCGCATCGATGTCGCGGTCGTACCACATGTTCAGCGCGCCCGAGGCCCCGCCGCCAAGCGCGATGAACAGGACCGAGCAGAAGGCGATGAAGGGATGCACGTCGATCGGGGCCACGAACAGGCCCACGAAGGCCGTGAACACGACCAGCGACATGACGCGCGGCTTGAGCAGCGCGACATAGTCGCCGAACTGGGCCTCGGGGGCGGTCTCGTATGCGTTGATATCGGTCATCGCGCCTGCAATCGTGGTTCCTTGGTCCGGCCGGCAGGATGCCGGCAGGACCTGGGTCGGGTCCGGATCAGTCGACGCGGGCCAAGTCGACCTGCGCTTCGGCGTCGAGGCTGGCGGTCGGTGCGGGTTCTTCACCCAGGGTGCCGCCCTGCTCGGCGACCCAGGCCGCGTAGACCTCGGGGCTGACGGCCTTCACGACGATGGGCATGTAGGCGTGGTTGATGCCGCACAGCTCGCTGCACTGGCCGAAATACACGCCTTCCTGCTCCACGTTGAACCAGGCCTGGGCGATGCGGCCCGGGACGGCATCCTGCTTCACGGCGAAGGCCGGGATGGTCCAGGAGTGGATCACATCGCTGGCGGTCACCTGCAGCAGCACGGTCTGGCCCACGGGCACGACCACGGCGGTGTCGGTGGCCAGCAGGTACTCGTCGGGGGCATAGCCGAACTCGGCCAGCTCCTCCTCGGGCAGCATCAGCGAATCGAAGGCGATGCCGTTCTCGGGGTATTCATAGGACCAGTACCACTGGTGCCCGGTCGCCTTGACGACCAGATCCGGGCTGTCGGGCATTTCCTGGCTGCGGAACAGGATCGGCAGCGAGAAGGCCCCGATGGCCACCAGGATCAGCACCGGAACCAGCGTCCAGCCGATCTCCAGCGTGGTGTTGTGGGTGAACTTCGCCGGCACCGGGTTCGACCGGCTGTTGAACCGGAAGATGACGTACAGCAGCAGAAGGCAGACCACCGCGGTCACCGCCGCGATGATGATCAGCACGAAATGATCCAGCCATTGCTGGTCTCGCGCCAGCTCGGTCGAGGCGGGCTGGAACCCCATGCCGGCCGCCACCGGCTTGCCGATCGTGGGCAGATCGCCCAGGATATCCTGCGCCATCGCCGTCCCGGCCAGCAGGCTCGCGCTTGCGAACCCCGTTGCTGCCGCGAATGCACGGCCCATCATCGCTCTTGCCATCATTCCATCCCGTTGCAGTGGCCCGGCCTCATGGGCCGCAGGGGCCGCCGGGAGGCTGCCCCTTTTCCTTTCACAGTGTCCGTTCTATGACCATATCTGGCCCGCACGGGCAAGGCTTACCTACACCATTCGCGACCGGGAAGGGAACGCGACCCCCTGCCGCGCCCGCCCGAAGCCCCCGCGCCCGCCACCCATCACCGTCAGGAGACCCGCATGAGCCGTCCGCCCTTCGATCCCTTCTCGGCCGATCTGGACCGCGACCATGCCCTGCAGATCCTGAAGGGCGCCGTCGACGGCGCCGACGACGGAGAGCTGTTCCTGGAACGCAGCCAGCACGAGCAGCTGGTCTTCGACGACGGGCGGCTGCGCAACTCCAGCTTCATGGCCGGGCGCGGCTTCGGCCTGCGCGCGGTGCTGGGCGAGGTGACGGGCTATGCCCATTCGACCGAGATCTCGGAGCCTGCCTTGCGCCGCGCGGCCGAGACCGCGCGCCTGGCCGTGGGTCAGGGCGGCGGCACGGCGGCGCTGGCGCCCTCGATGCAGCCGGTCGCGCTCTATCCCGCGATCGACCCGGCCTCGGACATCCCCACCGCGCGGCGCATCGCGCTGTTGCGCGAGATCGACGCCTATGCCCGCGCGCTGGACCCGCGCGTGGTGCAGGTCACCGTCTCGATGGGCAGCAGCGTCCAGGAGATCGCCATCCTGCGCCCGGAAGGCGGGCTGGCGACCGACATCCGCCCCATGGCGCGGCTGAATGTCGCGGTCATCATGGAGAACAACGACCGCCGCGAAAGCGGCAGCTCCGGCGGCGGCGGGCGTCATGCGCTGGAGCCGCTGATGGCGCCCGGCCATTGGCAGGCCTTGGTCCACGAGGCGGTGCGCATCGCCGAGGTGAACCTGCGCTCGGTCCCCGCGCCCGCCGGGGTGATGGACGTGGTCCTGGGCCCGGGCTGGCCCGGCATCCTGCTGCACGAGGCCGTGGGCCACGGGCTGGAGGGCGATTTCAACCGCAAGAAGGCCTCGGCCTTCGCGGGTCTCTTGGGCCATCGCGTCGCGGCGCCCGGGGTGACGGTCATCGACGACGGCACCATCGCGGGGCGGCGCGGCAGCATCAACATCGACGACGAGGGCACGCCCCCCGCCCGCAACGTGCTGATCGACGACGGCATCCTGACAGGCTACATGCAGGACCGCCAGAACGCCCGGCTGATGGGCGTGGCCCCCACGGGCAACGGGCGGCGCGAGAGCTTCGCCCATGTGCCGATGCCGCGCATGACCAACACCTACATGCCAGGCGGCGATGCCGATCCGGCGGCGATCCTGGCCGACCTGCGCGACGGCATCTATGCGGTGGGCTTCGGCGGCGGGCAGGTGGACATCACCAACGGCAAGTTCGTCTTCTCCTGCACCGAGGCCTACCGGGTCCGGGACGGCGTGGTCGGCGAGCCGATTCGCGGCGCCACCCTGATCGGCGACGGCGCCACCGCCCTGCAGCAGGTCCGCGCCATCGGCAACGACATGGCCTTGGACCCCGGCATCGGCAATTGCGGAAAACAGGGGCAGTGGGTTCCGGTGGGCGTGGGCCAGCCCACGCTGATGATCGGCGGGCTGACGGTCGGCGGTTCGGCCGCCTGACGCCCCTGCCGCCCGCGCCGCTAACGGGTTGTTAACCCACTCCGGGCTATCCGTGACGGCGGATTGCGGACGGAGGCATCATGGACAGCGGACTGACCCCAGCCACCCCCCACGGCCTGCAGGTCGATGCCCGCAGGTCGGGCCCCGGTCCCGGCCCACATTCCGGCGATGACGACCTGACCGTCCTGCGCCTGATCCGCTCGCGCCGGGTGGGGCCCGCGACCTTCCACCGGCTGGTCGCGGAACACGGCTCGGCCCGGGCGGCGCTGGCCGCGCTCCCGGGCATCGCGGCGCAGGCGGGCATCGCCGATTACGGCTGCTGCCCCGAGGGCGTGGCTGCTGCCGAACTCGCCGCCGGGCGCCGGGCGGGGGCGCGGCTGCTGCGCTGCGACGATCCGGCCTATCCCCCGGCCCTGCGCCAGATCGACGGCGCCCCGCCGGTCCTCTGGGTGCGCGGCGATCCCTCCTGGCTGTCGCGCGACGTCATCGCGGTCATCGGCGCGCGCAACGCCTCGTCCCTGGGGCTGCGCATGGCGCGCGGCATGGCGGCGGGCCTGGGCGAGGCGGGGCTGGTCGTCTCGGCCGGGCTGGCGCGGGGGATCGACGCGGCCGCCCATGACGCCGCCCTGCCCACCGGCACCATCGCGGTGATGGCGGGTGGCGTCGACGTGATCTATCCGACCGAGAACGCCGTCCTGGCCGCCCGCATCGCGGAAGGCGGCGTCCTTCTGTCCGAGCAGCCGCCGGGCACCGAACCCGCCGCCCGGCATTTCCCGACCCGCAACCGCATCGTCTCGGGCCTGTCGCAGGCGGTGGTGGTGATCGAGGCGGCGCAGCGCTCGGGCACGCTGATCACGGCGCGCAATGCGCTGGATCAGGGGCGCGAGGTGATGGCCGTGCCCGGCCACCCGATGGATGCCCGGGCCGCAGGCTGCAACGCGCTGATCCGCGAGGGCGCCACCCTGGTGCGCAGCGCCGCCGATGTGGCGGACGCGCTGCAGGGCCTGCGTCCCGCTGCCGCAGCGGGGGCCCCCCTGCCCCGTCCCGCCAGACCCGCCGCCATGCCTCTGCCCCCGCGCAGCGCGCCCCCCCTGTCGCGACGCCCCTCGGCGCCGCTCTCCCGTGACGGCGGCGGCCCGATCCATCTCGAAACACGCATCCTGTCGCGCCTGACCCCCTCGCCCACCGAGGAAAACGATCTCATCCGCGACCTGGGCGTGCCCGCCGCCACCGCCAACGCGGTGATCCTGTCGCTGGAACTGCAGGGCCGCGTCACCCGCCTGGCCGGAGGACGCCTCGCCCTCTCGTGATCCTGCGACGGTCCGCAAATATCCCGGGGGAGTCGCGCCCTGCGCGACGGGGGCAGCGCCCCCTGCCTCGGCCCCGGCCATCACCCCCCGTTGACACGGCGCGCCTCGGCACCCATCTTGCCGCCCCATTGCAGTTGCCCGAGGTTCCCATGCCCGTCGTCGTCGTCGAATCCCCGGCCAAGGCCAAAACGATCGAGAAATATCTCGGCGGCGACTACCGGGTGCTGGCCAGTTTCGGGCATGTCCGCGATCTGCCGCCCAAGGATGGCAGTGTCGACACCGAGAACGATTTCGACATGAAATGGGAGGTTGCGGCAGACAGCCGCAAGCATCTCAAGGCGATCAAGGATGCGCTCAAGGACGACCAGACCCTGATCCTGGCCACCGACCCCGACCGCGAGGGCGAGGCGATCAGCTGGCACCTGCTCGAGGCGCTGCAGACCTCGCTGAAGAAGGGCGCGGCCGTCAGCCGCGTCACCTTCAACGCGATCACCAAGACCGCCGTGACCGAGGCGATGGCCAAGCCCCGCCAGATCGACCAGCCGCTGGTCGATGCCTACTTGGCGCGCCGCGCGCTGGACTATCTGGTGGGCTTCAACCTGTCGCCGGTGCTCTGGCGCAAGCTGCCCGGTGCCAAGTCGGCAGGCCGCGTGCAGTCCGTCTGCCTGCGCCTGATCGTCGACCGAGAGATGGAGATCGAGGCCTTCAAGGCCCGCGAATACTGGTCCGTCCATGCCCGCCTCGCCACCCCCGGGGGCGAGGAATATGACGCCACGCTCGTCTCGCTGGCCGGCAAGCGGCTGGACCGTTTCGATCTGGCCACTGCCGAACAGGCGGCGATGGCGCTCAGCGCGGTTGCCAGCCGCGACCTCAAGGTCGCCTCGGTCGCGGCCAAGCCCGCCAGCCGCAACCCCTGGCCGCCCTTCATGACTTCGACCCTGCAGCAGGAGGCCAGCCGCAAGCTGGGCATGGGTGCCAAGGCCTGCATGTCGGCGGCGCAACGCCTGTATGAGGCCGGGCTGATCACATATATGCGGACCGACGGCATCGACATGGCGCCCGAGGCGGTGATGGCCGCCCGCGACGCGATCAAGGCCAAGTTCGGAGAGAAATACCTACCGAAATCGCCGCGCATGTACAAGAACAAGGCCAAGAACGCGCAGGAAGCGCATGAATGCATCCGGCCCACCGACATGATGGCCTCGCCCGACCGGCTGAAGCTGACTGCCGACGACCAGCGCAAGCTGTACGATCTGATCTGGAAGCGCACCATCGCCAGCCAGATGGAAGCCGCGCGGATGGAACGCACCACGGTCGAGATCGCCAGCGCCGACGATCAGGTCGGCCTGCGCGCCACCGGTCAGGTGATGCTGTTCGACGGCTTCCTGCGCGTCTACGACCAGGGCCGCGACGATGACGAGGGCGAGGACGGCGCCCGCCTGCCCGCCATCACGCAAGGCGAGGCTGCGCGCCTGGTCAGCCACGCCTTCGACGACGAGATGACCAAGGCCCGCGACAAGGGCGGCGATGCGGTCAGCGCGCCTGCCGGTCAGCGCGGCGCGCCGGGACTTCTGATCAATGACGCCGCCTCGTCCGCCGCGCGGCAGCATTTCACCCAGCCCCCGCCCCGCTATACCGAGGCGACCATGGTCAAGCGCATGGAAGAGCTGGGGATCGGTCGCCCCTCGACCTATGCCAGCATCGTGACCACGATCCAGGACCGCGATTATGTCCGCAAGGACAAGAACCGCCTGATCCCCGAGGACAAGGGCCGGCTGGTCACGATCTTTTTGCTGAAATACTTCCCGCGCTATGTCAGCTACGACTTCACCGCCGATCTGGAAACCGAGCTGGACGAGATCAGCGCCGGAGACCGCATGTGGCGCGAGGTCCTGGGCCGGTTCTGGAAGGATTTCTCGAAGGCGCTGGAAGGCACCTCCGAGCTGCGCATCACCGAGGTGCTGGAGGCGATCGACGACGCGCTGGCCCCGCATCTCTATCCGCCGCGTGCGGATGGCGGCGATCCGCGGATCTGCCCGCTCTGCAATGCGGGCCGGCTGAACCTCAAGACCGCGCGCTCGGGCGGGGCTTTCATCGGCTGCACGAATTATCCCGAATGCCGCTATACCCGCCCCCTCTCGGCCCCCGATGGCGAGGAGCCGGTGGGCGACCGCGTGCTGGGCGAGGATGCGGGCGACCAGATCAGCCTCAAGACAGGGCGCTTCGGCCCCTATGTCCAGCGCGGCGAGGCCAGCGAGGAGGTGCCGAAACCCCCTCGCTCGTCGATCCCCAAGGGCTGGGGCGCGGCCAAGCTGGATCTGGACCAGGCCGTGCAGCTGCTGGCCCTGCCCCGCCCCGTCGGCCCGCATCCGGAGGACGGCGTGCTGATCGAGGCCGGGATCGGACGCTTTGGCCCCTATGTGAAGCACGGCTCAAAATACGCCAATATTGCCGATGTCGACGAGGTCTTCACCATCGGCATGAACCGCGCCGTCGAGGTGCTGGCCGCCAAGCAGGTCCGGGGCGGCCGGGGTGCGGCGGCGGCCCCGCTGCGCGAGATGGGAGAGCATCCCGACGGCGGGCCCATCCAGGTGATGGGCGGCAAGTACGGGCCTTACGTCAAATGGGCCAAGGTGAACGCCACCCTGCCCCGCGACGTGACGCCCGAGGACCTGACGGTCGATCAGGCGCTGGAACTGATCGCCGCGAAGGCCGCGAAATCGCCCTCGAAGACCACCAGGAAGCCGGCGGCGAAGAAACCCGCGACAGCGGCGGCGAAGAAGCCCGGGGCCAAGAAGGCGGCACCTAAGAAGGCCGCCGCCAAGAAGCCCGCCGCGAAAAAACCGGCAGCCAAGGCGTCCGACGCCGAGGACACGGGCGGCGACGTGATCGACGAGGGGTGATCGCGCCCCGCTGCGATTGACAGGGCGGGGGACGCAGGCGACAACTTGGGCCGACACAGTGATCCGAGGGACGGGAGGACCGATGAAGAAGGTCTATGGGACGGCGAACGAGGCTCTGGACGGGCTTCTGAAGGACGGGATGTTCATCGCGGCGGGGGGCTTCGGCCTCTGCGGCATTCCCGAGCTGCTGATCGACGCGGTGGTCGAGAGCGGGGTGAAGGATCTGACCATCGCCAGCAACAATTGCGGCGTGGACGGGTTCGGGCTGGGCAAGCTGCTGGATACGCGCCAGATCAGGAAGATGCTGAGCAGCTATGTGGGCGAGAATGCCGAATTCATGCGCCAGTACCTGTCGGGCGAGCTGGAGCTGGAGTTCAACCCCCAGGGCACCCTGGCCGAGCGCATGCGCGCCGGCGGCAGCGGCATCCCCGGCTTCTACACCAAGACCGGCGTCGGCACCGTCATCGCCGAGGGCAAGGAGGTCAAGACTTTCGACGGGCAGGATTACATCCTGGAGCGCGGGATCGTGGCCGACCTGTCCATCGTCAAGGCCTGGAAGGCCGACGACACCGGCAATCTGGTGTTCCGCAAGACGGCGCGCAACTTCAACCCTCCGGCGGCGATGTGCGGCCGGGTCTGCGTGGCCGAGGTCGAGGAGATCGTCCCGCGCGGCAGCCTGGACCCCGACATGATCCACCTGCCCGGCATCTACGTGCACCGGATCATCCAGGGGGCGCAGGAGAAGCGCATCGAGAAAGTCACCACCCGCCCGCGTGAGGAGGCCTGAACCATGCCCTGGGACCGCAACCAGATGGCCGCCCGCGCGGCCGAGGAACTTGAAGACGGCTGGTACGTGAACCTTGGCATCGGCATCCCGACGCTGGTCGCCAACTATGTGGGCGACAAGGACATCACGCTGCAGTCGGAAAACGGCATGCTGGGAATGGGCCCCTTCCCCTTTGAGGGCGACGAGGATCCCGACCTGATCAATGCCGGCAAGCAGACGATCACGGAACTGGACCGCACGTCCTATTTCGACAGCGCGACAAGCTTCGGGATGATCCGGGGCGGCAAGATCGCCGCCGCGATTCTGGGCGCCATGGAGGTGGCCGAGAACGGCGATCTGGCGAACTGGATGATCCCCGGCAAGCTGGTAAAGGGCATGGGCGGCGCAATGGATCTGGTCGCCGGCGTCGGCCGGGTGATCGTGGTCATGGACCACACCAACAAGGCGGGCGAGTCGAAGATCCTGCGCGAATGCACCCTGCCCCTGACGGGCAAGTCGGTCGTCGACCGGATCATCACCAATCTGGGCGTGCTGGACGTGGTTCCGGGGGGCCTGAAGATCGTGGAACTGGCCGAGGGCGTCACCGAGGACGAGCTGCGTGCGGCCACCGAGGCCACGCTGGTCTGAGGATCGCGACAGGCGGCCGGGGTTGACGGGGGGCCTTGCCCCCCGTCGTCGTTCCGACGACTCCCCCCAGGATATTTGGACCAAGATGAGGGGTATGGCGCATGGATGCGGCAGCGATCGAGGCGATGTTCACGAAATCTGACGGCGGCTTTCTTTGCGCCCGGTGGGGGCGGCCGGTGGCGCCGGTGGTCTTCGGGCTGGCGGATGAGAGCCTGGGCATCTTTCGCGGCGCGCTGCGGGCGGGCTATGCCCATGCGCGCCATCCGATGGCCGAGACCGATCCCGAGATGGGGGCCAACCTGATGCTGTTCTTCGTGCGGGACTGGGCCGAGCTGGCGGGCGTGCCGGACCTGGACCGGCTGACCGGTGTGCCGGGCCTGCCCGAGCGGCTGGCGCGCGAGGGGGCGGATCACTATCGGCTGTTCCGCTTCGATCCCGAGGGCGGGATCCGGGCCTGCCTGATGTTTCTGAACATGGGCGGGGCCCTGGGAGGCGCCCATCCCGGCGGGCTGGCCGAGCGGGTGGCGATGCAGTCCATGCTGACCTTCGCGGGCGAGATCGCGCCCTCGGCGGCGCTGGCAGGGGTGATCCGGGCCGCCTATGATCCGGTGCTGCCGGTGGCCACGACCCAGCCCGCGCATGCGCTGCGCCTGGCAGCCCGGCTGGCGGCCTAGGGGGTCAGGCCCTCGGGGTCGGGCAGGCCGTTCACACGGGCGGTGGCGGTCAGGGTGTTGGCCAGAAGGCAGGCGATGGTCATCGGCCCGACGCCGCCCGGCACCGGGGTCAGGGCGCCCGCGACCGGAAGCGCCGAGGCGCGGTCCACGTCGCCGACCAGCCCGTCCGGGGTCCGGTTGATGCCCACGTCGATCACCGTCGCGCCGGGGCGGATCCAGTCGCCGGTCACGAAGTTCGGTCGTCCCACGGCGGCGACCAGGATGTCGGCGCGGTGGCAGAGATCCGGCAGGTCGGCCGTGCGCGAATGGGCGATCGTCACCGTGGCGCTGTCGCGCAGCAGCAGTTGGGCCATCGGCTTGCCGACGATGTTGCTGCGGCCGATCACCACTGCGTTCAGGCCCGCCAGGCTGCCCAGATGGTCGCGCAGCAGCATCAGGCAGCCGAGCGGCGTGCAGGGCACCATCGCCTTCTGCCCCGTCGCCAGGCGGCCCGCATTGAGGATGTGGAAGCCGTCCACGTCCTTCTCGGGCGTGATCGCGTTGATCACCGCCGCTTCGTCCAGGCCCGCCGGCAGGGGCAGCTGCACCAGGATGCCGTTCACCGCCGGGTCGGCGTTCAGCCCCGCGATCAGCGCCAGCAACGCGTCCTGCGGGGTGTCGGCGGGCAGGCGATGCTCGAACGAGGCCATGCCGACCTCGAGGGTCATGCGGCCCTTGGAGCGGACATAGACCTGGCTGGCGGGATGCTCGCCCAGAAGGACCACGGCCAGGCCCGGGGTGATGCCCCGGGCGGCCAGGTCGGTCACATGGGTGGCGATGCGGGCGCGCAGCCGGGCGGCAAAGGCCTTGCCGTCGATGATCTGGGCGGTCATGGGCGATCCTTGTTCAGCTGACGCTCTTCCTGGGCGATGGCGGCCTCGATCAGCAGGCGCCAGATCCGGTCGTAGAGGTCGGGGTCGAGGGCATGATCCATCGCATGGGCGCGGACATTGGCCACCACCTCCTCGACGCGGGCGTCGATCCGGGCGGGCATGCCGTTGCCGGACTTGATCTGGGCCGCGCGGTCGATCAGCGCGTGGC
The DNA here is from genome assembly GCF_004683865.2 of Paracoccus liaowanqingii. NCBI lineage: Bacteria > Pseudomonadati > Pseudomonadota > Alphaproteobacteria > Rhodobacterales > Paracoccaceae > Paracoccus > Paracoccus liaowanqingii. The sequence continues at coordinate 664,101 of NZ_CP038439.1, read as the reverse complement.
GCCGCGCCATCAGCGCCATCAGCCGGGCGTCCAGCGCGTCGATCTCGACGCGCAGCGCCGCCATGTCGGGTATGTCTTGGATCCGGGTCATCGTTCCCGTCCCATGCACCGGACGACAGAAAATCGCAAGCCCGGGCCTCGTCCCCCGCGCCTAGTCCAGCGAGGTGCTGGTCAGCCGGCGGCGCAATTGCCGCAGCGAATCGTGCAGCTTCTCGGTGTCGCGCGGATTGAGGCCGGTGGCTTGGGTGATGCAGCCCAGAACATGCTCGGACTGGGCTTCTAGCTGCGCGCCCTTTTCGGTCAGCGACACGATCACCCGCCGCTCGTCGCGCACGTCGCGCTTGCGGCTGACGAATTCGGCCGCCTCGAGGCGCTTGATGAGCGGGGTCAGGGTGCTGCTGTCCAGGCCCAGATGCTCGCCGATGGCGCCCACGCTGAGGCCGTCCCAGGTCCACAGGGTCATCATCACCAGGAACTGGGGATAGGTCAGGCCAAGCGGGTCCAGCAGCGGCTTGTAGATGCGGCCGAATGCCAGATTAACCGCATAGACCTCGAAACACAGGATCGCGTCGAGTTTCGAGGTGTCGTCTGAGGCGGGCTGTTGCGTCATGTCGTCGTTCTAAGGTTGGCCGACCTCATAGGATCGTGTCGGCGTTGCAGTGTGTGCAAGCTGCTATCGCACAGGATGAAAGACTGGGGAAGCAAAACCGTATGGTTTAGCTTTCGCAATCACAAATGTCCTATTGCCGCGGCATGAGCGGGCCTGAACACCTGTCTAAAAAAGTGGCATTCGTTGAAATGAAAATTGTCTCTCAGGTACTAGACCAGTGTCCCACGATCCGGAATGGCGCGTCGGAGGTGTTCGATGCGCCCGCACAGGCAGGCGATCTGACGGTAACAATTCGTTCAGATATGGAAGAACCCCGGCCGAGGGCCGGGGTTCCATTCACAAGCCCCTGATTTCGTTCAGGCCGGCGCGGGATCGCCGCCCGGGTTCGGTGCGGCCCCGGTCTTCGGGATCGCCGTGACCGCGGGGATCAGGCTGGGCGGGGTGTCGTCGTCGCCGCCGTCCAGAGCGTCGCCGCGCAGGATCCGGGCGATTTCCTCGCCGGTCAGGGTCTCGTATTCCAAGAGGCCGCGGGCCATCCGCTCGAACTCGACCTCCTTCTCGATCAGGATGCGATAGGCCTCTTGGTAGCCCTCCTCGATCAGGTCGCGGACCTCCTGCTCGATCAGTTCCTTGGTCGCGGCCGAGACCGAGAACCCGCCGGTGCTGCCGTTGTAGCCCTCGTGCGCCTCGGCATAGTCCACGGCGCCGACCTTGTCGGACATGCCCCACCGCATAACCATCGCCCGGGCCAGCGCGCTGGCCTGCTGGATGTCGCCCGCGGGGCCGTTCGACACGCCTTCTTCACCATACTTGATGATCTCGGCGGCCTTGCCGGCCATGGTCATCGTGATCTTCTGCTTGGCCTCGTCCTTGTGGAAGTTCAGGCGGTCCATCTCGGGCAGGCTGACGACCATGCCTAAGGCACCGCCGCGCGGGATGATGGTCGCCTTGTAGACCGGGTCGCATTTGGGCAGCGACAGGCCGACGACGGCGTGACCTGCCTCGTGATAGGCGGTCTTTTCCTTCTGCTCGGGCGTCAGGACCAGCGAACGGCGTTCCACGCCCAGCATCACCTTGTCCTTGGCGCTTTCGAAATCGGCCATGCTGACGAAGCGGCGGCCGATCCGCGCGGCGGTCAGCGCCGCCTCGTTCACCAGGTTCATCAGGTCGGCGCCCGAGAAGCCAGGCGTGCCGCGCGCGATCAGGCGCAGGTCGACATCGGGGCCGACCGGGACCTTGCGGGCATGGACGGACAGGATCTTCTCGCGGCCCTTGATGTCGGGATTGGGCACGTGGATCTGGCGGTCGAAGCGGCCCGGACGCAGCAGCGCGGGGTCCAGCACGTCCTTGCGGTTGGTCGCGGCGACGATGATGATGCCTTCGTTCGCCTCGAAGCCGTCCATCTCGACCAGCAGCTGGTTCAGGGTCTGCTCGCGCTCGTCATTGCCGCCGCCGATGCCCACGCCCCGGGCGCGGCCCACGGCGTCGATCTCGTCGATGAAGAGGATGCAGGGGGCGGATTTCTTGGCCTGCTCGAACATGTCGCGGACGCGGCTGGCGCCGACGCCGACGAACATCTCGACGAAGTCCGAGCCCGAGATGGTGAAGAAGGGCACGCCCGCCTCGCCCGCGATGGCGCGGGCCAGCAGCGTCTTGCCGGTGCCCGGAGGGCCGACCAGCAGCGCGCCCTTCGGGATCTTGCCGCCGAGGCGGCTGAACTTCTGGGGGTTGCGCAGGAACTCGACGATCTCTTCCAGCTCTTCCTTGGCCTCGTCGATGCCCGCCACGTCGTCGAAGGTGACGCGGCCATGCTTTTCGGTCAGCAGCTTGGCGCGCGACTTGCCAAAGCCCATCGCGCCGCCCTTCCCGCCGCCCTGCATGCGGTTCATGAAGAAGATCCACACCCCGATCAGCAGGATGAAGGGCAGCCAGACGCCCAGCATCGACATGAAGCCGCTGCTCTGCTGCTTGACGACCCGCACGTCGACGCCCTGCTGGATCAGCCGGTCGCTGATATCCTCGCCCATCGGGCGGACACTGGCGTACTGCTGGCCGTCGGTGCCGGTGATCGCGACATCCTCGCCATCGATCGTCACGGCGCTGACCTGATCGTTCTGCACGCGCTGGATGAAGTCGGAATAGCTGATCTGGCGGCTGTTCATGGTGTTCGACCCGTCGCTGAACAGGTTGAACAGGGCCAGGATCATCAGGAACAGTACCACCCAGAAGGCGAAGTTGCGTGCATTGCCCAAGAAGGGTCCTCCGGCGGAATATGGTTTGAACAGAAAATAGGGATTATTCCCGCAGGTTCAATGCGCCTTCACCAGCCTGCGGAAATCTGCCGCGCCCCGCAGGGGGCGCAGCGTCCAGGACGCATGATCGCGCAGCAGCGGCGCGGCCACAAGCGCCTCGCCCTGCCAGATCGCGGGGCTGGCCGCGGCCTCGTCGCGCAGCAGCCCCGAATCACGCCAAGGCAGCCGCGCCAGAGCATCGAAGCCGAGCGCCGCGACATGCTGGCCGGGCGCCAGGCCCCCGATCTTCCAGCGGCGGTCCCAGACCGCGCCCGTCGTGGCACCGGCCCGCTGCGCGGCGGCGGCCTCGCGGGTGACCCGCAGCCCGGTCGCGGTCGGAGAGATCATCGCCCCGTCCAGCGTGACGCGGCCCTGCGCCATCACCGCCTCCAGCGCGTGCAGCAGCGTGGCGCGGCGGGGGGGATAGTCGCCCCCGGTCACCCACCGGCAGGCCGCGACCAGGATGCGGCGGCGGATCTCGGGCGGGGCCTCGCGCAGGGCGGCGCGCGACAGGGTCAGGCTGCCCCGCTCGGCCTCGGCCTCCTTCGAGACCAGCGCGGCATAGTCGGACAGCGCGTCGCGGGCATCGCCGATATGGCCGGCGGAGCGCGCCAGCCCCGACACGTCCAGCCCAAGCGAGGCGATGGCCTGCCGGGCGCGGACGCGGTCGTAATCGGCATTGTCATTGGTCGGATCGTCGATCCAGCCGATCCCGCGCGCGCTCAGCCAATCGCGCAGGTCGGCCCGGCCCGCCCCCAGCATCGGCCGCAGCCAGCGCATCCCGAAGGCGTCGCGCCATTCGGCCATCGCCGCCAGCCCGTCGATGCCCGAGCCGCGCGCCAGCCGCATGACCAGCGTCTCGGCCAGATCGTTGGCGGTATGGCCAAGGGCCACGGCGGGCAGGCCGTTGTGCTGCGCCCAGCCCGACAGCAGCCGCAGCCGCGCGTCGCGGGCCTGGGCCATCAGGTTGCCCACCTGCGTGTCGCGGCGCCAGAGCAGGATCGCATGCGGCAGGCCCAGGGCACGGGCGGCGCGGGCGACCTCCTCGGCCTCCTGCGCGCTGTCCTCGCGCAGGCCGTGGTCCACGGTCGCGACCATCAGCCGCCGGCCCCGCGCCCATTCCGCGGCGACATGCATCATCGCGATCGAATCGCCCCCGCCCGAGACCGCCAGCCCAAGCGCCGGCAAATCGCCGGCCAGCCGGTCCAGCGCGGCCAGGATGCGGCCGGCGGGGTCCACCGTCACTGGTGTTCGGCCATGTCGGCCGCCGCCTCGGGGTCCAGCGCGGGATCCAGCAGCGGGTCCAGCGCGCCCAGATCGCTGATGCCGCAGCCGAGGCGCGTCACCTGCTGCTCGGCCTCGAGGGCCTGGGGGCTGCCGGGAAAGCGGGCCGGGATCTCGGCCAGATAGAGGCAGGCGGCGGTCGCCTCGCCCTGCCCCTCGATCACCCGGGCGATGCCCAGCAGGCTGTCGCCCGCCAGCACGCCGTCCGGGTCGGCGGCAAAGCCCTCCAGCCAGGCGGCGGCGGCGTCGCGGGGCTGTCCGGCCATGTCCAGCGCCTGCCCCCGCAGGAACAGCGCCTCGGCGGTCAGGGGGCCGCCGGCATGAGTCTCGGCCACGTCGGCGAACATCTGCGCCGCGCGGGCATGATCGCCGCTGGCCATCACGGCGCTGGCGGCGTCGAAATCGGACCGTTCCGCCGCGGTCGCGGCGGGTGCCCCGCCCCCATCCGCGGCGGGGCGCGAGGGCGCCAGCTCTGGCGTCAGCCCGCCCGGCGCCTGCGGCACGGTCAGCGCGCTCAGATCGCAGGCGGGATCGACCTCGCACAGGCGGAACTCCAGATCGGCCAGCCGCCGCTCGCCATCCCCGGCGATGCGGTTGACGCGGTTCTGCAGCTGTTCGGTCTGGTTTGTCAGGCGCATCAGCTGCGCCTCCATCGCGTTCATGCGGTCGATGGCCCCGGCCCCGCCCGCCGCCTGGAACCCGGCGGCGCCCGAGGCGACCAGTTCGGCTCGCAGACCCTGCAGCTGGCCGCGCAGTTCGGTGACCTGCAGGCGCATGTCGGCCAGCGTCGCGGCATCCGGCGCCGCCTGCGCCAGCGCGCCCGTGGGCAGCGCCAGCGCCAGGATCAGGGCCGCGCGCAGCCGCATCACATGCCGATCCCGGTCGCGCCGCCCGGCAGGACGCCCGGCGCGGTCGCCACGGGGGCTGACACGGCGGGGGGCGTTGCCATGACCATGGCGGCGGGCGGGGCGGCCTCGGTCACGACCGTCACCACGCGGCGGTTCTGGGCATAGCAGCCCTCGTCCGAGCAGGTGGCGGCGGGGCGTTCCTTGCCGAAGGACAGGGTCCGGATGCGGTCGGGGGCCACGCCCTGCGCCACCAGGTATTCCTGCACCGCGCTGGCCCGACGGGCGCCCAGGGCCAGGTTGTATTCGCGGGTGCCGGTTTCCTCGGCATGGCCCTGCACGACGGCGGTGAAGCCCGCATGCTGGGTCAGCCAGCCGGCCTGCCGGGCCAGGATCTCGCGCGCCTCCGCCGTCAGGGTCGTCTGGTCGGCGGGAAAGCGCACGGTGTCGCCGATCGCGCTCTGGAAATACTGCGTGGTCGCCTGCGCGCCCAGGACGCCGCCCGCCAGATCGCCCTGGAACACCGCCCCGCCGCCGGTGCTGGCATAGGGGTCGGTGACCGGGGCCATGACCGGAGGCGCGGGCTGGGCACAGGCCGCCAGGGACAGAAGGGCGGCCAGCAGGGCGGGTGTCTTGGCGGCGGTCATCATGTCATCCTCATGGCATCAGGGGTCCCCAGGACGGGTCCGAGGCGGCAAAGTCCAGGTTCATGGGTCGCATGTTGCGCCCGGTGATGTCCACCGAATGCAGCCGGGGCTGGCCGTTTCCGCCCGGGGTGACGCGCGTGAACATCACCACGCGGCCGTTGGGCGCCCAGGTCGGCCCCTCGTCCAGGAAGGACTCGGTCAGCATGCGCTCGGACGATCCGTCGGTGCGCATCACCCCGATATGGAACCGGTCGCCGATCTGCTTGGTGAAGGCCACCATGTCGCCCTTGGGCGACCAGGCGGGGGTGCCGTACCGCCCCTCGCCAAAGCTGATGCGCACCGGCTCGGCCCCGTCCAGCCCCATGATGTAGAGCTGCGGCGTCCCCGAGCGATCGCTTTCGAAGACCACGCGCTGCCCGTCCGGGCTGAAGCCGGGCGAGGTGTCGATGGCGGGCGAATTGGTCAGCGGCCGCTGTGCGCCGGTCGCCACGTCCATCAGCCAGATGTCGGTATTGCCGCCCTGCTCGCGAGAATAGGCCACCCACCGCCCGTCCGGGCTGAAGGTCGGCGCGAAAGCCATGGTCGAGGCGTCCTGCGTCAGGGGCCGGGCGCTGACGCTGGCCACGTCCATCAGCTGGATCTGCGGAAAGCCGCTGTCATAGCTGGTGTACAGCAGCCGCCGCCCGTCCGGCGAGAACTTGGGCGCCAGCACCAGCGACGAGCTGTCGGTCATCCACAGGATGTTGGCGCCGTCGTAATCCATCACCCCGATGCGCTTGATGCGGGCATTCTTGGGGCCGGTCTCCTGCACGAAGGCCACGCGGCTGTCGAAATAGGGCTTCTCGCCGGTCAGCCGGGCATAGATCTGGTCGGCGATCTTGTGCGCGGCGCGGCGCCAGTCGCTGGCGCGGGCGTCGAACTGCATCCCGTCGCCCTGCGGCTGCCCCGAGACCACGTCGAACAGCCGGAACCGCACGCTGATGTTCTCGCCCATCTGCCGCACCTCGGCCGAGACCAGCGCCTGCGCGTCGATTGCCCGCCAGTCCTCGTAGCTGACGGCCTCGGCAAAGCTGCCGGGCCGCGCGACCTGCGCCTCGGCCGGGATCTCGCGGAAGAGGCCGGTGCCGGTCAGGTCCTGGGCCACCACCTGACGCACGCGGGCGGCGATCTCGGCATCGCCGTGGAAGGCGGGAATGGCGATGGTCATCGGCTCGATCACGCCATCGGTGATCTCGATGCGCAGCGGCGCGTCCTGCGCCAGCAGGGGTCCGGCCGGCAGCAGGGCTGCGGCCAGGGCGAGGGCGGAAGCAAGGATCGAGGGTCGGAACATGGCGGGGTCATTACCTTCTATCGGCGTCGGGCGAAAGGCCGCCCGCCGCGGGCTTATTGGGGGAACTCGATGCCGCCGGGCCGGAAATCGACCACGACATCGCGCCAGCGCCCGTATTTGGATGCGGGCAGATCGAAGCCCGTCTGCCCGCAGATCAGGATGGCGCGGCGGGCGACGTCGAAGGCCTGCTGCGCGGCGGCCTCGCTGCCGCCCCGGTATCCGGCGATGCGCAGGCTGCCCGGGTCGGGGATCCCGGCGGGCGACAGGGTGAAGCCGACCGAGACGCTCATCTGCGAGGCCTCGACCGACAGCGCGCCCATGTTCCAGCAGTTCTGGATGGCAAAGCGCAGCCCGTCGCGTTCCGACAGGGTCAGCGGATCGCCCATCGGCAGCCCCGCCGCCGGATCGGACAGCGGCGTGGCCTCGATCGCGTCGATCGGACCCGGGGCCAGGCGCATCATGTCGGCGGGCGGGCCCGAGGGGTCATTGGCCGGATCGGCCGGAGCGCCCGTTCCCGCCATCGCCGCCGCCATCGCGGCCGCCAGCGGGTCCAGCCCCGCCGAGGCGCCGCTGCCCCCCTCGATCATCTGCGTCTCGCCGCCCGGTGTCTGGCCGGTCGCGGCCGTGTCCTGCCCGCCGCCCGACTGCGCCTCGCGCAGCGCATCCTCCAGCGCCTGCCGGTCGGCCTCGGCCCGCGCGGCCGCCTCGGCGGCAGCCTGGCGTTCGGCATCGGCGGCGGCCTGGCGGTCTGCCTCTGCCTGACGCGCGGCTTCGGCGGCCCCGGCGGCTTGACGCTCTGCTTCAGCCTGACGCTCTGCCTCGGCAGCCGCAGCTTGGCGTTCGGCCTCTGCCTGACGCTCCGCTTCGGCGGCTGCCGCTTGCCGCTCGGCCTCTGCCTGACGCTCCGCTTCGGCGGCTGCCGCTTGCCGCTCGGCTTCAGCCTCGGCTTCCGCGGCAGCCTGGCGTTCGGCTTCGGCGGCGGCCTCGGCTGCCGCCTGACGTTCGGCCTCCGCTTCGGCGACAGCCGCAGCCTGACGCGCAGCCTCGGCTTCGGCAGCCTCAGCCGCTGCCTGGCGCTCTGCCTCGGCTGCTGCCTGGCGCTCTGCCTCTGCCGCCGCCTGACGTTCCTCCTCGGCCGCAGCCTCCGCTGCCGCCTGGCGCGCTACGTCCGCGGCTGCCTGGGCTTCCGCCTCGGCGGCAGCCTGCTGTTCGGCCTCGGCAGCCGCTGCGGCTGCGGCAGCCGCTGCGGACTGGCGCTCGGCTTCGGCCGCAGCGTCCGCTGCCGCCTGGCGGGCCGCGTCGGCCTCTGCCTCAGCGGCGGCGTCTGCGGCGGCCTGGCGCTCGGCTTCGGCCACTGCCTGACGTTCGGCAGCCAGTTCCTGCTCTGCCGCGGCGGCTTCGGCGGCGTCGGCAGCGGCCTGACGTTCGGCCTCGGCGGCGGCATTGGCGGCCTGCTGCCGCGCGGCCTCGGCCTGGGCCACGCGGCGGTTGAAGGCCTCGACCAGACCGGCGGGGCGGTCCTGCGGGCGGGGCGAGGCGTCCAGCGCCAGGACGGAACGCGGCGCCACCGGCACCGCCGGAGCGTCGAGCGTGGGCGCCGAGGGCTGGGCGGGCGGCGCCTCGGCCAGGGGCGCGGCCGGGCTGTCGGGCATCGCGGGCGGCGCCTCGGCCCCGGCGGTCTGGTTGGCGCTTGGCGCGGGCAGGTCGGTCGCCACGTCGACGGGCGTCGCGGGCGCGAAGTCGCCAAGATCGGGCTGCGCCTCGGCGGCGTCGGGGGCCTGCAAGGCGTCCAGCTGGCCGATCTGCGGGGGGGCCGCGTCGACGGGACGGGCCGTGCCGTCCTCGTCGGGGTCCACCGGACCCGCCAGGCTGGCCACCGCCGTCGCCTCGGCGCCGACCGGCCCTGCCCCGCGCGCGGCGGCGGCCAGCGCCTCGAACTCGGCGCCGGTCACGGTCGAGACCTGGGTCGTGCGCACCGGATGGTCGGGCTGCGGCCGGAACAGCGCCCCGCCCAGGATCGCCCACAGGATCAGCGACCCGTGCGCCACCCCCGAGACCCAGTAGCCGATGCGCCCTTCCCGGTCCTCCATGGCCTAGTTGCCCGTCCCGGCCGCGTCCATGCGCGGTCCGCCGGTCTCGGTGACCAGCACGATGTCGGTGATGCCCGCCGCGTTCAGCGCGCCCATGATCTGGACCACGCGGGCATAGGGGATGGTGCCGTCGGCGCGCAGGAACACGCGGGAGGTGCTGCGGTCGGCCAGGGCGGCGCGCAGGGCGGTGACCATCTGGTCGTCGGCCACGGGCTGGTCCATGACCTGCATCGCCCCCTCGGCGGGCACCGCGATGACCAGCGGTTCCTCCTGTTCGGTGGGCACGGCGCTGGCGGCGGTCTCGGGCAGGTTCAGCGGCACGCCCGCCGTCATCAGCGGCGCCGCGACCATGAAGATGATCAGCAGGACCAGCATCACGTCCACGAAGGGCGTGACGTTGATCTCAGACATCGGCATGTTGCGCCGGCGTCCCTTGCGGCTGGTCCGCTTGACGACCGAGGATGCCATGGCTCAGCCCTCGTCCATCTGGCGCGACAGAAGCGTCGAGAATTCGTCCGAGAACGCCTCCCACCCGCCGGTGATGCGCTCGGCGTCGCCCGAGAGCTTGTTGTAGAAGACGACCGCCGGGATGGCCGCGACCAGGCCCAAGGCGGTCGCCAGCAGCGCCTCGGCGATGCCCGGCGCCACGACGGCCAGGCTGGTGTCCTGGGTGAGCGCGATCCCCTCGAAGGCGGTCTTGATCCCCCAGACCGTGCCGAAGAGGCCGATGAACGGCGCGGTGGACCCCACGGTCGCCAGGAAGGACAGGCCCCGGAACAGGCGCTGCTCCTCGCGCTGGATCGCCACGTTCATGGCGCGGTCGATGCGGCTGATGCCGCCGGGGATCAGCCGCCCGTCATCGCGGTGGCTGCGGCGCCATTCGGTCATCCCGGCGCCGAAGATCCGTTCCGAAGCGCCTTTGGGCCGGTCCCCCAGGCGGTCGTACAGATCGTCCAGCGGCTCTCCGGACCAGAAGGCGCGGTCGAACTTGGACGCCTCCTGGCGGGCCTGCGCGAAGGTCAGGAACTTCTGCACGATGATCGCCCAGGACCAGAACGAGGCGACGATCAGCATGACCATCACCACCTGCACCGTCAGCGACGAGCGCCAGAACAGCGCCACGGCAGAAAAGTCGATGGCCTCGGCGGCCTGTATGGGTTCCATCTTCACTGCCTCATCATCAGGGGCCGGGACCGCGATCCCGCAGCCCGGCATTGCCGCCTTTTATCGCGTTCGCGATAGGGGTTTCATCCCCTAAGGCAACACAATGGCGTCACTTTTACGCAATGCGCAGGCGGTGGGACGCAATCGCCTCGTAGGACGGACGCAGCCGCGCCGCAAGCGCGGCCAGCGGTCCCTCCAGCGACGGGGGCGGTCCCTCGGGGCCCGCGAAGCCGGTCGAGCGGTTGACCGCATCGTACCAGACCGCGCCCCAGACCCCGTCGCAGGCCTGCGCGCCGGCGGGCCAGGCCAGCATCGCGGGGGTCCAGGGGATGTCGATGGCCGCGCACAGGGCCTGTAGCGCACGGGCCGGATCCCGGCGGATGTCGGCGCTGTCGATGACCACCGGCGCGGGGCCGTGCGCCGCCATCTCCTGCCACATCCGCCACTGGCGGTCGAAGCCCAGCTCCGCCGGATCGGGCAGGCCGCGCTTGGCCGAGAACGAGGCCGCCACCCGTTCGGGATCGCGGATCAGGAAGACGTTGGTCAGCCCCGCCGTCCAGCCCAGATCCATCCTGGGCAGCATGTGCTGGACCATGTGCTTCTGGTACTGGATGGGCCGGTCCGGCGGCGTCACGGTCAGCGCGGGCAGCACGTCCTGCCAGCGGGCGGGCTGGCTGGCGATGACCGCGTCGCGTATCGGATGGGGCAGCCCGGTCCGCAGCAGGTAATGGGCGTAGAAGGGCTCGTCCACGCAGGCGCAGTCGCCCCGGGCGGCAAAGCTGCGCATCATCGCGGTGGACAGGTTGCGCGGTCCCGACCACATGGCGATGCGCCGCTCAGCCATCGATCGCCGTCCGCAGGATCGAGGGCAGCCGGACGGGCCGCCCCTGCCGGTCGACGCAGGCGATGGTGACGCGCGCCGCGAACAGCAGCTGGTCGTCGCGCCGCACCTGCTGATCGACGATCAGCCGGGCCGGGCTGGCCTGCGCCAGATCGGTGACGACCCGCAGGACGTCGTCGAAGCGGGCGGGCCGCAGATAGTCGGCCTCGACCCGGCGCACGGCGAAGACATGGCCGCTGTCGCGCTGCATGGCCTGCTGGTCGATGCCAAGCGCGCGCACCCATTCCGACCGCGCGCGCTCGATGAATTTCAGGTAGTTGGCATAATAGACGATGCCGGCAAGATCGGTGTCTTCGTAATAGACGCGCAGGGTCAGTTCATGGCTCATGGTGGCACGCTAGGGCGGTTTTGCGCGACGTGCAATCAGCCGTCAAACAGGCTGGCCTGTCCCTGCGGCACCGGCATGTCCAGCCCCAGATGCCGCCAGGCACGCGAGGCCAGCTGCCGCCCGCGCGGGGTGCGCGCGATCAGGCCCTGCTGCAGCAGATAGGGCTCGATCACCTCCTCGATCGCGTCGCGGCTTTCGGACAGGGCGGCGGACAGCGTCTCGACCCCCACCGGCCCGCCTGCGTAATGCTGCGCCATCAGCGTCAGATAGCGGCGGTCGGCCCCGTCCAGCCCCAGATCGTCGACACCGAGCCGGTTCAGCGCGATGTCGGCGATCTCCCGGGTCAGCCGCCCGTTCCCCTCGACCAGCGCAAAGTCGATGACCCGGCGCAGCAGGCGGCCCGCGATGCGGGGGGTGCCCCGGGCGCGGCGGGCGATCTCCATCGTGCCTTCGGGATCGGCGCTGATGCCCATCAGCCGGGCACCGCGCTGCACGATCAGGTCCAGCTCGGGGATCTCGTAGAACTGCAGCCGCGTGGGAATGCCGAAGCGGTCGCGCAGCGGCGTGGTCAGCAGGCCAAGCCGCGTGGTGGCGCCGACCAGGGTGAAGGGCTGCAGCTCGATCCGCACGGTGCGGGCGGCGGGGCCGTCGCCGATCACCAGATCCAGTTCGAAATCCTCCATCGCCGGGTACAGCACCTCCTCGACCGCCGGGTTCATGCGGTGGATCTCGTCGATGAACAGCACATCGCGCGATTCGAGGTTCGTGAGGATCGCCGCCAGATCGCCCGCCCGCGCGATCACCGGGCCCGAGGTCATGCGGAAGTTCACCCCCAGCTCGCGCGCCATGATCTGCGCCAGCGTGGTCTTGCCCAGACCGGGCGGCCCGAAGAACAGCGTGTGGTCCATCGCCTTGCCGCGCATCTTGGCGCTTTCTATGAAGACCTTCAGGTTGGCGCGCGCCTCGGCCTGGCCCACGAATTCGGACAGGTTCTGCGGGCGCAGGGCCCGGTCCTCGGCGTCGCCCTCCAAGGGCGCGGGACGCAGGACGGGGTCCGAGGCGCTCATCCGCGGCCCCAGGGGGCCCGGGGGGCGCGCCCCGCGGCCCGGGCGCCGCTGCGGGGGATGCGGCTGGCGGCGGGTGCGCCGGCCATGGGGGCCGGGCCCGCGCCCCCCTCCATCGCCATCAGGCGGGCGATCCGCTCCTCGGTCGGGGGATGGGTCGAGAACAGCTTGTCGGCGCGCAGCGCGTGCAGCGGGTTGATGATGAACATCGAGGCCGCCGCCGGGTTCTTCTCGGCGGGCACGTTGACCGTGCGCCCGGCCGCCGCGGCGATCCGTTGCAGCGCCTGCGCCAAGGCGCGCGGCTGGCCGCAGATCGCGGCGCCGGTCGCATCGGCCTCGTATTCGCGGGCCCTCGAGATCGCCATCTGCACCATCATCGCGGCCATCGGCGCCACGATCATCGCGATGATGCTGCCGATCATGCCGCCCCGCCCGTCGCGGCCCCCCGCGAACAGCATCATGTTGCCCATCATCGCGATGGCGCCCGCCATGGTGGCGGTGATGGTCATGGTCAGCGTGTCGCGATGCTTGATATGGGCCAGCTCATGCGCGATCACGCCCGCGATCTCGTCCCGGCTCAGCGCGCCGACCAGCCCCTGCGTGACCGCCACGGCGGCGTTTTCGGGATTGCGGCCGGTGGCGAAGGCATTGGGCTGCTCGGTCGGCAGCAGGTACAGCCTGGGCATCGGCAGGTCGGCGCGGCGGGCCAGTTCGGCGGTCATCTCGTACAGCTCGCCCGCCTGCCCCGGCGCCAGTTCCACCGCGCCCTGCTGGCGCAGGACCATCTTGTCGCTGTTCCAGTAGCTGAAGAAGTTCATGCCGCCCGCGATCACCAGCGCGATCATCGCGCCGCCCGCGCCACCCAGCATCCAGCCCAGTGCCATCACCAGCGCCGTCAGCGCCGCCATCAGCATGAAGACCTTGACGTTTCCTGCCATGTTCCGACCTCCGATTCAGTCCTTGGGCGCCAGAAGACGCAGCGCCGCGCGGATCAACGCGGGCATGGGCGCCGCCGGTTCCCGCGCCTGCGCCTCGGCCACTGCCGTCGCCGCCTCGGAGGGACCATAGCCCAGATTGGTCAGCGCCGACAGCGCGTCTGCCATCGCCTGGCCAGGATGCGGGGCGGCGGAGGCCGGCGCGGCCCCGGCACCCGGCACCGGGGCCGCGGAGGGCCCGGGGTCGGTGCCGGGCTCGTCGGCGCCCTGCCCCGCCAGCGCGCCCGCGTCCACGGTCAGCGCGCCGCCGAGCGCCATGACCGAGGGCGCCTTGTCCTTGAGTTCCAGCACGATCCGCTGCGCCAGCTTCGGCCCCACCCCGTTGGCCTTGCGGACCGAGGCCCAGTCCCCGAGCGCGATCGCGCGGCCCAGCCCCTCGGGGCCGAGCGTGCTGAGGATCGCCAGCGACACCTTGGCCCCCACCCCCTGCACCGAGGTCAGCAGCCGGTGCCATTCCTTCTCCAGCATGGTCGGAAAGCCGAACAGCTGCAGCAGGTCCTCGCGCACCAGCAGCTCGGTATAGAGCGCCGCCCCCTGCCCCACCGGAGGCAGGCCCGCCGCCGTGCGCTCGCTGACATGGATGATGTAGCCCACGCCCCGCACGTCGATCAGCACCTGATCGCGCGCCCGGTGCAGGATGACGCCCGCGATGCGCCCGATCATGCCGCGCCCCGCTTGGGGGTGGCGACGCGCAGCGTCCGGCCCTGCAGGTGGCGCGAATGGCAGATGGCGATGGCCAGCGCGTCCGCGGCGTCCGGGCTGTCGAAGATCACGCCCGGCAGCTGGATGCGGACCATGTGCTGCACCTGTTCCTTGGCGGCATGGCCCACGCCCACCACGGTCTTCTTGACCGCGTTCGGGGCGTATTCGCCGACCGAGATCCCGGCCTCGGCCGGGGCCAGCAGGGCCACGCCGCGCGCCTGGCCCAGCTTCAGCGTGCCGGTGGCGTCCTTGTTCACGAAGGTCTGCTCGACCGCCGCCTCGTCGGGGGCATGGGTGGCGATGACCGCGCAGAGGCCGCGGAACAGCACCGACAGCCGGGCGCCCAGATCCTGCGCGCCGTCCGAATGGATGGTACCGTTGGCCACGTGGCGGATGCGGGGACCATCGACCTCGATCACCCCCCAGCCCATGTTCCGCAAACCGGGATCGATGCCCAAGACCTTCATGCTGCCCTCATGTTTTTCCAAGGGTTAGCACGAAGGGCGAACATCTGCCTAGGGGGGATGCCGCGACCGGGGGTTTCACACCCCCGGACCCCCGTGGGATATTTGCGCCAAGATGAAAGGGTTATTCCTCGAGGACCTCGAGGACGCCCGGGACGGCGCGCAGGGCCTGACGGGCGGGGGTGGTCAGGGGGGCGTCACCCGCGACCTCGATCTCGATCAGGTCGTCGCCCTCGCGCAGGCGCAGGCGGATCGGGCCGCGCGAGCGGGGCGGCACGACGATGTCGGTGCGGATGCGGGTCAGCACCTCGACCAGGCGGGGGATGGTGTCGGCACCCTGCATCTCGACGGCCAGACAGCCTGCCCCGGCATCGGCCACCGCATCCTCGAGCGCCGAGACCGAATTGGCCAGCATCTTGATCTGGTCGCCCGAGGGTTCGACCTTGACCTGCAGCACGACGTTCTGCCCCGGCTCCAGCTTGTCGCGGGACGCGGTCAGCAGGTCGGAGAAGACCGTGACCTCGTAGAGACCGGTCGGGTCGGACAGGCTGACGAAGGCATAGGCCGTGCCCTTGGCCGACTTGCGTTCCATCCGCGCGGCCACGGTACCGGCGATCTGGGCCACCAGCGGGCCCTGCAGCGCGTCCTGGCTGATCTCGGCCAGGGTCTGGACCTTCTTGCGGCGCAGCGCCGGCAGGTAGTCGTCCAGCGGATGGCCGGAGAGGTAGAAGCCGATGGCCTTGTGCTCCTCGGCCAGCTTCTCAGTCGGCAGCCAGATGCCCGCCAGCGCCGGGCGGGGCGGTGGCAGATCCTCGCCCCCGCCGAACAGCGAGGTCTGGGTCGAGGCCGCCTGATCCTGCACCGCCGCCGACCACGCGACCAGCGCGTCCAGCGACTTCATCACCCGGGCGCGGTTGTCGTCGAGGATGTCGAAGGCCCCGGCGCGGGCCAGCATCTCGAGCGGGCGCTTGCCCACGCGCTTCATGTCGACGCGGCGGGCGAAGTCGTGGATGTCGCGGAAGGGCTGGTCCCCCTCCCCGCCCGCACGCCGCGCATCATGGATCAGACGCATCGCCTCGAGGCCCACGCCCTTGAGCGCGCCCAGGGCATAGTGGATGCGGCCCGGCCCGGTGGTGAAACCGGGGGCCGAGCGGTTGACGCAGGGCGGCACCATCTCGATCCCCATGCGGTCGCATTCGCGTTTGTAGATGGCCAGCTTGTCGGTCAGGTGGATGTCGCAGTTCATCACGGCGGCCATGAACTCGACCGGGTGGTTGGCCTTGAGCCAGGCGGTCTGGTAGCTGACGACCGCATAGGCGGCGGCGTGGGACTTGTTGAAGCCGTAATTGGCGAACTTTTCCAAAAGATCGAAGACCTCGCCCGCCTTCTTGTCGGGCACCCCGGCGGCCACCGCGCCCTTGACGAACTTGGGGCGTTCCTTGGCCATCTCGGCGGCGATCTTCTTGCCCATGGCGCGGCGCAGCAGGTCGGCGCCGCCGAGCGAATAGCCCGCCATGACCTGCGCGATCTGCATCACCTGTTCCTGATAGACGATGATGCCCTGCGTTTCGGCCAGGATGTGGTCGATGCTGGGATGGATGGATTCCAGGTCGCGCAGGCCGTTCTTGACCTCGCAATAGGTGGGGATGTTCTCCATCGGACCGGGGCGATAGAGGGCGACCAGCGCCACGATATCCTCGATGCAGGTGGGCTTCATGCGCCGCAGCGCATCCATCATGCCCGAGGATTCCACCTGGAAGACCGCCACCGTGCGGGCCGAGGCGAAGAGCTCGTAGCTGGGTGCGTCGTCCAGCGGGATCAGGTTGATCTGGTTTTCGGTGCCCGGGGTGGGGTCGTACAACTGCCGCCCGTCGGCGGCGACATGCAGCGGCCGCCCGGCGCCGTTGATCAGGTCGACGGCGTTCTGGATCACCGTCAGGGTCTTCAGCCCCAGGAAGTCGAACTTGACCAGACCGGCCTGTTCCACCCATTTCATGTTGAACTGCGTGGCCGGCATGTCGGAGGCCGGATCGCGATAGAGCGGCACCAGCTGGTCCAGCGGCCGGTCCCCGATCACCACGCCCGCCGCATGGGTCGAGGCGTTGCGATAGAGCCCCTCCAGCTGCTCGGCATAGTCCAGCAGTCGGGCCACGACCTCCTCGCGGGCGGCCTCGCGCAGGCGCGGCTCGTCGGCGCGGGCCTTGGCGATGCTGACGGGCTTGACGCCCTCCAGCGGGATCATCTTGGACAGGCGGTCCACCTGGCCGAAGGGCAGCTGCAGCACCCGGCCCACGTCGCGGACGGCGGCCTTGGACAGCAGCGCGCCGAAGGTGATGATCTGCCCCACCTTGTCGGCCCCGTACTTGCCCTGCACGTAGCGGATCACCTCCTCGCGGCGGTCCATGCAGAAGTCGATGTCGAAGTCGGGCATGCTGACCCGTTCCGGGTTCAGGAAGCGTTCGAAGAGCAGGCTGTAGCGCAGCGGATCGAGGTCCGTGATGGTCAGCGCATAGGCCACCAGGCTGCCCGCCCCCGACCCGCGCCCCGGTCCGACCGGGATGCCCTGGTCCTTGGCCCATCGGATGAAGTCGGCGACGATCAGGAAATAGCCGGGGAACCCCATCTGCTCGATGATGCCCAGCTCGAATTCCAGCCGCGCGGCATAGTCCTCGGGGGTGACGGCATGGGGGATGACCTTCAACCGTTCGGCCAGCCCCGCCTG
Source organism: Paracoccus liaowanqingii (assembly GCF_004683865.2). NCBI lineage: Bacteria > Pseudomonadati > Pseudomonadota > Alphaproteobacteria > Rhodobacterales > Paracoccaceae > Paracoccus > Paracoccus liaowanqingii. Next base: position 646,664 of record NZ_CP038439.1, on the reverse strand, counting down.
CGCCTGGCGGCGCAGCTCGGCCACCTCGTCATCGGCGAACTTGGGCAGGATCGGGGCGTGGCGGGCCACGGCGAAGGCGCAGCGGCGGGCGATCTCGACGGTGTTCTCGATCGCCTCGGGCAGGTCGGCGAACAGCACCGCCATTTCCTCGGGCGACTTGAAGTAATGCTGCGGCGTCAGGCGGCGGCGGGGCTGGGACTGGTCGACATAGGCTTTTTCCGCGATGCAGATCAGCGCGTCATGCGCCTCGTACATGGTGGTCTTGGGGAAGTAGACGTCGTTCGTGGCGACCAGCGGCAGGTCGCGCGCATAGGCCAGCGCGATCAGCCCGGCCTCGGACGCGGCCTCGGCGGCCATCAGCTGGCCGGTTTCGCCGGGATGGCGCTGCAGTTCCACATAGAGGCGGGTGGGGAAGGCGGCGGTCAGGCGGTCGACCAGGGCCTCGGCCTTGGGCCCCTGCCCCTGCGCGACCAGCTGGCCCAGGGGCCCCGTCGCCCCGCCGGTCAGGCAGATCAGCCCCTCGGACCGGGCGCACAGCTCGTCCAGCGTGACATGCGGCAGCGCCCCGCCCTCGCGCAGGTACAGACACGAGGACAGCGCCATCAGGTTCAGCCAGCCGGCGCGATCCTGCGCCAGCAGCACCACTGGGCCGGTCGCCTCGGCGGCCAGCGTCACCTGGCAGCCGACGATCGGCTGGATGCCCTTGTCGCGGGCCTTCACGCTGAATTCCAGCGCGGCGAACATGTTGTTGCTGTCGGTCAGCGCCACGGCGGGCATGCCTGCATCTGCGGCAAGTCCCGGCAATTTGCCTACAGGAATGGCACCTTCCAGCAAAGAATGCTCAGAATGTGTGCGAAGGTGGATGAATCGGGGGGATTTTGGGGCCATGAGGGGGACAGTATCGCAGCCTGACCGAACAGCGCAATTGCCAGGGTCGCGATTTGCGGTCTAAGCAGGCAAGGCTTTGACCGAGGGGACAGACTTGACCGACATCGCCGTCTTTCGTGCCGAAGGGATCGGCAAGTCCTATCCCGGCGTGCGCGCCAATGACGACGTGTCGTTTACCGTCCGTGCCGGAGAGATCCACGCCCTTTTGGGCGAGAACGGCGCGGGCAAGTCGACGCTGGTCAAGATGATCTACGGCCTCGTGCGTCCCGATGACGGGCGGATGTGGCTGGGGGCCAGCCCCCATGCGCCCGCCGATCCCCGCGCCGCCCGTGCGGCGGGCGTGGCGATGGTGTTCCAGCATTTCAGCCTGTTCGACGCGCTGACCGTGGCCGAGAACATTGCCCTTGGCATGGAGGCCCCGCCGCCCCGGCGCGAACTGGCCGCGCGCATCACCAAGGTCAGCCATGACTTCGGCCTGCCCCTGAACCCCGCGCGGCGCATCGTCACCCTGTCGGCGGGCGAACGCCAGCGGGTCGAGATCATCCGCTGCCTGCTGCAGGATCCGCGCCTGCTGATCATGGACGAACCGACCTCGGTGCTGACCCCGCAGGAGGCCGAGCTGCTGTTCGCCACGCTGCGCAAGCTGGCGGCGGGCGGCACCGCGATCCTCTATATCAGCCACAAGCTGGACGAGATCCGCGCCCATTGCGACCGTGCCACGATCCTGCGCCACGGAAAGGTCGTGGACAGCTGCGATCCCCGCGCCCATTCCGCCCGCGATCTGGCGGCGATGATGGTCGGCGGGCAGATGCGCGTCATCGACCGCTCGGGCCGTCAGGCGGGCGCGGTGCTGCTGCAGGTCACCGCCCTCAGCCAGCCCGCCCCGGATGCCGAGGGCACGGCGCTGAAGGACATCGCCCTGACGCTGCGCGCGGGCGAGATCCTGGGGATCGGCGGCGTGGCGGGCAACGGGCAGGAGGAGCTGCTGGCCGCCCTGTCGGGCGAGGTCCGCAGCGCACCGGGCAGCGTCGTGCTGGAGGGCGCCGATCTCTCGGCCCAAGGCCCCGAGCCGCGCCGCGTGGCGGGCCTGCTGACCGCGCCCGAGGACCGGCTTGGCCATGCCGCCGTGCCCGATTTCAGCCTGACCGAAAACACCCTGCTGACCGCCGGCGCCCGCAAGGGGCTGGTGCGGCGCGGGATGATCGACCACGGTGCCGCGCGCGACTATGCGCTGGCGGTCATCCAGGGCTTCGACGTGCGCACTCCCGGCCCCCATGTGCCCGCCCGCGCCCTGTCGGGGGGCAATCTGCAGAAATTCGTGATCGGGCGCGAGGTCATGCAGGATCCCCGCGTGCTGGTCGTCAACCAGCCCACCTGGGGCGTGGATGCCGGCGCCGCGGCTGCCGTCCGCCAGTCGCTGCTGGATCTGGCGCGCCAGGGCGCGGGCGTCATCGTCATCAGCCAGGATCTGGACGAGCTGCTGGAGCTGTCCGACCGCTTCTGCGCCCTGAACGAGGGGCGGCTGTCGCCCCCCGTCCCCACCGAAGGCCTGACGCTGGACCGCATCGGCCTGATGCTGGGCGGCGCGCATGGCATGGAAGAGGCCCGCCCATGATCCTGCTGGTGCCCCGGCAAACCGCCTCGAACGGCTGGCAGATCGCCACGCCGGTGATGGCCGTGCTGGCCACGATGGTCACGGGCGGTTTGCTGTTCGCGATCATGGGCTATGACCCGGTTGCGGCGATCCGCACGATCTTCTGGGACCCGCTGTTCGGGCCGGCCGCCTCCTATTCCCGCCCGCAGCTGCTGATCAAGGCCGCGCCGCTGATCCTGATCGCCTCGGGCCTGGCCATCGGCTTTCGGGCCGGCATCTGGAACATCGGGGCCGAGGGGCAGTACATCATCGGCGCCATCACCGGCGCCGCCGTCGCGCTGGCGCTGTACCCGCTGGAGGCGTGGTGGCTGTTCCCGCTGATGGTGCTGGCGGGGCTGGCCGGGGGCTGGGCCTGGGGCATGATCCCCGCGCTGCTCCGGAACTGGTTCGGAGCGTCGGAAATTCTGGTGTCTCTGATGCTGGTCTATGTGGCGCAGCGTGTGGCGGCCTGGATGGCCTTCGGCCCGATGCGGAACCCCGAGGGCATGGGCTTTCCCGGCTCGCGCAACCTGCAGCAATACCCGTCGGCCGCCAACCCCGAGCTGATCGCGGGCACCGGCGCGCATTGGGGCGTGGTCGCCGCCGCCGTGGCCGTGCTGGCGACCTGGGTGCTGATGAGCCGCCATATCCGCGGCTTCCACATCCGCGCCGCCGGCACCGCGCCGCGCGCCGCCCGTTTCGCGGGCGTCAGCCCCACGACGCTGGTGGCCTTCTGTCTGGGCCTGTCGGGCGCGCTGGCGGGTGCCGCGGGCCTTTTCGAGGTCGCGGGCCCGGCGGGCCAGATCACCGACAACCTGGGCACGGGCTATGGCTTCACCGCCATCATCGTGGCCTTTCTGGGACGGCTGCATCCGGTGGGCATCCTGCTGGCCGGCCTGCTGCTGGCCCTGACCTATATCGGCGGAGAGCTGGCGCAGCTGACCATGTCCCTGCCCGCCGCCACCGTGCAGGTGTTCCAGGGGATGCTGCTGTTCTTCCTGCTGGGCTTCGATCTGCTGACCCGCTTCCGGATCCGCCGGAGGGTTCGCGCATGATGATCGACCCGCTCTCCGTCTTCCTGCTGCTTCTGTCGGCCGCGACCCCGATCCTCTTCGCCGCCTTGGGCGAGCTGGTGGCCGAACGCGCGGGCGTGCTGAACTTGGGCGTCGAGGGGATGATGATCACCGGCGCGCTGGCGGGCTTTGCCGCCGCCTATGCCACCGGAAATCCGTTCCTGGGCTTCCTGGTCGCGGCCATCGCGGGAGCTGTCATCTCGATGCTGTTCGCGCTGCTGACGCAGCTGTTTTTGGCCAACCAGGTCGCCTCGGGCCTGGCGCTGACCCTGTTCGGGCTGGGCCTGGCCGCGATGTTCGGCAAGCCCTTCGAGGGCGTGAAGGCGCCGCCCATGCCCGCGGGCCCCCTGCGCATCAACTGGATCGTCTGGCTGGGGCTGATCATGGTGCCGCTGATCTGGGCGTTCCTGAACCGGTCCCGCGCGGGCCTGATCCTGCGCGGCGTGGGCGAGAACCACGAAGCCGCCCATGCGCTCGGCTACAGCGTGCGGCTGACCCGCACCGCCGCCATCGCCTTCGGCGGCGCCATGGCGGGGGTCGGCGGCGCGTTCATCTCGATCGCGACAGTGCTGCAATGGACGGAAGGGATGACGGCGGGCGCGGGCTGGATCGCGCTGGCCATCGTGGTCTTCTCCAAATGGACCGCGCCGGGCGTGCTGGCGGGCGCATGGCTCTTCGGCGGCGTGACCGTGCTGCAGCTGCGCCTGCAGGCGGCGGGGGTCGCGGTGCCGGTGCAGCTGTTGTCCATGGCGCCCTATCTGGCCACGATCCTGGTGCTGGTCATCATCTCGGCCCGCCAGAAATACAGCCGGCGCGCGGGCGGCGGGGCGCCCGGATCGCTCGGGCGGAATTTCCACGCGCTGCGCTGACACGCAGCCGACCACGACAGAAAGAGGGACATCATGCATCGCAGAACACTTCTGGCCACCGCCTCGGCGCTGGCCGCCACGCTGGCCGCCCCCGCCTTCGCGCAGGACGAGCCGCTCAAGATCGGCTTCATCTATGTGGGCCCGGTGGGCGACGGCGGCTGGACCTATCAGCACGATCTGGGCCGTCAGGCGATCGAGGCCGAATACGGCGACCGGGTCGAGACCACCTTCATCGAAAGCGTGCCCGAGGGCGCCGATGCCGAACGCGCCCTGACCCAGCTGGCGCTGGCCGGCAACGACCTGATCTTCGCCACCAGCTTCGGCTTCATGGACCCGGTGATGAACGTCGCGGCCAGGTTTCCCGACGTGAAGTTCGAACATGCCACCGGCTACAAGCGCTCCGAAAACGTCGCCACCTATGACGCGCGCTTCTACGAGGGCCGCGCCGTGATCGGCACCATCGCGGGCCGGATGACCGAATCCGACATCATCGGCTATATCGGGTCCTTCCCGATCCCCGAGGTGATCCAGGGCATCAACTCCAGCTTCATCCATGCCCGCAAGGTGAACCCGGACGTGGAGATGCGCGTGGTCTGGGCCTACAGCTGGTTCGATCCCGCGAAGGAGGCCGATGCCGCCGCCGCGCTGCTGGCCGAAGGCGTGGACGTGATCCTGCAGCACACCGACTCGACCGCACCCCTGGCGCAGGCGCAGGCGGCGGGCGCCATCGGCTTCGGCCAGGCCAGCGACATGGCGGCCTTCAAGCCCTCGCCCCGCGTCGCCTCGATCATCGACGAATGGTCGCCCTACTACATCAAGCGCGTCGGCGCGATGCTGGACGGCACCTGGGAAAGCGGTGCCAGCTGGGCCGGGATCGGTGACGGCGAGGTCGTGATCGGCGAGATCACCGACGCGGTGCCCGCCGAGGTCAAGGCCGAGGCCGAGGCCCTGCGCGACGCCATCGGCGCGGGCGAGTACCACCCCTTCACCGGCCCGCTGAACAAGGCAGACGGCTCGGTCTGGCTGGCCGAAGGAGAGACCGCCTCGGACGAGGACCTGCAGTCGATGAACTTCTACGTCGAAGGCATCACCGCCCAGATCCCGCAGTAACGAAAAGGAAGGCAGGGGGCGCTGCCCCCCGCCGCCTGCGGCGCCTCCCCCCGGGATATTTGGACCAAGATGAATAGCATGACGCCCCGCCTTCGATCCGGACGCGGGGCGCTTTGCCGTGATTGGTCATCGGCCCCCCGCCTGTTCCGCAGAGCCGGCGATCCAGCATCGGGTCAAGGCGAACTCAAGCCATTTCGCCTTGGCACAAATATCCTGCGGGGGGAGTCGCGCTTGCGCGACGGGGGGCCCAAAGCCCCCCTTTTGCGGCAGCTCAGCCCATCCGCTCGCTGGCATAGCTGCCGGGCGAGGGTGGAAAGACCACCGTCTTGGCGGCGTTCAGGAAGACCCGCCCGTGGATATGCGCGTGGACCGCCCGGGCCAGCACCTGCGCCTCGACATCGCGGCCAAGCGAGACGTAATCGCCCGGCGATTGGGCATGGGTGACGCGCACGGTGTCCTGTTCGATGATCGGGCCCTCGTCCAGATCGGCGGTGACGTAATGGCTGGTCGCGCCGATCAGCTTCACGCCGCGCTCGTAGGCCTGCTTGTAGGGGTTGGCGCCCTTGAAGCTGGGCAGGAACGAGTGGTGGATGTTGATGATCCGCCCCGACATCTGCTGGCACATCCGGTCCGACAGCACCTGCATGTAGCGCGCCAGCACGACCAGCTCGGCGCCCGATCGGTCGATGACCTCCATCTGCTGCGCCTCGGCCTGCGCCTTGGAGGCGGCATCGACGCGGATCATGTGGAAGGGGATGTCATGGTTCACCACGACCTTCTGGTAGTCGTGGTGGTTCGAGATGACGCCCACGATCTCGATCGGCAGCGCGCCGATGCGCCAGCGGTACAGCAGGTCGTTCAGGCAATGGCCGAAGCGGCTGACCATGATCAGCACCTTCTTCTTCATCGCGTCGTCGGTGACCTCGGCCTCCATCCCGAAGCGGGCGGCGATGGGCGCGAAGCCCGCGCGCAGGTCGTCCAAGCCCGCCGGCCCCTCGGACCGGAAGCTGACGCGCATGAAGAACCGGCCCGTCTCCACGTCGTCGAACTGCGCGCTGTCGGTGATGTTGCACTGGGCCTCGGCCAGAAATCCCGAAATTGCCGCGACGATCCCGCGGGTCGAGGCGCAGGTCACGCGCAGGGTATAGGTCTTCATGCGTCGGTCGTCCCTTCATTGCCGGGGGGCGCCAGACCCGTGCCTGACGCCCCCCGGACACTTCGACCGATCGCCGCGAAAGGGCAATCGCATTCGCGACCGCCAAGGCGCGGCCTGCGACATCAGGCAGCGGGCAGGCGCGCCTCGACCATGCCGGCATACCAGCTGGAGCCCGCCGGGATCGCCTCGTCGTTGAAGTTGTAGGCGGGGTGGTGGACCATCGCCGTGTCGCCGTTGCCGACCCAGATGTAGGCGCCGGGGCGTTCGTTCAGCATGTAGCTGAAATCCTCGCCGCCCATCATCGGCTGCATGTCCATGTCCACCCCGCCCGAGATCTGGCGCGCGACATCCGCCGCCCAATCGGTGGCCTGCGGGTCGTTCATGGTGACCGGATAGCCGCGCTGGTAGTCGACATGGGCGGTGGCGCCCATCGCGGCGGCCATGTTGGTGGCGACGCGGGTGATGCCCTCCTCCAGCTGGTCGCGGACATGGGGCGCCAGGCTGCGGGCGGTGCCGCGCAGCTTGACCACCTGCGGGATGACGTTGTGCGCCGTCGAATCCGTCGAGACCACGCAGACCGAGATCACCGCATTGTCCAGCGGGTCGATGTTGCGCGCGACGACCGATTGCAGCGCCACGATGATCTGCGCCGCCGTCAGCGTGGTGTCGATGCAGGAATGCGGCTTGGCGGCATGCCCGCCCTTGCCGGTCACGGTGATGTCGAACTGGTCGGCGGCCGCCATCATCGCGCCGGGCCGGATCGAGAACTGGCCCACCGGCATGCCGGGCATGTTGTGCATGCCGTAGAACTCGTCGATCTTCCAGCGGTCGACCAGACCGTCCAGCACCATCGCCTCGCCGCCCGCGCCGCCCTCTTCGGCGGGCTGGAAGATGACGACCGCGGTGCCGTCGAAGTTGCGCGTCTCGGCCAGGTACTTGGCGGCGCCCAGCAGCATGGCGGTGTGCCCGTCATGGCCGCAGGCATGCATCGCGCCCGGCGTCTTCGAGGCATAGTCGACGCCCGTCTGCTCGTGGATCGGCAGCGCGTCCATGTCGGCGCGCAGGCCCACGACGCGGCCCGTGCTGTCCGTGCGGCCCTTGATGACGCCCACGACGCCCGTGCGGCCCACGCCCTCCGTCACCTCGTCGCAGCCGAACTCGCGCAGCAGCTGGGCCACGCGGCCCGCCGTCCGGTGGACCTCGTACAGAAGTTCGGGATTCTCGTGGAAGTCGCGGCGCCAGGCGGTGATCTCGGGCAGCAGTTCGGCAAAGCGGTTCTTGACGGGCATGATGGTCTCCTTCGGGCGCAGGGTGGCGATTTCCTGCACGGTCTGCAAGAGGGCGGGCCGGGCTTTACAGGTCCGGCCCCAGGCGGACGGGCGATCCGTCCGAAAAACGGGCAAAGCGGAAACGGCGCAGATCATGGGCCGGGGGTCGGCCCTGCATCATGTCGGCCATCACCCGCCCCACCCCGGGGCCGATGCCGAAGCCGTGGCCCGACAGGCCCGTGGCGATGAAGAACCCTGACAGGGGCGTCTGGTCCAGCACCGGGACCTGGTCGGGCAGCGTGTCGATCATCCCGGCCCAGGCCGCGCGGATCCGGGGCCGACCGACCTGCGGGAAGGCCGCACCGAAATCGTCCTGCAACCGCACGACCCGCGCGGTGTTGGGCGGGGGCGAGAGGACCCGCATCGCCTCGAAGGGCGAGGGCGCGTCGGGCCGCCAGCGCCGCCGGGTGGTCCAGGCATCGGGATAGCCGCGGGGCGCGGCACCCTGCAGCCGCGTCAGGCGCAGGTCGCGCCGGATCATCGGCAGATAGGCCCGCATGTGGCGCAGCGCCGCCGGGCCGATCCAGAAATCATGCGCCATCCCGGGCGCCAGCGTGTAGCCGCCATCCGCGCGACGGCGGAAGGCGAACCTGGAATCGGTGGCAGCCCCCGACCAGAACTCGGGCAGCGCCTCGGTCGCGGCGACGGTGGCGCGCACCGACAGCTGCGGCAGGGCCAGCCCGGCATTGCCGGCGAACAGCCCCGACCACGCGCCCCCCGCCAGCAGCACCCGGTCGGTGCGGATCGTGCCGGCCTCGGTCACCACGCCGGCGACGCGGCCATCCTGCAGGTCCAGCGCGCGCACGGCGCAGTGTTCACGGATCACCACGCCCTCGGACGCGGCCAGCCGGGCGATGGCGGGCACCGCCTGCCCCGGCTCGGCCCGCATGTCCGAGGGGGTCTGCAGCGCCCCGGCCCAGCCCGCCCGATGAGGCAGCAAGGCCGCCAGTGCCTGCCGGCCGATCACCCGGCTGTCCAGCCCATGCGCGCGGGCGATGTCCAGCCAGCCCTCGTAGCGCGCCATCGCGGCCTCGTCGGGGGCGAGGAAGCTGACTCCGCAGGTCGCCAGCCCCAGCTGGTCGCCCAGCTCCTGCGCCAGCGAGGACCACAGCCGACGCGCGTCCAGCATCACCGGGATCTCGGCCTCGTCGCGGCCCTGCGCGCGGATCCATCCCCAGTTGCGGCTGGACTGCTCGCCCGCGATCACGCCCTTCTCGCACAGCACGACCCGCAGCCCGTCTCGCGCCAGGTAGAGCGCGGTCGTCACCCCCGCGATGCCGCCGCCGATCACGACCACATCCGCCGCCTCGGGCAGATCGGCCCGGTGCACGGGCGGGCTGTCGGGACCGATCGGCGGCGCGGGCCTCATGAATGGGTGACCGGATCGACCAGCACCCGGTGTCCCGGCGCGACCTCGCGATAGACGGACGGCCGGGCCACGTAGTCCACCGGATGCATGGGCGAGGGGATGGGCCGGAAGGTCAGATCCTCGCTGATCTTCTTCTGGCGCGGATCGGCCACCGGCACGGCCAGCATCAGCTGGCGGGTATAGCTGTGCTGCGGGTTCTCGAAGACCTGCGCGCGGGTGCCCATCTCCACGATGCGGCCCAGATACATGACGCCCACATGATGGCTGACGCGTTCGACCACCGCCATGTCATGGCTGATGAACAGCATCGAGATGCCCAGGTCCTGCTGCAGCTCCATCAGCAGGTTCAGCACCTGCGCCTGAACCGACACGTCCAGCGCCGACACCGCTTCGTCCGCCACGATCAGCTTGGGGTTCAGCGCCAGCGCGCGGGCGATGGCGATGCGCTGGCGCTGCCCGCCCGACATCTCGTGCGGATAGCGGCGCATGTAGCTGCGCGGCAGCTCGACCCGGTCGAAGAGCGCGGCGATGCGGTCCTGGCGTTCGGATTTCGAGCCGATGCCGTAATTCTCCATCGGCTCGGCCACCTGATCGTACAGCTTCATGTGCGGATCGAGGCTGGCGAAGGGGTCCTGAAAGATCATCTGCATGTCGCGCCGCGCCCGGCGCAGATCGCGCTGCGACAGCCCGATGATGTCGGTGCCGCCCAGATCGACGGTGCCAGATTCGGGCTCGACCAGCCGCAGCAGCGACCGCCCGCAGGTCGATTTCCCGCAGCCCGATTCGCCGACCAGAGACAGCGTCTCGCCGGAATTGATGGTGAAGCTGACATCCTCGACCGCGTGGACGCGCGCCACGGTTCGGCGCAGGATGCCGCCTTTGACGGCAAAGCGCGTGGTCAGGTTCCGGACCGTCAGCAGCGGCTTGGGGTCCTTGACGATGATCGGCTCGGGCGCGCCATGGGTGCCGTCGGTCATCAGGCGCAGACGCTCGGGCGCGGGTTTTCCGGTCATTTCCCCAAGGCGCGGCACGGCGGCCAGCAGCATCTTGGTGTAATCCTGCTGCGGGTTCTCGAAGATCTCGACGGCGGTGCCCTCTTCGACCTTGTCGCCGCGATACATGACCACGACACGATCTGCCATCTGCGCGACCACGGCCATGTCATGGGTGATGAAAAGAACGGCAATCTGCTTTTCCCGCTTCAGCCGGTCGATCAGGGCCAGGATTTCGGCCTGAATCGTCACGTCCAGCGCGGTGGTGGGCTCGTCGCAGATCAGCAAGCGGGGTTCGCAGGCCATGGCGATGGCGATCACGACGCGCTGGCGCATGCCGCCCGACAATTCGTGCGGATATTGGTCCAGGCGGCGTTCCGGTTCGGGGATGCGGACCTGGCGCAGGATCTCCAGCGCGCGGGCGCGGGCCTCGTGCTTCTTCAGGCCCCGATGGGCGATCAGCCCCTCGACCAGCTGATCCCCCACGGTGAAGACCGGGTTCAGCGCGGTCATCGGTTCCTGGAAGATCATGCCGATCTGGTTGCCGCGGATGTCGCGCATCGCGGCGCCGGATTGGGTCGCCAGATCGACCACCTGCCCGTCATTGCGTTCGAACATCAGCTTGCCGCCCGCGATGGTGCCGCCGCCGAACTCCACCAGCCGCATCAGCGACAGCGAGCTGACCGACTTGCCCGACCCGGACTCGCCCACCACGCAGACGCATTCGCCGGGATTGATGGTGAAGCTGACATCCCGCACGCCGACCACGACCCCATCGTTCGTCTCGAATTCGACCCGAAGTTCCTCAATGGAAACAAGTGGTTTGTCGTCCAGCATGGCAGGCCCCCGGAAATGTCCAAGACGGCAGGCTAGCCGCTGCCTTGGGAAAGTCAAAGCCGAAACCGAACAGACCGACCGGTGCGATGGGTCTTGCTTTCCGCGCGGGCTTCGTTCGATGATGCGCGCATTCCGCAGGGATGATGACACCGCGAACACAGCCCCGGGCAGCCGGGACAGACGACAAGAAAACCGGCCCCAGAATGGCCGGAGGTGGCGTGGAACCCCCCGCGGGCCGCACGACCAACAGGAGAGATTGATGAAACTGAGAACCGTTCTGATGGGCGCCGCCGCAAGCATGGCGATGGCCCCCGCAGCCTATGCCGAACGCGGCAGCGACGGGCAGCTGGGCATCGTCATGTGGCAGGCGCCCTCGACGATGAACCCCTATCTGTCCGGCGGCACCAAGGAGATCATCGCCGGCAGCCTGGCGCTGGAGCCGCTGGCCGGCTTCGATGCCGAAGGCGCCATCTATCCGCGCCTCGTGACCGAGATCCCGTCGCTGGAGAACGGCGGCATCTCCGAGGACATGACCTCGGTCACCTGGACGTTGCGCGACGACATCACCTGGTCGGACGGCACGCCGCTGACCGCCGACGACGTAGTCTTCACCGCCGATTATTGCATGGATCCCAACGGCGGCTGCTCGCAGCTGGCCAAGTTCGAGGGCGTCACCGCCGTCGAGGCGGTCGATCCGCAGACCGTGCGCATCACCTTCGCGTCGCCGCGCCCCGATCCGTTCTCGGCCTTCGTGGGCTCGCAGTCGCCGATCCTGCAGAAGGCGCAGTTCGAGAACTGCGTGGGTGCCAATGCCCCGACCTGCACCGACCAGAACTTCGGCCCGATCGGCACCGGCCCGTTTCGCGTCACGCAGTTCCTGACCAACGACACCATCAGCCTGGAAGCCAACCCCGAATACCGCGACCCGGCCAAGCCCGCCTTCGCGACGGTGCTGGTCAAGGGCGGCGGCGATGCGGCCGGCGCGGCGCGCTCGGTCCTGGAGACGGGCGAGTTCGACTATGCCTGGAACACCCAGCTGGCCCCCGACGTCATCGCCGGCATGGAGGCCGCGGGCCTGGGCCAGGTGACCGCCGCCTTCGGCAGCCTGGTCGAACGCATCCACGTCAACCTGACCGATCCCTCCTCGTCCCTGCCCGAGGGAGAGCGGTCCACCGCCGCTCATCCCCATCCCTTCCTGTCCGACCCCGCCGTGCGCCAGGCCCTGTCCATGGCCATCGACCGCGAGCTGCTGGTCGAGATCGGCTACGGCACCTCGGGCCAGGCGACCTGCAACTATGTCCCCGCGCCCGAAAGCTGGGCCTCGGACAACACCGACTGCCTCACCCAAGACATTGAGGGCGCCAATGCCCTGCTGGAAGAGGCCGGCTGGACGATGGGCGGCAACGGCATCCGCGAGAAGGACGGCGTGCAGCTGAACATGGTCTTCCAGACCTCGGTCAATGCGGTGCGCCAGGACTTCCAGGCGCTGATCAAGCAGTGGTGGTCCGAGATCGGCGTCGAGACCGAGCTGAAGACCGTCGATGCCTCGGTCTTCTTCGGCTCGGATGCGGGCTCGCCCGACACGCTGCAGAAGTTCTATGCCGACGTGCAGATGTATGCCGACAACTTCGACGGCAACAACCCGGCCCCCTACCTGGCCAAGCACACCTGCGACAAGGCCCCCTCGCCCGCCAACCAGTGGCAGGGTGAAGGCATCAGCCGCTTCTGCGATCCCGAATACGACCGCATGGTGTCCGAGCTGGACGGCATCATCGATGCCGAAGAGCGCGCGCAGATGGGCCGCACGATGAACGACATGCTGACCAAGGACAGCAACGCGATCATCCCGCTGGTCTATCGCGGCACCGCCTCGGCGCATGCCAACGCGCTTGGCGGCGTGCAGCTGAACGCATGGGACAGCGAGATCTGGAACATCGCGGACTGGACCCGCGTCGCGCCGTAAGACGTCCCGCCGCCCCGGCCCCTCGCGGCCGGGGCGGCTCCCTTGTCGTCGCAGCCGCGTGACGGAAGGACGGACCCGCCCGCATTTCCACGGATCGAGGCACCATGCTGAGTTTCACCCTGCGCCGGCTGCTGCTGGCCATTCCCACCCTGCTGTTCATCTCGCTGGTGATCTTCCTGCTGCTCGAGGCGTCGCCCGGCGACCCCCTGGGCGACGTGCCCCTGACCGTGCCGCCCGAGGTCCGCGAACGCATGCGCGCCGCCCTGGGCCTGGGCGAGCCCTGGCCCGTCCGCTACCTGCTGTGGCTGAAGCAGTTCTTCTGGGTCGAGCCGCTCTACTGGACCGACCGCTGGTTCGGCACCGATTTCAGCCAGGGCGCGCAGCGCATCATCAGCTTCCAGTCGCGCAGCCCGGTCTTCGACGTGATCGCGCAGCGCATTCCGCAGACGCTGACCGTGGTGGGCATGTCCTATGTGGTGGGCATCCTGATCGCCATCCCGATCGGCATCCTGTCGGCCTACAAGCAGTACAGCTGGTTCGACCAGATCGGCACCTTCATCTCGATGATCGGCTTCTCGATGCCGACCTTCTTCACGGGGGTCGTCCTGATCATCATCTTCGCGGTGAACCTGCAGTGGTTCCCCTCCGTCTACAACACCACGCTGGAGGTGAATGACTGGGACAGCTTCCTGCAGCAGGTCCGCCAGATGGTCATGCCGGTGACGGTGCTGGCGCTCTACAACGCGGCGCAGATCAGCCGCTTCATGCGCTCGTCCATGCTGGACAACCTGGGCCAGGACTATGTGCGCACCGCCCGCGCCAAGGGCCTGTCCGAACGCAAGGTCGTGCTGAAGCACGTGCTGAGGAACAGCCTGATCCCGGTCGTGACGGTCATCGCGCTCGGCCTGCCGGCGGTCTTCGGCGGCGCCATCATCACCGAGCAGGTGTTCCGGGTGAACGGGCTGGGCCAGCTCCTGATCTCGGCCATCCATGCCAACGACATTCCCATGGTGCTGACGCTGACCTTCATCTTCGCCATCCTGATCGTCGTCTTCACCCTGATCGCAGACATCCTCTACGGGGTGCTGGACCCGAGGATCCGCTATGACTGACACCAACACACCCGAAGAGCGCGTCCGCGCCCTGCATGCCGCCGCCGGCAACGCGGCCACCCCCGAAGCGGCAAGCCCCCCGGTCGTGCCCCCGCCGGTCGCCGCGACCCGCAGCCAATGGTCCGACGTCTGGCGCCAGTTCCGCAGCCATCGCGGCGCGATGCTGGGGCTGGTGATCTTCGTGTCGATCATCCTCTTCGTGTCGGTGGGCCCGCTGGTCTGGACGACCGACCCGACATTCGTGGACATCCGCGCCCGCAATTCCGGCTTCTCGCTGACCCATCCCCTGGGCACCGACCAGCTGGGCCGGGATCTTCTCGCGCGGCTGATGGCGGGGGGGCAGGTGTCGATCGCGGTGGGTCTGACGGCGATGATCATCGCCATCACCATCGGCAGCCTGATCGGCGTCGTGTCGGGCTATTTCCGAAGGCTGGACGGCCCTCTGATGCGCCTGACCGAGCTGTTCCTGGCGCTGCCGCTGCTGCCCCTGCTGCTGCTGATGGTCACCCTGTTCCGCGAGCCGCTGTCCCAGACCTTCGGCCCCGCCCTGGGCATCTTCTTCCTGATCGTGACGGCCATCGGCGCGACCAGCTGGATGCAGGCGGCCCGCATCGTGCGCGGCGAGGTGCTGGGCCTGAAGGAGCGCGAGTTCATCCTGGCCGCCCGCTCGATCGGGACGCCCGCGCACCGGATGATCACGCGCCACATCCTGCCCAACGTGCTGTCGCCGATCATGGTCGCCGCCACCTTGGGCATCGCGACCGCCATCATCACCGAATCCGCACTCAGCTTCCTGGGCCTGGGCTTCCCGCCGGACTTCCCGACCTGGGGCCGGCTGCTTTTCGATGCCGTCGATCAGATGGTTCTGTACCCTTGGCGGGTGATCTTTCCGGGCCTGCTGATCTCGCTGACGGTGCTCTGCGTCAACTATATCGGCGACGGTCTGCGGGACGCCATGGATCCGCGCATCCGGGGCCGCTGAGGGGGGCCAGCCCCCCATCGCCTGACGGCGATCCCCCCCCGGGATATTTGGGCCAAGATGAAATGCCCCGTCTTCATCTTGGCCGCAAGTATCCTCGGGGGTGAATTGGCCGAAGGCCAAGAGGGGGCAGACTGCCCCCTTCCTTTTGCCTAGTAGGCCGCGCCGCCGCTGCCTGCGGGCAGGGCGCCATAGGGCAGCCAGATCGTCTTCTGCCGCGTCGCATGGTGCAGGAAGCTCTCGCCCTGCGCCTGAGGGCCCGTCCAGTCGCGGGGCGGGATGGACCAGACGGGGGTCACCGTGCCGCCGGCGGCATGGTCGATCGCGGCCAGATCCGCGGCTGCGCCAGCGTGCCAGAAGGCCGCGACCTCCTCGTGGGCGGCCAGATGCGGGGACAGCTCGGCACCCGCGCCGGTGACGACATTGACCACCCCGCCCGGCAGGTCGGAGGTGTCGAAGACCTGGCACAGGTCCATGACCGGCAGCGGATCGTTCTCGGCGGGGATCGCCACCACCACATTGCCCATCGCGATGGCGGGCAGGACCAGGGACACGAAGCCTGTCAGCGGCTGGCCATTCGGACAGGTGATGCCGATGATGCCGTGGGGCTCGGGGATCACGGTCACCAGATGGCCGGGCTTGGCCTGGACCGTGCGGCCGTCGAACTTGTCGGCCCAGGCGGCATAGTGGAAGGCGCTGGCCAAGGCGGCCTCGACCTCGGCGGGGCTGGTGCGGGCGGCGAACTCGTCCCGGCGGGCGGCCAGGTTCTCGGCGATGAAATAGAGGACCTGCGCGCGAGCGTGACCGCCCATCGCCGCCCATTTGCCCGCCTTGGCCGCGGCCTCGACTGCATTGCGGATGTCCTTGCGGCTGCCTTGGGGCGCCAGTCCCCCCGGCACGGCATACATCGCGCCGCCATCGGGGCGCTTCTGGGTGCCGCCGATATAGAGCTTGGCGGTGCGGTCGATCCCTTGGGCCGCGGCGACGGTCGGCTTCGGGAGGACCCCCGCCGGGGGAGCGATCGCCGGGCCCGTCAGGTAGTCCAGCATCCCCGCATGTCCGCCCTCGCGGCCATGACCGCTGTCGCGCATGCCGCCGAAGGGGGCGGCGGCGTCAAACATGTTGGCGCCGTTGATCCAGATGACCCCGGCCTTGATGCGCGCTGCCAGATCGGTGGCGACCGTCGCGCTTTCCGACCAGACCGAGCCCGCCAGCCCGTAGCGGGTGGCATTGGCCAGCTCGATCGCCTCGTCGGCGGTGCGGAAGGTCGACAGCGTGGCGATGGGGCCGAAGATCTCCTGCACCATGCCGGGATTGGCGGGGGCGATGTTGCGCAGATAGCCGGGCGCGATAAAACAGCCCTCCTGCGGCTGGCCGCCGACCAGTTCGGCGCCCTGATCGACCGCCGCCTGGCAGATCGACAAAATGCGGTCCTTCTGCACCGGATCGACGATGGCGCCCAGGTCGGTGGACTTGTCCAAGGGGGCGCCGACGCGCAGCCGGGCCATGCGGGCGCGCAGCAGATCCTCGAAACGCGGCGCCACGGCCTCGGCCACCAGGATGCGCGAGCCCGCGCAGCAGACCTGGCCCTGGTTGAACCAGATGCTGTCCACCACGCCCTCGACCGCGGCGTCCAGATCGGCGTCCTCCATGACGACGAAGGGCGACTTGCCGCCCAGTTCCAGCGTCAGGCGGCGGCCGGTCCCGGCCAAGGCCCGCGCGATGCCGCGCCCGACCTCGGTCGAGCCGGTGAAGGCGATCTTGTCCACATCCGAGGCGACCAGCGCCGCCCCGGTGGTCCCGTCGCCGGTCACGATGTTGACGACGCCCGCGGGCAGGCCCACGTCCTGGCAGATCTCAGCGAAGGCCAGGGCGGTCAGAGACGTGTATTCGGCAGGCTTCAGCACCACCGTGTTGCCGGCGGCCAAGGCGGGGGCAATCTTCCAGGCCAGCATCAGCAGCGGGAAGTTCCACGGGATGATCTGGCCGCAGACGCCCAAGGGCGCATGGCCGGGGAACTGGCTGTCGCGCAGCTCGGCCCAGCCCGCGTGGTGATAGAAATGCCGCGCGACCAGCGGCACGTCGATGTCGCGCGCCTCTCGGATCGGCTTGCCGTTGTCCAGCACCTCCAGCACCGACAGGAAGCGTTCGCGCTTCTGCACGTGGCGGGCCAGCGCATAGAGATGGCGCGCGCGCTCGGTTCCCGACAGGGCCGCCCATCCGGGCTGGGCCGCGCGGGCAGCCGCGACGGCGGCGGTCACATCGGCCTCGCTGCCTTGGGCGATACGGGCGAGCACATCGCCGGTCGATGGGTCGCGCGTCTCGAAGGTCTCGCCCACATCGGTAAAGGCACCGCCGATGAAATGGCCGAAGCTCTCCCTCTGCGCCAGCCAGTCGCGCACGGCCGTGCTGTCCTCGACCGACGGGCCGTATTCCATGGTTTCCATGATCTCGCTCACTCGGCTCATCGGGACCTCAGGCTGGGGCTAGACGGTGGGCGGCCGCATAGCGGCCAGTGACGTGGTGGCTGATCTGACGCTCGATATCGCCCAGCAGGCTGCTAGCGCCGATGCGGAAGAGGTCCGGGGCCAGCCAGTCGCGGCCCAGTTCCTCGGCCATCAGCACCTGCCAGCTGATCGCATCCTTGGCGGTGCGCAGGCCGCCGGCGGGCTTGAAGCCCACCTTGACGCCGGTGCGGGCGTGGTGGTCGCGGATCGTGCGGCACATGACCAGACTGACGGCCAGGGTGGCGTTCACGCCCTCCTTCCCGGTCGAGGTCTTGATCCAGTCCGCCCCCGCCTGCATCGCGACATGAGAGGCGCGCGCGACATTCTCCAGCGACTTCAGATCGCCGGTGGCGAGGATGGCCTTCAGCCGGGCCGGCCCACAAGCCTCGCGCATGGCGCGCAGCTCGTCGTAAAGCGCGGTCCAGTCGGCCTGCAGCACATGGGCGCGGGTGATGACGATGTCGATCTCGTCGGCACCCTGGTCAACGGCATAGCGGATCTCGGCCAGCCGCAGGTCCAGGGGCATCAGCCCCGCCGGAAAGCCGGTGGCGACGCTGGCCACGGGAATGCCGCTGTTTCCCAAGGCGCGCTTGGCGGGGGCGACCATCGTGGGATAGACGCAGACCGCGCCGGTGGTCAGGTCGGTGACGCCCACGGCCTCCAGCAGCTCGGGGGCAATGGGTTGGCGCGCCTTGGCGCACAGACGGGCCACGCGGTCGGGCGTGTCGTCGCCCGCCAGCGTGGTCAGGTCGATGCAGCGCACTGCGTTCAGCAGCCAGGCGGCCTGGTGGTCCTTCTTGAGGCTGCGCCGCGCGGGCAGGCTCGCCGCGCGGCGTTCCACGGCGGGGGTGTTGATGCGGATCCCCTCGAACCAGTCGGGGCGCAGGTCGGTGCCGGGATTGGTCATGCGCGGCCCCCCCGGCGCGGCATCCCGCGCTGGCGGAACTGCCCCCACATGCGCCAGACCAAGGTCAGCAGTGCCAGCAGGACGGCGCAGATGACCATGGCCGCCCAGTTCAGCGGCCGGTCGTCCGGCCCCGCGACGGTATTGATGGACACGGCGTTGGGATAGGTCGACATCCACGGCAGGCGCCAGCCATAGGCAGTCACGCTGACCCAGATCGGGCTGGCGGTGCCCGATTGCAGGTTGGTCGCCTCGGCCTGCAGGTTGGCGCTGTCATACTTGAAATAGGGCGGCCAGACCCAGCCCGTATCCTCGTTGCGATAGACGAAGACGCTGCCGCCCGGACGCACCGCATCGATGAACCGCACGTCGCGCTGCCCCTGGGCGTTCTCGACCGTGCCGGTGCTGTCCGAGGCCCAGAAGATCGTGGCCGAGGGCGGGATCGCCGTCAGCCGGTTGTAGGTGTTGGAGATCCTGACCGTGTTCTTCGAGGGCAGCGTGTAGTCCAGCAGGGCAAAGATCAGGACGCCGAACAGGACCCCGATGACGACGCGCAGATAATACATGAACAGGCAGCTCCTATTGCCAGTTGACCGTGACGACGATGCCCAGGATGGCCAGCGTCGGCAGCACGAAGACCAGAAGCGCCAGCCGCGCCCGCAGGCTGCGGTTGAACCCGGTCATCGCCTTGGCCACGAACGCGCGCCGCGCGGCGGTGTTCCCGGCCTGCTCGGGATGGCGGGCGTCCCACCGGTTCTCCAGCCGCTCGACATGCCGCGACCGGATATAAAGGCGCAGCAGCACATAGAACAGCACCTGCGCCGCCAAAAGGATCAGCCACAGCCGGATCAGTGCCACCCTCTTGCCCCCGCCTTCCCGGCCGCCGCCGCTTGCATCCCCGCCCGAAGGGTCTAGCACGGCGGTCGGGACGGGGGCCAGATGCCCCGTGGCAGGGGCGCGGACCGTTGCGCGCGCCCTCAGGAAACCCGCCCGGCCCCTCGGGTGTTGCGCCGCAAGGAGACCCGCCATGACCGAACAGAGCGTTCTGAGACTGTCCATCGCCATGACCTTCGCCGTGGCCTTGGCGGGCATCGGCATGGGCATCCTGTCCGGATCGGCCTCGATCACCTTCGACGGGATCTATTCGCTGACCGACGCGATGATGACGACGGTGGCGCTGCTGGTCTCGACCCTGATCACCTCGCGCCTGTCGGAGCGACGCCAGGCGCTGCTGGTGCAGCGCTTCACCATGGGCTTCTGGCATCTGGAGCCGATGGTGCTGGGCCTCAGCGGCGTGCTGCTGTCGGGGGCGGCGATCTATGCGCTGGTGACGGCGGTGGGCAGCCTGCTGGCCGGGGGGCGGGATCTGGATTTCGGCCGGGCGATCCTCTACGCCGCGCTGGTGCTGGCCGTGGCCGTCGGCATGGCGATCCACAACCACCGGGCCAACCGCAGGATCAAGTCGGGCTTCGTCGCGCTGGACGTGAAGGGCTGGACGATCTCGGCGGCACTGACGGGGGCGCTGCTGGTGGCCTTCCTCTTCGGTTGGGCGATCCGGGGCACCCCGCTGGAGCCGCTGTCCCCCTATGTCGACCCGGCGGTGCTGGCGCTGGTCTGTCTGGTGGTCATCCCCCTGCCCGTCCCCACGATCCGGCAGGCGCTGGCCGACATCCTCCTGATCACGCCCCCCGCCATGAAGGCCGAGGTCGACCGCATCGCCGAAGCCACCTGCGCCCGCTACGGCTTTCTGGGCCATCGCGCCTATGTCGCCCGTGTCGGCCGGGGCCGCCAGATCGAGCTGTACTTCATCGTCCCCACCGGCTGGCCGCCTATGCACCTAGAGGAATGGGATGCCATCCGCGACGAGATCGGCACCGCCATCGGCGGCGACATCGACCATCGCTGGCTGACCATCGCCTTCACCACCGATCCCGAATGGGCCGATTGACGTTGCGTCCCGCCCTCCCCAGATCTGTCTGCACATCGGAAAGGACCCGCCCATGACATTGCCGCTGGACCCCAAAGCCGCCCTGACCGTCGAGCTTGACCGCCTTGCCGCCCGCCAGCTGGCCAGCCGCGGCGCGCTGATGCGCGGGGTCGAGGCCGTGGGCCGCCTGACCGAGGGCGCCGCCACCACCCTTCTGGGCATGTCCCCCATCCAGCTGGAGAAGGTCCTGGAAAGCGCCTTCAGGCAGCTCTACGACCTGTCGGGGCGCAGCGACGGCATCGGCATCGTGCGGCAGGCGCCGCTGATCGCCAACCGCGCGGCGGCGGTGGCCAGCGGGGCGGCGGGGGGCTGGTTCGGGCTGGCGGGGATCGTGCCCGACCTGGTCGCCTCGACGACCGTGATCTTCAACTCGATCCAGAAGGTCGCCCGCCAGCACGGCTTCGACACGACCGACCCGATGGTGCGGCTGGAATGTCTGGCGGTGTTCCAGTTCGGCGAACCCGGCGAGGCGGGCAATGCGGCCGCCAAATCCTTCCTCGCCAACCGCCTGCTGACCAATGGCCAGACGGTCTCGGCGCTGATCTCGCGCTTCGCCACCCAGTTCGCGACCCGGCTGACGACCAAGCTGGGCGCGCAGGCCGTGCCGGTCATCGGGGCGGTGACCGGGGCCGCGATCAACTATGCCTTCGTCGACTACTACGAGGGCGTGGCGCAGATCCATTTCCGCCTGCTGCGGCTGGCGCAGGACCATCCCGACCTGGACATCGACGCGGAATATGCGGCGGCCCTGACCCGCGCCCGCAGCGCGCCCCGGGGCCTTGGCGCCCGGATGCGCCGCGTCGCTCAGAAGGGGACGTCGTCGCCCCCGCCCGCCGGCTGAACATAGGCCGCCTTGATGTTCTTGAACTCGGCCCCGAACTGGACGGTCAGGGTCTCCTCCGAGATGCCGATGATCTTGCCCTCGCCGAACTTGGCATGGGTGACCAGATCGCCCACCGCAAAGCGCGAGGCGGGGGCCGCGTCGATGGTGATGGGCGTGCGATGCACCGGCCCACGCCGGTCCGCCGCCCGCGCCTGCATCCGCTTCCAGCCGGGCGAGTTGTAGACATCGGCCTTGGCGACCCGCTCGCTCATCTGCGTGCTGCCCGCCCCGGCCATCGCCGCCCCGTAGCCGCCGCCATAAAGCCCCGGAGGCGTCAGCACCTCGACATGCTCCTCGGGCAGCTCGTCGATGAAGCGCGAGGGCAGCGCGCTCTGCCACTGGCCATAGAGCCGCCGGTTGCCCGCGAAGGTGATCGTCGCCAGACGCTCGGCGCGCGTGATGCCGACATAGGCCAGCCGCCGCTCCTCCTCCAGGCCCTTGGTGCCCTGCTCGTCCATGGCGCGCTGGTTGGGGAACAGCCCGTCCTCCCATCCCGGCAGGAAGACCACCGGAAATTCCAGCCCCTTGGCACCGTGCAGGGTCATGATGCTGACCTGTTCGGCCTGATCGCCATCGTCGCGGTCCATGACCAGCGACACATGCTCCAGGAAGCCCTGCAGGTTCTCGAACTCCTCCAGCGCCTTGACCAGCTCCTTGAGGTTGTCCAGCCGCCCCGGCGCGTCGGGTGACTTGTCGTTCTGCCACATGGTCGTGTAGCCCGATTCATCCAGCACCCGCTCGGCCAGCTCGACATGGCCCACGCCGTCGCGCACCGCCATGTGCGACCGCCCGATCAGCCCCACGAAATCGCGCAGGTTGGCCAGCCCCTTGCCGCCCAGCTGCTTCTCCTCGACCACGATCCGCGCGCCTTCCAGCAGGTTGACGCCGTTCTGGCGCGCCACGGCTTGGACCGTCTGCAGCGCCTTGTCGCCCAGGCCCCGCTTGGGGGTGTTCACGATCCGCTCGAAGGCCAGGTCGTCGTCGGGCGACACGACCAGCCGGAAATAGGCCATCGCATCGCGGATCTCCTGCCGCTCGTAGAAGCGGGGGCCCCCGATCACGCGATAGGGCAGCCCGATGGTCATGAACCGGTCCTCGAAGGCCCGCATCTGGTGGCTGGCCCGCACCAGGATCGCGATGTCGTTCAGCCCCACGCGGCCCAAGGCGGCGCGATGCCCGCCCTGGAACGCCTCGATCTCCTCGCCGATCCAGCGCGCCTCGGCCTCGCTGTCCCAATGCCCGATCAGGCGCACCGGCTCTCCGGGCTCGGCATCCGTCCACAGCGTCTTGCCCAGGCGCCCCTGATTGGCCGCGATCAAGCCCGAGGCCGCCCCCAGGATCTGCGGGGTCGAGCGATAGTTCTGCTCCAGCCGGATCACCTCCGCGCCCGGGAAATCCTTCTCGAAGCGCAGGATGTTGCCCACCTCGGCGCCCCGCCAGCCATAGATCGACTGGTCGTCATCGCCCACGCAGCAGATGTTGCGATGCGCCTGCGCCAGAAGCCGCAGCCACATGTATTGCGCCACGTTCGTGTCCTGATACTCGTCGACCAGGATATAGCGGAACCGCTCCTGCCATTGACGCAGCACGTCGGGATGCGCCTGGAACAACGTGACGCAGTGCATTAGCAGGTCGCCGAAATCGACCGCGTTCAGCGTCAGCAGCCGGTCCTGATAGGCCGCGTACAGCTTGCCCCCATGCCCGTCGAAAGCCTCGCCCTCGCCGCGCGGCAGGGACCCGGGGACGATGCAGCGGTTCTTCCAGCCGTCGATCAGATGCGCCAGCTGCCGCGCAGGCCAGCGCTTCTCGTCGATGTTCTCGGCCGAGATCAGCTGCTTCAGCAGCCGGATCTGGTCGTCCGTGTCCAGGATGGTGAAGCTGGGCTTCAGATGCAGCCCGTCCCGCCCGATCATCTCGGCATGGCGGCGCAGGATCTTGACGCTGATCGAATGGAAGGTGCCCAGCCACGGCATCCCCTCGACCGTGTCCCCCAGCAGACGCGCGATCCGCGTCTTCATCTCGCGCGCGGCCTTGTTGGTGAAGGTCACCGCCAGCAGCTGCCCCGGCCGCGCCCGGCCCAGCATCAGCAGATGTGCGATCCGCGTGGTCAGCGCCCGCGTCTTGCCGGTTCCGGCGCCCGCCAGCATCAGCACCGGCCCGTCCAGCACCTCGACGGCGGCACGCTGCGCGGAGTTCAGCCCCTCCAGATAGGGGGCGGGCCGCGCGGCGACGGCGCGCTGCGACAGGGGAACGGCGGTCGGGCGATCAGGGTCGTCGGTCAGGTCCATGCGCCCACCATAGCCTCACCCGGCCCTCAGGGAAAGCCCGCCGTTCACGCTCCGTTCCATACCCCCGCGACGGTGCGCAAATATCCCGCCGGGCGGGTCCGGGAGGGGCGCGCAGCCCCTCCCGGCGGGGGTGCGGGGGGCGGGCCCCCCGCCGTCGCGGGACGCAAGGGGCGTTAGACCGTCAGCCCGGCGAAGGTGCCCGGATCCAGCGAGGCCTGCGCGAAGGTGGCCCCCCCCGTCAGGAGGCTGACCGCGTCATGCGAGTGCAGCGATTCCCGGTGCGAGGCCACGACCCGGAAATCGCCCACGCGCGGATCGGCGATCAGCTCGGCGGCAAAGGCCCGCACGGCGTCTTCCACGAAGATCGGATGGGCGGCGTTCAGCTCGGCAAAGGCCTGCTCGTCCTCGCGCTTGACCATGACCTGCGTCTCGGTCGGCACCGCGCGGCGGCACAGTTCGATCGCGTCCTCGAACCACAGCCGGTCCGGCCCCTCCATCACCAGAGAGATCCGCGCGACGGACCGCTGCGAATGCGGCGTGGCCAGCCGGCCCCGGGTCTCGCGCGCATGTTCGGACAGCTCCAGCGAACAGGGGCAGGTCGAGGAATAGACGTAATCCAGATGCATGACCCGCAGCCGCGTGCCCGCCGTCTCGATCACCTCCAGCGCGATGTCGTAATACTGCCAGCCCGACAGGCCGGACCGCAGGCTCTCCACCCGCATCGGATAGGAAAAGCGCATCTGGATGCGCGCATCCAGCGCGTCCAGGTCGGTCTTGTAGTCGTCCAGCGCCGCCTCCAGCACCGACAGGCTGAACTGCGTGTCGGAATGGACATAAAAGGACCGCATGATCCGGGACATGTTGATGCCCTTGCGGTCGGCCTCCAGGCTGACGGTGCCGGTCACGCTGGTCTCCAGCGTGATGTCGCCCCCCTCGCGGGTCAGATAGCGGATCGGCAGCCGGAAATTCGAGATGCCGACATGCTGGATCGCCGCGCGCGCACCCACGATCAGGCTGGCCGGACCGTTCTGCAGGTCCGGCAGGCTGTCCTTGTAGGCGGCATCGACGCGAAAGCCCGCGTCGTAATCGCGGGCGAGCGCCGGATAGGCGGGGGTCAGGGGGCGGATCTCGGTCATGGGGCCTCCGGCACGAACAGGGCCCATATAGGGCCTGCCGCGGGCTTTGTCAGCCCGTCGCGGAAGGGCACGGCCCCGGCCCGGATCAGCCCTCCAGCGCGGCCATCAGGTCGGCAGTCAGATCGCGCACATCCTCCAGCCCCACCGACAGGCGCAGCAGGCCCCGGGTGATGCCCAGGGTGGCCCGGTCCTCGTCCGACAGGCGCGAATGGGTGGTGGTCGCGGGATGGACCGCGATGGATTTCGCGTCGCCCAGATTGTTCGAGATGGCGATGATCCGCAGCCGGTCCAGCACGGCGAAGGCCGCCTCCTTGCCGCCCGCGACCTCCATCGCGATCATCGTCCCGCCCGAGCCCATCTGCGCCATCGCCAGATCGTACTGGGCATGGTCGGCCAGGCCCGGATAGATCACCCGCTCCAGGCGCGGATGCCCCTGCAGGCTGGCGGCCAGCGTGGCCGCCGCCTCGGCCTGCGCCCGCACGCGCAGGTCCATTGTGGTCAGACCGTTCAGCATGATCCAGGCATGGAACGGGCTGATCGCCCCGCCGGTATGCTTCAGATAGGGCTCGGCCACCTCGCGCACGAAATGCTTCGTGCCGCAGATGACGCCCGCCAGGGCGCGCCCGCCGCCGTCGATATGCTTGGTCGCGGAATAGACGACCACATCGGCGCCCTGCTCGACCGCCTTCGAGAAGACCGGCGTGGCGAAGACGTTGTCCACCACCACGGTCGCGCCCGCCGCATGGGCCAGATCCGCCACCGCGCGGATGTCGATCACCTCCAGCGTGGGGTTCGAGATGCTCTCGAAGAACACCGCCCGCGTGCCCGGCGTGATGGCAGCCGCCCACTGGTCCAGATCGGTGCCGTCGACATAGCTGACCTTGACGCCGAAGCGCACCAGCAGGTCCAGTACATAGAGACAGGATCCGAACAGCGCCCGGGCCGCCACGACGTGATCGCCGGGCTTGCACATCGCGAACATCGCGCCGTTGACGGCGGCCATGCCGCTGGCGGTGGCGAAGGCGTCCTCGGTCCCCTCCAGCGCGGCGATGCGGTCCTCGAACATGCGGCTGGTCGGGTTGCCGTAGCGGGCATAGATGAATTCGTCGGGGCCGGTGCCCTGGAACCGCGCCTCGGCCTGGGCCGCGCTGTCATAGACGAAACCCTGCGTCAGGAAGATCGCCTCGGCCATCTCGCCATACTGGCTGCGGCGGGTGCCGTGATGCACGGCCTGGGTGCGGGGATGAAGGGTCTTGTCGGACGAAACGCTCATGCGGGCTGCCTTTCCGTGGTCCCGAAAAGGCCTACTGCCGACGGCACCGCTTCGCAAGTCCCGCCCCGTCGCGCCAGCAACCGCGCCATATCAACGACCCAATTGTCGGCGAGGCGACATATAGCGAAAAATGAAGGAAATCTCTCTGATATCAAGGTGCTGCAAACGTGACCTATCGAAAAGAACAGTTGGATTTGTCACAGGCACAAGGTAAATAGTTAATCAGGTTGTGAGGCTTTGCTTCCGACCCGATCTGCGCCGATCAGTACCTTGTTCCTCAGTACCCGCGTTTTGCGGACCGCACTTCAAGACAATGCCCGACTGGATCCTGCGGCTTGTCTTGCCTTTGTCCCGATTGGTCTCTTTTGTTTTGGGCAGGACCCGAAATCAGGCCTGGGGCGGCGCGCCTGCCGCCCCTGGTCGGCTTTTCTCGTTGTGCGCCTTGCGCAGGGCGCGCGGTCCGGATCCTGCCCGGGCCGAGGCCGCACCGGCCCCGGCCCACATGCGCCTCACAGATAGTCGCCGCGCTGCAGCCCGTATTTCGCCATCTTCTCGTTCAGCGTCCGGCGCGGCAGGCACAGCTCTTCCATGACGCTGGCGATGCTGCCCCGATGGCGGCGCATGGTGTTGTCGATCAGCATCTTCTCGAAGCTCTCCACATATTCCTTGAGCGGCTTGCCCTCGGTCGTGGTGGCCTGCTGGTTGTCGTCGCCATCCGCCATCAGCAGGGACGCGATCGACCCCGACCCGCGCCGGTTCTGCAGCACGGCACGCTCGGCCACGTTGATCAGCTGGCGGATATTGCCGGGCCAGGGAGCCTGCAGCAGCTGCGCGGCCTCCTGCGCGCTGACCTGCGGCGGCTCGCAGCCGTATTCCTCGGAAAAC
Organism: Paracoccus liaowanqingii; assembly: GCF_004683865.2. NCBI lineage: Bacteria > Pseudomonadati > Pseudomonadota > Alphaproteobacteria > Rhodobacterales > Paracoccaceae > Paracoccus > Paracoccus liaowanqingii. Next base: position 619,492 of record NZ_CP038439.1, on the reverse strand, counting down.
TGCTCGGTCATGCGGGTGAACAGCGCCAGGATGTCCTCGCCGCGCGCGCGCAGCGGCGGCAGGGTGATCTTGAGCGCGGAGAGGCGATAGAACAGGTCGGGACGCAGCGAATCCTCGGCCCGGCGCCCCTCGCCCCGCGCGTTGCTGATAGCGATGATCCGCGTCTCGGCCGGGGCCCCCTGCTCGCTGATGAAGGCCAGCAGCCGGGCCTGCAGCGCCTCGGACAGCGCCTCGATATCCTCGAGGCACAGCGTGCCCGCCCGCGCCTCCTCGACCGCCGGCAGCCCCTCCTCCAGAGGGCCGAAGAGGCGCGTGGCCAAGGCCTCGTCGTTGTAGGCGGCGCAGGACACGGGCACGAACTTCTTCGAGGCGCGCGGCCCCACGGCATGCAGCGCATGGGCCACCAGCGTCTTGCCGGTGCCGGTCTCGCCGTCGATCAGCACATGGCCGTCGGCCTGGCCCAGATCCAGGATGTCCTCGCGCAGCCGGTCCATCACGGGGCTGGCGCCGATCAGCTTGGACATGACCTGCTGACCCTCGGACAGGTCGCGGCGCAGCGCGCGGTTGTCCAGCGTCATGCGCCGGGCCTGCGTGGCCTTCTTGGCCAGCTGGGTCATGCGGTCGGGGTTGAAGGGCTTCTCCATGAAGTCCATGGCGCCCACGCGCATCGCCTCGACCGCCATGGGCACGTCGCCATGGCCGGTGATCATGATGACGGGCAGGCTGCTGTCCAGCCCCATCAGCCGCTTGAGGAAGGCCATTCCGTCCATGCCCGGCATGCGGATGTCGCTGACCACAACGCCGGGCCAGTCCGCGCCGATGACCTTCAGCGCGTCCTCGGCGCTGGCGAAGGTTTCCGTCTCGAAGCCCGACAGGACCAGCCACTGGCTGATCGATTCGCGCATGTCCGGTTCGTCATCCACGATGGCGATCTTCAGCTTGCGGGACATTCCCTGTTCCTCTCGTTTCGCATCATTCGGCGGCCAGCGCCTGGCGGGGTTGCCCGGGGACGTGCAACGGCAGTTCCACCCGGAAGACGGCGCCGCCCGTGGTTTCGTTGTGGGCGGTCAGGCGGCCTCCGAAATCCGCCATGATCGTGGACGAGATCGCCAGCCCCAGCCCCGTGCCCTCGCCGGGCTTCTTGGTCGTCCAGAAGGGTTCAAACAGCTTTTCCAGGTCCGAGACACCCGGTCCGTTATCGCGAACGGACACATAGGCGTGAGCCCCGGCCTCGACGCTGATCTCGATCGTGCCCTCGCGCCGGTCCTTGACCGCGTCGACGGCGTTGCGCAGCAGGTTGATCAGCACCTGCTCCAGCCGGATGCGGTCGGCCATGACCATCACCCGCTCGCGCGGGACACTGCGCACCACGCGGATCGGGCGGGTGCGCAGCTGCGGCTCCATCATGGTCAGGGCGCTGCTGACGGCGGCGCGCAGATCGACGGGCTCGACCGCCTCGCCGCCCTTGCGGGCATAGGATTTCAGCTGCCGCGTGATCGCGCCCATCCGGTCGATCAGGTCGTCGATGCGCTGGAAGCTGGACAGCGCCTCCTCGGGGCGGCCGCGCTGCAGCAGCAGGCGTGCGCCCGCCAGATAGGTCTTCATCGCGGCCAAAGGCTGGTTCAGCTCGTGGCTGACCCCCGCCGACATCTCGCCCAGGGCGGCCAGCTTGGAGGATTGCTGCATGGTCTGTTCGGCCACCCGCAGTTCCTTCTGCACGCGCTCGCGTTCCGCGATCTCGCGCGTCAGCCGGGCGTTCAGCGCCCGCAGGTCCGCCGATTCGCGCATATAGGCCTGAGACTGGATCCGCGCGCGGCGCGACAGCACCCAGAAGGCGCCCGCCAGCAGGATCGCGAACCCCATGATCTGCAGCGCCAGGATCGCGTTCACGCGCTCGCGCACCGAGGAATAGGCGGTGAAGCTGATCATCCGCCAGCCGCGGAAGGGCACCCGCGCCTCGGACTGCATCACGGCGCGGCCCTGCACATAGGCGTCGGCGGGGCTGGAGGTCCAGTCGGCCGTCACCTGGAAGGCCCGCCGGATGGCCGAGGGCGCGTCGCGTACCGCCAGCGCCTCGGGCATGGTCAGGCCCCGCCAGCGCGGCTCGGTCGACAGGATGATGACCCCCTCGCTGTCGGTGACCGCCACCGCGTCCGAGATGCCCGACCAGGACCGTTCCAACCGCGTCAGGTCGGCGCCCACGACGATCACGCCAAGCGTCCGCCCCTCGGACACGACGGCGCGGGAATAGGCGAATTCATGGACGCCCGAGGCCAGTTCCGACACGGTGAAGACCGTGTCGCGCGACCGCAGCGCCTCGACATATTGCGGGGCGGCGACGCTGTTGGTGCCGATCTGATAGCGGTCGGTCGCCCCCACGACCCGCCCCGAGGCATCCAGGAGCCGGATCGAGGCCGCGCCGATCTCCTTCTGCGCGGCCATCAGCCGGGCCGAGGTGGTCGAGAAGTCGTTGCCGTTCAGCGCTCCGATCAGCGCAGGATCGCGCGCCAGCAGCAGGGGCACGACCGAGTTGCGCTGCAGCTCGGACATCAGGTTGCCGCTGTAGAGCGCCAGCCGCAACTCGGACCGGACGCGGGTGTTCTCGGAGAAGCGGTCGGTCAGCCAGGCGTTGGTGGTCCAGATGGTGCCCAGCGCCGCCAGGAAGATCAGCCCGATGATCGCGCGTAGCCACCAGGGATTGACCAGACGCGGCCCCCTGCGGCGCCGGCGTTCGGCACTGTCCTCGATGTCATCCTCAGTGGCCACGCACCGGTCCGCCCTGCAAGATCCGATCAGGCAATCTAGGGCGAAGTCCGGTCCGGCTCAAGTCAGGCATGCGCGAGGGTCGAGACGACGCCTTCGAACATCGCCAGCCCGTCCGTCCCGCCGGTCGCCGGGTCGGCGGCCCGCTCGGGATGGGGCATCATGCCCAGCACTCGGCGGTTCTGGGACAGGATGCCCGCGATGTCGCCGACCGAGCCGTTGATCCCGGGCCCGTAGGTGAAGGCGATGCGGTCCTGATCGCGCAGCGCCGCCAGCCCCTCGGGGGCGATCTGGTAGTTGCCGTCATGATGGGCCACGGGCACCGCGATCTGCTGGCCCGCCGCATAGCCACAGGTGAAGGCGCTGTCCGCTGTCACGACCCGCAGCGTGGCGGGCTTGCAGAGGAAGGTCAGGCCCGAGTTGCGCATCAGCGCGCCGGGCAGCAGGCCCAGTTCCGTCAGCACCTGGAACCCGTTGCAGATGCCCAGCAAATAGCCGCCCCGCGCGGCGTGATCGCGAAGCGCGCTGGCAATCGGCGACTGCGCCGCGATGGCGCCGCAGCGCAGATAGTCGCCGAAGGAGAACCCCCCCGGCACGCCCACGAGGTCGGTCCCCTCGGGCAGCGCGCTGTCCTTGTGCCAGACGCGCGTGACCTGCGCGCCCGCCCGCTCCAGCGCGACGGCAAGGTCGCGGTCGCAATTCGATCCGGGAAACGTGACGACGGCGGCTTTCATCGCGGGACTCCTGCAGAGGGGATGGCCTGCCCTTAGCGCAGCTTGGCCGGCAAGGAAAGGGGGCCAGCCCCCCATCGCCTTTCGGCGATTCCCCCCGGGATATTTCAGCCAAGATGAAGACGGGCGGATTTCATCTTGGCTGAAATATCCCCGCCGAAGGCAAAAAGGCCGGGCGCATGCCCGGCCTTCGTCATCGTGATGCGCCTCAGTTCAGCGCCTGGTTCAGATACTGGTCGACCTTTTCCAGATAGCCCATCGTGGTCAGCCATTTCTGGTCCGGCCCGACCAGCAGCGCCAAGTCCTTGGTCATGTGGCCATCCTCGACCGCCTGCACGGTGACCCTTTCCAGGGTTTCCGCAAATTTCAGCAGTTCGGCATTGTCGTCCAGCTTGGCGCGGTGCTTCAGACCCCCGGTCCAGGCAAAGATCGACGCGATCGAATTCGTCGAGGTCGCGTTGCCCTTCTGATGCTCGCGATAGTGGCGGGTCACGGTGCCATGGGCAGCCTCGGATTCCACGATCTTCCCGTCCGGCGTCATCAGCACCGAGGTCATCAGGCCCAGGGAGCCGAAGCCCTGCGCCACGGTGTCGGACTGCACGTCGCCGTCATAATTCTTGCAGGCCCAGACGTAGCCGCCTGACCATTTCATCGCGCTTGCGACCATGTCGTCGATCAGGCGATGCTCGTAGGTGATGCCGGCCGTCTTGAACTGGTCGGCAAACTCGGCCTCATAGACCTCCTGGAAGAGGTCCTTGAAGCGGCCGTCATAGGCCTTGAGGATCGTGTTCTTGGTCGACAGATAGACCGGATAGCCGCGCGACAGCCCGTAGTTCAGCGAGGCGCGGGCGAAATCGCGGATCGAATCGTCCAGGTTGTACATGGCCATCGCCACACCCGAGGAGGGCGCGTCGAAGACCTCGTGCTCGATCGTCTCGCCGTCGTCGCCCACGAAGCGGATCGTCAGCTTGCCCTTGCCGGGGAAGCGGAAATCGGTGGCCTTGTACTGGTCGCCGAAGGCGTGGCGGCCGACGATGATCGGCTGCGTCCAGCCCGGCACCAGGCGGGGCACGTTCCTGCAGATGATCGGCTCGCGGAAGATCACGCCACCCAGGATGTTGCGGATGGTGCCGTTGGGGCTGCGCCACATCTTCTTGAGGCCGAACTCCTCGACGCGCTGCTCGTCGGGGGTGATGGTCGCGCATTTCACGCCCACGCCATGACGCTTGATCGCCTCCGCGGCATCCACGGTGATCTGGTCGTCGGTGCGGTCCCGCTCCTCGATGCCCAGATCGTAATACTTCAGATCGATGTCCAGATAGGGCAGGATCAGCTTCTGCTTGATGAAGTCCCAGATGATCCGCGTCATCTCGTCGCCGTCGAGTTCGACGACGGGGTTTGCGACCTTGATCTTCGACATGAGGGCCCCTTTGGGATTAAGTTCGGTTGTCCCGGTCATAGCCGGAACGGCCCCCGAAGAAAAGACGGTATGCGATTGTATGCCAAACCGGTCCGTACGGTCAGGCCGTGGCGAAATGCGCCTTCAGCCCGCCATGAAGCCAGTCCCACAGCGCCGGACAGCCGGCGGCGACCCAAGGGCCCACCCGCGCCTCGATCTGCGGCAGGGTCACGTCATAGGCGACCCAGCCCGCCCCGCCGCCGCGCAGGTTCTGCACGGCGGGCTGGCAGCGGTCCAGCGCCTTGGCGAAGATCGCATCCGGCGTCTCGACCGCCTCGAACTCCTGCCACAGCGCCAGAAGCGTGGCCCCCTGCGCCCCGGGCAGCAGGCCGAACAGCCGACGTGCCGCAGCGGCCTCCGCCGCCCTCACCGCGTCCGAGCCATGCGCCTGACCGCCCGAGGAATGCAGCGGCACGTCGCCCACGTCGATCTCGACCAGATCGTGGATCAGCAGCATGCGGATCACCCGGCCGACATCCACGCCCGGCGCCGCCAGCCCGCCCAGCACCAGCGCATAGAGCGCCAGATGCCAGCTGTGCTCGGCGCTGTTCTCGCGCCGGCTGCCGTCCAGCAGGGTCGAGGCGCGCAGCACCGACTTCAGCCGGTCCGCCTCGGCCAGAAAGGCCAGACGCCCGGCCAGATCACCCCCGCCCAGGGTCCGACCCTCCAGCAGGGCCGCGGCGGCAGAATCGATCTCGGGCCATTCCTGCGCCATCCGCGCCGCCCGGCCCCGCTGCAGGTTGTCGCGCACGATGGTCACGTGATCGGGCAGCGGCGCCGCGGCCTGCAGCACCTGGAAGATCGGCTGGACGTGATCCATGCGCTTGGCCATCAGCGCGCAGGCATCGGCCCTGGCCTCGAAATCCTGCCAGAGATGCTCTAGCCGCGCCCCCTCGGGACCCAGCCCGAAGATCCGCCGCGCCGCCTGCGCCTCGGCTAGGGCCAAGGCGCCCGCGTCATGGTTCAGGTGGATGGGCTGGTCGCCGGTGTCGATCTCGACCAGGTCATGGACCAGCAGCATCGCGATCGCCCGGTCGCTGGCCCCGAAGACCAGCGCATACAGCGCCACGTGCCAACTGTGCTCGGCGCTGTTCTCGGGCCGCGACAGGTCCATCAGCACATTCGCGCGCCCGACCGACTTCAGCCGGTCGGCCTCGCACAGAAACGCCATCGCCGCATCCAGCATCCCGGCCCCTTCATCTTGGCGGAAATATCCCGGGGTCCGGGGCAGAGCCCCGGCACGCTCCCCGTCAGCGCGAAGTTTCGGTCAGGCGCTTCCTGACATAGCCCTGCACTAGGTCGATCATCGGCTTCATGTGCGTCTCGTCGTCGCGGAAGAAATGGTCCGCGCCCTCGATTTCCTCGTGGGTCACGGTGATGCCCTTCTGCTCGCGCAGCTTGCCCACCAGCGTGTGCGTGTCCTTGGGCGGCGCCACGCGGTCGGCGGTGCCATTCACGATCAGCCCCGAGGAGGGGCACGGCGCCAGGAAGCTGAAATCGTACATGTTGGCCGGGGGCGCCACGCTGATGAAGCCGGTGATCTCGGGGCGGCGCATCAGCAGCTGCATCCCGATCCACGCGCCGAAGCTGAAGCCCGCGACCCAGCAGTGCTTGGAATTGGGGTTCATCGCCTGCAGGTAGTCCAGCGCCGAGGCGGCATCCGACAGCTCGCCGATGCCCTGGTCGAACTCGCCCTGGCTGCGGCCCACGCCGCGGAAGTTGAAGCGCATGACCGTAAAGCCCATGCGGTGGAACGCATAGTGCAGGTTGTACACCACGCGGTTGTTCATCGTCCCGCCGAATTGCGGATGGGGATGCAGCACGATGGCGATGGGGGCGTCGGGCTTGCCGGGCTGGGGATGGTAGCGGCCTTCAAGACGGCCCTCGGGGCCGGGAAAAATCAGCTCGGGCATAATCGTCCTTCACGGGGCTTGCGCGCGGAATGTGCGGGTTTCTTGACGCCTGTCCGCGCGGCTTCTAGAGGGTATATGGGCAGCGGGCGCGGGTCTGGCAAGAAACATGTCGGGCCGGGCATAGCGCGCGACGACGCCGCCCGTCAATGCAGGCCGCAAGATAGCGGTCGAAACGGGGGGAAACGCGACATGAAACTGTCCACCAAGGGACGCTACGCCATCATCGCGCTGGTCGACCTGGCCATCGCCAAGGGGGACGACCTGACCTCGCTGGCACAGATCTCGGTCCGCCAGGACATCTCGCTGCCCTATCTGGAGCAACTGTTCGTGCGCCTGCGCCGGGCCGGGCTGGTCGCCTCGGTGCGCGGCCCGGGCGGCGGCTACCGCCTGGCCCGCACGCCCGAGACGATCCGCGTGGCCGAGATCCTGGAGGCGGTGGACGAGACCGTCAGCGCCATGCATATCGGCGCGGGCGCCTCGGGCGGGATCTCGGGGTCGCGGGCGCAGACCCTGTCGAACCGGCTGTGGGAAAGCCTGTCGGCGCATGTCTACGTCTTCCTGCACAACCACACGCTGGCCGACGTGGCCAAGAACCAGCTGCTGCCCTGCCCGGCTTTGCCCAAGATCCTGAACGTGGTGGACGACTAGGGCTCGACGATCCGGCGCACGGCCTGGTCGGCGGCATCCTCGAAGGGGCGCAGGATCACGTCGGCCCCCCGCGCCCGCAGCAGATCGCCGTCGCGGCCGCCATGCACCGACAGGCAGGCGCGCCCCTGGAACCTTGCCGTCGCCAAGCCCTCCAGCAGCGTCAGCTGCGGGTCGGATTCGGTCAGCGCACCCTTGTCGCGGGGCACGGCCGACACGACGGCGCGCACTCCCTCCAGCGGCAGATGCGCCACGAATTCGGGATCGGTCGCGTCACCGAACAGGGCGGGCATGCCAAGCGCGCGCCAGGCCTCCAGCGCCTCGGGGTCGAAATCGACGCCCAGCACCCGCAGCCCCCGGTCGCGCAGGCGCTGGCCGATCTGCCGGCCATAGCGGCCCAGCCCGAACAGGATCACGTCATGGCGCCCCGCATCCGCCGCGACCCCCGCCTCTTCGGCGGCGCCCGCGCCGGAACGCTCGAAGATGCCCAGCAGCGGCTCGCACAGCGCATAGAGCTTGTGCGACCAGGTGATCATGTAGACCGAGACGGCGATGGTCACCAATCCGACCAGCGTCACCAGCCCCATCGCCTCGGGCGCGGCATGGCCGATCGAGATGCCCATCGCCATGAAGATCAGCGAGAATTCCGAGATCTGGGCCACGGTCAGCCCGGCCAGGAAGCCGGTGCGCTTGCGATAGCCCATGGCCCCCATGATCGCCAGGACGATCAGCGGGTTGCCCACCAGCACGAACAGCGACAGGACCAGCGCGGGCCAGATCTGGTCGCCAAGCGACCCCAGTTCCAGCGTCGCGCCCAGATTGATGAAGAAGAACAGCAGCAGGAAGTCGCGCAGCGAGGCCAGCCGCGACCCGATCGCCTCGCGATAGGGCGTCGAGGCCAGCGACACCCCCGCCAGCAGGCCGCCCAGCTCCTTGCCGAAACCCAGCACGTCGCCCAGGGCCGCCAGACCCGCGGCCCAGCCCACGGCAAAGATCACCAGCAGCTCGGGCGAGCGCGACATGGGCCGCAGCAGGCGGTCGGCGGCATGGCGGATGAACAGCACCACCAGCCCGACCATGACTACGCCGCCCAGCAGCACCAGCCCGACATCGGCCAGACCGCCGCCCCCGTTCCCGGCCGCCCCGTCGTCGCCGACCCCCACGCCGATGGCCGACAGCGTGACCATGGCCAGCACCACGAAGATGTCCTGCACGATCAGGAAGCCAAGCGCGATCTTGCCATGCAGGGCGCCGATCTCCTGCTTGTCGGACAGCAGCTTGACGATGATGATGGTCGACGAGAACGTCAGCGCGATGGCGACATAGACCGACGTCAGCGGGTCGATGCCCAAGGCCAAGCAGATGCCGAAGCCGATCAGCGCGGTGAAGGTCACCTGCCCCAGCCCGGTCGCCACCGCCACCCGGCCCAGGCTGCGCACCAGCCCCACATCCAGCTTCAGCCCGACCAGGAACAGCAGGACCGCGATCGAGATCTGGCTCAGCGTCTCGATGAACTCGGTCGAGCGCACCAGCCCCAGGACATCCGGCCCGGCCAGCACGCCCACCGCGATGAAGGCCACGACCAGGGGCTGGCGCAGCAACAGGCCCAGATACCCGACCCCCGCCGCTAGCAGGATCAGGATGGCCATCTCGTAGAAGGCGGTCACCTGGCTTGTATCCATGAGGTTTTATGCCACCCTTCCCGCCGCGCGCCAAGCCGTGACCGACACCCGCCCGGCCCGTCCGCGCGGGGCGCCGGGGGTCAACGCGCCGCCTCGGGGATGGGCAGGGCGCTGGTGGCCTTGATCTCCTCCATCGACAGCAGGGCGGTGACGTTGTGGATCTTCACCTCGGCGATCAGCGACTGGTAGAAGCGGTCATAGGCCCGCGCGTTCCGCACCTGCACCTTCAGGATATAGTCGATGTCGCCCGCCAGCCGGTGCGCCTCGACCACCTCGGGCCGGTCGCGCAGGGCGCGCAGGAACCGCGCCGCCCAGTCCTTGTCATGCTCGCTGGTACGGATCAGCACGAAGAAGCAGGCCTCCAGCCCCAGGGCCTCGGGGTCCAGGATCGCCACCTGGCGGCGGATCACGCCCGCCTCGCGCAGCTTGCGGATGCGGTTCCAGACCGGGGTCTTGGAGGCCCCCACCCGGTCCGCGATCTGGTCCAGCGACAGGCTGGCATCCTGCTGCAGCAGGGACAGGATCTTGCGGTCCACCTCGTCCAGACGGACAGGCGTTTGCCCCGGCCCCGCATCGGGGGAAATCGGTTCCTGCATCATGCGCTCCTTGGCTCGTCCTTCCTTATTTCGCCCGGGCACTGTCGCGAATCCAGACGGAAATTCTATATAGAGGTCAGAAATCACGAGGTTCCCGTCATGAGCAAAGCCTTCACCCCCACGGCAGCCCGCCCCGGCGTCATCACCGGCAACGACCTGCGCGAAGGCTTCAACGTCTGGATGTGCGACGGTGGCTGGACCCCGGACCCCCTCAAGGCCACGCTGTTCGAGGACGAGGCCATCGCCGATCTGGCGATGCTGGAGGCGATCGGCCAGGCCGACCGCGTCGTCGGCCCCTATCTGGTCGAGGCGAAGCGCGGCCCCGACGGCCCCCTGCCCGTCCATTTCCGCGAGGAATTCCGGCAGCGTGGCCCGTCCAACTATTTCCATGGAATCCAGGCCGACCGGCACTCCGGGGCCCAGAAAACGGAAACCGCCCATGTTTGATGTCCGCCCCGTCGAGACCGATTACGTCCGCCACCGCGCCGCCGAATTCCGCGCCCAGGTCGCCCGCCGCCTGGACGGCAGCCTGACCGAGGACGAGTTCAAGCCGCTGCGCCTGATGAACGGCGTCTATCTGCAGCTGCATGCCTACATGCTGCGGGTGGCCGTGCCCTATGGCACGATCAGCCCCGACCAGATGCGCACGCTGGCCGTGCTGGCCGAGAAATGGGACAAGGGCTATGGCCACTGGACCACGCGCCAGAACATCCAGTTCAACTGGCCCAAGCTGGTGGACATCCCCGACATGCTGGACGCGCTGGCCGAGGTCGGCATGCATGCCATCCAGACCAGCGGCAACACGATCCGCAACGTCACCACCGACGCCTTCGCGGGGGCTGCCTTCGACGAGGCGGCGGACCCCCGCCCCTATGCCGAGCTGCTGCGCAGCTGGTCGACGGACCATGCCGAGTTCCAGTTCCTGCCGCGCAAGTTCAAGATCGCCATCTCGGGCGGCAAGAAGGACCGCGCCGTCATCGCCGCCCATGACATCGGCCTGCGCCTGACCGAACGGAACGGCAAGACCGGCTTCGAGGTCTGGATCGGCGGCGGCCTGGGCCGCACCCCCCTTCTGGGCAAGGTCGTCCGCGACTTCCTGCCCGAGGAGGATCTGCTGCCTTACGTCGAGGCGATCATCGCGACCTACAACCTGTCGGGGCGCCGCGACAACAAGTACAAGGCCCGCATCAAGATCACCGTCCACGAGCGCGGCATCGACACGATGCGCGCCGAGATCGAGGAGGAATTCCTAGCCCGCCGCCGCGCCTTCAACGGCGCCGACCGCGCGGCGCTGGCGATCTTCCAGGACCGCTTCCGCGCGCCCTCGTTCCGCAACGCCCCGGTGGACGGCTTCGAGGCCGAGCGCGCCGCGAATGCCGCCTTCCGCAGCTGGTCGGACACGAACCTGCACGCGCACAAGGTGGACGGCTATGCCAGCGTCGTGGTGACCTTCAAGGCGCCGGGCCAGACCCCGGGCGATGCGAGCGCCGATCAGATGCGCCTGCTGGCCGACCTGGCCGAGCGTTACGGCCATCACGACCTGCGCATCATGCATGACCAGAACGTCGCGCTGCCGCATGTCCACAAGTCCGACCTGCCGGAGCTGTATGCCGCGCTGCGCGAGGCCGGGCTGGCCACCGCCAATGCGGGCCTGACCAGCGACATCATCGCCTGCCCCGGCATGGATTACTGCGCGCTGGCCACCGCCCGGTCGATCCCCATCGCCGAGGAGATCGCCGACCACTTCCGCGCCCTCGGGCTGGAGCAGGAGATCGGCAACCTGAACATCCGCATCTCGGGCTGCATCAACGCCTGCGGGCATCACCATCTGGGCCATATCGGCATCCTGGGTCTGGATCGCGCAGGGGTCGAGAACTATCAGATCACCCTTGGCGGCGACGCCTACGACATCCCGGCCATCGGCGAACGCGCCGGCGCGGGCTTCCCCGCCGAAGAGGTCGTGCCCGCCATAGACCGCCTGCTGCGCGCCTACCTTGAGGTCCGCGAGGATGCGTCCGAGCGCTTCATCGACGCCTATCGCCGCTTGGGCCAGGCGCCGTTCAAGGCCGCGCTCTATCCGGCGCCGGCCCATGCTTGACGGCAATCTCGACACGCGGGCGGGGCGGCTGAACGACCGCTATCGCCACCACGCGGCGATCGAGGTCCTGCGCCGCGCCGTCACCGACCCCGATCTGGGGCGGGTGGCGCTGGTGTCGTCCTTCGGCGCCGAATCGGTGGTGCTGCTGCACATGGTCAGCGTTGTCGCCCCGGGCCTGCCGGTGCTGTTCATCGACACGCACATGCTGTTCCCCGAGACGCTGGCCTATCAGCGCGACGTGGCGCGGCGGCTGGCCCTGACCAACGTCCAGACCATCACCGCCACCCCGGCCGAGATCGTCGCCCGCGATCCCGACGGCACGCTGAACCAGACCGATCCCGATGCCTGCTGCGACCTGCGCAAGACCGTGCCGCTGGAGCGGGTGCTGTCGGGCCATGACGCCTGGATCACCGGGCGCAAGCGCTTCCAGAACGGCCAGCGCGCCGCGCTGGAGTTCTTCGAGCCCGAACCGCCCGCCCGGCTGCGCGTGAACCCCCTGGCCCATTGGCGCCCCGAGGACGTGCAGGACTACATGATCGAAAACCGCCTGCCCCGGCATCCGCTGGTGGCGCAGGGCTATCCCTCGATCGGCTGCGCGCCCTGCACTTCGCCCGTGGCACCCGGCGAGGATCCCCGCTCGGGCCGCTGGCGCGGGCAGGCCAAATCCGAATGCGGCATCCATTTCATCGGCGGACGCATGGTCCGCAAGCAGGTATCGGCATGAACGAACAGTTGAACAGCGACCCCGTCCTGGCCCGCGACGACGGCTTCCACCCCGTGACCGAGGTCGCGCAGATCACGCTGGCCCCCGACACCGCCCCCGCCAGCCTGTCCGACCATCTGGACCTGCCCCTGATCGCCATCGACTTTCCGTCCTTCAGCGACGGGCGCGGCTTCACGCTGGCCCGCCTGCTGCGCGAAGCCGGATACACGGGCCGCCTGCGCGCCACCGGGCGCCTGATCGCGGATCAGTACGCCATGGCCCGCCGCGTGGGCTTCGACGAGGTCCAGGTCGCCGCCGACATCGCCGCCCGCCAGCCCGAGGACCAGTGGCGCGCCCGCGCCGACTGGAAGGCCTGGGACCATCGGGCGCATCTGGCCGGCTGAGGCGACCCTTTCGCCCGCCCGCCCCATCGACTAGAAGACTGAAGGAATTCACAATGACGCTGGACCTGCCCGTGACCCAGACCACGACCGAGGCCGCCAAAGTTACCGTCCCCGACGCCCAGACAGTGACATCGGTCACCAAATGGACCGACAGCCTGTTCTCGTTCCGCGTAACCCGGCCTGCCAGCCTGCGCTTCCGCTCGGGCGAGTTCGTGATGATCGGCCTGCCCGGCGACAACGGCAAGCCGCTGCTGCGCGCCTATTCCATCGCCTCGCCCAACTGGGATGACGAGCTGGAATTCTATTCGATCATCGTGCCCGACGGACCGCTGACCTCGCGCCTGCAGCACATCAAGCCGGGCGACCAGATCATCCTGCGCCCCAAGCCCGTGGGCACGCTGGTGCTGGACGCGCTGCTGCCCGGCAAGCGGCTGTGGTTCCTGGCCACCGGCACCGGCATCGCGCCCTTCGCCTCTCTGATGCGCGATCCCGACACCTACGAGCGCTACGAGCAGGTCATCATGATGCACACCTGCCGCACCGGCGAGGAGCTGGTCTATGGCGCCGAACTGGTCAACAACCTGCGCCACGACCCGCTGCTGGGCGAGCTGTTCGGCGAGGATTTCGCCAGCCGCCTGAAATACTATCCCACGACGACGCGCGAGCCCTCGCCCTTCATGGGGCGGATCACCGACAACCTCAGCTCGGGCAAGGTGCTGTCCGATCTGGGCCTGCCGCCGATCTCGCCCGAGACGGACCGCGCGATGATCTGCGGCAGCCTGGCCTTCAACATCGACGTCAAGGCGGTGCTGGAGGGATTCGGCCTGCACGAGGGCGCCAATTCCGAGCCGCGCGAATTCGTGGTCGAGAAGGCCTTCGTCGGCGAGGGCGTCTGAGACCCCTGCCCCCGACCGTGCCGCACAGGCCGCGTCCCCCCGGGGGCGCGGCCTTTTGTCTGCATAAGACCGCCCATCACGCGATGGTCACGGCAAGTTTGGGAACCCTTGGCGCAAGTCCCTGTTAAACCTCCAAAGACGGATTCCCGAGGAGGACCTTCATGCGCCGGATCATCCACAATACGACCGCCCTTGCGGCCTGCCTGTCGCTCATGGCACCGCATATGTCCATGGCGCAACCGCGCCTGCCCGAGGCAGGCCCCCAAGGCTCTGCCGGACTGGTTCTGGCGCAGGCCGAGACCGCCCCCGAGGGTCAGGTTCCGCCCCCCGCCGAAGCTGCCGAAGAGGCGCCCGAGGCGGACGCCGAGGCCGACATGCCCGCAGAGGACGCGCCGGCCGCCGAGGAGGCAGCCCCCGAGGCCGAGGCCGAACCTGCCGCCGAGGCTGAGCCCGCCCCCGAGCCCGAAGCCGCTCCGGAACCTGCCGAAACCGAGGCGCCCGCCGAGGCCCCGGCAGAGGAGCCCGCAGCCGAAGCCCCCGCCGCGCCCGAGGCCGCTGCCCCTGCCGAGGCGGAAGCCGCCCCCGAGCCCGCACCTGAACCGGAGGCCGAAGCCGCACCTGAGCCCGAGCCCGCACCGGAAGCCGCGCCCGAGGCACAGGCCGAGACGCCGCCCGCGCCGCGCCCCGAGGCCGTGACCACGCCGACCCCCGAGCCCCGGCCAGAGACGCCGGAAGGCACCGCGCCCGAGCCTCGCCCCGAGGCGCAGACCGACGCCGCCCCCGCGCCCAATCCCGGCCGCGCGGAAGAGACCCGGCCGACCCCGGCCCCCGCGGGCCGCAGCGCCGTGCAGGATGCGCCTGCCGAGGCCGCCCCGACCCCCGAGGCCCCGGCAGAGGCCGCGCCGACCCCGGACGCCCCTGCCAGCCAAGCCCCTGCTCGCAATCCGCAGCGCCAGCAGCAGGATGATGCGGCAGTCGCCCCCGCCGAGGATGCCGAGGCCGCGACGGGCCTTGAGGCTCTGACCGAAGCCCTGCGCGCCGAGACGGAAGCGGACACCGCCCCCGAGGCTGCCGTTAAGGCCGAAGCGACGACCGCCGAGGCCACCCCGGCCGCCGGCGGTGCCCTGAGCCTTGCCACCGGCCCGGTCCAGGCGGAGCGCGCCGGAAACATGCAGGGTCTGGCCGGAGTGCTGGACGCCGAGATGGCGGGCGGCCTTGACGCCTCGCAGCTGACCTGCCTGTCGGGCGGCACCTTCCCCTGCGCCGATGGCGGCCGCGCGATGACCCCGCAGGGCGTCGTGGTCGAACCCAACGACGATGGCGCGCTGCGTCTGGCCCCGGCCGTCGCGCAGATGTACCGCGTCCGCGACGGCCAGATGGTCCAGCGCGCCGCCGAGGAGGATGCGCCCGAGACCGAAGCCTCGCGCGAGGCGGCCGAGGCCAGCACGCCCTCGACCGCGGCGGCGCTGAATGCCGAGGAGGGTTCGGGCGAGGTGACCGAACAGCAGGTGACCGAGGACAGCGCCCGCTCGTCGACCGAGGATTTCGCCACCAACCTGCGCGATGCCTTGGCCGGGGCCACCGGCCAGCAGCCCGAGGCGCGCGAGGAGGACGACGACAACACCCTGCGCAACGCTCTGCTGCTGGGCCTGGGCGCCGTCGCCGTCGGCACCTACCTGAACAACAACCGCCAGGTGGCCCTGTCGGCCCCCGACCGGGTGGTCGTCACCCGCGCCGATGGCAGCCAAGAGGTTATCAAGGACGAGGTGGCCCTGCTGCGCCAGCCCGGCTCGACCGTGGCGACCGAGAACTTTGACGACGGTTCGTCACGCACGATCGTGACGCGCGAGGATGGCAGCCGGGTGGTCACCATCCGCGACGCCAACCTGCAGGTGCTGCGCCGCACGCTGGTCTCCGCCGACGGCACGACCACGCAGCTGATCGACGACACGGCCGACGTCCAGCCCGTCGATGTGGGCCAGCTGCCCGCCGCCGCCCCCGTCCAGACCGGCACCGCGCCGCTGAACGAGGACGAGCTGCGCGCCGCCCTGCAGCGCGAATCCGAGGTCGGTCGCCGCTTCACCCTGTCCCAGATCCGCAACATCGCCGAGGTGCGGGCCCTGGTGGCGCCGGTGAACATCAACGGCATCACCTTCGACACCGGATCCGCCGCGATCCGGCCCGAGCAGGCGCAGGAGCTGCAGGGTCTGGGCCGCGTGATCCAGGAACAGATCGCCGCCAACCCGCGCGAGATCTTCATGATCGAGGGCCATACCGACACGGTCGGATCGGACGCCGCCAATCTGGCCCTGTCCGACCGCCGCGCCGAGACGGTCGCCTTGGCGCTGACCGAGTATTTCGACGTGCCGCCGGAGAACCTGGTGACCCAAGGCTATGGCGAGCAGTTTCTGCGCGTCCGGGCCGAGGGCGACATCCGCGACAATCGCCGCGCCTCGGTGCGCCGCATCACCGAGCTTCTGGCCCAGTAGGGCCCGGCAGCTCGACCCTTGAAAGGGCCCCGGCATCGCGCCGGGGCCCTTTTGCCATCTCAGGCAGGGGCGTCGGGATCGTCGGCGATTAGGAAGCCGCCCGACTGGCGCTGCCAGAGGCGGGCATAGAGGCCCCCGGCCGCCAGAAGTTCGGCATGGCTGCCCTCTTCGATGATGCGGCCGCGATCCATCACCACCAGCCGGTCCATCGCGGCGATGGTCGACAGGCGATGCGCGATGGCGATGACCGTCTTGCCCTGCATCAGCGCCTCCAGCCGGGACTGGATCGCGGCCTCGACCTCGCTGTCCAGGGCGCTGGTCGCCTCGTCCAGGATCAGGATCGGCGCATCCTTCAGCGCCACCCGGGCGATGGCGATGCGCTGGCGCTGGCCGCCCGAAAGCTTGACCCCGCGTTCGCCCACATGCGCCTCCAGCCCCCGCCGACCGGCGCTGTCGGTCAGGTCGGGGACAAAGCCCTCCGCCTCGGCCATGCGCAGGGCGTCCTGGATCTGCGCCTCGGTCGCATCGGGGCGGCCATAGGCGATGTTGTCCCGGACCGAACGGTGCAGCAGAGAGCTGTCCTGCGTCACCACGCCGATGGCCGCGCGCAGGCTGTCCTGCGTCACCGCGCGGATGTCCTGCCCGTCGATGGTGATGCGCCCCTGATCGATGTCGTGAAAGCGCAGCAGCAGGTTGATCAGCGTGGATTTCCCCGCCCCCGACCGGCCCACCAGCCCCACCCGCTCGCCCGGGCGCAGATGCAGGGTCAGGTCGTCCAGCACCGCCATGGGCTGCGCGCCCGCCGCGCCCTGATAGCGGAAGGTGACGCGGTCGAACAGGATATCGGCCGGGCCGGGGCGCAGCGGGACGGCGTCCGGGGCGTCGCGGACCTCGCGCGGCAGGGCCAGCGAGGTGATGCCGTCGCGCACCGTGCCGATATTCTCGAACAGCGCCGCGAACTCCCACATGATCCAATGCGCCATGTTGTTCAGCCGCAGCGCCAGCGGCACGGCGATGGCCACGGCCCCCACCGCCACCTGCCCCTCGGACCACAGCCACAGGCCCAGGCCCGCCACGCTGGCGACCAGCCAGACGTTGAGCAGGTTCAGCACGATGTCCTGCAGGCTGGACAGGCGCATCTGCGCATGGACGGTGCCCAGGAAGCGATGCATGCCGTCGTGCATCCAGCGCTCCTCGCGGTCGGAATGCGAGAACAGCTTGACCGTCGCGATGTTGGTATAGCTGTCGACGATGCGCCCGGTCATGGCGCTGCGGGCATCGGCCTGCGCCTCGGCCACCCGGCCAAGGCGCGGCACGATCTTCCACAGAAGCGCCCCGTAGGCCAGCGCCCAGATCAGGAAGGGCAGCGCCAGCCGCCAGTCCTGGCTGGCCGCCAGCACCATCGCCCCCAGGAAATAGATCAGCACGTAGCTGCCCACATCCATGATCTTCATGGCGACCTCGCGCACGGCCAGCGCGGTTTGCATCAGGCGCTGCGCGATGCGGCCCGCGAACTCGTCCTGGAAATAGCCCACCGACTGGCGCAGCAGCCAGCGATGCGCCTGCCAGCGGATCCGCTGCGGAAAGTTGCCCATCAGCGACTGATAGAGGATCAGAGAGCTGAACAGGTTCAGCAGCGGCACCACGATCAGCAGCACCAGCCCCATCAGGGCGATGCGGCCCCTCTGTTCGGCCCAGAACTGCTCGGGCGGGGTGTCGGCCAGCAGGTCGATCAGCTGGCCCAGCCAGCCGAACAGCATCACCTCGACCAGGGCGATCAGCCCTGAGCCGATGGCCAGCAGCACAAGCCACGGCATCGAGCCGCGGCTGAAATGCAGCACGAAGCGCCACAGCCCCGCCGGCGGCATGGTCGGGGGCTGGTCGGGATAGGGGTCGATGCGTCGTTCGAACCAGGCAAACATGGTCCAGCCTTTCAGCGATGGGGGGCGGTCGGGGGCCAGTGCTGTGGGCGCGGGCCGGCCTTGTCAAGCCGCGCCGGTCACGGTCGCTTGATCAGGGCCGGCTTTTCGGAACGCGGGCACGGCCGGACCGTTGGGGGGCAAGATCACGAACTTGGAAGGGACCGACATGACCATCGACAATCTCAAGGACCTCTATATCGACCAGCTGAAAGACCTCTATTCGGCCTGCAAGCAGTCGATGCCGATCGTCACCGAGATGGGCCGCGCCGCCCATTCGCGCGAACTGGCCGAGGCGCTGATCGCCGGCAACGAGGGCATCGGCCGCGGCATGGAATCGCTGGCCAAGCTGTGCAACGACCATGGCGAGGACCCCACGGGCGAGCACTGCAAGGGCATGGAGGGTCTGGTGATCGAGGCCAAGAAGCACGCGATCGACGCCAAGTTTGGCGACAACGACGTGCGCGACGCGGCGATCATCACCCAGTACCAGCGCCTGACGCATTACGCGATCGCGGGCTATGGCTGCGTGCGCACCTTCGCCAACCGCCTCGGGCTGGATGGTGACGGGGCCGTGCTGCAGGAATGCCTGGACAGCACGCGCCACGGCGACGTCCACATGACGAAGATCGCCGAAGGCGGCGTCAACAAGGCGGCAGCCGAAGCCTGATCCGAGGCGGTCCGGCGATCGCCGGACCGAACGGTCACATTGAAACGCCCGGCAGGTTGATCCTGCCGGGCGTTTTCATGCGTGGACGAGATATGTCCCCTCACAGTGCACCCGTGACGACTGCCGCGTCCTCCGCCATATCAGTTTAGCCCGCCGCACGCCGAAGGGGCCGCCCTTTCGGACGGCCCCTCCTGTCTTGGGTTCATGTGGCCCTGCCCTTTCGGGCGGGGATCACTTGATGATCTTGGAGACCACGCCGGCGCCGACGGTGCGGCCGCCCTCGCGGATGGCGAAGCGCAGCTTCTCTTCCATGGCGATCGGGGCGATCAGCTCGACCTCGAACTTCAGGTTGTCGCCGGGCATGACCATCTCGGTGCCCTCGGGCAGCTTGACGGTGCCGGTCACGTCCGTCGTGCGGAAGTAGAACTGCGGGCGGTAGTTGGCGAAGAACGGCGTGTGACGGCCACCCTCTTCCTTGGTCAGGATGTAGGCCTCGGCCTCGAAGACGGTGTGGGGGTTCACCGACTTGGGCTTGCACAGCACCTGGCCGCGCTCGACGCCCTCGCGGTCGATGCCGCGCAGCAGCACGCCCACGTTGTCGCCGGCCTCACCGCGGTCCAGCAGCTTGCGGAACATCTCGACGCCCGTGCAGGTGGTCTTGCGGGTGTCGCGGATGCCCACGATCTCCAGTTCGTCGCCGACGTTCACGGCGCCGCGCTCGATCCGGCCGGTGACGACCGTGCCGCGGCCCGAGATCGAGAACACGTCCTCGATCGGCAGCAGGAACGGCTGGTCGATCGCACGCTCGGGGGTCGGGATATACTCGTCCACGGCCGCGATCAGGGCGCGGATCGAGTTCTCGCCGATCTCGGGGTCGCGGCCTTCCATGGCGGCCAGGGCCGAGCCCTTGATGATCGGGATGTCGTCGCCCGGATAGTCGTAGGAGGTCAGCAGCTCGCGGACTTCCATCTCGACCAGCTCCAGCAGCTCCTCGTCATCCACCTGGTCGACCTTGTTGAGGTAGACGACCATGAAGGGGATGCCGACCTGGCGGCCCAAGAGGATGTGCTCGCGCGTCTGCGGCATCGGGCCGTCGGCGGCGTTCACGACCAGGATCGCGCCGTCCATCTGGGCGGCACCGGTGATCATGTTCTTGACGTAGTCGGCGTGGCCCGGGCAATCCACATGCGCATAGTGGCGCGCCTCGGATTCGTATTCCACGTGGGCGGTCGAGATCGTGATCCCGCGGGCCTTCTCTTCGGGCGCGCCGTCGATCTGGTCATAGGCGCGGAATTCGCCGAAATACTTGGTGATCGCCGCCGTCAGCGTCGTCTTGCCGTGGTCGACATGGCCGATCGTGCCGATGTTGACGTGCGGTTTGTTCCGTTCAAACTTTGCCTTGCCCATGGGATGGCTCCTTGTTCTTCGATGCGTGGTGTGTGGCGGGGCTGGTGCCCCGCCGCAGGATCAGGCGTATTTCTTCTGGATCTCGTCCGAGATGTTCTGCGGCACGGCCTCGTAGTGGTCGAACTGCATCGAGAACACCGCACGACCCGACGACATGGAGCGCAGGTTGTTGATGTAGCCGAACATGTTGGCCAGCGGCACGAAGCAGTCGATGACGTTCGCGTTGCCGCGGCTGTCCTGCCCCCGGACCATGCCACGACGGCTGGTCAGGTCGCCGATGATCGAACCGGTATATTCCTCCGGCGTGACGACTTCGACCTTCATGATCGGTTCCAGCAGTTTAGCACCGGCCTTGCGCAAACCCTCGCGCATCGCGGCGCGGGCCGCGATCTCGAAGGCCAGGACCGACGAGTCGACGTCGTGGAAGGCGCCGTCCGTCAGCGCGACCTTGAAGTCGATCACCGGGAAGCCGGCCAGCGGGCCCGAATCCATCACCGACTTGATGCCCTTTTCGACACCCGGGATGTATTCCTTGGGCACCGCGCCGCCCACGATCTTGGATTCGAACGAGTAGCCCTCGCCCGGCTCGGTCGGCGTGATCGTCAGCTTGATGCGGGCGAACTGGCCCGTACCACCGGTCTGCTTCTTGTGCGTGTAGTCGATGTCGGCCTGCTGGCTGATCGTCTCGCGATAGGCCACCTGGGGCGCACCGATATTCGCCTCGACCTTGAACTCGCGCTTCATGCGGTCGACCAGGATGTCGAGGTGAAGTTCGCCCATGCCCTTCATGATCGTCTGGCCCGATTCAAGATCGGTTTCCACACGGAAGGACGGGTCTTCGGCCGACAGGCGCTGAAGGGCCAGGCCCATCTTCTCCTGATCGGCCTTGGACTTCGGCTCGACGGCGATCTCGATCACCGGCTCGGGGAAGGTCATGGTCTCCAGAACCACCGGCTTGGCCGGGTCGCACAGGGTGTCGCCCGTGGTCGTGTCCTTCAGACCGGCCAGCGCGATGATGTCGCCGGCAAAGGCTTCCTCGATTTCCTCGCGGTTGATCGAGTGCATCATCATCATCCGGCCGACGCGCTCGCGCTTGCCCTTGGTCGCGTTCAGCAGCTGGTCGCCCTTCTTCATCGTGCCCGAATAGATGCGCGTGAAGGTCAGCGAGCCGACGAAGGGGTCGTTCATGATCTTGAACGCCAGGCCCGAGAAGGGCATGGAATCGTCCGCACGGCGTTCGATGTCGCGCGTCTCGGTCTCGTCGCCCGGCGTGAAGCCCATGTAGGCGGGCACGTCCAGCGGGTTCGGCAGGAAGTCGATGACCGCGTTCAGCAGGGGCTGCACGCCCTTGTTCTTGAACGCCGACCCGGCGGTGACCGGGAAGAACGACAGCGACAGCGTGCCCTTGCGGATCAGCATGCGCAGCGTCGCGTCGTCGGGCTCGGTGCCGTCCAGATAGGCCTCCATCGCCGCATCGTCCTGCTCGACGACCAGTTCCAGCAGGTTCTTGCGCCACTCGTCGGCCAGATCCTTCAGCTCGTCGCGGATCGGACGGCGGAACCAGGATGCGCCAAGGTCTTCACCTTCCCACACCCATTCCTCCATCTTGATCAGGTCGATGATGCCTTCCAGCTTGTCCTCGGCACCGATCGGCAGGGCAATCGGGCACGGGGTTCCGCCGGTGCGGTCCTTGATCATCTTCACGCAGTTGAAGAAGTCCGCGCCGATCTTGTCCATCTTGTTGACGAACACGATCCGCGGAACCTTGTAGCGGTCGGCCTGACGCCAGACGGTCTCGGTCTGCGGCTCGACGCCGGCATTGGCGTCCAGCAGGCAGATCGCGCCGTCCAGCACCGCCAGCGAACGCTCGACTTCGATGGTGAAGTCCACGTGGCCGGGGGTGTCGATGATGTTGAAGCGGTATTTCGTGTCCGAAGTCCCCTCGGTGGTGGGGTCTTCCTGACGCTGCCAGAACGTGGTGGTCGCGGCAGACGTGATCGTGATGCCGCGCTCCTGCTCTTGCTCCATCCAGTCCATGGTCGCGGCGCCGTCATGCACTTCGCCGATTTTGTGCGACTTGCCGGTGTAGTACAGGATGCGTTCGGTCGTCGTCGTCTTGCCGGCATCGATGTGGGCCATGATGCCGAAGTTGCGATAACGCGGAAGCTGATATTCGCGTGCCATGAATTGGATCCTTTCGCCTTACCAGCGGTAGTGGCTGAACGCCTTGTTGGCGTCAGCCATCTTGTGCGTGTCTTCGCGCTTCTTGACGGCGGTTCCGCGGCCGTTGACGGCATCGGACAGCTCGCCCGCAAGGCGCTCTTCCATCGTGTTCTCGTTGCGCTTGGCGGCGGCCGTGATCAGCCAGCGGATGGCCAGCGCCTCGCGACGGATCGGGCGGACTTCGACGGGGACCTGGTAGGTGGCACCACCGACGCGGCGCGAACGCACCTCGACGGACGGCTTCACGTTTTCCAGCGCCTCGTGGAAGACTTCGATCGGCTCGCGCTTGAGACGGGTCTCGACGCGCTCCAGCGCGTTGTAGACGATCCGCTCGGCGATCGACTTCTTGCCGTCAACCATCAGGTTGTTCATGAATTTGGTCAGCACGCGATCGCCATATTTGGCGTCGGGCAGGACTTCGCGCTTTTCAGCGGCGTGACGACGGGACATGGATGCCTCTCCTTATTTCGGACGCTTGGCGCCGTATTTCGAACGACGCTGGCGACGATCCTTGACGCCCTGGGTATCCAGCACACCACGCAGGATGTGGTAACGGACACCCGGAAGGTCTTTCACGCGGCCGCCGCGGATCAGCACGACGCTGTGTTCCTGCAGGTTGTGCTTTTCGCCCGGAATATAGGAGATGACCTCGAAGCCATTCGTCAGGCGCACCTTGGCGACCTTCCGCATGGCGGAGTTCGGTTTCTTCGGCGTCGTGGTGTAGACGCGCGTGCAGACACCGCGTTTCTGCGGGCAGCCCTGAAGGTGCATGGATTTAGACCGCTGCACTCTCGGCTGCCGCGGCTTGCGGATCAGCTGTTGGATCGTCGGCATTCGGTTCCCCGTCTTGCTCTGTCAATACTCGCAACCGATCGGTTGCGCCGCTTCTCGACGGTGCCTTGCGCGAATCGCAAAACACCAAGCCCGACCGGCCCCTACAGGGCTGGCGGGCATCATTCCAGAGGATCGGGGCGTTTCGGCCCGGATCGTGACCTCACAGGTTCTGGTACCCGTTGCGGTTTCCCGCCGGGTCGCGTGGCTATAGGGGGATTTCGGGGTGCTGTCAACCGGCGCCCCCTGCCCCGCCCCCCGCGGATCCCTCGTGCAGCTGCCGTGCCAGATCGGCCAGCACGCCGCGGCGCAGGCCGAAGCGCTGCCGCAGCAGGCGGTTCATCGCGCCCTCCTGCGGCTCCCACGGCAGGCCCGGTCCCATGTCGCCCGAGTCGCTGTCGCCGTGGATCGAGCGGATGAACATCAGCGGGCGCGAGATCTGCACGCCGGGCATCCAGCGCGCCAGCTGCGTGTGGTTGTAGTGCAAGGCGGTGTCGGGGATATCGGGCGTCAGGAAGACGGTCAGCGCCACGCCCATGTTGTGGCAGATGCGCGGGGTGATCTTCAGCTGGCCGTCGCGCGCCTCGATCATCAGCCCGCGCCCGTAATCCAGCGACAGCCGTCCCTCGGCCCGGAACAGCGGCTGCACGCTGGCGAAATCGCGCCGCGTCGCCTCCACGTAATCCAGCGCCACGGCATCGTCGTCGTCATGCCGGAAATGGCCGATCGCCTCGGCCTGCGGATCGAGATGGGGCGCCACGGCGGCACGGCAGGCCTGCAGGTGGAAATCCATCGGCTCGACCAGCGACAGCTGCAGCTGCGGCACCCGGCCGCACAGCTCGTGCAGGCGGCCCAGCCACGGTTCCGGCAGATCCGGCCCGGTCATGATCACCAGCGTGAAGTCGGGATCGGTCTGCGCCAGCCAGCCCGGCAGGGCGACGGTCGTGAACCACAGCCAGCGCCGCTCCAGCCGGTCGGGATCGTACAGATAGGCCCGCCGCGCCGCGATGCTGTCATGTTCGACCTGATAGCCCCGCAGGCCCAGATAGGAAAACCGGCACAGGCCCAGCATCTGCACCCGCATCACCGGCGCCGCCCCAGCTGCGCCTCGCGCCAGATCGTGTAGATCCCCGCGCCCACGACCAGCCCGGACCCCACCCAGGTCCACAGGTCCGGCCAGTCGCCGAAGATCAGCATCCCCAGCACGATCGCCCAGAGAAGCGAGGTATAGCGGAAGGGCGCCACAGCCGAGATCTCTCCGATCCGCATGGCGGACACGGCCGAGATATAGCCCACGGTCAAAAACAGGCTGCTCAGCACCAAAAGCAGGATCTGCGACACCGTGGGCAGGATCCAGCCCTGCCCCAGGCTCAGGACGAGGCCTGTCAGCATGACCATCACGGCGGCATAGAAGGCGATGGTCGCCGAGGTGATGTCGCGCGAAAAGCGGCGCGTGGACAGATCGCGCAGCGCCACCATCGCCATCGCCCCTAGGGCCGCCAGCGACCAGATGCCGAAGGTGCCGCTGCCAGGGCGCAGGATCACCAGCACGCCCACCATCCCCACCATCACCGCGACGATCCGCCGCCAGCCCAGGCTTTCGCCGAAGAACAGCGCCGCGCCCAGCATCACCACCAGCGGCAGCGACTGCATCACCGCCGTCAGATCGCCGATGGCCATCCGCTGCAGGGCGTTGAGGAACAGCAGGGTCGATCCGACCTCGCCGATCAGGCGCAAAACCATGGGCCAGCGCGCATCGGGCGCGATGCGCAGGCGCAGCCCGCCGCTGCGTTGCGCCAGCAGCACCAGCGCCAGCATCACGAAGCTGCCGCGCAGGGTGATCGCCTGATAAAGCGGCATCTCCTGCGTCACGAACTTGACGATGGCATCGTTGCAGCCGAAGCCCATCATCGACAGGGTCATCAGCCCCGCCCCGCGCAGGTTGTCACCCGGCTGCAGCGGTTCGGGCCGGAGCGAGGCGGGCCGGGTCCGGCGCAGGGGAGAGATCAGGGGCGCTACCATGGGAAAAGGGTCCGGGGGGCTTGAGGGGGTCGGGCGAGGGTATCAGGCGGGCGGGATGGCGGGGCCGTCGCCCGGCAGAGGCTGGTGCAGCGGCAGGGTCAGGGCGGCGCGCAGATCTTCCAGATCCAGGTTGAAGCGGCGTTCCAGCAGGCGGGGCAGTTCGTCGGGGTCGGCGGCGACGCGGTTCTTGCCGATCAGGTGGCCGCGGCTGTCGTTCACGTCGTGATGGCCGCGGATCCACATGACCGGGCCGGGCAGCGTGAGCGTCGGCACCTTGGCCCAGACCTTGTCGTGGCGATAGTTCATCAGCGACCGCACCTCGCCGCCCGGGAAATAGAAGGTCTGCGCCAGGCCCCAGTTCTGCGCCATCTCGGCATGCAGCGTAAGGTCGCCATCCTCCAGCCGCGCCACGATCCCGCTGGTATAGTTCACCACGACGGGATGGTGCTTATGGGTCATCCGGGCGGCCAGCCGGTGATCGGCCCGGATATGGGCAACATAGTCGATGGCCACCGCATCGTCGTCATCCATGCGGAACTGCGCCACCACGTCGGCTGTCGAATCGACATGTCGGGCCAAGGCCTCGCGGCACAGGGGCGCGTGGCGGCCGGGGGGCAGGCATTCGATGCGGATCTGCGGGACGACCTCGGCCACGGCCTGCAAGCGCCCGGCCCAGGGCTCGGGCAGGTCCTCGCCGGTGGCGACGATCAGGGTGAAGTCGGGGTCCGTCTGCGCCATCAGCGGCGGCACGCAGAGCGTCTCGAACCAGCGCATCCGGCGTTCCAGCCGGGCGGGGTCGTAGAGGATGGCGCGGTTGTCGTCCAGATCCTCGCCGGTGGTCTGGAAATCGCCCTGCACCAGCAGCGAAAATCGACACAGGCCCAGGACTTGGATGCGCATCATGGTTCCTTGAACGACTGGCGCAGTATGTGCGCCGGGCAAGGGCGGTCAACCCGAAAGACGAAGGCCCGGCACTGGGTGCCGGGCCTTCGCGGTGGTCAGGGGGCAAGGATCACTCCTCGCCGTTGGTCTCGGGCAGATCGGCGGTGGCGCTCTCGGTCATCGTCTCGGGCGCCGTCGTGCCCATGGTGGGCTCGGGGGCTGCCAGGGCGGCAGCCGCCTCGGCCTCGGCGCGGCGCGCCTCGATCACCTCGGCGTCGCGCTCGGTGGCGATGCGACGGACCCTGGAGGTCGCGCCACCGGTGCCCGCCGGGATCAGGCGGCCCACGATGACGTTCTCCTTGAGGCCCACAAGCTTGTCGCGCTTGCCCTGCACGGCCGCCTCGGTCAGCACCCGGGTCGTCTCCTGGAAGGACGCCGCCGAGATGAAGCTGCGGGTCTGCAGCGACGCCTTGGTGATGCCCAGCAGGACCGGCTCGCCCGTGGCGGGACGTCCGCCGCGTGCCTCGATCTTGGCGTTCTCCTCGTCGAACTCGTCGCGCTCGACGTGCTCGCCCTTCAGCAGCGTGGTCTCGCCGCTGTCGAGGATCTCGATCTTCTGCAGCATCTGGCGGACGATCACCTCGATGTGCTTGTCGTTGATCTTCACGCCCTGCAGTCGATAGACGTCCTGCACCTCGTCGATGAGATAGTCGGCCAAGGCCTCGATCCCCATGATGCGCAGGATGTCATGCGGCGCCGGGTTGCCGTCCATGATGTAGTCGCCCTTCTGCACGAAGTCGCCTTCCTGCACCGGGATGTGCTTGCCTTTCGGCACCATGTACTCGACCGGCGGAGCGCCCTCTTCGGCGGCCTCGATGCTGATGCGGCGCTTGTTCTTGTAGTCCTTGCCGAACCGCACATAGCCGTCGATTTCCGCGATGATCGCGTGATCCTTGGGGCGACGGGCCTCGAACAGTTCCGCCACGCGGGGAAGACCCCCGGTGATGTCCTTGGTCCGGGCGCCCTCGCGCGGGATACGTGCCACCACGTCGCCCGGCTGGATCTCCTGGCCTTCCTCGATCGACAGGATGGCATCCACCGACATCGGATAGCTGACCGGGTTGCCCTGGTCGTTGCGCACCGGCTCGCCGCTGGCGTCCATGATGATGATCTCGGGCTTCAGTTCGTTGCCTTTCGGCGCCGAACGCCAGTCGGTCACGATCTTCTGCGTCATGCCGGTCGCGTCGTCCGTCTCGTCGCGGACCGAGATCCCCGACAGAAGGTCGACGAACTTGGCCGTGCCGCCCTTTTCCGCGATGATCGGCAGGGTATAGGGATCCCATTCGAACAGCTTGGCGCCACGGATGACCTTGTCGCCGTTCTTCACGAACAGCTTGGAGCCGTAGAACAGCTTGTGGCTGGCGCGTTCCTGCCCGTGCTCGTCGACGACCAGCAGCTGCATGTTGCGCGACATGACCACGTTGTCGCCCGCGGTGTTGCCCAGCAGGTTCTCGTTGCGGAACTGCACGATCCCCTCGTGCGATGCCGCCTGGAACGACTGCTGGCCGCCCTGCGCGATCCCGCCGATGTGGAAGGTCCGCATCGTCAGCTGCGTGCCGGGTTCGCCGATCGACTGCGCGGCGATGATGCCCACCGCCTCGCCGATGTTAACCAGCGTGCCGCGCGCCAGATCGCGGCCATAGCACAGCGCGCAGATCCCGTCCTCGGATTCGCAGGTCAGGGCCGAGCGGATCCGCACCTGCTGCACGCCGGCCGCCTCGATGGCGTCGGCCTTGCGTTCGTCGATCACCTCGTTGGCACGGATGATGATCTCGTCCTCGCCCGGCACCAGCACGTCCTCGGCCACGGTCCGGCCCAGAACCCGCTCGGACAGCGGCGAGATGACTTCGCCGTCGTTCACGGCGGCAGAGGCCGTGATCGCGCGTTCGGTGCCGCAATCATGCTCGCGGATGATGCAGTCCTGCGCCACGTCCACCAGACGCCGCGTCAGATAGCCCGAGTTCGCCGTCTTCAACGCGGTGTCCGACAGACCCTTCCGGGCGCCGTGGGTCGAGTTGAAGTACTCAAGGACGGTCAGACCTTCCTTGAAGTTCGAGATGATCGGCGTCTCGATGATCTCGCCCGAGGGCTTGGCCATCAGGCCGCGCATGCCGCCGAGCTGCTTCATCTGGTTGACCGAGCCCCGGGCACCCGAGTGGGCCATCATGTAGACCGAGTTCGGCTCCTTCTCGGCGCCGTTCTCGTCGAACTTCTTGGACGAGATCGTGGCCATCATGGCCTCGGTCACGCGGTCGTTGCACTTCGACCACGCGTCTACGACCTTGTTGTACTTCTCGCCCTGGGTGATGAGGCCGTCCAGATACTGCTGTTCGAACTCCTTCACCTGATCCTGGACCTCGCCCACGATCGGCCACTTGCTTTCGGGAACGACCATGTCGTCCTTGCCGAAGCTGATGCCGGCCTTGAACGCCTCGCGGAAGCCCAAGGTCATGATCTGGTCGCAGAAGATCACCGATTCCTTCTGGCCGCAGTAGCGGTAGACGGTGTCGATGACGACCTGAACGTCCTTCTTCCGAAGCAGCTGGTTGACCAGCTCGAAGGGCGCCTTGGCGTTCAGCGGCAGGATCGCACCCACGCGGATGCGGCCCGGCGTGGTCTCGTAGCGCTTGAGGACCTCGTTGCCGTTCTCGTCGATCTGCTTGATGCGGGCCTGGATCTTTGCGTGCAGATGCACCTCTCCGGCGGCAAGGGCGTGTTCGACCTCGTCCACGTTGGAGAAGATCATCCCCTCGCCCTTCATGCCTTCGCGCATCATCGTGACATAGTAGATGCCCAGGACCATGTCCTGGGACGGCACGATGATCGGCGCGCCGTTGGCGGGCGACAGCACGTTGTTCGTCGACATCATCAGGACGCGCGCTTCCAGCTGGGCCTCGAGGCTCAGCGGGACGTGCACGGCCATCTGGTCGCCGTCGAAGTCGGCGTTGAAGGCCGAGCAGACCAGCGGGTGCAGCTGGATCGCCTTGCCCTCGATCAGGATCGGCTCGAACGCCTGGATGCCGAGACGGTGCAGCGTGGGCGCACGGTTCAGCAGAACCGGGTGCTCACGGATGACCTCGTCCAGGATGTCCCAGACCTCGGGGCGTTCCTTTTCGACCAGCTTCTTGGCCTGCTTGACTGTCGAGGACAGACCCTTGGCTTCAAGACGCGAATAGATGAACGGCTTGAACAGCTCGAGCGCCATCTTCTTGGGCAGACCGCACTGGTGCAGCTTCAGCTCCGGGCCGGTCACGATGACCGAACGACCCGAGAAGTCGACGCGCTTGCCCAGAAGGTTCTGGCGGAAGCGGCCCTGCTTGCCCTTCAGCATGTCCGACAGCGACTTCAACGGGCGACGGTTGTTGCCCGTGATGACGCGGCCGCGACGGCCGTTGTCGAACAGCGCATCGACCGATTCCTGCAGCATCCGCTTTTCGTTGCGCACAATGATGTCGGGCGCGCGCAGCTCGATCAGCCGCTTGAGGCGGTTGTTGCGGTTGATGACGCGACGATAGAGGTCGTTCAGGTCGGACGTGGCGAAGCGGCCGCCGTCCAAGGGGACCAGCGGGCGCAGTTCCGGCGGAATGACCGGGATCACGGTCAGGACCATCCATTCGGGGCGGTTGCCCGATTCCAGGAAGCTCTCGACGATCTTCAGGCGCTTGATGATCTTCTTGGGCTTCAGCTCGCCGGTGGCGGCCTTCAGATCCTCGCGCAGCTGGTCGGCGGTGCCGGCCAGGTCGATATTGGCCAGCATGGCGCGGATCGCCTCGGCGCCGATATCTGCCTGGAAGGCGTCGGCGCCATAGTTGTCCTGCGCGTCGAGGAATTCCTCTTCGCTCAGCAGCTGGCCATAGGTCAGGTCGGTCAGGCCCGGCTCGATGACGACATAGTTCTCGAAGTACAGGATCCGTTCCAGATCGCGCAGCGTCATGTCCAGCATCAGGCCGATGCGCGAGGGCAGCGACTTGAGGAACCAGATATGGGCGACCGGGGCGGCCAGCTCGATATGGCCCATCCGCTCGCGGCGGACCTTCTGCAGGGTCACTTCCACACCGCATTTCTCGCAGACGAGGCCGCGATACTTCATGCGCTTGTACTTGCCGCACAGGCATTCGTAGTCCTTGATCGGACCGAAGATGCGCGCGCAGAACAGGCCATCACGTTCCGGCTTGAACGTGCGGTAGTTGATCGTCTCGGGCTTCTTCACCTCGCCGAAGGACCAGGCGAGGATCTCCTCGGGCGAAGCCAGCGAGATCTTGATCTCGCTGAACTGCCGCGGCGTGGCCAGCGGGTTCAGGTGATTGGTGGCGAGTTCCTGGTTCATTTTCAATTCCTAATGAAGGGCACGGGATGGGGCGAAGTGAAGGCTTGCGCCCTCACTCCTCCTCTTCCGCATCCAGGAGTTCCATGTTGAGGCCCAGACCCCGGACCTCCTTGACCAGCACGTTGAACGATTCCGGCACACCGGCCTCGAAGTTGTCCTCGCCCTTGACGATGGACTCGTAGACCTTGGTGCGTCCGGCGACGTCGTCCGACTTGACGGTCAGCATTTCCTGCAGCGTGTAGGCGGCGCCATAGGCCTCCAGGGCCCAGACCTCCATCTCGCCGAGGCGCTGGCCACCGAACTGCGCCTTGCCGCCCAAGGGCTGCTGCGTGACCAGGCTGTACGGACCGGTGGACCGGGCGTGCATCTTGTCATCGACCAGGTGGTGCAGCTTGAGGACGTACTTCATCCCCACGGTGACCTGACGTGCGAACTGCTCGCCCGTGCGGCCATCGAACACCACCGACTGCCCGGAGGTGTCGAACCCGGCACGCGTCAGCGCGTCGTTCACGTCGGCCTCCTTGGCACCGTCGAAGACCGGCGTGGCGATCGGCACACCCGTGCGCACCGTGTCGGCGTGCTCGCGCAGCGTCTCGTCGTCCATGCCGTCGAAGGTGTCGGCATACAGGTCGTCGCCATAGCCGATGCGCATCGCCTCGCGGACCGGGGTCATGTCGCCATTGCGGCGATAATCCTCCAGCGCCTCGTCGATCTTGAGGCCCAGTGCCCGGCTGGCCCAACCCATGTGGGTCTCCAGGATCTGGCCCACGTTCATGCGCGACGGCACGCCGAGGGGGTTCAAAACCAGGTCGACGGGGGTGCCGTCCGCCAGGAACGGCATGTCCTCCATCGGGACGACCTTGGACACGACGCCCTTGTTGCCGTGACGGCCGGCCATCTTGTCGCCCGCCTGCAGCTTGCGCTTCACGGCGACGAAGACCTTGACCATCTTCATCACGCCCGGCGGCAGGTCGTCGCCCTGACGGACCTTCTCGACCTTGTCCTCGAAGCGCGCGTCCAGCAGCTTCTTCTGGGTGTCGTACTGACCGTTCAGCGCCTCGACGTCCTTGGCGACGTCCTCTTCGCTGACCGCCAGCTGCCACCACTGGCCGCGGGACATGGTGCCCAGCAGGTCCTCGGTGATCTCGGTGCCCGAGCGGATGCCCTTGGGCCCCTTGAGCGCCGTCTTGCCCAGAACCAGCGTCTTCAGACGCGCATAGATGTTGCGGTCCAGGATCGCCTGCTCGTCGTCGCGGTCGCGCGACAGGCGCTCGACTTCCTCGCGCTCGATCTGCAGCGCGCGCTCGTCCTTGTCGACGCCGTGGCGGTTGAACACCCGCACCTCGACGATCGTGCCATAGGCGCCCGGCGGCAGACGCAGGGACGTGTCGCGCACGTCGCTGGCCTTTTCGCCGAAGATGGCGCGCAGCAGCTTCTCTTCCGGCGTCATCGGGCTTTCGCCCTTGGGGGTGATCTTGCCCACCAGGATGTCGCCCGGCGCGCATTCCGCACCGATATAGACGATGCCGGCCTCATCCAGATTGCGGAGCGCCTCTTCGCCCACGTTCGGGATGTCGCGCGTGATCTCCTCCGGGCCCAGCTTGGTGTCGCGGGCCGCGACCTCGTATTCGTCGATATGGATCGAGGTGAACACGTCGTCGCGGTGGATCCGCTCGCTGATCAGGATCGAGTCCTCGTAGTTGTAGCCGTTCCACGGCATGAACGCGACGACCACGTTGCGGCCGATGGCCAGCTCGCCCCGGTCGGTCGAGGGACCGTCCGCGATGACCTGGTTGGCCACAACCTTCTCGCCCACCTTCACCAGCGGACGCTGGTTGATGGTCGAGGACTGGTTCGAGCGCTTGAACTTGCGCAGACGATAGATGTCCACGCCCGCGTCGCCCGCGCCCATGTCCTCGGTCGCGCGCACCACGATCCGCTGCGCATCGACTTGGTCGATGATGCCGCCGCGGCGCGCCATGATGGCCGCACCCGAGTCCCGGGCCACGGTCGCTTCCATGCCGGTGCCGACGAAGGGCGCCTCGGCCCGCAGCAGCGGAACCGCCTGACGCTGCATGTTCGAGCCCATGAGGGCGCGGTTGGCGTCGTCGTTTTCCAGGAACGGGATCAGCGCGGCGGCGACCGAGACCAGCTGCTTGGGCGACACG
This sequence comes from Paracoccus liaowanqingii, assembly GCF_004683865.2. Classification (NCBI taxonomy): domain Bacteria; kingdom Pseudomonadati; phylum Pseudomonadota; class Alphaproteobacteria; order Rhodobacterales; family Paracoccaceae; genus Paracoccus; species Paracoccus liaowanqingii. Next base: position 586,604 of record NZ_CP038439.1, on the reverse strand, counting down.
TCGATCAGGTCGATCGCATCCACCGGGTTGAGCATGAAGTCTCCCGACTGGCGGGTGCTGATCAGCTCGTCGACGAACTTGCCGTTCGCGTCCAGCGTCGCGTTGGCCTGCGCCACGGTGTGGCGCATCTCCTCGGTCGCGGACATGTAGACCACGTCGTCGGTCACGTGACCCTCGACCACCTTGCGATAGGGGGTCTCGATGAAGCCGTACTTGTTCACCCGCGCGAAGGTTGCGAGGCTGTTGATCAGGCCGATGTTCTGGCCTTCGGGGGTCTCGATCGGGCACATCCGGCCGTAATGGGTCGGGTGGACGTCGCGCACCTCGAAGCCCGCACGCTCGCGCGTCAGACCGCCCGGCCCCAGGGCCGACAGGCGGCGCTTGTGCGTCACTTCGGACAGAGGGTTGGTCTGGTCCATGAACTGCGACAGCTGCGAGCTGCCGAAGAATTCACGCACCGCCGCCGCCGCCGGCTTGGCGTTGATCAGGTCCTGCGGCATGACGGTGTCGATCTCGACGCCGGACATGCGCTCGCGGATGGCACGCTCCATGCGCAGCAGGCCGACGCGGTACTGGTTCTCCATCAGCTCGCCGACGGAGCGCACGCGACGGTTGCCCAGGTGGTCGATGTCGTCGATCTCGCCCTTGCCATCGCGCAGCTCCACCAGCCCGCGGATGCAGGACACGATGTCTTCGTGGCGCAACGTGCGTTGGGTGTCGGGCGCGTCCAGGTTCAGGCGCATGTTCATCTTGACCCGGCCCACGGCGGACAGGTCATAGCGCTCGCTGTCGAAGAACAGCGAGTTGAACAGGTTCGACGCGGCCTCGACGGTGGGCGGCTCGCCCGGGCGCATGACGCGGTAGATGTCCATCAGCGCGCCTTCGCGGCCGAGGTTCTTGTCCGCCGCCATGGTGTTGCGGATGTAGGGCCCCACGTTGACGTGGTCGATGTCCAGCACCGGCACGTCGGTGATGTCGTTGTCCAGCAGCACCTTCAGAAGGCCGCCAGACAGGTCGCCCTCCTTGTTGTAATCGGCGGTGATCTCGTCGCCCGCCTCGGCATAGATGAAGCCGGTCTCGTCGTTGACGATGTCCTTGGCCACGAAGCGGCCCACGATCCGCTCGAACGGAACGTACAGGTTCAGCTGCTCTTCGGATTCCTGCAGCTTCTTGACCAGACGCGGTGTGACCTTCTCGCCGGCCTTGGTGATGACTTCGCCGGTCTCGGCGTTCACCAGGTCGAAGGCCGGACGGGTGCCGCGAACGCGCTCGGGGAAGAAGCGCGTGACCCAGCCCTGCTCGCGCCCCGCGCGGCGCAGGGTGTAGGTGACGGTCTCGTAGAAGGCGTCCATGATCGCCTCCTGATCCATGCCAAGCGCATAGAGCAGGGTCGTCACGGGCAGCTTGCGGCGGCGGTCGATGCGCGCGAACACGAGGTCCTTGGCGTCGAATTCGAAGTCCAGCCACGAGCCGCGATAGGGAATGATGCGGCAGGCGAACAGCAGCTTGCCCGAGGAATGGGTCTTGCCGCGGTCATGGTCGAAGAACACGCCAGGGCTGCGGTGCATCTGCGACACGACCACGCGCTCGGTGCCGTTCACGATGAACGTGCCGTTCGTCGTCATCAGGGGCATGTCGCCCATGAAGACGTCCTGTTCCTTGATGTCCTTGACGGATTTCGCCCCGGTATTCTCGTCCAGATCGAAGACGATCAGGCGCAGGGTGACCTTCAGCGGCGCGGCATAGGTCATGTCGCGCTGCTGGCACTCGTCCACGTCGTATTTCGGGCGTTCCAGCTCGTACTTCACGAATTCCAGCGTCGCGGTCTCGTTGAAGTCCTTGATCGGGAACACCGACTGGAACACGCCCTGGATGCCGTCGCCATCGTTATGACCGCTTCCCTCGCCCGAGTTCAGGAACAGGTCATAGGAGGATTTCTGAACCTCGATCAGGTTCGGCATCTCCAGAACTTCACGGATGTTGCCATAATAGCGGCGGATCCGCTTCTGGCCGACATAAGCTTGCGCCATGGGGTCTTGTCACCTTTCGTCTTCGCGCGCGTCCGGGTCGGGGGCCCCCGGGACGCGCCTACGAATGCAGGGGTGAGGTTCCATTCGTGCCGCGCGTCCCACCGCGCGGCTCCCGAACCTCGAACATGCCCTGAGGGGAGGTCTGCCAGGCAGACCGACCGTCAAGACAGGTTCGGCAGGGACCGGGAAACCCCGGACCCTGCCTGATCGTCGTGGCCTGTCGGCCGATTACTTCAGCTCGACCTTGGCGCCAGCCGCTTCGAGCTTCTTCTTCACTTCCTCGGCATCAGCCTTGGACGCGCCTTCCTTGACCTTGCCGCCGGCTTCGACCAGGTCCTTGGCTTCTTTCAGGCCCAGACCGGTGATGCCGCGCACTTCCTTGATCACGTTGATCTTGTTGGCGCCGGCTTCCAGCAGGACGACGTCGAATTCGGTCTTCTCTTCCGCGACTTCGGCGGCAGCAGCAGGACCGGCCATCATGACGGCGCCGCCGGCAGCGGGCTCGATGCCGTATTCGTCCTTCAGGATGGTCTTGAGCTCCTGGGCTTCCAGCAGCGTCAGGCCCACAATTTGTTCTGCGAGTTGTTTCAGGTCAGCCATTTTTCCGTTCTTTCCAGTTAATGTTCCAACGTCGGGTCTTCAACCACCAGACGGGATCAGGTTGCTTACGCAGCCTCACGTTCCTCGAGGGTCGTGAGGATGCTCGCGATGTTCGAAGCAGGCGCGCCAATGGCACCGGCGATATTGGAAGCAGGCGCTCCGAGGCAGGACACGATCTGAGCGATGAGCTCTTCACGCGACGGCATCGAGGCGACGGCTTTCACACCGGCAGGGTCCAGAGCCGCATCACCCATTGCGCCGCCCAGGATCACGAAGCGTTCGTTATCCTTGGCGTACTTGTCGGCGATCCGGGCCGCAGCGGTCGGATCTTCCGAATAGGTGAGCACGGTCATGCCCGTCAGATAGTCGGCGATGCTTGCGCAAGGCTTTCCCTCCAGGGCGATCTTGGCGAGCTTGTTCTTGGCAACGCGAACCGAACCGCCGGCTTCGCGCATGCGCGAGCGGAGGTCCTGCATATGTGCAACCGTCATCCCCTCGTAGTGGGCAACCACCACGACGCCAGAGCTTTCAAAGATCTGGCCGAGTTCGTCGACCAGCTGTTCTTTTTGTGCTCTATCCACGGTTTCACTCCAAGTTGGGGGTTTCCCCCCGGCTCTCACTTTTCCCGGTCTCGAATGGGACCGGGTCGGGTCCGTTCAGGGCAAGATCACCCGAAGGTCGGGACCTTCGGAAAAACGCTTCCCCATCTCAGGAAGGCAATTAAGCGGGGTTTCCCCCACACCCTCCGTCTCGGACAGGACAGGGCCTTGCGGCCCCGCCATCCCCGGCCCGAAGACCGGGGAATTTCGCAGGGTGGGGGTTACCCCACCTCCTGGCCTCAGCTGGCGGTTGCCGACACGACATCCACCGACACGCCCGGACCCATCGTCGAGCTGATCGAGACCTTCTTCATGTAGGTGCCCTTGGCACCGGTCGGCTTGGCGCGGCTGACCGCGTCCACGAAGGCGCGCAGGTTCTGGGCCAGCTTGTCCTCGTCGAACGAGACCTTGCCGATGCCCGCATGGACCACGCCGGCCTTCTCGGCCTTGAACTGGACCTCGCCGCCCTTGGCCGCATTGACCGCAGCGGTCACGTCCATGGTCACGGTGCCGACCTTGGGGTTCGGCATCAGGTTGCGCGGGCCCAGGATCTTGCCCAGACGACCGACCAGCGGCATCATGTCCGGTGTCGCGATGCAGCGGTCGAACTCGATCTTGCCGGACTGGATGGTCTCCATCAGGTCCTCGGCGCCGACGATGTCGGCTCCGGAGGCTTTTGCCTCGTCAGCCTTGGGGCCGCGGGCGAAGACGGCGACGCGGACGTCCTTGCCGGTGCCAGCGGGCAGCGTGACCACGCCGCGGACCATCTGGTCGGCGTGACGCGGGTCGACGCCCAGATTCAGCGCGATCTCGATGGTCTCGTCGAACTTGGCCGAAGCCTGCGACTTGACCAGCTTGACGGCGTCCTCGACGGTCAGGTTGGTCTTGCCCTCGAACGCGGCGCGGGCGGCGACTTTTTTCTTTGACGTGTTTGCCATGATCAGCCCCTCACCTCGATACCGATCGACCGGGCCGAGCCCACGATGATCTTCATCGCGGCTTCGACGTCGTTCGCGGACAGATCCGCCATCTTGGATTCGGCGATCTCGCGCACCTGCTTGACGGTCACCGAACCCGCGTTGTTGCGGCCCGGCTTGTCCGAACCCTTGGCGCGGTTGCGCTTGCCGACAGGCTTCAGGCCGGCGGCCTTCTTCAGCAGGAAGGACGCCGGGGGCGTCTTCGTCTCGAAGCTGAACGACTTGTCGGCGTAATAGGTGATCACGACGGGCACGGGCGAACCCTGCTCCATCTCCTGCGTGCGAGCGTTGAACTCCTTGCAGAAGGCCATGATATTGATGCCGCGCTGACCCAGAGCGGGGCCAACCGGGGGCGACGGGTTCGCTTGGCCCGCCTTGATCTGCAGCTTCAGGCTGCCAACAACTTTCTTGGCCATGTGGCCTTCTCCTTGTCATCAGGCCCGCAAATGAGGCCGATTTAGCGGTACGGCCCTACGGCCTCCCGCAACGTCTCACGAGGTCTTGGAAACCTGCGTGAATTCCAGTTCGACCGGCGTCGGCCGGCCAAAGATCGACACGGTGACCTTCACGCGCGACGAGATCTCGTCCACTTCCTCGACCATGCCCGAGAATCCCTCGAACGGGCCGTCGGTGACGCTGACGCGCTCGCCCACGTCGAAGCGGATCAGGTTGCGCGGTGCGGCCGGTGCCCCGTCGCCCGAGCGGTTCAGCATCGTGTTCACCTCGTCGTCGCGCATGGGCATCGGCTTGCCCTGCGCGCCGAGGAACCCGGTGACGCGGTTGATCGAGTTGACCAGGTGATAGGTCCGGTCCGACATGTCCATGTGGACCAGAACATAGCCGGGCATGAAGCGCCGCTCGGACGTGACCTTCTTGCCGCGACGGATCTCGATTACTTCCTCGGTCGGGACCAGCACCTCGTCGATCTGCTCCTCCAGCCCCTTCTCGGCGACGGACTGGCGAATCGCCTCGGCGACCTTCTTTTCGAAGTTCGACAGGACGCTGACCGAATACCACCGTTTTGCCATGTCTCGATCGACCCCTGCTCTTCCTGTCGGGAATCACGCGGATGCCGCGCCAACCCCTTGAATTCCATCATGTCCGAAAAAATCGAAATCGGCGCGCACGCCAAACCGTTGCACGCCGTCTTCCGGACAGTCGGGGGCAGATACCGCCCCTGACCGCCAATTGCAAGCCCCGATCAGCCGCTGATCAGGCGCAGGCCCTGGGTCAGACCCGTCCGGATGGCCAGATCGACCAGGAAGAAGAACAGGCTGGTGATCGAGGCGAAGATCAAGACCATGATGGTCGTCGTGATCACCTCGCGGCGCGTTGGCCAAGTGATCTTGGCCGCCTCGGCGCGGACCTGGTTGATGAATTGGACGGGATTGGCCACGGGCAGGCTCCTTGGGCGAGTGCAGGCGCGGGTCTAGCCGGGCGGGCCGGGCATTTCAACCCGGAACGCGGCGCCCCTGTCGGGGCCGGGCGGACGGATCGCAGGTCTGGCGGAAGGACCTGGCAGGGGCAGGGGGACTCGAACCCACGACCCTCGGTTTTGGAGACCGATGCTCTACCAACTGAGCTATACCCCTGAGGTCGGGCCTGATTAGAACCGCCCCGCCCGCCCGTCAAGCAGATAACCGGCGCCGTTCCTACAGGAAGCGCGGGAATTCGATCTTGGGGCAGCGGTCCTGGGTCACCGCCACGCCAGCGGCCCGGGCCCGTGCCGCGGCCGCGTCGTCGCGCACGCCGAGTTGCGTCCAGATCACCTGCAGATCGCGCAGATGGACCAGGGCCTGATCCACGATCCCGCCCACCGCCTCCGAGCGGCGGAAGATGTCGACCATCTGGACCCCCGCCTCGGGCGGGATGGAGGCCAGGTCGGCATGGACCTTCTCGCCCAGGATGGTGCCGCCCGCATGGCCCGGATTGACCGGGATCACCCGGATGCGGCAGGACTGCAGATAGCGCGCCACGCCCCAGCTGGGCCGTGCCTCGTTGGGCGACAGCCCGACCATCGCCACGACCTTGACGGTCTGCGCGATCCTGGCGATCTCCTCGTCCATGCTCGTCTGGATGGTCATCTGCGTCCCCCCTCTGGCACCGCCGGTCAAGGCGCCACGTTTCCTCAAAAAAAGCGCCCGGTCCACAGGGTGGCCGGGCGCAAGTCACGGAACGAGGGACAGTGATCTAAGCATGACCGTTCCGGGGTCATGCTCTCTATGCTAAATGGGCATCAGTCGCAAAAGTTCCACCTTGATCGCGTATTCGTGATTCGCAGGCGTCAGCGGTACATCTGCCTTGCCTGCTCGGTGATCCCGCGCGGATCCTGCTGCAGCTGCCGTTCCGCCGCATTGGACCGCAGCAGGTACAGCCTGCCGGCCACCACCGCGAAATGGCGCGGATCGCCCGGCTGCGGACGCCCCTCGATCACCGAGATCGGGCACATCCCGTCCAGCGCGGGGGCATAGGCGCGGGGATCGGCCTCGAAGCGGGCGCGGTTCTCCTCGGATGCGAAATGCCACACCTGCCCCTTCCACATCGTCGCGATGTCGCTGCGCCCCGGCAGGGCCCGGCCCGAGGCCGCATAGCCCACCGGGTCGAAGCCGCCCACCGCCCAGTCCTGCGCCGCCGCCGGAAGGGCGGGCGTCAGGGTCAGCAGCAGGGCGAGGCACAGCGGGCGCATGGGGGTCCGGGGTCTGGGTCCGTCTACTTGACAGCAGGCGGGACAAATCTCAACGCGGCAGAGGGAAACGTCGCAGGGATGTGATCTTCACGCCCGCCCCGCCGCGTAGAGCGCCACCGCCGCCGCATTGGACACGTTGAGCGATCCGAAATCGGCGGCGAAGGGCACGCGGGCGACATGGTCGCAGGTCTTCATGGTCAGCTCGCGCATCCCCGGCCCCTCGGCGCCCAGCACCAAGCAGATGGCGCGGCCAGACAGGCGGCCCATCAGGTCGGGCAGCGGCTCGTCGCCGGTGCCGTCCAGGCCGACCAGGATGAAGCCCATGTTCTTCAACTGCGTCAGCGCCTCGGCCAGGTTCGGCACGCGCAGATAGGGCTGGCGTTCCAGCGCGCCCGAGGCGGTCTTGGCCAGGGCGCCCGTCTCGGGGGCGGAATGGCGGGCGGGGGCGATGACCGCGCGTGCGCCGAAGACCTCGGCGGATCGCAGGATCGCGCCGACATTGTGGGGATCGGTCACCCGGTCCAGCGCGACCAGCAGCGGGCGCGTCTCTCCCGGTGCCTCGCGCAGGGCCACCTCGGACAGGCTGCCCCATTTGAGCGGCTTGACCTCCAGCGCGGCCCCCTGGTGGACGCTTTCGGCGGCCAGGCCCACGGTCTTGTCGAAGATGCGCGGATCGATGATCTCGGGCTCCATCCCGTGCAGGTCGCCAAGCCGGGTGACGGCGTTCTGCGTCACGACAAGGCGCATCTTCTCGCGCGCCGGGTTGGCCAGCGCGTCGCGCACGGCATGCAGACCGAACAGCCACACCGTCTCGGCCGCCGAGGCGCGGCGGGCGCGCTCCTTGTCGATGACCCATGTGGGCTTCTTGGCGGTGGGGGTCCTCTCGGCCATGCGCGGTCTCCTGTCCTGTCGGGTTCTTCTGTGCGCGGGATGGACCGTTCGCGCAAGCCCCGGAAATCCGCTTGACGCCCCCCGGCAGGGCCGCTAATCACCCCCCACGCCGAAAGCGATCGGCGGGCGACGTGCTGCAAGGTGCGGCAGCGGACTGTAACTCCGCCGGGGAGACCCACGCCTGGTTCGATTCCAGGGTCGCCCACCACTTCCCCCCTCTCCCTGAACCGTTCATTTTGAAAACCGGCCCTCCGGCCGCATTCCTGCCTCGGCAGTGACCGGAAATGCAGAAAATTCGGCGGACCTCTGTGCGAAGGGGTTTTGCTGAAGCAGCCGCACGGCTAGGTTGATGCTTAAGTTGAGAAAAAACGAGGGTCCGGTGGCTGCGCTCATGAACAAGCATCCCAATCTGCTGATCGTTGCCCAGTCCGGCCGGTTGGAATACGAGGCGGTCATCTTCATGGCCAGCCTGCGCGCCCAGTCCCCCGACTGGTCCGGCAAGGTCATCATCGCCGAACCCCAGCCCGAGGGCGCGTGGAGCGGGCACGAGACCCGCATCTCGGACCCCTGCCGCGAGCTGCTGACCGAGATGGGGGCCCAGATCACCCCCTTCGTCGCCCATCATTTCGGCGCGGCCTATCCGCAGGGCAACAAGATCGAGGCGCTGGCCCTGCTGCCCGCGAACGAACCCTTCGTCTTCTTCGACACCGACACCGTGATCACCGGCCCGCTGGACGGCGTGGCCTTCGATTTCGACCGCCCCTCGGCCTCGATGCGGCGCGAGGGCACCTGGCCGCTGCCGCCGCTCTACGGGCCGGGCTATGCCGGGATCTGGAAATCGATCTATGACCGCTTCGGGGTGCCCTTCGACGACACGCTGGATGCGGCACAGCCCGACGAGCATTGGGAACGCTATCTGTATTTCAACGCGGGCTGGTTCTTCGGGGCCGATCCCGCCGAATTCGGACGCCGCTTCCTGGACTGGGCGCGGGCCCTGCGCGACGATCCGCATGACGAACTGGCCTGCCAGGTGATGGAACCGTGGCTGGACCAGGCGGTCCTGCCCGTCGTCATCCGGTCCTTCGGCGGCGGTCGCCCCGGGCCCGAGCTGGCGGGGCTGGACGGCGACGTGACCTGCCATTACCGCAAGCTGCCGCTGCTCTATGCGCTGCAGTCGGATCATGCGATCACCGCGCTGGAGGCCGCCGTGGCCCCCAACAAGATCAAGCGCGTGCTGCGGGACTGGGAGCCGGCGCGCAAGCTGGTCTATCAGGAAAAGGGCCGCGACAAGGTCCGTCCGGTCTTTGCCGACCGGACCGGCAGAACGCCCGAGCGCATGATCCGCAACCAGCTGAAGGCCAAGGGCTGGTGGCTGGTCTGACCCCCCTGCCCCGGCGTCCCTAGCCCTCGTTGCCGGGCGGAAGGCCAGGTTCCGGCGCCGCCAGCCGGATCGATCCGCGCGGCGCAGGCCCGGCGGGCCGGCCCTTCTGGGTGACGCGGATTCGGCCCTCGGCGGCAAGGTCCAGCGCCGCCTGACGCAGCGGTGTCATCAGCGAGCGCCAGTCTGTGACCAGATCGCGGGCGATCTGGCTGGGGCAGCAGGTTGTGCCGGGCCGCAGCCGATCCACCTGCGCCAGGATCGCCCGGCGCAGATGGTCGTCGCTCATCCCGTCACCAGGTCGCCCGGCACCCTGTCACCCAGCACCGAGTCGCAGCGGGCGCAGACGCCCGGATGGCTGTGCGTGCCGACATCGGGCAGGATCTTCCAGCAGCGCTGGCACTTGTCGCCCTCGGCTGTCTCGAAGACCACGCCGATGCCCGGCGCCTCGGACAGCCGGAACGCCTCGTTCGGCGCCGGGTCCCGGGTCAACGACAGGTCCGAGGTGATGCAGACATCCGCGAAGGCCACCGATTTCAGCGCCGCCAGCATGTCGGCATCCTCGACATGAACGACCGGCGCGGCCTCCAGGCTGGCGCCGATGGTCTTGTCGGTCCGCTTGACCTCCAGCGCGGCGGTGACGACGCGGCGGGCGCGGCGCACATGGTCCCACTTCGCCGCCAGGGGCTCGTTCAGCCAGTCGGCGGGCGTCGCGGGGAAGTCGTGCAGATGCACGCTGTCATCGTCCGACGGGAAGCGCGACAGCCAGACATCCTCCATCGTGAAGGGCAGGATCGGCGCCAGCCAGGTGACCAGCCGGTGATAGAGGATGTCCAGCACCGTTCGCGCGGCCCGGCGGCGCGCGCTGTCCGGCGCGTCGCAATACAGCGCATCCTTGCGCACGTCGAAATAGAAGGCCGACAGGTCCAGCGTGCAGAACTGGAACAGCGTCTGGAACACCCCCTGGAAGTCGAACTGGTCATAGCCCTTGCGGACCTGGTGATCCAGCTGCGCCAGCCGGTGCAGCATCCACTGCTCCAACTCGGGCATGTCGGCGGGGGCCACGCGCTCGGCCTCATCGAAGCCCTGCAGCGCGCCCAGCAGGAAGCGCAGCGTGTTGCGCAGCCGGCGATAGCTGTCGGCGGTGCCCTTCAGGATCTCGGGGCCGATCCGCTGGTCGGCGGTGTAATCCGCCTGCGCGACCCACAGGCGCAGGACGTCGGCGCCGTACTGCTCGATCACCTTGGCGGGCACGATGGTGTTGCCGAGCGACTTGGACATCTTCATGCCCTTCTCGTCCAGCGTGAAGCCGTGGGTCACCACGTTGCGATAGGGCGCGCGGCCCCGGGTGGCGCTGGCCTGCAGCAAGGATGACTGGAACCAGCCGCGATGCTGGTCGGTGCCCTCCATGTAGACATCGGCGATGCCGTCGGGGGCGCCATCCTCGCGGTCGCGCAGCACGAAGGCATGGGTCGAGCCCGAATCGAACCACACGTCCAGCACGTCGGTGATCTGGTCGTAGGCGTCGGGATCGACGATCCCCTCCAGCATCCGCGCCTTGAAGCCGTCGCGGTACCAGACATCGGCGCCCTCGGCCTCGAAGGCGGCGATGATGCGGTCGTTGACGCGGGCGTCGCGCAGCAGGAAGTCCGGGTCGGTCGGCCGGGCGCCGGCCTTGACGAAGCAGGTCAGCGGCACGCCCCAGGCCCGCTGGCGCGAGAGGACCCAATCGGGGCGGTTCTCGACCATGGACTGGATGCGGTTGCGCCCCGAGCGCGGCCACCAGGTGACCAGCTTGTCGATGGAGGTCAGCGCGCGCGAGCGGATCGTGTCGCCATGCGCGCCCATCCCGTCGTCCAGCGGCTTGTCGATGGCGGCGAACCATTGCGGCGTGTTGCGATAGATCAGCGGCGCCTTGGACCGCCAGCTGTGCGGGTAGGAGTGTTTGATCTTGCCCTTGGCCAGCAACGCGCCCGCATAAGCCAGTTGCTTGATGACGCCGACATTGGCGGGGCCGTCCTTGCCGTCCGGCGCGATGATTGCCTGACCGCCGAAGATCGGCAGGTCGGCGCGATAGCTGCCGTCGGGTTCGACATTGTAGGTCATTCTCAGTCCGGGCAGCTTATCCTTGAATTTAAGGTAAAGCTGATAATCGTCGTCGCCATGGCTGGGCGCGGTATGCACGAAGCCCGTCCCGGCCTCGTCGGTGACATGATCACCCGGCAGCATCGGCACATCGTAATCCCATTCGCCCGCGCCGCCCTCGACGCCGCGCAGGGGATGGGCCAGCACCAGCCCCTCCAGATCGGCGGCGGTCACGTCTGCGACGCGGGTAAAGTCGGTGATCTTGGCCTGTGCCATCACGCCCTCCGCCAGCGCATCGGCCAGCACCAGACGCTCGCCCGGCTGCGCGGTCGAGCCCTCGGCCACCGCGCCGACCTCGTACATCCCGTAGGCGATCGCCGGGTTGAAGGCGACGGCCCGGTTCTGAGGAATGGTCCAGGGGGTCGTGGTCCAGATGACGATCGTTGCATTACCGAAGCGTTCCCGCTTGGCCAGATTGGCCTCAGCCCGGGCAAGCTGGACGTCCTGCGACTCGGGCTGACCGCCGACCAGCGGAGTCCGTTCCCGCGGCGCCTTCGCGACCCCGAACCGCACCCAGATCGTGTGGCTGGTATGGTCGTGATACTCGACCTCGGCCTCGGCCAGGGCGGTCTTCTCGACCGGGGACCACATCACGGGCTTCGATCCCTGATAAAGCGCGCCGTTCATCAGAAGCTTCATGAACTCGGCCGCGATCACCGCCTCGGCATGGTAATCCATGGTCAGATAGGGGCGGTCCCAGGCCCCGGTGATGCCCATGCGCTCGAATTCCTCGCGCTGGATCTGAACCCAGCCTTCGGCAAAGCGGCGGCATTCCTGGCGGAACTCGACCACGTCGACGGCATCCTTGTCGCGGCCCTCGGTGCGGTACTTCTCCTCGATCTTCCACTCGATCGGCAGGCCGTGGCAGTCCCAGCCCGGCACGTAGCGCGCATCGCGGCCCATCATCTGGTGGCTGCGCACGATGATGTCCTTGATGGTCTTGTTCAGCGCGTGGCCGATATGCAGATGCCCGTTGGCATAGGGGGGGCCGTCATGCAGCACGAAGGGCGCGCGGGTCCCGTCCGCCGCGGCGGCCTTCTCGCGCAGACGGTCGTAGATGCCGATCCGCGCCCACCGGGCCAGCCAGTCCGGCTCACGCGCGGGCAGTCCGGCGCGCATGGGAAACTCGGTCTGGGGCAGGAAGACGGTGTCGCGATAATCGGGGGCGTCGGTCGGCATGTCGGCAGCCATCGGGGCGTTCCTTTGAAAGATGTTCGGACAAGGCTGACCCGGCGGCGCGAAACCTCACGCCGCCGGGCTGCTAATTCGAGATCCGAACGCCGGAAATTTCATGCGCCCTCTATAGAAAGCGCCGCTTGGGGCTGCAAGCGCCGAACCTTTGTGTCGAGGCGCGTCCCGGGTTAGGCTGTCCCCGACTCCCTGCCGCAGGATCGCCATGCCCCCCGCCCCCCTCCGCACGCGCCAGTCCCGCCGCGATGCCGCGCTTGGCCGCTTTGCCGCGCGCCGCTACGGGCTGCGCGGCACTTGGTCGCTCCACCGCCACGCGCTTGGCGCCGACCTGCTGCGCGCGCCGCTGAACGTCATGCTGGCCCCGGTCGCGCTGCTGATGCAGCTCATGGCCTGGGTGCTGGGGCGGCTCGGCGCGGCCCGCGCGGGGGCCTGGCTGCGGTCGCGGCGGGTGTTCCTGCGCTCGGACGTGTCGCGGCAGATCGAGGACGACCTTGGCGCGCTGATCACCCAGCTGCAGGCCGAGGGGCTGGGCCCGGACGCCGCCCCCGCGCAGATCGAGACCGCCCTGCGCCGCCATGCCGAGACGCGCAATGCCGTGGCCGAGATCACCACCTCGCTGATCGTCCTCGGGATGGGGCTGGCGCTGTTCCACCGCGCAACGCCGGGGATGATCTCGCTGGCCGGGCCCATGGCCCAGATGCGCGCGCATGGGGCGGCGGTGCGCGACTTCGCCCTAGGGGACACGCTTGGCCGCGCCTGGTACTGGGCCTTTCCGGTCGAGATCTCTCCGCTGGCCATCGTCGCCACCGGGCTGGCGCTGGCCGTGGTGGGATCGCTGATCACCACCTTCGCGGGGCTGATCGCGGATCCGGTGCAGCTGTGGACCGGCATCCATCGCCGCCGCCTGTCCCGCCTGATGGCGGGACTGGACCGCGGCACCGACAGCACCGCCCCCGAGCCCGAGCATCTGATGGCGCGCGCCGGCGATCTGGCCGACACGCTGTCGATCATCTGGCGGTCCTGGCGCGGCTAGCCGCGGCCGCGATAGCCCGGCACCCCCTGGTCGGGCAGCCACAGCCCGGCGGGCGGCGCCCCCGTCTGCCAGAAGACGTCGATCGGCATGCCGCCGCGGGGATACCAGTAGCCGCCGATGCGCAGCCAGGCGGGATCCAGCAGCTCCGCGATGCGGCGCCCGATGCCCACGGTGCAATCCTCGTGGAAGGCGCCGTGATTGCGGAAGCTGCCCAGATACAGCTTCAGCGACTTCGATTCGACCAGCCAGTCGCCGGGCGCATAGTCGATCACCAGATGCGCGAAATCTGGCTGGCCGGTCAGCGGGCAGAGGCTGGTGAACTCGGGCTGGGTGAAGCGCACGGCATAGGTCTGGCCGGGCTGGGGGTTGGGCACGCGCTCCAGCACGGCCTCCTCGGGCGATTGCGGCAGACGCGTCTCGGCGCCAAGCTGGGTCAGCGCGTCGGTGTAGTGGCTCATCGGGGGCTCCTGTTTTGACCGGGTGGGCTGCGACCGGTGCGCGTGCCATAGCACCGCCGCAAAACCCCTTGCAACCATGCAGCCCCTGCCCCAGATGCGGGTCATGGACCCCCGCTTCGACATCACCGAACCCGAGATCGCCCGCGCGATCGCCACCTTCTACGCCGCCGTGCGCCGCCACGAGGTCCTGGCGCCGATCTTTGCCGAACATGTCGGCGACTGGCCCGCGCACGAGGCCCGCATCACCGCCTTCTGGGCGAACGCGATCCTGCACAAGGGGGGCTATGCCGGCAGCCCGATGCGCGCGCATCTGCAGGCGGGCAATGTCCGCCCCGAGCATTTCGCGATCTGGCTGGCCCTGTTCGACGAGTCCCTGCGCCGCACCCTGCCGCCGTGGAGCGCGCGGGCCTGGTCCGCGATGGCCCATCGCATCGGCCAGGGCCTGAAGGCGGGCGTGCAGAACATCTCCGCCAGCGACGGCCCCCCGATCCTGCGATAGGGAGGGCCTGCGCTAGCCGCGCATCCGGGGCGGGCGGGGGCGATAGACGGGCAGCCGCCAGCCGAACCACAGGCTGCCCGCCCGCAGCCCCCAGACCACCAGCGCCCCGGCGATCAGCGCCTGCGGCCGCGCCAGCCCCAGCCAGTCCAGCGTCACCGCGACCAGCGCGCCGCCGAAGGCCGCCGTCAGGTACAGCTGCCCCTGTTTCAGGACCAGCGGCACTTCGTTGCCCACCACGTCGCGCATCAGCCCGCCGAAGGTGCCGGTCACGACTCCCATGATGATGACGATGACGGCGCCGAACCCGCCCTCCATCGCCACGCCCGCACCTGCGGCGACCGCCACGGCCAGCGCGACGCTGTCCAGCCAGACCAGCCAGTCATAGCGGCTTTCGAACAGATGCGCGGTCCAGAAGACGACCAGCGCCGCCCCCGCCGCCAGCACCACATAGGCGGGCTGCGCCACCCAGAAGACCATCTCGCGCCCCAGGATCAGGTCGCGCAGCGTGCCGCCGCCCACCGCCGTCAGCGCCGCCATGAAAATGAAGCCCACCGGGTCCAGCTGCGCCCGGCTGGCCACCAGCGCGCCGGTCAGCGCGAAGATCAGCACCGACCCGTAATCCAGCGCCGCGACCAGCGCATCCAGGCTCATTTGAAGGGCGCCATGCCGGCGCGGGCCAGCTCGTCGGCGCGTTCGTTCTCGGCATGGCCGGCATGGCCCTTGATCCAGCGCCACTCGACGGTATGCGTGGCCTGCGCCGCATCCAGCCGCTGCCACAGCTCGACATTCTTGACGGGCTTGCGGTCGGCGGTCTTCCAGCCGTTGCGCTTCCAACCGTGGATCCACTGGGTGACGCCGTTCTTCACATAGGCGCTGTCGGTGACGATCACGATCGAGGTCGGGCGCGTCAGCACCTCCAGCGCGCTGATCGCGGCCATCAGCTCCATCCGGTTGTTGGTGGTGGCCGCCTCACCGCCGGCCAGCTCGCGCTCCTTGACGACGGTGGCGCCGTCCAGCGCACGCATGAGCACGCCCCAGCCTCCGGGGCCGGGATTGCCGCTGCAGGCGCCGTCGGTCCAGGCGAACAGGTCAGTCATCGATCCTCACATGCCCCAGCAGCCCCGCGACCCGGTCCAGCCAGGCCTGGACGGCCGGAAAACGCTCCATCTCGAACCCGCCCCGGGGCCCGGCGCTGTGCGTATAGGCATAGAGACACAGGTCCGCCAAGCTGGCCGCATCTTCCACCAGCCAGTCGCGCCCCACCAATGCATCCTCCATCACGCCCAGCAGCGCATGCCCCCGCTCCAGCAACTCCGCCAGCCGCGCGGGCGTCGCATCCGCGGCCCGATGAGGATAGCTGACCAGAGCCTGCCGCACAGCGATGACCGGCTCGTGATTGTACTGCTCCCAGAACATCCAGCCCAACATCTGCGCGCGGGTCACCGGATCCGCAGGCCAGAACCCCGTCCCCTCCCCCAGATAGCACAGGATGGCATTCGACTCGGCCAGCGCGACCCCGCCCCCGACCTGCAAGGCCGGCACCTTGCCAAAGGGCAACGCCCCCGCCGCCTTGGCCGCCTCGAGCCCCGCCGAGCCATATTCGCAATCCACCACCTCCAGCGGGATCCCCGCCAAGGCCGCCAGCAAACGGATCTTGTAGCTGTTGCCCGACGAGGGCATCGAATAAAGCCGCATCTTGCTCTTCTTCTTCATGAAAATATCCCGGGGGTCCGGGGGCTGGCCCCCGGTCTGTCTGAACAATCGGGACCTCGCGCCCGTCGCCAAAGGACCTCGCCTTCAGACGGCTTCGCGCAGGACGCGGGGCACCTTGAACTCGACCCGCTCCACCGCCGTCTCGACGATCTCGACCGTCACGTCATAGCGGGCGCGGAAGGCGTCGACGACCTCGTTGACCAGCACCTCGGGGGCGCTGGCGCCGGCGGTGACGCCGACCGAGCGGATGCCCTCCAGCGCCCGCCAGTCGATCTCGGAGGCGCGCATGACCAGCTGCGCATAGGCGCATCCGGCGGCCCGGCCGACCTCGACCAGACGCTTGGAATTGCTGGAGTTTTCCGCCCCGATCACCAGCAGCGCATCGATATGCGGCGCGACCGCCTTGACCGAGGCCTGGCGGTTGGTGGTGGCATAGCAGATGTCTTCCTTGGCGGGGCCGGTGATCGCGGGGAAGCGGGCCTGCAGGGCGGCGACGATTCCGGCGGTGTCGTCGACCGACAGGGTGGTCTGGGTGATGTAGGCCAGACGGGCCGGATTGCGGACCTGGACGGTCGCCACATCCGCCGCCGTCTCGACCAGGACCACCTCGCCCTCGGGCAATTGTCCCATAGTTCCAAGGACTTCCGGGTGGCCCTCGTGACCGATCATGACCATCTGCAGGCCGGCGGCGTGGTGGCGCTCGGCTTCCAGGTGGACCTTGCTGACCAGCGGGCAGGTGGCGTCGACATAGACCATCTCGCGGCGGGCGGCCTCGGCGGGGACGGCCTTGGGAACGCCATGGGCCGAGAAGATCACGGGCCGGTCGCCCGGCACCTCGTCCAGCTCCTCGACGAAGACGGCGCCCTTTTCACGAAGCGTATCAACGACATACTTGTTGTGCACGATCTCGTGGCGGACATAGACGGGGGCGCCCCACTTGGCCAGCGCCAGCTCGACGATCTTGATGGCGCGGTCCACGCCCGCGCAGAAGCCGCGCGGGGCGGCCAGATACAGGGTCAGGGGGGCTTTGATCTGTTCCATGACCCTCAGGTAGCGCGAAGACCCGGTTTCGTCCAGCACCCGAAGGTCACATCCGCAGCACCGCGCGTGCACCGGGCGTACACCGACAACGCCCGCTGCATTAACGATCAGCGCGCAACGGCCAGAAGACCCGCGACATCCAGATGCGCCTCCAGATGGTCGGCCAGATCGTCCAGCGCGGCATCGACCCCCGCCTCGAAGCCCGGACGCGAGGTGGCGCCCAGACGCGCCAAAAAGGCCGCGCGGAACGCGTCGTCGGAGAACAGCCCGTGCAGATAGCTGCCCGTCACCCGCCCGTCCGGACTGGTGGCGCCGTCCGCCTCGGGGACATGGGCGAAGGGGCGGGCGCAATCGGGGCCGCTGGTGCGGCCCATGTGGATCTCGTAGCCCGAGACGGGCTGGCCCAGCGCGGTGCCCTGCACCCGCTCCAGCCGCTTGGTCCCCGACATGACCGTGGCCACGTCCAGCAGGCCCAGCCCCGCAACTTGCCCCGCCACCCCATCGGCGCCCGAGGGGTCGTCGATCACCCGTCCCAGCATCTGATAGCCGCCGCAGATGCCCAGCACATGCCCGCCGCGCCGGTGATGGGCCGCAAGGTCGATGTCCCAGCCCTGGGCGCGCAGGAAGGCCAGATCGCCCAGCGTGGACTTGGACCCCGGCACGATGACCAGACCGGCATCGCCGGGGATCGCCTGCCCCGGCGCCAGCATGGTCAGGCGGATGCCCGGTTCCGCCGCCAGCGGGTCCAGATCGTCGAAATTGGCGATGCGCGACAGGGTCAGGCAGACGACATGCAGCCCCTCTCCCTGACCGTGGCGCAGGTCGACCGCATCCTCGGCGGGCAGGCGGTGGGCGCCCGCGAACCACGGCACCACGCCGAAGCCGGGCCAGCCGGTCCGCTCCTCGATCATCCGGTAGCCATCGTCGAAGAGGCGCGGGTCGCCGCGGAACTTGTTGATCAGGAACCCCCGGATCATCGCCGCGTCATCCGCGTCGATCACCGCCTGGGTGCCGACGATCTGGGCGATCACCCCGCCCCGGTCGATGTCGCCCGCCAGCACCACCGGCACCCCCGCCGCCCGGGCGAATCCCATATTGGCGATGTCGCGGGGGCGCAGGTTGACCTCGGCAGGGCTGCCCGCGCCCTCGACGATGATCAGGTCATGGGCGGCGGCCAGGCGCGCGAAGCTGTCCAGCACCCCCGCCAGCAGGCGAGGCTTGAGCGACTGATAGTCGCGGGCCTGCGCGCGGCCGATGACGCGGCCCTGCAGGATGACCTGCGATCCGGTCTCGGTCTCGGGCTTCAGCAGGACGGGGTTCATGTCGGTCACCGGCTCCAGCCCGCAGGCGCGGGCCTGCAGGGCCTGGGCGCGGCCGATCTCTCCGCCATCCGCGGTGACGGCGGCGTTGTTGGACATGTTCTGCGGCTTGAAGGGCGCGACGGACAACCCGCGCCGGACGGCGGCACGGCACAATCCCGCGACCAGCATCGACTTTCCGACATTCGAGCCGGTGCCCTGGATCATCACCGCCGTCATGGGACACTCTCGCTTGCCATCACCCGCCGTGGTGACTAGATAGGCGCGTCCGCAAATGAAAGGCCGAAAGCCGTGGAAAACGTCATTCTGACCGTCCATCTGATCCTGGCAGCGACGCTGGTCGGGATCGTCCTGCTGCAGCGTTCCGAAGGGGGCGGGCTGGGCATGGGCGGCGGCGGTGGCGGCGCGGGAGGCGGCGTCATGTCGGGCCGGGCAGCCGCCAATGCGCTGAGCCGCCTGACCTGGATCCTGGGCGTGGCCATCTTTGCGACCTCGATCACGCTGACGATCCTGGCGGCGCGCCAGGCGTCCAACAGCTCGATCATGGACCAGTTCGGCGGCACGGCCGGCCAGCAGCAGCCCGCAGGCAGCCTGCCGGGCCTGCCCGCCTACACGCCCCCGCCGACGACGGCAGGCAATCCGCTGGTCCCGCCCTCGCCCGACGCGGCGGATGACGGTGCCGCCGAGACGGCCCCCGCGACGCCTCAGGCAGTCGATCCGGTGACCCCGCCCGCAGCCGAGGCACCGGTGACCGAGGCGCCCGCGACGACCGCCCCCGAGGCGGTTGCCCCTGCGGCCCCAGAGCCCGTGGCGCCCGCAGCGCCCGAAGCGGCGGCACCCGATGCGGTGGCGCCCCCGGCCCCGGCCAGCCCGGTTCAAGGCGGCCCGGTCGAGGACAGCCCGGCTTCGGCCGCGCCCGCAGCGCCTGCCGCGACGAACTGACGGCGGCCACCAGAATTTGGGGCGATCGCGCGATCGCCCCACATCAACTTGCGGTCGGTTGTGACCACGGGGCGAATCGGTTATTCTGCTACTCCCGTGATGCTGGTCGTTCCAAGGCGACCCGCACGCCGACTGGTTTTGCATTTCAGGACGTGGCATCCACGGCCTGCACATCACGGGGGCCTCATGGCGCGATACATCTTCATCACCGGCGGCGTGGTCTCGTCGCTTGGCAAGGGGCTGGCCTCGGCGGCACTGGGCGCGCTGCTGCAGGCGCGGGGCTTCACCGTCAGGCTGCGCAAGCTGGACCCCTATCTGAACGTCGATCCCGGCACGATGAGCCCCTTCGAGCATGGCGAGGTCTTCGTCACCGATGACGGCGCCGAGACGGATCTGGACCTGGGCCATTACGAGCGCTTCACCGGGGTGGCTGCGCGGCGCACCGACAGCATCAGCAGCGGGCGCGTTTATTCCAACGTGCTGGAAAAGGAACGGCGCGGCGAATATCTGGGCAAGACCATCCAGGTGATCCCGCATGTCACCAACGAGATCAAGGACTTCCTGGCGATCGGGGATGACGAGGTCGATTTCATGCTCTGCGAGATCGGTGGCACGGTGGGCGATATCGAGGGGCTGCCCTTCTTCGAGGCGATCCGCCAGTTCACCCACGAGCGCCCGCGCGGCGAGTGCATCCTGATGCACCTGACGCTGCTGCCCTATCTGGCGGCCAGCGGTGAGCTGAAGACCAAGCCCACGCAGCACAGCGTCAAGGAGTTGCAGTCCATCGGCCTGGCCCCCGACGTGCTGGTCTGCCGGTCGGAACATCCGATCCCCGAGAAGGAGCGCGCCAAGATCGCGCTGTTCTGCAACGTGCGGCCCGACAGCGTGATCCCGGCCTATGACCTGAAGACCATCTACGAGGCACCGATGGCCTATCACCGTGCCGGACTGGACCGCGCCGTGCTGGACGCCTTCGCGATCAGCCCCGCGCCGCGCCCGGACCTGTCGCGGTGGGAGGACGTGATGGACCGTCTGTACAACGCCGAGGGGCAGGTCAACATCGCCATCGTCGGCAAGTACGTGCAGCTGGAGGACGCCTACAAGTCGATCTCGGAGGCGCTGACCCATGGGGGCATGGCCAACAAGGTCCGCGTGAAGGCCGATTGGGTCGACAGCGAGCAGCTGGAGGGCGAGGGCGCGCATCTGCTGGACGGCTATCATGGCATCATCGTGCCCGGCGGCTTCGGCGAGCGCGGGACCGAGGGGATGGTGACCGCCGCCCGCTATGCGCGCGAGAAGAAGGTGCCCTATCTGGGCATCTGCCTTGGGATGCAGATGGCGGTGATCGAGGCGGCGCGCAACCTGGCCTCCATGCCCGACGCCGGGTCCGAGGAGTTCGACCACGAGGCGGGCAAGACGCGCTTCACGCCGGTCGTTTATCACCTGAAGGAATGGGTGCAGGGCAACTATACCGTCCAGCGCAAGGTCGGCGACGACAAGGGCGGCACGATGCGGCTTGGTGCCTACACGGCCGTGCTGGCGGAAGGCTCGCGCATCTCGGACGTCTATGGCGGAGCCTTGGAGATCGAGGACCGCCACCGCCACCGCTATGAGGTGGACGGCACCTATCGCGCTCAGTTGGAGGATGCCGGGCTTCGCTTTTCGGGCATGTCGCCGGATGGCAAGCTGCCCGAGGTGGTCGAATATTCCGACCACCCGTGGTTCATCGGCGTGCAGTCCCATCCCGAGCTGAAATCCAAGCCCTTCGCGCCGGCGCCGCTGTTCGCGGGCTTCGTGCGCGCCGCGATGGAGGAAGGGCGGCTGGTCTGACCGACGCCCCCATCCTGTCGCCGCTGGCCGCCGCGCTGTCCCTGACGGCGCGGCGCTATGCGTTCGAGCGGCAGCGTCCCGTGACGGGCAGCGCCTTCGCGTCGTTCTTTCGCCGCGATGTGGCGGCCTTGGCGCGGGCGCTGACGGACCGGCGGCCCGAGCGGCTGCTGGTGCGCGCCAGCACCGGGGCGCCGGGCTGGGCCAGCATTCCCTGGCTGGCCTGCTTTGCCCCCCATGTGACACGCAGCATGCGCCACGGCCTCTATGTCGTGATCTTCATCGACCCGGTGGGCGAGCGGATCGTGCTGTCTTTGCAGCATGGCGCCGCCGATGCCCTGACACGTCATGGCGCGACCGAAGGGCGGCGGATCCTGCGCCAGACCGCCGCCGCCACCCGCGCGGCGCTGGCCGGTTGCGGGCACGGGTTCTCCGACGCGCCGATTGTCCTCAATTCCACCGCCGCCCTGCCCTTGGGCTACGAGGCCGGGTGCGCCCTGTCGCGCGTCTGGCAGGCCGATGCGCCCGATCTGGCCGGGCTGGAGGACGCGCTGTCGCGGATGCTGGACCTGTATCGCGATCTGGTCGGGGGCGGTTGAGGGGGCTTGCCCCGTCCATGTCGTTTCGATAATTCCAGAAGGATGGAAGACAAGGTCGCCCTCGAGACCCTCTCCGCCCTCGCGCAGGAGACCCGCCTGTCGGTGTTTCGCCTGCTGGTCGTGGCGGGCCCCGAGGGGATGCGCGCCGGAGAGATCGCGCAGGCTCTGGGTGCCCATGCCAACACCATGTCCACCAACCTGTCGATCCTCGCCGCCGCCGGGCTGGTCCGGTCGCAGCGCGAGGGCCGCGCCATCCGCTATGTCGCGCGGATGGAGGGGATGGCCGCGCTGGTGGATTTCCTGCTGAAGGATTGCTGCGGCGGTCATCCCGACCTCTGCGACCCGCTGGCCGACCGTCTGACCCGCACCGCCTGCCCCCCGTCACCGACATCGAAGGCCGATCCCGATGACCGACGCCCCTGATCCCAACCCCGCCGCCCTCGGGCCGTTCGAACGCTGGCTGACCCTGTGGGTGGCGCTGGCCATGCTGGCGGGGCTGGTCGTCGGCAACCTGGCCCCGGGGCTGGTGGGCGCGGTGGCGGGGGCCGAGGTCGCCTCGATCAACCTGGTCGTGGCGGTGCTGATCTGGGCGATGGTCTATCCGATGATGATCGCCGTCGATCTGGGCGCGGTGGCGGGCGTCTGGAAGCAGCCGCGGGGCCTGCTGATCACGCTGGCGGTCAACTGGCTGGTCAAGCCCTTCACCATGGCCCTGCTGGCGGTCCTGTTCTTCGAGCATGTCTTCGCGGGCTGGATCGACCCCGAGGACGCGCAGCAATACATCGCCGGGCTGATCCTGCTGGGGGCGGCGCCCTGCACGGCGATGGTCTTCGTCTGGTCGCAGCTGACGCGGGGCGATGCGACCTACACGCTGGTGCAGGTGTCGGTGAACGACCTGATCATGGTCGTGGCCTTCACGCCCATCGTGGCGCTGCTTCTGGGGGTCACTGACATCGTGGTGCCGTGGCAGACGCTGATCCTGGCCACGGTGCTTTACGTCGTGCTGCCGCTGGCGGCGGGGCTGCTGACGCGGCGGATGCTGGGAGCGCAGGCGGCCATCGACGCCTTCGGGCGGCGGGTCAAGCCCTGGTCGGTGACGGGGCTGATCGCCACCGTCGCGATCCTGTTCGGGCTGCAGGGTGAGGTGATCCTGGACCGGCCCCTGATCATCGCGCTGATCGCCGTGCCGATCATCCTGCAAAGCTATGGGATCTTCGCGCTGGCCTATGGCGCGGCCTGGCTGATGAAGGTGCCGCACCGGATCGCCGCGCCCTGCGCGATGATCGGCACCTCGAACTTCTTCGAACTGGCGGTCGCGGTGGCGATCAGCCTGTTCGGCCTCAATTCCGGCGCGGCACTGGCCACGGTGGTAGGCGTGCTGGTCGAGGTGCCGGTGATGCTGACCTTGGTGGCCTTCGCCAACCGCACCCGCGCCCGCTTTCCCGAAAGGCCCCT
Source organism: Paracoccus liaowanqingii (assembly GCF_004683865.2). Taxonomy (NCBI): domain Bacteria; kingdom Pseudomonadati; phylum Pseudomonadota; class Alphaproteobacteria; order Rhodobacterales; family Paracoccaceae; genus Paracoccus; species Paracoccus liaowanqingii. Next base: position 563,221 of record NZ_CP038439.1, on the reverse strand, counting down.
GCCATGACCGACCTGCCCAACATCGCCCCCAGCCTCCTGCGTCCCATCGAGGCCGCCTCGCTGCGCCCCGCCGGGCCCGCCACCCACAGGCCGCGCATCCTGATCCTTTACGGATCGCTGCGCGAACGCAGCTTCTCGCGCCTGACTGCCGAGGAGGCGGCGCGGATCCTGCAGGCGCTTGGCGCCGAGACGCGGATCTATGACCCGCGCGCGTTGCCCCTGCCCGATGCGGTCGAGGCCGATCACCCCAAGGTGGCCGAGCTGCGCGACCTGGTCGGCTGGTGCGAGGGGATGGTCTGGTCCAGCCCCGAACGCCATGGCGCGATGACCGGGGTGATGAAGGCGCAGATCGACTGGATCCCGCTGTCTTTGGGCGGCGTGCGCCCCACGCAGGGCAAGACGCTGGCGGTCATGCAGGTCTGTGGCGGCAGCCAGAGCTTCAACACCGTGAACCAGCTGCGCATCCTGGGGCGCTGGATGCGGCTGCTGACCATTCCCAACCAGTCCTCGGTCGCGAAGGCCTGGGACGAGTTCGATGCGGACGACCGCATGAAGCCCTCGCCCTATTACGACCGGATCGTGGACGTGATGGAGGAGCTGGTGCGCTTCACCGTCCTGACCCGCGACATCCGCGACCAGCTGGTCGACCGCTATTCGGAACGGGTCGAGGATCACGCCGCCCTGTCGGCCCGGGTGAACCAGACGAAGGCGGTCTGAGGGCAAATGCAAAAGGCCGCCCCGGGGGGCGGCCTTTTTGGTCGATCCCGGGGGATCAGTGGTGCCGGTGAAGGGACTCGAACCCCCGACCCCATCATTACGAATGATGTGCTCTACCAGCTGAGCTACACCGGCATCAGATGGTGACGGGGCGATAGCATCTTCCCTTGGCCGGGGGAAGAGGGCGCGGGCGATTTTTTCGCCGCGCGCCGGGGGGTGGTGCCCCGGTCCCCGAGGGGTCAGGGGCGGGTGCGATCCTTGTCCGAGTCGCTGCCGTCCGAGGGTTCCACATCGGGCCGGATCATCACCGGCTCTGCCTCGGAGATCGGGCGGGCGGGCTGGTCGGCAGCCGCCGCGTCGGGCTTGCGGGCGGGGGCCGGGGTGATGATCAGCGGCTCGGCCGCCTCAGGCTTGACGGGCGCCTTGGCCGGTTTGACCGGTTCCGGCGTGGTCACCGTGGCCGAGGGGTCGTCCACGCGGCGGTAGTCGCTTTCGCGCGGCACGATGCCGGGCGGGACGGCGGGCATGTCCAGTTCGCGCACGGGGCGCGGGCCCTCGGGCTCGGCCGGACCCGGCGGATGCGGGACGACCGGATCGGTCAGGTCGGGGACCGCGTCGGTCGGGGCCGGATGGGGCGCGACGGGTTCCGGGGCGGGCGCGGGCTTGGGCGCACCGACCAGCAGCGGCAGCATCTCGGCCCCGGTGGCCGAAGGGGTGGTGCGGACATTGTCGGGCTCGCGCCAAGTCAGGGTGTCGAAGCCCCCGCAGCTGTCGCAGACCGGCGCCCATTCGTGCATCACGTTGTGGCACTTGTCGCAGACCCATTGCGGCCCGCGCGAGGCGGTCAGCGCGCGCGTCAGCCAGCCGCGCACGACGCTGTCGTCGGCGCCCTCGCCGCGTTCGATGGCGGCCATGATTGACAGCGTGCGCACGTTGGGATGCGTCTCGGCCAGATCCCCCAGGGCGCGGCGGGCGCCGGGGAAATCCTCGCAGGAGATCAGCAGTTCGGCCTTCAGCAGGCGCGTCTCGCCGTGGTCGGGGTTCTTGCGCATCAGGTTGTCGAAGCGCTTGAGCCGGGTGTCGGGCTTTTCGTCCGGCACGATCTCGGCATAGGCGGCGGCGATGTCGGGATGCGGGCGCACCGACCAGGTCTTTTCGAGGATCCGCGAGGCGTTGCGGTAATCCTTCTGCGCGGCATAGCTGCGCGCGGCCAGGACGGCGGCCGGGATCAGGTCGGGCGAGGCCTTGGCGGCCGAGATCGCCGCCTCGCGGGCGCTGATCGAGTTGCCATGCGCCAGCACGTCGCTGGCCTCCTGCAGGGCCAGGACGGCATCGCGGCGGAGCGCCACGTCCTTGGGCAGATCGCCTTGGGCGCGCTTGTCCTTGAGGGTCTGGCGGGCGCCCTTCCAGTCATGTTCCTTGGTCTGCAGCTCCAGAAGCGTGTCTTGGACCTCCTTGTGGCGCGGCTTCAGGGCATAGGCCTTCTGCGCCAGCAGCAGGGCCTTGTGCGTCTCGCCCTCGGCCAGCTTCTGGCGCATGAGCCCGCGGATGCCCACGAAGCGGGTGCGGTCATCGGACAGCAGGTCGCGATAGATCTCGATCGCGCGGGTCCGGTCGCCCGCCGTCTCGGCGGCCTGCGCGGCCAGCAGGTTGGTCAGGTGCGGCTGGTTGAGGTATTTCGCGGCCTTGGCGGCCTTGTCTTGGGCCAGCTTGCCCTCGCCCGAGGCGACGGCCAGCATGCCCTCGCCGAAGGCCGCATAGCCGCGCTTCTCGCGCGAGCGGGCGAAATGGCGGTTGATCGCGGTCTCGTCGCCGACGAGGAAGCGCAGGACCGCCAGCAGCAGGCCCAGGAGCTTGAAGATCAGCCAGGCCGTGACCATCAGGACCAGCAGGGCGACCAGCGCCTTGACCGGGGTCAGCGCGATCTCGGTCCCGCCATATTCCAGGCGCAGCATCTGGCCGGTTTCCGACAGATGCACGGCGCCCAGCGCCAGCAGCAGCACGACGGCGAAGAACAGCAGGATTTTCAGCAGTGACAGCAACATCTGGCGGCCCTCAATTCGTGCCCGAGGACAGGTCGGTCAAAGCCGCCCGTGCCTGGGAATAAGCGGTTGCGCGGGACAGCCAGTCGGCCATGACGGGGGCGGCGAGGGCGGGTTCGGACAGCGACTGCACCTCGGCCAGGGCGGCGTCGATCCGGCCCGCCTGCACCTCGGCATCGGCGCGCGACAGGACGGCATCGGGATCGTCGCCCTCGCGCGGTTCGACCGAGCGGGCGCCGGTCTGGGCGCGCAGAAAATTGGTCAGCAGGTTCCCCTCGCCGCTGGCGCTGGTCTCGCGCAGGCTGGCGCGCAGCGCGGCACGGGCGGCCTCGGGGAAGTCGGATTGCAGCTCGGTCAGGCTGGGCACCTGAGCCTGCAGGGCCTCGGGCGTGTCGATCCCGGCGCCTTCCAAGGCGGCACGGGCCTCCTCGGGGGTCACGCCCTCGTCAAGCGCGGTCTGCAGCGCGGCGATGGCGGCCACGGCCTCGGCGCGGCGGGTGCCTTCGGCGGCGGCGTCCTGCAACTGCTGCGCCTCGGTCCGGGCGGCATCCAGGCTGGCCTGCGCCTCGGCGGCGGCGGTCTCGATCCGCTCCTGCGTCTGCTGGACCTGCTCGGGATCGAAGGACGGGCGGGCGGCCAGTTCGTCCAACCGGGCCTGCTGGTCCTCCAGCCGGGCGCGCTGTTCCTCCAGACCGGCCTGCTGCTCTTCCAGGCGCTGCTGAAGATCGGCCAGCAGGGCGGGGTCGATGGCGGGGGCGGCGTCGTCCTGGGGCTGGGCCTCCTCGGCGGCGGTGTCCGGTGCCGGGGCGTCCTGGCTGTCCGCCTGGGGTTGGGCGTCATCCACAGGGGTGGCGTCCTCGGCAGGCGCGGCATCAGCAGTCTGAGCACCCTCGGCAGGAACGTCGGCGGCCGTTGCGGTGTCTTCGGCGGGCTCGGCTTGGGCCGGATCGGCCTGAGCGGGAGCCTCCTCGACGGCAACATCCTGCGCAGGGGCCTCGGCCAGTGCGGCAGTCTGCTGTTCCAGCGCCTCGATGCGCGGGGTCAGGTCCTCGGGCAGTGCGTCCAGCGCGGCCAGACGACCGGCCTCTTCGGCGGCGGCGATCAGGTCCTCGCGGTCGGGCATCTCTTGCGTGACGGCGGCGGGGGCGTCCTGCGCAACCCAGCCCTCGGGCAGGTGCGGCAGGGCATAGATGGTGGCGGCGGCGCCCAGACCCGCGGCGACGGCGCCTCCCAGGGCGACGGGCCAGAAGCCGGACTTGCGGGCGGGCGCCGGGGTCGGACGCGATCCGCCGGAGCCGTTGCCAGCACCGCCACCGGTGCTGCCCGACCCGCCGCCGGTCGTCTTGGACGGCGGCACGGAGGCGGTCGTTGCCGCAGCGGATGCGGCGGCAGCGGATGCGGGCGACGAGGCCGGGATTCGGGTGGCTGCGGTCTCGGGTGTTCCGGTCGCAGGCTTGTTCGGGGCAGCCTTCTCAGCGGCAGCCTTGTCGGACGCAGCCTTGTCGGACGCAGACCTTCCGGCCGCAGCCGATCCCTTCGGGGGCGTCTTCGGGCTGGCTGCGGGGGCGCCGCCGCCCTGACCCACCAGGGTCGATTCGGCGGGGGTCACGCTGCCGGGCTGGCCGGCCTGGGCCGGGCGGCCGGACTCGACCGGGGTCGAATCGACCACGCCGGAATGCGCCGGGATCTTGCGGATCTCGGGCGCGGCAGCCTCGGGGGCGCCGGACAGCGTGCCGGTCCCCTTGGCGGGGCCGGTGGTCGGGCCAGCGGCGGCCGTGTCGGTCTTGCGGCCATCCGGGCCGCCGGTCTTGCTTTTTGGTGTCTTCACGTCCCTGTCCCCGTCTCGGTGCCTGCTCCGGTGTCCCTGCCCCGGACGGTCGCGCGCGCGTCGTCCCGGTGGCCGCCCGCAGGCGCATCTTCCCCAGCCTAATCAGGCCGGGCTCGACGCTCAACCCGTCGTCGTCAGCTTTGTTCCGCAAGGATGATCTGCGTGATCGCCGCCTGCATCGCCGCGGCCGAGGGTTGCGCGGCCTCTGTACAGCGGGCGGGCGCGGGGCCCGTCCAGGCGGCAGCGGCGGCCGCGCTGATCGCCACCCGCCACAGGGGCGCGCAGGGCTGCGGCAGCATGTCGCCCAGCAGCCGGGCCGAGCGGGGCGAGAAGACCGGCACGATGACCGGCGCCGGACCCGCCAGCAGCAGGTGCGCCTGCGGGGTCAGGGGCAGCGGCTGCTGGTCGTAGACGACGACGCCGGGCACGGGCAGCGGATGGGCCAGGTGGCGGCCATGGGGGTGGATCAGCGGCACCGGGCTGGCGGCGATCAGGGGGACGAGGCCCGCGGCCGTGCCCGGACCCTCGGTCACGGCAAAGCCCGCCGCCCGGGCCAGCCGCGCCGTCCGCCCGCCCACGCAGAGCGCCGGGCGCCCCCGCCCCGGCCCCGCCGCCCCCACCGCATGGGCCGAGGTGAAGACCAGCCCCGCGGCCGCGTGCAGCGCCGCCGCGTCGTGATCCACCGCCACGATGCGCAGGATCGGAGAGGTGACCGCCGGCCATCCGTCCATCCGCGCCGCGAACCGCTGCGAATCGCTCAGGGGCCGGGTCAGCAGCAAGGGCGGGCGGCAATCGGGCGGCATTGGCATCCTGTCCGGCGGGTGCTACGCCCTCAAGGGGTAAGCGTCCCCCTGCATCCGGGCAAGAGCGATGACCGACATGATTTTCCTGGGGATCGAGAGCAGCTGCGACGACACGGCCGCGGCCCTCGTCACGGGCGACCGGCGCATCCTGTCCAGCGTGGTCAGCAGCCAGACCGCGCTGCATGCCGATTTCGGCGGCATCGTCCCCGAGATCGCCGCCCGCGCCCATGCAGAGCGGCTGGATCTTGCGGTCGAGCAGGCGCTGGCCGAGGCCGGGCTGGGCCTGGACGCGGTGACCGGCATCGCGGTGACGGCGGGGCCGGGGCTGATCGGCGGGGTCATGGCGGGCGTGATGTGCGCCAAGGGGATCGCGGCGGGCACCGGCCTGCCGCTGGTCGGCGTGAACCACCTGGCGGGCCACGCGCTGACCCCGCGCCTGACCGACGGGGTCGACTTTCCCTATCTGATGCTGCTGGTCTCGGGCGGGCATTGCCAGTTCCTGCGGGTGGACGGGCCCGACGCCTTCACCCGGCTTGGCGGCACCATCGACGATGCGCCGGGCGAGGCCTTCGACAAGCTGGCCAAGCTGCTGGCCCTGCCCCAGCCCGGCGGCCCCCAGGTCGAGGCCGAGGCGGCGCAAGGCGATCCCCGCCGCTTTCCGCTGCCCCGCCCGCTGCTGGACCGCCCCGGCTGCGATCTGTCCTTTTCCGGCCTCAAGACCGCCGCCCTGCGGCAACGCGACGCGCTGATCGCCGCCCAAGGCGGGCTGCGCGCGACCGACCGCCGCGACCTGTGCGCCGCCTTCCAGACTGCCGTGGCCGAGGTCCTGGCCGAGAAATCGCGCCGGGCGCTGGCCCTGTCGCCGGTCCCGCTGCTGGCCGTGGCGGGCGGCGTGGCCGCCAATGCGCAGATTCGCGCCGCGCTGGAGCAGGTGGCGGCCGAGGCCGGCGCCCGCTTCCTGGCGCCGCCGTTGCGGCTGTGCACAGACAATGGCGCGATGATCGCCTGGGCCGGGATCGAGCGGTTCCGCCTGGGCCATCGCAACGGGATGGACCTGGCCGCCCGGCCCCGCTGGCCGCTGGACGGCCAAGCGGCGCCGATGCTGGGACATGGCAAGCGGGGGGCCAAGGCATGATCGGGATTCTGGGCGCGGGCGCCTTCGGCACGGCCCTGGCGGTGGCGCTGACCGCCAACGTGCCGGTGACGCTGTGGGGCCGCCGCATCGACTGGACGGGCGAGAACCCCCGCCTGCCCGGCGTGCCCCTGCCGCCGGGGCTGTCCGTCACGCAGGACCTGGACCGCGCGCTGCAGGCCGACACGATCCTGCTGGCCCTGCCAGCGCAGGTGCTGGGCGCCTTCCTGGACGATCATGCCGCCCGGCTGGACGGCAAGCGCCTGGTCAGCACCGCCAAGGGGATCGACCTGCGCCGCCTGACCGGCCCCTCGGCCCTGATCGCCCAAGGCTGCCCCAACGCCACCGTCGCGGTGCTGACCGGCCCCTCCTTCGCCGCCGACATCGCGCGGGGCCTGCCCACCGCGCTGACGCTGGCCTGCGCCGATCCGGAGGCCGCGCAGGCGCTGCAGCAGCGCCTGTCGACGCCGGTGCTGCGCCTCTACCGCACCACGGATGTCATCGGCGCCGAACTGGGCGGCGCGCTGAAGAACGTCATCGCCATCGCGGCGGGCACGGTGATCGGCGCGGGCCTGGGCGACAGCGCCCGCGCCGCCATCATCACCCGCGGCTTTGCCGAGATGACGCGGCTGGCCGGCCATCTGGGCGCCCGCCCCGAGACGCTGACCGGCCTGTCGGGCCTGGGCGATCTGACGCTGACCTGCACCTCGGGCCAGTCGCGCAACTTCCGCTATGGCTGCGCGCTCGGATCAGGCAAGGATTTCGACAGCACCACCACGGTCGAGGGCGCGGCCACCGCCCGGGCGCTGGACCGCATGGCTTCGCGCGACGGGCTGGACCTGCCCATCGCCGCCATGGTCGCGCGCCTTGCCGAGGGCGGGATTTCGGTGGAAAAGGCCATGGACCGATTGCTCAGCCGACCCCTGAAGGAGGAATGATGCCGCTTTTCGCCGTGATCTGCCGGGACAAGCCCGGCGCGCTGCAAACCCGCCTGGACACCCGCGACGCCCATCTGGCCCATATCCGCGACAGCGGCATCGTGGCCATGGCCGGCCCGCTGATCGAGGATGGCGAGATGGCCGGCTCGCTGGTGATCCTGGACGCCGCCGATCTGGCCGCAGCCCAGGCCTGGGCCGCGGCCGACCCCTACAAGGCGGCGGGCCTCTTCGCGACCACCCAGATCACCGAATGGAAGAAGGTGATCGGCTGATGGCCTACTGGCTCTTTAAGTCCGAACCCGACGTCTTCGGATGGGACGACCTGATCGCCAAGGGCGCGGCCGGAGAGGAATGGGACGGGGTGCGCAACTATCAGGCCCGCAACAACATGCGCGCCATGCAGATCGGCGATCTGGGCCTCTTCTACCATTCCAACATCGGGAAGGAGGCCGTGGGCATCGTCGAGGTGATCGCGCTGGCCCATCCCGACAGCACCGCCCCCGACACCAAGTGGGACTGCGTCGACATCCGCGCGCTGCGCAAGCTGCCCCGTCCGATCAGCCTGGACGAGGCCAAGGCCGAGCCGCGCCTGCGCGAGATGGTGCTGGTCACCAACAGCCGCCTCTCGGTGCAGCCGGTCAGCGACGCCGAATGGGCCACCATCCTGGAATTGTCGGGCGACCGGGGCTGAGGCGCGGCGCCGCCCCTTCATCTTGGCGGAAATATCCACGGGGGTCCGGGGGCAGTCGGCCCCCGGCCCGACCACCCGCCGCCCATATCCGCGGCAGGGGCGCGCGCCATGCCCCGAATCCGCTTCACCCCCGCCCCCCGGCGCGCTAGGTTTCCGCCCGTCCCGCACCCCCCAAGGAGGTCCCATGAGCCAGCGCCTGCATCTCGTCTTCGGCGGCGAACTCGTCGATCCGCAAGGCACCAAGTTCCGCGACACCAACAACATCCACATGGTCGGCATCTTCCCCGATTACGACAGCGCCTTCGCCGCCTGGAAGACCGAGGCGCAGCGCACCGTCGACAGCGCCCAGACCCGCTATTTCATCGCGCATCTGCACCGCCTGCGCGACGAGGAGCGCGAGGTCAGCACGACCGAGGAACTGGGCGGCTGATGAGCGGGTCGGGTCTGGGGCAGCTGGGGCTGTGGCTGCATCTGCGCGGCCGCCGCGGCCAGGCCCCGGGCCTTCCGCCGATCCCGCAGGGCTCCGGCCCGGTGCTGGTCCTGCATGTGTCCCCCGACGCCTCGGGGGCCGAGCCGCAGATCCTGCGCCGCCTGACCCGCGCCCGCCCGCAGTTGCGCCTGGTGCGCCTTTGCGCCGAGGAGGCCGAGGCCGACGATCCCGCCGACGATCCGGTCCTGGTGGCGCAACTTCTGGACCGGGCCCGGCCCGGGGCGGTGCTGCTTCTGGGCACGGCCCTGCCCGCCGCCCTGATCGCCGCCGCCGCGACCCGGCAGATCCCGGTCCTTCTGGCCGAGTTCCGCGTCGGTCCCCGCGATCTGGCCTGGGGCCTGCAGGGCGGCATGCGCCGGCAGCTGCTAGCGCAGGTCGCGGCCGTCATGCTGACCGACGCGGCCAGCCTGGGGCTGTCGCGCCGCCTCTCCCTGCCCGCCGCGAAGCTTGCCATGACCGGCCCCGTCTCCGAGATCCGCGAGCCGCTGCACTGCTCGGAAACCGAGCGCGTCTCGATGGCCCAGCAGATGAACGGCCGCCATGCCTGGTTCGCCGCCAGCCTGCCCGCCCCCGAGGAGGCCGTGGTGCTGGAGGCGCATCAGGCCGCGCTGCGCCGGTCGCATCGCGCGCTGCTGATCCTGGCGCCCCGCGATCCGGCCCGCATCGACGCGCTGGCCCGCGACATCGAGGCGGGCGGGCTGACCGTCGCGCGGCGCAGCGAGGACGAGGATTTCGGCGACGAGATCCAGGTCCTGCTGACCGACGGCCCGACCGAGATGGGGCTGTGGTACCGGCTGGCCCCGGTCAGCTTCATGGGCGGCACGCTCTGCGGCGACGAGGCCGCGATGCGCCATCCGTTTGAACCGGCGGCCCTGGGATCGGCCATCGTCCACGGGACCGAGGCCGGGCCCTTCCGCACCGAATGGCAGCAGCTGGACGGCGCGCAGGCCGCCCGCCAGGTGCGCGGCCCCGAGGATCTGTGCCAAGCGATCGCCGACCTGACCCAGCCCGAACCCATCGCCACGCTGGCCAGCAACGCCTGGACGGTCAGCACCGGCGGCGCCGATGTCGCGATCCGCATCGCCGACCGGGTGCTGGCGGCGCTGGACGCCCCGCGCCCCGCCGCCGCGCCCCGCGAAAGCCTGCCCGCATGAGCCGCGCCCCGGGCTTCTGGTTCCTGCGCCCGCCCAGCCTGCGCGCCCGCCTGCTGGCCCCCTTGGGCGCCGCCTATGCCCGCGCCACCGCGCGGCGGCTGGCGCAGGGCGCGCGCGCGCCAATGGGCGTGCCGGTGATCTGCGTGGGCAACATCAATGCGGGCGGCACCGGCAAGACCCCCACCGTCATCCATCTGCAGATGGCCTTGGCGGCGCGCGGGATCGCGGCGCATGTCGTCTCGCGCGGCTATGGCGGATCGGCCACCGGCCCGCTGCGGGTCGACGAGCGGACCCATGACGCCGCCCTGACCGGGGACGAGCCGCTGCTGATGGCGGCCTTCGGCCCGGTCTGGGTCGCCGACGACCGGCTGGCGGGCGCCCGGGCGGCGACGAATGGCGGCGCGCAGGCGATCATCCTGGATGACGGCTTCCAGGATCCGGCGCTGAAGCATGACCTGTCCATCGTGGTCGTGGATGCCGCCAAGGGCTTCGGCAACGGGCTGTGCCTGCCTGCGGGCCCCCTGCGCGAACCGGTGGCCAAGGGATTGGCGCGCGCCGATCTGCTGCTGTCGGTGGGCCCGCCCGCCGCGCAGGCGGGCTTTGCCCCGCCGCCCGGGGCCCCGCCGCATCTGCGCGGCCATCTGGCGCCGTTGCAGATGGGCTTCGACTGGCGCGGCCACCGGGTGCTGGCCTTCGCCGGCATCGGCCATCCCGAGAAATTCTTCGCCACGCTCCAGTCCCTGGGCGCCGAGATCGTGCGCGCCGAGGGGCTGGAGGATCACCAGCCCTTCACCCCCGCCCTGCTGACCCGGCTGGAGACCGAGGCCCGCCGCGCGCGCGCCCAGCTGGTCACCACCGAAAAGGACGCCGCCCGCCTGCCCCGCGCCTTCCGGTCCAAGGTCATGGCCCTGCCCGTGCGGCTGGCCCTGCAGGACGACACGGCGCTGGCGGCGGCGCTGGACCGGCTGTTTCCGCGGCCTGTTTGAAATCGCCGCGGGGATGCCGATATAAGGGCCTTCGAATGCCGCGAAAGGATGCCCATGTCACGCAATGCCGGAAGTCGGCTGAGCTTCTACCTGCTGCTGATGCTGACGCTGTACGCCTCGCTGGCGGGCGCGGGCTGAGGGCATCATGGGAAAGCGCATCACGGGGCGGTTCTCGCCCGACAGCCTGCTGAAGAACAACCTGCCCGATGGTCCGCCGCGCGCGGCCCTGCCGCCGACGCCGCGCCACCCGCATGAGGGGCGGCCGAAATGGATCACGCTGGCGGCCTCGCCCTTCCTGCTGGGGGCGTTCTTCCAGGGCGCGACCGGCATGGTCACCGATCTGGCGGCCTTCGGGCTGGTGGCCAGCGGCATGTACATGACCCGCGAGGGCCTGGTGGCGCAGGCCGCCTATCAGGCCCGCCGCGTGGCCAAGCGCCCGGCCATCCCAAGGAAGCTGTTCGGCGGGGTCATGGCGGCCCTGGGCATCGGGCTGGGCGCCGCCGAGCCGGGGGTCTGGGCCGAGGCCGGCATGATCGGCGCGGCGGGGCTGGCGCTGCACCAACTGTCGTTCGGGCTGGATCCCTGGCGCGACAAGGGCCGCGGGGATGTGGACAGCTTCCAGCAGGGCCGCGCCGAGACGATGATCGACGAGGCCGAGGGGCATCTGGCGCAGATGCGCGAGGCCATCGCGCGCAGCGGCGACCGGCGGCTGGAGGCGCGGGTGGCCGTGTTCGACGCCAGCGTCCGGCACCTCTTCGACCGGGTGCGCGACAATCCCGGCGGGCTGAGTTCGGCGCGCCGCTATCTGGGGGTCTATCTGATGGGCGCCCGGGACGCGACGATCCGCTTTGCCGATCTTTACGCCCAGACCCGCGACCAGCGCGCCCGCGCCGATTACGAGACCTTCCTGGACGATCTGGAGCGCGACTTCATCGCCCGGGCCGACCGGCTGCTGGACGGCGACCGCGATGCGCTGGACATCGAGATGTCGGTGCTGCGCGACCGGCTGGCCCGCGAGGGGCTGACCGGCGCCGCGACCCGCGTCTCGCCCGAGGATCGCCCCGCCCTGCAGAGCCAGGAGGCGCAGACGCTGGACGAGCTGCTGCGCATGCCCGTCCCCGCGCCCAAGGTGCCGCGCGACTGATGCCGCGCTTTGCCCTGCAGGTCGAATATGACGGCGCCCCCTTCGCCGGATGGCAGGCGCAGGCCGATCAGCCCTCGGTGCAGGGCGCGCTGGAAACGGCCCTGGCGCGGCTGGATCCGGGCTTTGCCGGGCGCCGCATCGCCGCCGCCGGGCGCACCGATGCGGGCGTGCATGCGACGGGACAGGTGGCCCATGCCGATCTGGACCGGGACTGGGATCCGTTCCGCCTGTCCGAGGCGCTGAACTGGCACCTGAAGCCCGCCCCCGTGGCGATCCTGCAGGCGGCGCGGGTCGAAGACGACTTCCACGCCCGCTTCTCGGCGCAGGAGCGGCGCTATCTGTTCCGGCTGGTGGCGCGGCGGGCGCCGGTGACGCATCTGAAGGGCCGGGTCTGGCAGGTGCTGAACCCGCTGGACGTGGACGCGATGCGCGCCGGCGCGGCCCATCTGATCGGGCGGCACGATTTCACCACCTTCCGGTCCTCGCTGTGCCAAGCCAGCAGCCCGGTCAAGTCGCTGGACGAGATCGGGATCGAGACGGCCGAGGTCCCGCAGGGGACGGAATACCGGTTCTCGCTGCGCGCGCGGTCCTTTCTGCACAATCAGGTCCGATCGATCGTGGGCACGCTGGAACGGGTGGGCGCGGGATCATGGCCGCCCGCGCGGGTGGCCGAGGCGCTGGCGGCACGGAACCGCGCGGCCTGCGGCCCGGTCTGCCCCCCGCAGGGGCTGTACCTGACCGGGGTCGGCTATCCGCGCGACCCGTTTGCCTAGCGTGTAGTGGGCGTCTTGCGGGCGCGCGGCGAGGGGCCGACGGGCAGGTAGGTCTGCGCGCCCCGGCGGCGGCGCGGACGTTCGTCGCGGCGCGAGATCACGATCTTGAGCGTGCTCCACAGGATCCACAGGTCCAGCCGCATGCTGCGATGGCGCTGATAGATCAGGTCGATCTTGAGCTTGGCGGGCAGGCAGCGGCGGTAATAGGCGGCCTCGGTCGCGGCGGCGGACTTGCAGCGCGCGAGGATCCGATCCTCGTGGCGGTGATAGATCAGCGTGGCGAGGCCGGTGACGCCGGGGCGCGAATGCAGCACCTGCCCGTAGACGGCGGGAAAGCGTTCGACATATTCGCGCAGCGGCGGGCGGGGGCCCACAAAGCTCATGTCGCCGAAGAGGATGTTGAACAGCTGCGGCAGCTCGTCGATGCGCGAGCGGCGCAGGAAGCGACCCATCGGCGTGATGCGCCAGTGCTTGTGCGCGCCGGTCGCGCCGAAGTCGTCCTGCTCGAACAGCATGGTGCGGAACTTCCACTGCGTGAAGGGCTGGTTCGGCCCGCGCATCCGGTGCGCCGCATAGAAGATCGGGCGTCCCTGCAGGATCAGCAGCGCGCCCGCCACGGCCAGCATCACCAGCGACAGGGGCATCAGCAGCAGCAAAGCCAGGACGATGTCGAAGGCGCGCTTGGACCGGGGCATGGGATTGACGCCGGGGGCCGTGGCCTCGCCGATGAACCACGCCATCTTGGGCGAGGTCAGCGCCCGCAGCTGCGTCGCATCCGTATTGTCCCAATCATGGTGGATCGTCACGACTCCTGCCCGCCTTGCGTCTTTCCTTGGCCCTCTGGGCCTTTCTGGCGCTAGCACAGCTTGGGCGGATTGGAAACCGCCCCGGCGGAAAGGCGCGCACTCCCTTGCGCGGGCATGGCACATCGGCCACTGTCCGGGGACAGGACGATGGGGGCGGCGCCGACAGCATGCGGAAATTTCTGGTCCTTCTGGACGACAGCCGGGAATGCCTGAACGCAATGCGCTTCGCCGCGATGCGGGCGGCGAAGTCGCAGGGCGCGGTGGTGATCCTGTCGGTCATCCCGACCGAGGAAATCCAGCATGGCTTCGGCGTGGCGGACGTGATGCGAGCCGAGGCGCGCGAGCGGATCGAGGCGCATTTCGAGGTCTTCGCCAAGTGGATGCGCTCGCGCCCCAAGATCGAGCCCGAGCTGGTCATCCGCGAGGGCGACACCGCCGAGGCGCTTCTGGCGCAGATCACCGAGGACGGCGAGATCGGCGTCGTGGTGCTGGGCCTGTCTGCCGACAAAAGCAGCACCAACCCGGTTCTGACCCGGCTGATGCGCGATCCGGCCAGCCTGCCCTGCGCGATCACGCTGGTCCCGGGGGACCTGTCCAAGGACCGGCTGGAAGCGATCACCTGAGGCCCCCCGCGGGTTGACCCGAGAGGCCCCGATAGCCATATCAGGGATCAAAGGAGCGCCCCCATGTTCATCCAGACCGAGACGACGCCGAACCCCGCGACGCTGAAATTCCTGCCCGGTGAATCGGTGCTGGGCAGCGGCACCGCCGATTTCCCCTCGCCCGACACCGGGGCCTCGTCGCCCCTGGCGCGGCGCATCTTCGCCGTCGAGGGCGTGACCGGGGTCTTCCTGGGCCGCGACTTCGTGACCGTGACCAAGGCCGATGCGGCAGCCTGGGACCATCTCAAGCCGTCGGTGCTGGGCGCGATCATGGAGCATTTCCAGTCGGGCGCCCCGGCCATCGAGGGCGCGGCCCCCGAAAGCGCCGGACATGCCGCCCATGAGGCGGGCCCGGATGCCGAGATCGTGGGCCAGATCAAGGAGCTGCTGGACACCCGCGTGCGGCCCGCCGTGGCGCAGGATGGCGGCGACATCACCTTCCACGGCTTCGACCGGGGCATCGTCTACCTGCACATGCAGGGCGCCTGCGCGGGCTGCCCCTCGTCGACCCTGACGCTGAAGATGGGGATCGAGAACCTGCTGCGCCATTACATCCCCGAGGTGGTCGAGGTCCGGCCCGTTGCCTGATCTGATCGTTCTGGGCTTCGATACATCGGCCGCGCATTGCGCGGCCGCTTTGTTGCAGGGCGGGGCGCTGGTCGCCGCGCGCCACGAGGACATGGCCAAGGGCCAGGCCGAACGGCTGATGCCGATGCTGGAGGAACTGCTGGTCGAGGCCGGTCTGGGCTGGCGCGATCTGGACGTGATCGGGGTGGGCACCGGCCCCGGAAACTTCACCGGCATCCGGGTCGGGGTGGCGGCGGCCCGCGGCCTGGCGGTGGCGCTGCGCATCCCGGCCATCGGCGTGGGCGCCCCCGAGGCGCTGGCCTTCGGGCAGGTCCGGCCCTGCCGCGTGGTGATCCCCGGCCGCCGCGGCGAGGTGATCTGGCAGGATTTCACGGCCGACGACCCCAAGGCCCCGGCCGAAAGCCGCCCGCAGCAGGCTGCCGCCGATGCGCTGCCGCCCGGCCCCGCACCGGCGGCGCCGGTGGTGGGGATCGCCGAGGGCGTGGCGCGCCTGGCCGCCCTGCGCTCGGACAGCCCGCAGCCGCGCCCGGCACCGCAATACCTGCGCGCGGCGGATGCCGCCCCCGCCCGCGAGGCGCCTCCGGTCATCCTGCCGTGACGGGCGGCCTGGCAGGCACCCCCGCCGGCCCGGGGATCGGGGACGACCCGCGGGCGTCCTTCGACCCGCAGGCGCTGGCGCTGCTGCATGCGCGCTGCTTCACCCTGCCCCGGCCCTGGTCGGCGGCGGAATTCGAAAGTCTCATCGCCCTGCCCGGCAGTTTCCTGCTGACCGAACCGCAGGGCTTCCTGCTGGGCCGCGCGGTCGCGGACGAGGCTGAACTGCTGACCATCGCGGTCGCGCCCGAGGCGCGGCGGGGGGCACGGGGCGGCGGCTGATTGCCTTCTTCGCAGGCAGGGCACAGGCCATGGGCGCGGCGACTGCCTTTCTGGAGGTCGCGGCGGACAACCTTGCGGCGCGCCGGCTCTATTCCGTCACGGGCTGGGTGGAAGCCGGGACGCGGCGGCGATATTACGGGCCTGCGACGGATGCGATCGTGATGCGCCTGACGCTGCGTGCCACCCAAGAAGGCGGTTGACCGACCCCGACCGATGCGCCCTAATCGGGCCATCGACGGGCCCGTTGAATCGCCCGTGAAAAACAGGATGAGGTTCCTTGATGTCCCTGATGAAATCGCTTCTGGCGGGTGCGGCCCTGACCGGTCTGACGGCGGGCGCGGCCCTGGCCGATCCGGCCCTGATCTATGATCTGGGCGGCAAGTTCGACAAGTCCTTCAACGAGGCCGCCTACATGGGCGCCGCCCGGTGGGTCGAGGAGACCGGCGGCACCTATCGCGAGCTGGAGATGCAGTCCGAGGCGCAGCGCGAGCAGGCCCTGCGCCGTCTGGCGGAATCGGGATCGAACCCGATCGTCATGACCGGCTTCGCCTTCGGCGACGTGCTGACGCAGGTGGCGGGCGACTATCCGGACACGAAGTTCGCGATCATCGACATGGTGGTCGAGGCGCCGAACGTGCAGTCGGTCGTCTTCACCGAGGAGCAGGGCAGCTATCTGGCCGGGATCATGGCCGGCATGGCCTCGGAATCCGGCACCGTCGGCTTCATCGGCGGCATGGACATCCCGCTGATCCACAAGTTCGAATGCGGCTTCGCCCAAGGCTTCAAGTCGGTCCAGCCCGAGGGCAGCGTACTGATCAACTATACCGGCACGACCCCCGCCGCCTGGAACGACCCGGTGCGCGGCGGAGAGCTGACGCGCGCCCAGATCTCGCAGGGCGCCGACGTGATCTATGCCGCGGCGGGCGGCACCGGCATCGGCATCCTGCAGACCGCGGCGGACGAGGGCATCCTGTCCATCGGCGTGGACAGCAACCAGAACGCGCTGCATCCGGGGCAGGTGCTGACCTCGATGGTCAAGCGCGTGGACAATGCCGTCTATGAGGCCTTCGTGGCGGGCGCTGATCTGGAGCCGGGCATCCGGGTCATGGACCTGGCCGCCGCCGGCGTGGATGTGGCGGTGGACGAGTCCAACGCCGACCTGGTGACGGCCGAGATGCAGGCCGCCGTGGACGAGGCCAAGGCGGGCATCTCGTCGGGCGAGATCGCGGTCCATGACTACATGACCGACAACGCCTGCCCGGCGTCCTGATGACGGCTGCAGGCGATGCGATGGGGGGGCGGTCCGCTGCGGCCGCCCCCGCTGCCATCGAGCTGCGCGGCATCTCGAAGGCCTTCGGCGCGGTTCAGGCGAACCGCGACATCAACCTGACCGTGCCGCGCGGCACCATCCACGGCGTCATCGGCGAGAACGGCGCGGGCAAGTCGACGCTGATGTCGATCCTGTACGGATTCTACAAGCCCGATGCGGGCGAGATCCTGGTGGGCGGCACGCCCGTCACCATCGCCGACAGCCAGACCGCGATCCGCGCGGGCATCGGCATGGTCTTCCAGCATTTCAAGCTGGTGCAGAACTTCACCGTCCTGGAAAACGTCATCCTGGGGGTCGAGGACGGCGCCCTGCTGCGCCCGTCGCTGTCCAAGGCGCGCGGCGTGCTGAAGCAGCTGGCCGCCGACTATCAGCTGAGCGTCGATCCCGACGAGACGGTCGAGAACCTGTCCGTGGGCCACCAGCAGCGGGTCGAGATCCTCAAGGCGCTGTACCGCCAGGCCGACATCCTGATCCTGGACGAGCCCACGGGCGTGCTGACCCCCGCCGAGGCCGACCACCTGTTCCGCATCCTGGAAGGGCTGAAGGCCGAGGGCAAGACGATCATCCTGATCACCCACAAGCTGCGCGAGATCATGGAGATCACCGACAACGTCTCGGTCATGCGCCGCGGCGAGATGGTGGCCTCGGTCAAGACGTCCGAGACCAGCCCCGAGCAGCTGGCCGAACTGATGGTGGGCCGCAAGGTCCTGCTGAACGTGGACAAGACCCCGGCGCGGCCCCAGGCCCCGGTGCTGGAGGTCCGCGACCTGACCATGCGCGATGCCGAGGGCGTCGAGCGCCTGCGCGGCATCAGCCTGGACATCCGCGCCGGAGAGATCCTGGGCATCGCGGGCGTCAGCGGCAACGGCCAGACGCAGCTGCTGGAGATCCTGGGCGGATACCCTGAGAAGGGCGCCCGGATCGGCGGCAGTGCCCGGATGAACGGCACCCCCCTGCCCCTGTCGGGCGCGGGCTGCGACGCCGGACAGCGCCGCCGCGACGGCATCGGCCACATCCCTGAGGACCGTCAGGTCGAGGGGCTGATCATGGATTTCACCGCATGGGAGAACGTGGCCTTCGGCTGGCATGACGCGCCCGAGTTCAACAAGGGCTGGCTGATGGACAACGACGCCATCCGCCGCGACGCGCAGGCCAAGATGGAGCGGTTCGACGTGCGCCCCCGCGACTGCCACCTGGCGGCGCGCAACTTCTCGGGCGGGAACCAGCAGAAGATCGTGGTGGCGCGCGAGATCGAGCGCAATCCCGACCTGCTGCTGATCGGCCAGCCCACGCGCGGCGTGGATATCGGCGCGATCGAGTTCATTCACAAGCAGATCGTCGCGCTCCGCGACGCGGGCAAGGCGATCCTTCTGGTCTCGGTCGAGCTGGACGAGATCCTGGCCCTGTCCGACCGCGTGGCGGTGATGTTCGACGGCCGCATCATGGGCGAGCGCCTGCCCGGCCAGACCACAACGGGCGAACTGGGCCTGCTGATGGCGGGCGTCACCGACACCGACCATATCCCTGCGGAGGCCGGCATTCCGCCCGAGGTCGCCCATGTCGACGAACTGCCACGAGGACGCGCCTGATGGACAAGATGCCGAAATGGGCCGACGTGATCCTGACGCCGCTGATCTCTCTGATCCTCGCCATGGGGATCTCGGCGCTGGTGATCCTGGCCATCGGGGAAAGCCCGTGGATGGCGCTGACCACGATGGTCGAAGGCGCCTTGGGGTCCAGCTATGGCTGGGGGTTCACGCTGTATTACGCGACGAATTTCGTCTTCACCGGGCTGGCCGTGATGGTCGCCTATCACGCGAGCCTCTTCAACATCGGCGGCGAGGGGCAGGCAGCGATGGGGGGCCTGGGCGTCGCGCTGGTCCTTCTGTACCTGCCGCTGCCGCATTGGGCGATCGCCCTGCCGGTGGCGATGGTGGGGGCCGCGGCCTTCGGGGCGGCCTGGGCCTTCCTGCCCGCCTTCCTGCAGGCCAAGCGCGGCAGCCATATCGTGATCACGACGATCATGTTCAACTTCATCGCCGCCGCCCTGCTGAATTATGTGCTGGTCAACCAGCTGCGCCCGGTGGGCAGCATGGACCCGGCCTCGGCCCGCTTCCCCGAGGCGACCAACCTGCCCGCCCTGACCGACATCGCCGCCGCGATGGGCTTTGACTGGGGCCGCAACTCGCCCGTCAACGTGACCTTCCTGGTGGCGCTGGCGGCCTGCTTCCTGATCTGGGTGCTGATCTGGCGCACGCGGCTTGGCTATCAGATCCGCGTGCTGGGCCGGTCCGAACCCGGCGCCGTCTATGCCGGCATCAACCCGGTCTGGATCACCGTCATCGCCATGCTTATCTCGGGCGGGCTGGCGGGCATGATGGCCATCAACAACGTCATGGGCGAGGCGGAACGTCTGGTCCTGAACGCGGTCGAGGGCGCGGGCTTCATCGGCATCGCGGTGGCCCTGATGGGCCGCAACCACCCGCTTGGCATCCTGCTGGCGGCGTTGCTCTTCGGGTTCCTCTATCAGGGCGGCGGAGAGCTGGCCCTGTGGACCTCAATCCCGCGCGAGCTGATCATCGTCATCCAGGCGCTTGTGATCCTCTTCACCGGGGCGCTGGACAACATGGTCCGCATGCCGCTGGAGCGGCTGTTCCTGACCATGCGCCGCACCAGCCGGGGGGCGGTGAAATGAACATCCGCGAATCGCTGATCGCGATCCTGGTGCTGGGGATCTGCGTGGTCTGGGCGCTGGCCGACGGCGCCGCCGCCCAGCAGGGCATCGGCAGCGCGCTGCGCCTGATGACGCCGCTGCTGCTGGCCTGTCTGGCGGGGCTTTATTCCGAACGCGCCGGCGTTTTCGACATCGGGCTGGAGGGCAAGATGCTGATGGCGGCCTTCACCGCCGCCTCGGTCGCCTACATCACCGGCAGCGCCTGGCTGGGGCTGGCGGCGGGCATCGGCGGGTCGCTGGCGCTGTCGCTGATCCACGGGCTGGCCTCGATCACCTTCATGGGCAACCAGCTGATCTCGGGCGTGGCGATCAACTTCCTGGCCTCGGGGCTGACGGTGCTGATCGGGCAGAACGCCTTCGGCTTGGGCGGCCGCACGCCCGCCCTGACCGGCGCGGGCCGGTTCGGCCCCATCACCCTGCCCGGCGCCGAAGCCCTACGCGACGTGCCCCTGCTGGGGCCGATCTATTCGGGCCTGATCTCGGGCCAGACGATCCTGGTCTATGTGGCCTTCGCGATGGTGCCGATCACCTGGTTGGTGCTCTATCGCACGCGCTTCGGGCTGCGGCTGCGGGCGGTGGGCGAAAACCCGGCCTCGGTCGACACGGCGGGGATCTCGGTCACGCGGCTGCGCTACACGGCGGTGGCCATCGCGGGCATCCTCTGCGGCATCGCGGGCGCCTATCTGGCCACCGGCCTCTCGGCGGGTTTCGTCAAGGAGATGACGGCGGGCCGCGGCTTCATCGCGCTGGCCGCGCTGATCTTCGCCAAGTGGCGGCCTTGGCAGGCCCTGTTCGCGACCTTCCTCTTCGGCCTTCTCGAGGCGATAGCCAACCTCTATCCCAATCTGGATCTGGGAGTCGTCGTGGTGCCGTCGATGTTCATGAACGCGCTGCCCTACATCCTGACGGTGATCATCCTGGCGGGCTTCGTGGGCCGCGCCATCCCCCCCCGCGCCGGAGGAGAGCCCTATGTCAAGGAGCGCTGATCTGGCCGCGCTGATCCGCGAGCGCGCAGGAGACCAGGCCCCGGACTATGGCCTGATCCTCGGCTCGGGCTTGGGCCATCTGGCGGCGCAGGTTCAGGGCGTGGCGATCCCCTACGATGACCTGCCGGGCTTTCCCCATGCGGGCGTCTCGGGCCATGTCCCGCAGCTGGTCATCGGCCAGCTGGAGGGCAGGCGCGTCGCGGTCTTCGGGGGCCGGTCGCATTACTACGAACGGGGCCGGGCGGATGCGATGCGCCTGCCGCTGGAGACCCTGGCCGCGCTTGGCTGCGAAAAACTGATCCTGACCAATGCGGCGGGCTCGCTGCGCGCCGACATTCCCACCGGCGGGCTGATGCTGCTCAACGACCACATCGCCTTCGCGGGCACCAACCCCCTGATCGGAGAGGCCACCGACGCGCGCTTCGTGCCGATGACCGACGCCCATGACGCCCGGATGCGCGCGGCCCTGTCGGCTGCGGCGCAGGCCGAGGGGGTGGATCTGCCCGAGGGCGTCTATTGCTGGTTCTCGGGCCCCAGCTTCGAGACCCCGGCCGAGATCCGCGCCGCCCGCATCCTGGGCGCCAACGCGGTCGGCATGTCGACGGTCCCCGAGATCATCCTGTCGCGCTTCCTGGGCCTGCGGACGGCAGCCATCTCGGTCGTCACGAACATGGGCGCGGGCCTCTCGGACGAGGCGATCAGCCACGACCACACCAAGGCCATGGCCCCCCTGGGCGCGGCCAAGCTGGAACGCGTGCTGCGCCGCTTCCTGCGCGACGCCGCCTGAAGACCCGCCCCTGCGGCGGTCCGAAAAGATCCCCGCCGGAGGCATCGGCGCGCGCCACAGGCACAGCCCTCAGCCGCCCAAGCGCCGCAGCCCGTCCTCGACGGCGCCTGTCGCCGCGTCCAGATCGGCCAGCGTCGCGATCGCGACGGTCCCGCCGCGCCCGTCCTCGTGGCGCATCCGGTGACGCTGATAGCGCGGGTCGTAATGATGGCGCAGCAGCCCCTCGGACAGGGCCTGCCAATCCTGCCGGGCCAGCATCGCGCGCCAGTCCTCCAGCCGCTCGGCGGGATGCAGGGGCGCCAGCAGGTCCAGGATGCCGGCCACGCGGGCGGGATCCTCGACCATGTCGCCATAGCTGGCGGCGGTGAAGGCGGCGCGGGCCTCGACCGGCACCTGCATCTGCAGGCGCGGCGCGGCGCAGATCGCCTGCCACATCGCCTTGGGCACGTTGACCACGCCGATGCGGCTGCTCTCGGCCTCGACCAGCACCGGGCGGGCGGGGTCCAGCCTCTCCATCGCCAGGGCCAGGCGCCCCTCGAACATCTTCTGGCTGGGCTGGCCGCCGGGCATGGCACCGAACAGGCTGCCGCGATGGTTGGCCAGCCCCTCCAGGTCGATCACCTGATGCCCCCGCGCGGCCAGCCGCTGCAGGATCGCGGTCTTGGCGCTGCCGGTATTGCCGTCCAGCACCACCACCGGCGACGGCACCGGGCCGTTCTGCACCCGTTCGACCACCAGCGCGCGCCAGGCCTTGTAGCCGCCCTCGATCCGGCCCACGCGCCAGCCGATCTGGCCAAGGATCGTGGCGAAGCTGCCCGATCTCTGCCCGCCCCGCCAGCAATAGACCAAGGGACGCCACGCGCCCCCCCGGTCCATCAGCGTGCCGGTGATGTGGCGGGCCGAATTGACCGCGACCAGCGCCGCGCCGATCTTGCGCGCGTCGAACGGAGAGACCTGCTTGTAGATCGTGCCCACGCGGGCGCGTTCCTCGTCATCCAGCACGGGCAGGTTGATCGCGCCCGGCAGGTGATCCTCGGCAAATTCGGCGGGGGCACGCACGTCGATGATCTGGTCGAACCCCGCCAGCGCGGGGTCCGACAGGCCGGCCAGTCGCAGCGTCAAGGTCAGAAGACGTAGACGGGCGTGCCGAGTGGCACCTGGTCGAAGAGGCTGATCACCGCCTCGTTGCGCATCCTGAGGCAGCCGTTCGACACGGCCTGGCCGATCGAGCCGGGCTGCGTCGTGCCGTGGATGCGGATCGCGGTGTCGTTGCCGCGATCGTCATACAGGTACAGCGCGCGGGCCCCCAGGGGGTTCTGCGGCCCGCCCGGCATGCCGTCGGCATATTGCTGATAGGCGTCGGGGTTGCGCTCGATCATGTCGTTGGTGGGGCGCCAGCTGGGCCATTCGACCTTGCGCCCGATGGTGGCCTTGCCCTTCCAGACCAGCTCGGCCGTGCCCACGGCCACGCCATAGCGCACCGCCCGACCCGGCGCCGTCACGTGATACAGGAAAAAGTCGCGGCTGACGACGACGATGCTGCCGACCTCGAAATCGTTGCGGATGGCGACCTCGACCGGCGCATAGGGATCGACCGCGGGAACCGCGGCGGCGGCCGGGGCTGCGGGAGCGGCCTGCGCCATCGCCAGCGCCGGGGCGGCGGCCAGCAGGGCGGCCAGGGAGATGATCTGACGACGGTTCATGGCGGGGTCCTCGTCCGGTTGTCGTTGGCTCCCCGGATACAGCCAAACCGCCCCCGCCCGCAACTCACGACGCTGTTGCGGGGCCATTCGGGACCCGGCGGGCTTGACCAGCGGGCATCGCGGCCACATCTTCCCCTCCATGAGCTGCCCCCATGCCCGTCCCGCCCCCGAGGCCTGCCAACCCGCCCGGCGCGCGGCGGCCCGCCTGGCGCATCGCTGCCGGGGCCGGGGCGACCGGGCCTGCCGCTGTCACATGACCGCCCGTCCCCGGCTGGCGCGGCCCGTGCCCCGGCCCCGGCCCGACCGGGACGGACATCTTGCGGCCCCAAGCCGCCGCGACCTGCCCGATATGGCCCCCCTGCGCCCGCAAGCGCCCCCGCGTCCCTGAAGGATCTGCGCCCGACCCGCATCCTCAGTGGAAATCGACATGACCCCTGCGACCCGTCTTGACCTGCCCATCCCCGACATCAGCTGCGGCGCCTGTGCCGCCCGCGTCACCCGTGCGCTGACCGCCCTGCCGGGCCTTGGCGAGATCTCGGTCAATCCCGTCACGAAACAGGCCCGCGTGACCCTGGACGGCGCCACCCTGCCCCAGGTGCAGGCGGCGCTGGCCGATGCGGGCTATCCCGCCACCCTGCCCGTCACCCGGCTGAGCATCGAGGGGATGAGCTGCGCCTCGTGTTCCGGCCGGGTGGGGCGGGCGCTGTCGGCGCGCCCCGACGTGGCGGAGGCGCAGGTGAACCTGGCCACCCACCGGGCCCGGGTGACCCATGCCCCCGGCCTGACCCCGCAGGCGCTGGCGCGGATCGTCACCGATCTGGGCTATCCGGCGGTCGTGATGCAGGACGGCCCCGCCGCCCCGCCGCCGGACGAGGTTCCCGCGCTGCGCCGGGCGGTGCTGACCGCCGCCCTGCTGACCCTGCCCGTCTTCGCGGTCGAGATGGGCGGCCATCTGGTCCCCGCCGTCCACCACTGGCTGCACGGGCTGGTGCCGATGCAGGCGCTGTGGCTGGCGCAGATGGTCTTGGTTCTGGCGGTGCTGGCCGGGCCGGGGCGGCGGTTCTTCACCACCGGCATCCCGGCGCTGCTGCGCGGCGCGCCCGAGATGAACAGCCTGGTCGCACTTGGCGCCGGAACCGCCTTCGCCTTCTCGAGTGTGGTGACGCTGGCGCCGCAGCTGGTGCCCGAAGCCTCGCGGCAGGTCTGGTTCGAGGCGGCGGCGGTCATCGTCACGCTGATCCTGACCGGACGCTGGCTGGAGGCCCGCGCCAAGGGTCAGGCGGGCGCCGCGATCCGCGCGCTGGTGGCCCTGACCCCGGACGAGGCGACCGCGCTGCGTGACGGCCGGCCCGTCAAGGTCGCCGTGGCCGACTTGCGCCCCGGCGATCTGGTCCGGCTGGCCCCCGGGGAGCGCGTGGCGCTGGACGGCATCCTGACCGAAGGCTCGGGGCCGATCGACGAATCCATGCTGACCGGCGAACCGGTACCCGCCGCCAAGGTGCCGGGCGATGCGGTGACCGGGGGCACGGTCAACGGCCTGTCCGCGCTGACCTATCGCGTCACCGCGACCGGGTCGGACACGGTCCTGTCGCGCATCGTGGCGCTGGTCGAGGAGGCGCAGGCCGCGCGGCTGCCGGTGCAGGCGCTGGTCGACCGGGTGACGCGGGTCTTCGTGCCCGTGGTCATGGCGCTGGCCCTGCTGACCTTCGCGCTGTGGCTGGGCTTCGGCCCCGATCTGGGCCATGCGGTCGTGGCGGCGGTCTCGGTCCTGATCATCGCCTGCCCCTGCGCCATGGGGCTGGCGGTGCCGGTCTCGATCATGGTCGGCAGCGGGCGGGGCGCGCAGCTGGGCGTGCTGTTCCGGCGCGGCGACGCGCTGCAGAAGCTGGCCTCGGCCCGCATCGTGGGCTTCGACAAGACCGGCACGCTGACGCAGGGGCGGCCCCGCGTCACCGCGATCTGGACCGCAGGGATCGCCGGCGACCAAGCCCTGCGCCTGACCGCCGCCGCCGAGGCGCGGTCCGAGCATCCCCTGGCCGCCGCCATCCTGGCCGAGGCGCAGGGCCTGGACCTGCCCCCGGCGGACGAGGTGACCGCCGCGCCGGGCCTTGGCCTGTCGGCCCGGGTCGAGGGGCAGGCCCTGCGCATCGGCAACCGTGCCGCGCTGGAGGCCGCGGGCATCGCCCCGGTCCCGGCTCTGATGGCCCGGGCGGACCAGGCGGCCTCCGAAGGCGCGACGCCGGTGCATCTGGCCGTGGATGGCACCCATGTCGCCAGCTTCGCGCTGGCCGATCCCGAGCGCCCCGAATCGGTGAAGGCCATCGCCGCCCTGCAGGCGATGGGATTGCAGACCGTGATGCTGTCGGGCGACCTGCCCGCCACGGCGCGGGCCGTGGGTGCGCGGCTTGGGATCGGCCGGGTCGAGGCGGGCCTGTCGCCCGAGGACAAGCTGGTCGCGATCCGCGCGATGGGGCCGGGCAGCGTCTTCGTGGGCGACGGCATCAACGATGCCCCCGCCCTGGCCGCCGCCGAGACCGGCATCGCCATCGGGACCGGCACCGACATCGCCATCGAATCGGCGGATGCGGTGCTGATGTCGGGCGATCCCACCGGCGTCGTGCGCGCCATCCGGCTGTCGCGGGCGGTGATGCGCAACATCCGCCAGAACCTGTTCTGGGCCTTCGCCTACAATGTCGCGCTGATCCCGGTGGCCATGGGGGTGCTGGTGCCCTTCGGCGGGCCGCAGCTGTCGCCGATGCTGGGGGCGGGGGCGATGGCGCTGTCCTCGGTCTTCGTGGTGGGCAATGCCCTGCGCCTGAGGAGAGCCGCATGACCCTGACCCGACGCCGTCTTCTGGCCCTGACCGCCGCCCTGCCCCTGGCCCGGCCGGGCTGGGCGCAGCCGGCCGCGCTGCCCCGCATCCTGTGCTTTGGGGACAGCCTGACGGCGGGCTACGGGCTGGGCCGGGCCGAGGGGCTGGTGCCGCAGCTCTCAGACTGGCTGGCCGCCGCCGGGCGACCCGCGCAGCTGATCGACGGGGGGCTGTCGGGCGACACGACCACGGGCGGGCGGGTGCGCATCGAGTTCTCGATGCGCCGCCACCGGCCCGATGCGGTCATCGTCGAGCTGGGCGGCAACGACATGCTGCGCGGCTGGCAGCCCGCGGCTGGCGAGGCGAACCTGGACGCGATCCTGACCACGGCGGGCGCGGGCGGGCGGCCGGTGCTGCTGGTGGGGATCCATGCGCCGGGGGGCGATCCCGCCTGGCGACGGGGCTGGGCCGAGATCTGGCCGCGTCTGGCGGCGCGCCACGATACGCTGCTGCTGGCCGATCTTTATGCGCCGCTGGCCGCCGTGGCCCCGGACGACCGGGGGCCGTTGCTGCTGCGCGACGGGGTTCACCCCTCGGCGGCGGGCGTCGAACTGATCGTAAATCATCTGGGCCCGGTCGCGGCCGAACTGGTCGCGCGGGTCGGGTAGTGCGGTAGGGCGGCCCCGCGCGGGACCGCCCCCGGACTGTCAGTGACCGGCGTGCGGGTCGGCCTCCGAGGCCGCTGCCGCATCCTCGGGGGAGCGCTGGTTGTCGACGACGGCCTCAGCCTCTTCGGTGCCGCAATCGCCGAAATCCAGGGTCAGGGTCAGGCTGTCGCCATCGGTCAGGGGATCGGTCAGGCCCAGCAGCATGATGTGATCGCCCCCGCGCGCCAGATCATGGGTCTGCCCGGGCTCGACGGGAATGCCACCGTCGATCCGGCCCATCTTCATCACGCCATCCTCTTCCAGATGGGTGTGCAGCTCGGCCCGCTCGGCGGCCTCGGTGGTCACCGAGTGCAGGGTGCAGGGCACCTGCCGGTGATTTTCCAGCTGCAGGAAGACCGCGCCCACCTGGGGGTTGGTGCTGCGGACATAGGCGTCGTTGATGTGCATGCCGTCATGGGCCAGCGCGGCCACGGGCAAAAGGGCCGCGATCGCGGCTAGGGTCAGGGTTTTCATGTCGGGTCCTTGGGTGGTCGTTCGGGGAAGGGTCAGGCGAAGCCCGCCCCCGGCGGATCCCGGACCCGCACCGGCCCCAGCCTTTCGGACCCCTGCCCCGCGCCCCGGTCGGGCCGCACGTCCCGGGCATGGCCCACCCGCAGGGGCAGCGCCACGTCGGCGGGACCGATGGCCGCCAGCAGCGACAGGGCCATGTCAGGGCACAGATGGGTGCGGCGGCCCTGGTCGCCGGGGAGGTCGATGGTGACGATGCCATGCCCGGTGCACAGCACGATCTGCTCGCCCGACCGCACCGTGCCCCGCGCAGCCCCCAGCCCGATGCTGGTCAGCATCACGACAAGGATCAGGATCAGGGGCAAGGGTCGGATCATGAGCGGCAATCTAGCCCGGGGGCGCGGCAGGGTCAGCAGCCAATCGGTCGCAGCGCGGGCAGGCCCCGCACGGACCACATGCAAAAGCCCCGCCGGATCGGCAGGGCCCTGCAGGATTGGACGGGCGCCGGATCAGGCCTCGGCGGTCGCCGCGGCAGCCTTAACCAGGTCGCGCTTGATCTTCATCGCGCGGTCCGACAGCTCGGCATCCTTGGCTTTCGCCAGGAACGCATCCAGGCCGCCCCGGTGATCGACCGAGCGCAGCGCGGCAGCCGAGATCTTGAGCGAGTAGCCACGGCCCAGTTTCTCGGACAGCAGCGTGACCTCGTTCAGGTTGGGCAGGAACCGGCGACGGGTCCTGTTGTTGGCATGGCTGACATTGTTACCGCTCATCGGGCCTTTGCCGGTCAGTTCGCAGACGCGCGACATGGTGTGTTCCTTCGTCTCGGCTATGCGGGTTTTCCCGATCCGGGTCGACCCAATGTGAAAGGGCGCCGCGAGGCAGCGCCCGGAATTCCGTTCGCGGGTGGTTACAGCGCCGGGACGGCCGCGTCAAGCCTCATGGGGCAATTCCGGGGCCGCGCCATAGGCCCGTTCCAGCGCGATCAGCCGTTCCTTGCGCCACAGCCCGCCCGCATATCCGGTCATCGTGCCGTCGGTGCCGATCACCCGGTGGCAGGGCACGACCAGCGCCAGCCGGTTCGCGCCATTGGCCGCCGCCACCGCGCGGACCGCCGTGGGGCGGCCAATGGCCGAGGCCAGTTGGCCATAGCTGCGGGTCTGTCCGGCGGAAATCGCCTGCAATTCCTGCCAGACGCGCATCTGGAAGGGCGTGCCGTGCAGATGCAGCGGCAGGTCCAGCCGCCCCTCGCGCCCCGCGAAGAAGGCCTGCAGCGCGGCCTCGGTCCGGTCGGTGACGGCGGTCCGGCCCAGCCCGATGCGCCCGCCCGCCCGCGCCGACAGCCGCCGCAGCCCCTGCGGCAGCGCCTTGCGGTCGGTGAATTCCAGCAGGTGCAGCGCCGCGTCGTCCGCGATCGCGATCATCCCGCCAAGCGGCGTCTCGATCCAGTCGGCGCGCAGATCGGACGCCCCCCGCATCAGATGCGGCGGATGCCCGAAGAGCCGTGCGAAGGCCCCCCGGAACCCCGAGGCCGAATCGAATCCCGCCTCCAGCTGCGCCTCGATCATCGCATCCCCCCGTGTCAGGGCGGCCATCCCCTGCCGCAGCCGCGCCGCCCGCGCCATCTGCAGGAAGCTTTGCCCCAGATGCTGGCGAAACACCCGCCGCACGGTCGAGGGGTCGTGCCCCAAGGCCGCCAGATCGCCCTCGGACCAGCGATGGCCCGGACGTGCGGCTAGGGCGGCGGTCAGCTGCGCGACCAGGGGCGGCACCCCGTCCCCGGGGTGGCAGCGCAGGCAGGGGCGGAACCCGGCGGCGGCCGCCTGCGCGGCCGTCCCGAACCAGCGGCAGTTCTCGGGGCGCGGCTTTCTGGCCGGGCATGTCAGCCGGCAGAAGATCCCGGTCGAGGTGACGCCCACCAGCGCCACCCCGTCATAAGCCGGGTCGCGCGCCAGCAGGGCCGCATAAAGTTGGTCATGGTCGGTCAGATCACGCATCGCCGGAGCCTCCTGTCCCGTCCACCCTGACCGATTCGCGTGGCCCCTGGGGTGCCAAATCGGGCGGGACATCCGAAGAGTCCCTGGGATGGGCCAGCCAGTCCAGCATCTGCCGCGCCGCCACGCTTGGCGGCACCGCGCCCTCGGCCACGCGCCCGCCCAGATCCGCGATGCGGCGGCGGGCGGCGGGGGTCTGCAGCTGCGCCAGCAGGCCCTGGCGCAGCTCCGACAGGAACCAGTCCTGCGCCTGCCCCGCGCGGATGCGGTCCAGATGGCCCTGATCGCGCCTCCATGCGGCCAACGCCTGCATCTGCGCCCACGCCTCGTCCAGCCCCGCCCCGGTCGTGGCCGAGACGGGCAGCGCCTTGGGAAAGCCCTCGGGGTCCTGCACGCGCTTGCGCAGCAGCCGCAGGGCACCCGCGTAATCGGCCACCGTGCGCCGCGCGGTGGACAGAAGGTCGCCATCAGCCTTGTTCACCAGGATCAGGTCGGCCATCTCCATGATGCCGCGTTTCACGCCCTGCAGCTCGTCGCCGCCCGCGGGCGCCAGCAGCAGCACGAACAGGTCCGACATCTGCGCCACCAGCGTCTCGGACTGGCCCACCCCCACCGTCTCGATCAGCACGATGTCATGGCCCGCGGCCTCGCACAGCCGGATCGCCTCGCGCGTGCGCCGCGCGACGCCGCCCAGATGCGCGCTGGAGGGGCTGGGCCGGATGAAGGCGCGGGGATTGCGCGACAACAAGTCCATCCGCGTCTTGTCGCCCAGGATCGAGCCGCCCGAACGGGCCGAGGACGGGTCCACCGCCAGCACCGCGACGCGCAGGCCCTGGTCGGTCAGGCGCATCCCGAAGGACTCGATGAAGGTCGACTTGCCCACCCCCGGCGTGCCCGACAGGCCGATCCGCAGCGCCTGCCGGTCGGGCAGCGCCGCGATCAGCGCCTCGGCCCGGGCGCGGTGGTCGGGGCGGGTCGATTCGACCAGCGTGATCGCCCGCGACAGGGCGCGGCGGTCGCCCCCGGTCAGGCCTGCCAGCAGATCGTCCATCAGTCGCAACCCGTCATCATCGCCCCGGCATGTCCATCCTTTCGCCAGAGTGGACCAGCGCCGCGCGGGCGGCAATCCCCGCAAGGCCCCGGGCCTTGTGCCCCGCCAGGCCGCCGCCTAGATTTGGCCCATCCCCCCGCGACAAGGATCCCCGCCCATGCCCGCCCTGTCCCGCCGCATGGTCCTCTTGTCAGCGCTGGCCCTGCCCGGCCTGGCCCGGGCGGCGGGGGCATCCCCGGACTGGCGGGCGCATCCGTGGCAGATGATGATGGTCGGGTCGGACAGCTGCCATTACTGCCGCCGCTGGCAGGCCGAGATCGGCCCGGGATATGCGGCCTCCGTCGCGGGCCGCGCCGCGCCGTTGTTTCAGGTCGAGGTGGACGGCCCCTATCCCGACGGTCTGGCGCTGGATCGCCGCCCGCGCATCACCCCCAGCTTCATCCTGCTGTCCATGGGCACCGAAATGGGCCGGGTCGAGGGCTATGTCGGGCAGGCGCATTTTTATCCGGTTCTGACGGCGATGATGGCGCGTGCCGGGCTTTTGTCGGCGGACGCGGTGCGCTAGGCAGGCGGCACCGCAATTTGCCGTGAAGGTGCCGCCATGCATGACATCCGTGCGATCCGTGACAATCCCGACGCCTTCGAGGCCGCGCTGGCCCGCCGCGGCCTGACCGGGCTGGCCGCGCAGATCCTATCGCTGGACGAGGCCCGCCGCGCCCGCATCCAGGCGGCCGAGACCGCGCAGGCCGAACAGAACCGCGCCAGCAAGGACGTGGGTGCCGCCAAGGCGCGCGGCGACGAGGCCGAGTTCGACCGCCTGCGCATGCTGCTGGCCCAGTCCCGCGCGGACATCGCCCGGATGCAGGCCGAG
This sequence comes from Paracoccus liaowanqingii, assembly GCF_004683865.2. NCBI lineage: Bacteria > Pseudomonadati > Pseudomonadota > Alphaproteobacteria > Rhodobacterales > Paracoccaceae > Paracoccus > Paracoccus liaowanqingii. Next base: position 532,151 of record NZ_CP038439.1, on the reverse strand, counting down.
GCCGCCGATCTGGACGGCCAGCTGCGCGACCTGCTGCTGGGTGTCCCGAACCTGCCGCTGGACCACGTCCCCGAGGGCCGCGACGAAAACGACAATGTCGAGCTGCGCCGGTGGGGCACGCCGGCCACGACCGATTTCACCCCGGTCGAGCATTTCCAGATCGCGGGCGTCGTTCCCGGCATGGATTTCGAACTGGGCACGAAACTGTCGGGCAGCCGCTTCGTGGTCCTCAAGGGCGCCGTCGCCCGCATCCACCGCGCGCTGGCGCAGTTCATGCTGGACCTGCATGTGGACCAGCACGGCCTGCAGGAGACCTGGACCCCCGTCCTCGTCCTGGAGGAGATGATGCTGGGCACCGGCCAGCTGCCCAAGTTCGGCGAGGACAGCTATCAGACCCGCGAGGGCTGGTGGCTGGTCCCCACCTCCGAGGTGACGCTGACCAACACCGTGCATGGCGATCTGGTCGATCACGCGACCCTGCCCCGCCGCATGGTCGCCCACAGCCAGTGCTTCCGCTCCGAGGCGGGCAGCGCGGGCCGCGACACCACCGGCATGCTGCGCCAGCACCAGTTCGAGAAGGTCGAGATGGTGTCGATCACCGATGCCGAGACAGGACTTGCCGAACACGATCGCATGACCCGCTGCGCCGAGGCGGTGCTCGAGGCGCTGGAGCTGCCCTATCGCACGCTGGTCTTGTGCACCGGCGACATGGGCTTCGGCGCCCGGATCACCCATGACATGGAGGTCTGGCTGCCCGGCCAGAACCGCTATCGCGAGATCAGCAGCGTCAGCTATTGCGGCGATTTCCAGGCCCGGCGCATGAATGCCCGCTATCGCCCCGAGGGCGGCGGCAAGCCCGATTTCGTCCATACGCTGAACGGATCGGGCCTGGCCGTGGGCCGCGCCCTGATCGCGGTGCTGGAGAACGGCCAGCAGGCCGACGGCTCGGTCCAGCTGCCGCAGGTGCTCCATCCCTACCTGCGGGGCGCGTCGCGGCTGACGGCGCAGGGTGACCTGGCCTGATACAGGATTGCGCGAGCCGGGAAACTGCCTCTGCCGGCGCGCGTTGGCCTGCATGACACGGCTCGGCACCCTCCTGCAGATTTCGGCCTCGGTGATCTTCGTGATCGCCGGGATCGCTTATGCCTATGGCGGCGCCGACCCGCTGGTGGCCCCAAGCGACCCGCTGATCGGCCCCGCCCTGCCAAGCGTCGTGCTGTCCATCCCGCAGATCTACCTCAACCCCGGCAACCCGCTGATGTGGGCGCTGCTGGTCACGGTCTGGATGATGGTGCTGCTGGATGCGGTGGGCCAGTGGCTGGACCCCTCCGACGAGCCGCTGTCGCGGGCTGGACGTCCCCGCGTCTGGCCGCTGACGACGACCGCGATGCTCTGCGCCGCCGCCTGGCCCCTGATGCTGGACCGGCCGCTGCTGCTGACCGCCGCCACCGCCATCAGCGCGATCTGCGCCACGGTCGGCGCCCGGCGCGCGGCGGGCCGGCATCGCCCGGCGGTGGGCTTCCTGGCGGGCTGGGCCACGGCGATGACCTCGGCGGCGCTGGCGGGGCTCATCTCGGACCGCTTCGGGCTGCCCCTGCAGGCCATCTCGGCGCTGGCGATCCTGCCCGGCGCGGCCGTGGGCATGGCGGCGCAGATCTGGATCGGCCCCAGCATCGGCTATTCCGCAGCCCTCATCTGGGCCTTCTGCGCGCTGACCGTCACCACGATGGGCAGCGACCCGATGATCGCGCTGGCGGCCATCCTGGGCATCTCGGCCATGGCCGCCGTGCTGGTCCGCGCCGCCAGCTGATTTCATCTTGGCCGAAGTATCCTCGGGGGGAGTCCGGCGCTTGCCGGACGGGGGGCGGACAGCCCCCCTTTCCTGCCGACCGATCAGCTGCCCTTGGGCTTCTGGCGGTTCTTGTGCTTGGACAGCGCGCCCGACTGCACGATCTTGGTGGCCTTGGCCTTGAACGGGTTCTCGCCGCCCTGGTCGCGGAAGAACAGCCGGATCGGCGTGCCCGGCATGTCGAAATCGGCCCGCAGCCCGTTGATCAGATAGCGCTGATAGCTGGTCGGGATCTGGTCCGTATGCGTCGACTTGACGATGAAGGCGGGGGGCCGCGTCTTCACCTGCGTCATGTAGCGCAGGCGGATCCGCCGACCACCGGGGGCCGGGGGCGGATGGCTTTCGGTCATCGCGCCCAGCCACTGGTTCAGCCGCGCGGTCGGCACGCGGCGATTCCAGACCTCATGCGCCTTGATGACGGCGTTGTGCAGGCGGTCCAGACCCTTGCCGGTCTTGGCCGAGACGGTCACCAGCGGCGCACCGCGAAGCTGCGGCAAAAGCTTCTCGAAGCTGGCGCGCATCTCGTTCAGCTTGTGGGACTTGTCGTCCTCGGTGTCCCACTTGTTCACCGCGATGACGACGGCGCGGCCTTCGGTCTCGGCGAAATCGGCGATGCGCAGGTCCTGCGTCTCGAAGGGGATCTCGACATCCAGCAGGACCACGACCACCTCGGCGAAGCGCACGGCGCGCAGGCCGTCGGCCACCGACAGCTTCTCCAGCTTCTCGGTCACGCGGGCGCGCTTGCGCATGCCGGCCGTGTCGAAGATCCGCATATGCGTGCCCATGAACTCGGTCGTCACGCTGATCGAATCGCGGGTGATCCCGGCTTCGGGGCCGGTCAGCAACCGGTCCTGCCCCAGGATCTTGTTGATCAGCGTCGACTTGCCCGCATTCGGGCGCCCGATCACGGCCAGCTGCAGGGGCCGCGCCTCGGTCGGGCGCCAGTCCTCGGCCCCCTCTCCCGATTCGGCCTCGGCCTCCGAGATGTCCAGGTCGGTCACCGCCTCGATGGGGGCGGGCCGGTCGGCCTCGATCTGGTCGGCCAAGGGCATCAGCACGCGGTAGAGATCATCCATCCCCTCGCCATGCTCGGCCGAGATGCGCAGGGGCTCGCCCAGACCCAGGGCATAGGCCTCCATCGCGCCCGCCTCGCCGGCGCGGCCCTCGGACTTGTTGGCGGCGACGATGACATGCTTGGCGCGGCGGCGCAGGATCTCGGCGAAATATTCGTCGGCGGCGGTGATGCCGAGGCGGGCATCCACCACGAACAGGCAGATGTCGGCCTCGTCGACCGCACGCTCGGTCAGGCGGCGCATGCGGCCCTGCAGGCTGTCATCCTCGGCCATCTCCAGGCCGGCGCTGTCGATCACGATGAATCGCAGGTCGCCAAGGCGCCCCGCGCCTTCGCGCAGGTCGCGGGTCACCCCGGGCTGGTCATCGACCAGCGCAAGCTTCTTGCCGACGAGACGGTTGAACAGGGTGGACTTGCCGACATTGGGCCGTCCGACGATGGCGAGTGTGAAGGTCATCTATACGCATGCAACTGGCCGTTGCGGGCAACGACGTAAAGGGTTTGACCGGCAACCGCGGGGGCCGAGGCAGCCCCACCGGGAATCTGCGCCTGACCGACCAGCGCGCCGGAGGCGGGATCGAAGCTGCGCAACATGCCATCGCTGGAGGCGATGTGCAACCTCCCCCCCGCCAGCACGGGTCCGTAATGCGCATGGACCGCATCCTGACGCCGCACGCGGTCGGTGGTGTAATAGGGCAAGGGCTGGCGCCAGACGACCCCGCCGGTGGCGGCATCCATCCGCACCAGCTGCGCCTGGTCGTTCACCGCGAAGACCGATCCGCCCGCCACGACGACGGGGCTGGCGGCCCCTTCCTGTGCGGTCCAGTCCTGCAGGCCGGTGGCCAGGTCGACCGCGTCGATGCGTCCCGACGACGTGCCCGCATAGACGCGCCCGCCCGAGATCACCGGATCGCCGGTCACGTCGCGGATCACCGCGATGGACCGACCCGGCCGGGTGCCCGCGATCTGCGCGCTCCAGTCGGACAGGCCGGTGTCGCGGTCGACGGCCAGCACCTGCCCCGACGAGAAGGGGAAGACCACCGTCCCCCCCTGCACGGCGGGCACCGACACGCCCATCACGCCCGAGCCCGAGGGCGTCCCCGAGGTCTGCCACAGCACCCGACCGTCGGCGGCGCGCACGGCCCAGCCCACGGCATTGCGGGCCGCGACATAGACGACGCCGTCCTGAACCGCGGGCCCGCCGCTGATCGAGGCCTCGACGCGCTGGCGCCACAGCACCGCGCCCGAGGCCGCGTCCATCGCGACCAGCTCTCCGAAGCCGGTGGTGGCGTAGAGGCGCCCGCCCTCATAGGCCAGCCCGCCGCCCGAGGCGCTGTCGGGATCCTCCAGCGGCGGGGTGATGTCGGTGGACCAGGCGCGGCCGCCGTTCAGCGCGGTGGCGGTCACGCGGGCGCGGCTGTCCAGCGTGAAGACCCGCCCGGCCGCCACGACCGGATCGGCGGTGATGCGGTGGCGGCGGCTGTCGCCCTGCCCGATGGGCGCCGACCACAGGCGCGCGCCGACCGAGCCCAGGGCCAGATGGCCGGGGTCGTGGGCGGCATTGCCGCCGCGATGGGTCCATTCGGCATTGGCGACGGGGGCCGCCAGCGACAGGGCCGTGCCGGTGATGCCCGGCGGGCCGTCGACGGCGGGCCCGTCGGGCGAGGTCACGGCCAGCGGGTCCAACCGCTCTCCGGGCAGGATGACGTCACGGTCGCCGCAGGCGGCAAGCCCCAATGCGGCGGACATCGCCAAGGTCAGTCGCAGCATGGCGGTCATCCCGGCCTCTCTCCTCGTGCAGTCTTTTCCGTCCGCGTCAGTTCGCGGCGGGTGTCGTCCCGGCAGCTGTCGTGTCGGCCGGCATGGTGTCGGCGGGCATCAGGTCGGCGGGCTCGGGGTCGACGCCCAGGGCGATCATCATCTCGGACAGGCGCAGGCGCAAGGCCTGGGTCACCCCGTCCTTGTCCTGGATCTGGCGGATCAGCGTCACCGCGTCGTCGGGCCGCCCGGCCCCGATCAGGGCGACGGCCTTCTGTTCCAGCGCCAGCAGCTCGAACGGCGCCCCGGCGCGCGAGAGGCGCGTCAGCATCTCGTCGCGGACCGAGGCGTCCATGTTCTGCCCGTCCAGCATCACCAGCTTCAGCTGCGCCAGCTCCGCCAGCGCGCCCTGGGGCGCGTCGCCCCCGACCGCGCGCAGCGCCTCTGCCGCGGCGGCGGGGTCGTCGGCCTGCACGCCCGCGGCCAGAAGCCCTGCCAGCGCCTCGCGCCCGGCCGAGCCCTGCGGGTCGATCGCCAGAAGGGCCGCCGGATCGGCGCCCTCCTCGGCGGCCAGGACCGCGTCGCCCCAGGCCTCCGCCTCGGCTCGCTCCTGCGCGCGGCTGTATTCGCGCCAGGCGGTCGCGCCCACGATGGCCAGGATGGCCAGGATCACGATCCAGCCATAGCGGCGCATGACGCCGTAGAGGCGGTCGCGCCGCAATTCGTCGGTGACCTCGTCGATGAAACTGTCGTTCTGGTTGGCCATGGCCGCCTGTCGTCCGATCTGTCCTGCGTTCCCGTGGTCTTATACCGGGGCGCGCGGAAAAGCCAATCCCGGCGCGGGTCCATGCGAAAGGCCCGCCGCAGGTGCGACGGGCCGATCCGGCGTCAAGGTTTGGCGGGGATCAGAGGCGGGCGGCCACGTTGTCCCAGTTCACCAGCTTGTCCAGAAAGTTCTCCAGATACTTCGGACGCGCGTTGCGGAAGTCGATGTAGTAGCTGTGCTCCCACACGTCGCAGCCCAAGAGCGCGGTCTGGCCGAAGCAGAGCGGGTTCACGCCGTTCTCGGTCTTGGTGATCTCCAGCCCGCCCTCGGGCGTCTTGACCAGCCAAACCCAGCCCGACCCGAACTGGCCGACGCCGGTCTCGGTGAACTTCTTCTTGAAGTCCTCGACCGAACCGAAGCTGTCCTTGATCGCGGATTCCAGTTCCGGAGGCATGGCGCCGGGGTTCGGGCCCATCATCTCCCAGAACTGGGCGTGGTTCCAGTGCTGGCTGGCATTGTTGAAGATGCCGTTCTGGGCAACGGCGCCCTTCTGATAGGTGCCCTTGACGATGTCCTCGAGCGGCTTGCCGTCCCATTCGCTGCCCGCGACCAGTTCGTTCAGCTTGGTGACATAGGCGTTGTGGTGCTTGTCGTGGTGGAATTCCAGCGTCTCGCGGGACATGCCGCCAGCTTCCAGCGCGTCGTGGGAATAGGGAAGATCGGGAAGGGTGAAGGCCATTTAGCGGTCCTTTCGAAAGGGTTGGAAGATCGTTCGGCGCGCACGGTCGCGCATTCGCAGGGTCAACGCAAGGGGGCGGGCGGGGTTCCGACCGGGGCCGTGCGGGCGGGTGCGGCAAGGGGGCGCTCGCGCCCCCTCTTGGCCGTGCCGGCCAATTCACCCCCGAGGATACTTGCGGACCAATGCAGGAGGCAGGGCCGTTCTCAGCGGGGTGCGAGCCCGCTGCCCGGCAGGGCCGCATTGGTCAGGATCAGCTGCAGATAGTCGGCGGTGGATCGGAAGCCCGCCACGCGGAAGCCGCCCGGGATCCGCCAGATCGCGGCGGCGGTCTGCGCCAGGCGCGTGCGGCGCAGATGGCCCTCGGGCAAACGGGCGGCGTCCACCGGGGCCAGCTTGGCGATCACATCCGCCGCATGGGGACCGATGACGTCGAAGACCGCACGGGCGTCCGAGACATCGACGACCAGCCCGTGTTCGCCCATCAATGCCTGGGTCAGGGCGTGCTGCGCCTCGTCCCGATCAAGGGCGGGCAGGATCAGCAGCAGCTCGTCCGGCGACATCCAGCCCAGGATGCGGCTGCCGTCGCTGGTCAGGCCGGTCGGGTCCGGCAGGGCCAGCCCCGCCGCCTCGGCCAGGGCCTCGCCGGCGCGGGCCAGATCGGCGCGGATCGTGATCATGGCAAGGCCCGTCACCGGGGTGACGAGGGCCAGGGGCCTGAGGTCCTGCATGTCAGCCATTCGCCCGGCTCCCTTCGCTGTCGTAGAAGACCGGATCGACGATCCGGGCCTGCATCACCTCGCCCGAGGGCATGGGGAAGTCCAGGACCTCGCCCCTGCGGTCGGGGCCGCGCCGCACCAGCCCCATGGCGATGGGCCGGTCCAAGGTCGGCGAGTGGTAGCTGGAGGTGACGCGGCCCTGGGTGTGGCGCTGACCGTTGGGATTGCGGCCCGGCGCCACCGCATAGGCACCATCGGGCAGGACCTTGCCCGACAGGCTTTCCAGCCCCACCAGCTTCCAGCGGTCGGGATCGGTCATGTGGCTGCGGGCCTGCGCGCGCTTGCCGATATAGTCGGCCTTCTTCTTCGAGATCGCCCACGCGAGGCCCAGGTCCTGCGGAATGACGGTGCCGTCGGTCTCGTCCCCGATCATGATGAAGCCCTTTTCCGCGCGCATGACATGCATCGCCTCGGTCCCGTAGGGGGTGATGCCCAGGTCCCGGCCCGCGGCATGCAGGCGGTCCCACAGCTCCAGCCCGCGGCTGGCGGGAACGGCGACCTCGAAGCTGAGCTCGCCCGAGAAGCTGATGCGGAAGACGCGGGCGGGGATGCCGGCGATCTCGCCCTCGGCCCAGGCCATGAAGGGCAGCGCCGCGGCCGACAGGTCGATCGTGCCGGGCAGGCGCTCCAGCGCGGCGCGGGCCTTGGGGCCGGCCACGGCGATCTGGGCATACTGTTCGGTCAGGTTGGCGGTCCAGACCTTCCAATCGCCCCATTCGCATTGCAGCCAGTCTTCCATGTGCCCGTGAATGCGGTCGGCGCCCCCGGTGGTGGTGTGGCAGAGCCAGCTGTTGTCAGACAGCCGCGCCACCACCCCGTCATCCATCAGGAAGCCGTTCTCGCTGCACATCAGGCCATAGCGGCATTTGCCCACCGGCAGCGTGGACATCATGTTGGTATAGAGCATGTCGAGGAACCGCCCCGCATCCGGCCCCTTGACCAGGATCTTGCCCAAGGTCGAGGCGTCCAGCGTGCCGACGCCGCCGCGCACGGCCAGGATCTCTCGGGTGACGGCGGCGTGGCGGTCCTCGCCCGCGCGCGGATAGGCATAGGGGCGGCGCCAGAGGCCGACCGGCTCGAAGCTGGCGCCCTGGGCCAGGTGCCAGCCATGCATCGGGGTCTTGCGCAGGGGCTGGAAGGCGTCGCCCTTGGCCTCGGCCGCGATGGTGGCCAGGGTCAGCGGCGTGTAGGGCGGGCGGAAGGTGGTGGTGCCGGTGGCCTGGATCGGCTGGTTCAGCGCCTTGGACAGCACCGCCAGCCCGTTGATGTTGCTGAGCTTGCCCTGATCCGTCGCCATGCCCAATGTCGTGTAGCGCTTGGTGTGTTCGACCGAGGCATAGCCCTCGCGCGCGGCCAGTTCGACATCGGTGACCTTCACGTCGTTCTGGAAATCCAGCCACATCTTGGCGCGCAGCTTGTAGGGGGCGCGGGCGGGCATGACCCAGACGGGCAGCGTCGCGCCCTCGGGCCGTTCCAGATCGCCGGCGCAGCGCAGATCGCCGTTGGCGGCGCCCGTGGCGGTCACGTTGCCCTTGCCGTCCGCGCCCAAGGGCGGGCGGTCGGGATCGGGGCGGAACATGGCCTGCGCCTCGTCCCAGAGCAGCTTGCCGCCGCAATGGCTGTAGAGATGCACGACCGGCGACCAGCCCCCTGACATGGCGACCACGTCGCAGGCGATGGTCTGGATCGGACGCCCCTCGCCCGACTGGTCGCAGAGGATGACGGCCTCGACATGCTTGCCGCCCGTGACCTTGGCGATGCCGGTGCCGGTCAGGACGGTGATGCCCGCCGCGCGCGCGGCCTGCGGCAGGGCGCCGTCGGCCACCGGGCGGGCGTCGACGATGGCGGGCACGTCCAGCCCTGCGGCCCGCGCCGCCAGCGCGGTGCGGTAGGCGTCGTCATTGGTGGTGACCACCACGATGCGCCGGCCCGGCGCCACGCCATAATCCGAGATGAAGTCGCGCACGGCGCTGGCCAGCATGACGCCCGGCACGTCGTTGCAGGCGAAGGACAGGGGCCGTTCCAGCGCGCCGGTGGCCGCGATCACCCGGCCCGCGCGGATGCGCCACAAGCGCTGGCGCGGCAGGCCCTGATTGGGGTCGTGGTCGGCCAGCGCCTCGCGGGCGATCAGATAGCCGTGGTCGTAAAGTCCCGTTGCCATGGTGGCGCGGCGCAGGGTGACGGTGTCGCGGGCCCGCAGGTCGGCCAGCAGGGCGTCGATGGCGGCCTGTCCCCCGGGATGGTCGGTGGGGGTGCGTCCGCCCCAGTGGCTGTCCTGTTCCAGGACCAGCACGGTCCCGCCCGCCTCGGCCGCCTCGCGCGCCGCCGTCAGGCCGGCAATGCCGCCGCCGACCACGACCGTGTCGGCAAAGCCGTAGGCCTGTTCATAGCGGTCCGGATCGGGATCGGTGGGCGCCGCGCCCAGGCCCGCGCTGCGACGGATGATCGGCTCGAACAGGTGCTTCCAGAAGGGGCGCGGGTGGATGAAGGTCTTGTAGTAGAAGCCCGCCGGCAGCACCGGCGACAGGGCGCCGTTGATCGCGCCGATATCGCTGTCCAGGGACGGCCAGCAGTTCTGGCTGCGCAGGATCATGCCGGGCACCAGCGCGGTGGTGGTGGCGCGCTGGTTCGGCTCGAACCGGCCGCCCTGGCCCAGCCCGAAGAGGGCGTTGGGCTCTTCCGCGCCCGAGGCGAGGGGGCCGCGCGGGCGGTGATACTTGAAGGACCGGCCCATCAGCATCTGGCCATTGGCCAGAAGCGCCGAGGCGAGGCTGTCGCCCTGCACCCCGCGCAGATGCCGCCCGTCGAAGCGGAAGGCCCGGGGATAGGCGCGGTCGATGCGGCGGCCCTGCGTGGACAGGCGGAAGGGGGGCGTGTGGGTCATCTTACGGAGTCGTCCAGTCGGGGGTCCAGTCGGGGCGGGCGGCACGGATGGCATCGATGATGTCCGCGGGCGGCTGCGTCGTCTGCGCGCTGTAGGTGCCGAAGACCTGCAGCGTCGCGGTGCAGCGCGCGGCCAGAAACCACTTTCCGCAGCCATAGGCATGGCGCCAGCGTTCGAAATGCACGCCCTTCACGTTCTTGCGCGCGAAGAGGTAGGATTCGAAGGCCGCGTCGTCGCCCTCGGGGCCGATGCGGGCCAGATGCGCCTCGCCGCCGGGATGCAGCTCGGTTTCCTCGGCGGCGATGCCGCAGCAGGGACAGGTCAGGATCAGCATGGGGCGTCCTTGCAAGGGGTGGGGCGGGCCGCGGACCGCGGGGGCGGACATGGGAACGCGCCGCAACGGCGGGGGCCGGCGGCGCGTGGGATCGGGTCTGGAGAAAGGCCGGGGGCCGATTGCCCCCGGACCCCCGTGGATATGTCCGGACCGAAAACGGCGGGCGCCGCGCGGTCGCGGAGGCGGGCCTCAGTTGGCCGGGGCTGCGGGCTCGGCGGGCGATTCGACGGCCGGGGGGCTGTCGGTCTCGACCGTGACGGGCGACGTGCCGGTGGCGGGGTCGGCTGCGGGCGTCTCGACGGTGACGTTGGTGTCGCCGCCCGCGACCGGGTCGGTCGTGGCCACGCCGGTTTCGCTGCCGGACATGAAGAAGAACAGCAGCGCCACGACGACGACGATGCCGCCGACGATGAAATAGAGGCCGTTGTTGTTGCGGTCAGCCATGATGGTCCCTTTCGGACTGAACAGTCATGACCATACAATCCCCGGGCGAAGTTCGCGGTTCCCATACTCGGCGCCATCGGCATCCCCCCGCCTAATGCGCTACGCCGGCGGCAACCGATTCGTCGATGAACCGCCCCTCGCGGAAGCGGTTCAGGCCGAACCCCTCGGCCAGCGGACCGGGTGTCCCCTTGGCGACCAGCTCGGCCATGGCCCATCCCGAGCCGGGAATGGCCTTGAAGCCGCCCGTGCCCCATCCGCAATTGACGAAGATGCCGCCCACCGGGGTCGTCGACAGGATCGGAGACCGGTCGCCGGTCATGTCCACGATGCCGCCCCATTGGCGCAGCATCTTCAGCCGCGACAGCATCGGGAAGGTCTCGATCAGGGCGCGGACGGTCTCCTCGACATGCTGCCAGGACCCGCGTTGGGTGAAGTTGTTGAACCCGTCGGTGCCGCCGCCGATCACCATCTCGCCCTTGTCGGATTGCGACAGATAGCCATGGACGGTGTTGGCCATCACGACGACATCCATGCAGGGCTTGATCGGCTCGCTGACCAGCGCCTGCAGGGCGACGCTTTCGATGGGCAGGCGGAAGCCCGCCATCTCGGCCAGCTGGCTGGAATGGCCCGCAACCACGATGGCCAGCTTGTCGCAGCCGATCTCGCCCTTGCTGGTCGTGACGCCGCGCACCTGCCCGCCCTCGGTGCGGACCCCCGTCACCTCGCAGTTCTGGATGATGTGCATGCCCATGTCGCTGCAGGCCCGCGCATAGCCCCAGGCCACCGCATCATGGCGCGCGGTGCCGCCCCGCGCCTGATAAAGGCCGCCCAGCACCGGATAGCGCGGCCCGTCCAGATTGATGATCGGCACCTTGGCCTTCAGCTGCTGCGGGTCCAGCCATTCGGTCTGGACGCCCTGCAGGGTGTTGGCATGGACGGTGCGGCGGTAGCCCCGGATCTCGTGCTCGGTCTGGGCCAGCATGATCAGCCCGCGCGGGCTGAACATGATGTTGTAGTTCAGGTCCTGCGACAACGTTTCATAGAGGCTGCGCGACTTCTCGTAGATCGCGGCCGAGGGGTCCTGCAGATAGTTCGACCGGATGATGGTCGTGTTGCGCCCCGTGTTGCCGCCGCCCAGCCAGCCCTTCTCGATCACCGCGACATCAGTGATGCCGAAGTTCCTGCCCAGGTAATAGGCCGTGGCCAGGCCGTGCCCGCCCGCGCCCACCACGATCACCTTGTAGCGGTCGCGGGGCGCCGGATCGGCCCAGGCCCGGGTCCAGCCGGTGTGCTGGCGCAGCGCCTCGCGGGCGATGGCAAAGACGGAATAGCGGCCGGAACGAGGGGCGGCGGGCATGGGGTCTCCGGGGTTGAGGTTTGGGGCACCATGGCCGTGCCGGGCCATCGTCTCAAGGCGGCTTGCGGCAGATCACGGCCAAATGCGACATGCGACATTCGGACTGCGGGTTCAATTTCGCGCGCGGCGCGCTTTCGGTCGCGGGCCAATCGCGCTAGGACCGGCTGCAACGGAGGAAGCCCATGTTCTGGATTGTTGCCGCGGCGATCACCGCACTTGTCACCTCGGCCATCCTGGCGCCGATCCGGCGGGCCAAGGGCGGCCTGGGATCGGGATCCGAACCCGCCGCCGCCTACGACCTGCGGGTCTATCGCGACCAGCTGACCGAGGTCGAGCGCGACCTGGAGCGCGGCGTGATCCAGCCCGAGGACGCCGTGCGCCTGCGCACCGAGATCGGCCGCAAGGTGCTGGAGGCCGACCGCCGCCTGTCGCAGGCGGCCCCCGCCACCGGGCGCGGCGGCACGGTCTGGGCGGCCGCGGTGCTGGGCATCATGCTGGCCGGGGGGATCGCCCTCTATCTGCGCGAGGGGGTGCCCGGCGCCCCCGACATGCCGCTGGCCGAACGCTTCGCCGCCGCCGATGCCGCCTATCGCGCCCGCCCCGCCCAGGCCGAGGCCGAGGCGGCGGCGACGCCCCGCACCGCGCCCGACCTGTCCGAGGCCGATCCCGACTATCTGGCGATGGTCGACCAGCTGCGCGCCGCCGTCGCCCGCAATCCCGACGACCTGCAGGGCCAACAGCTTCTGGCCACCCACGAGCTGCGCCTCGGCAACCTGGCCGCCGCGCGCGACGCGCAGGCCCGGCTGGTCGCGCTGCAGGGCGATCAGGCGGATGCGGGGCAGCTGATGCAGCTGGCCTCGCTGATGGTCGAGGCGGCGGGCGGGCTGGTCACCCCCGAGGCCGAGGCCCTGCTGGCCCGCGCCCTCGCGCTGGATCCTAGCCAGCCGCAGGCGCGCTATCTGCAGGGCGTGATGCTGATCCAGAACGGCCGCCCCGACCGGGCCTTCCCGGTCTGGCGCCGCCTGCTGGAGGAGGGGCCGGAAAACGCGCCCTGGATCCCCTCGATCCGCGCGGCGATCATCGAACTGGCCTGGCTGGCCGGTGACGACGAATACGAACCGCCCGCGCCCGTCGCGGCCCTGCCCGGCCCCGATGCCGAGGCGCTGGCCCTGGCCGAGGACATGACCCCCGAGGAACGCCAAGAGATGGTCGAGGGCATGGTCGGTCGCCTGCAGGACCGCCTGGCGACCGAGGGCGGCGCCCCCGAGGAATGGGCGCAGTTGATCGGATCGCTGCGCCTTCTGGGCCGCGACGAGCAGGCCGATGCGATCCTGGACGAGGCACGGCAGCGCTTTGCCGAAGCGCCCGAGGCGCTGGCGGTGATCGAGGCGCCAGGCCCGGGGGCTGGCGAGGGGGTCGACGCGGGATCCGGCGAGGGGACCGCCCCGTGATCCACGAGGACATGATCGACTTTGCGACCGCCCTGCCCCGCCACGGCGCGCTGGCGGGCCTGGATCTGGGCACCAAGACCATCGGCGTGGCCGTCAGCGACGGGATGCGACAGGTGGCCTCGCCCATCACGGTGATCCGCCGCGCCAAGTTCACGCTGGATGCGCAGGCCCTTCTGGCCGTCGCCACCGACCGTGCGCTGGTCGGGCTGGTCCTGGGCCTGCCGCGCAACATGGACGGCTCGGAAGGCCCGCGCGCCCAGGCCACCCGCGCCTTCGCCCGCAACCTGACGCGGCTGACCGACTTGCCCATCGCCTATTGGGACGAGCGCCTGTCCACCGTCGCCGCCGAGCGCGCGCTGCTGGAGGGCGACACCTCGCGCAAGCGCCGCGCCGAGGTCATCGACCAAGTGGCGGCGGGCTACATCCTGCAGGGTGCGCTGGACCGGCTGCGCTACATCGCGGACCGGGCCTGATGGGCGCGCAGATGGACATGGGGGCCGCGTGCTTGCGCGCGGCGTGGCGCCAAGCGGCAGCGTCCGGGGCGGGCCCTGCCCGTCCCGCGCCCTTGTCGGCCACCGGGGGCATGCGATGATCGACAGTCCCTGCATCAAGCTGTGCCGGATCGATCCCGACCGGGCCCTGTGTCTGGGCTGCTGGCGGACCCTGGACGAGATCGCCGCATGGGGCGCGATGCCCCCCGAGGCCCGTCGCGCCATCATGCGCGACCTGCTGCCCGCCCGTCAGGCGCTGTCGGACATGCCCTTGCGCGGATCATAGGCGTTCTGGCGCCGCCAGGTCTCGAAGAAGGCGGTCAGCTCGGCATCGACCTGCGCCGGCATGGCGATGCGCAGCTCGACATGCTGATCGCCGCCGTTCACGCCCCGCCCCCGCAGCCGCAGCCGCTGCCCCGAGGTTGCGCCCACCGGGATCGTCAGGTTCACCGGCCCGTCGATGGTGGGCGCGGTCACCTTGCCGCCCAGCACCGCCTCGTCCAGCGAGATCGGCAGCACTAGCAGGATGTCGTCGCCCTCGCGCGCGAATTGCGGATGCTCGGCGACGCGCACCTCCAGATGCGCATCGCCCGGCGCGCCCCGGCCGATGCCTGGCGCCCCCTTGCCGCGCAGGCGGATCACCTGCCCGTCGCGCATGCCCTTGGGGATGGCCACGTCCAGCGTGCCTCCCTGGGGCAGGGTGATGCGGCTGCGCCCGCCGCGCACGGCGGTCAGGAAGTCGATCTCGACCAGCAGCCGCACGTCGTCGCCACGCTGGTCGGTCCGCGAGCCGCCAAAACCCCCGAAGCCCCCGAAGCCCGTCGTCCGCGCGCCCGCGCTGCGACCGCCCGGGCGATGGCCGAAGAGGTCGGCAAAGACATCCGACAGGTCGGGATCGCCGCCATGGCCGGGCGCGTCGCCGAAAGGGTTGCCCCCGGCATGCTGGCGCTGGCGCCAGCGCGTGCCCTGTTCCTGGCCCTGGTCATCGATCTCTCCGGCATCGAAGCGGCGACGCTGGTCGGGATCCTTCAGCAGATCGTAGGCCGCCGTCGCCGCCTTGAAGCGCGCGGTGGCGGCCGGGTCCTGCGTCAGGTCCGGGTGATCGGTCTTGACGATGCGCCGATAGGCTTTCTTGATGTCCTCGGCACTGGCGGAACGTTGCACGCCCAGTGCGGAATACGGGTCGCCTGCCATGCCTGGCCCCTCTGCTGTCTCTGTCTGTCTGATCGGAAAGATAAAGGCGGAACGCCCCCGATCAATAGGCCGGCCCCTAGACGGGCCTGTTCAATACGGCAGGGGATGGGCCCGGTGCAGCCGCTCGATGCCGCGGCGCAGCTCGTCGGGCAGGTCGCGCCCCAGCCCGGCGATCAGGTGCCGCAGCTGGTCCATCGTGGTCGCGCCGATGATCGGCACCACCTTGAAGGGCCGCGTCAGCTGCCAGGCGATGACCATGTGGACCACGTCCCAGCCATGTTCGGCGGCCAGCGCGCCATAGGCCTCGGCCGCCGCGATGCCGCGATCGGTCTTGCGCCCGCCCAGGTTGCCCTGCCCGCCCGTGGCCACGTCGACCGCCGCCCGGCTGCCCTCGGGCAGCGCGCCGCCTGCGTACTTGCCGGTCAGCAGTCCGGCGGCTAGCGGCGAATAGGACAGCAGCGTCACGTCCTCGTTTACCGCCGTCTCGGCCAGGTCGGTGTCGTAGAGGCGGTAGAGCGGCGAGTATTCGTTCTGGATCGCCGCCATGCGCGGCCCGCCCGTGCGGTCGGCCACGTCGCACCAGCGCGCCAGGCCCCAGGCCGATTCGTTGGACAGGCCCACGGCGCGCAACTTGCCCGCCACGACCGCGTCGGTCATCGCGCCCAGGACGTCCTGCATGTGGTCCAGCGTCGCCGCCTTGTCCTGTCCCGAGGGGTCATAGGACCAGTTCTGCCGGAAGCCGTAGGATCCGCGCACCGGCCAGTGCAGCTGGTACAGGTCGATCCGGTCCGTCTGCAGCCGCCGCAAGGAGGCGTCGATGCCCGCGCGCACCGCCGCGCCGTCGAAGGG
Source organism: Paracoccus liaowanqingii (assembly GCF_004683865.2). Lineage (NCBI taxonomy): Bacteria > Pseudomonadati > Pseudomonadota > Alphaproteobacteria > Rhodobacterales > Paracoccaceae > Paracoccus > Paracoccus liaowanqingii. The sequence continues at coordinate 516,187 of NZ_CP038439.1, read as the reverse complement.
GGCGCCGTCGCGGACCATCTGGCTGGGCCCGGTGATCTTGGTGGCGATCTCGACCCGGTCGCGATGGCCGGTCCGGGCCAGCCAGCGGCCGATGATCTCCTCCGACACCCCGATGGTCTCGCGCCGGACGGGGTTCACGGGATACATCTCGGCGCAGTCCATGAAAGTCATCCCGACCTCCAGCGCGGCGTCCATCTGCGCATGGGCCACGGTCTCGTCGGTCTGGTTGCCGAAGGTCATGGTGCCCAGGCAGATGCGGCTGACCTCGACCTTGCTGCCGCCCAGTGTCACACGATCCATCCGATAGCCCCCTTGCCCTGAATTGCGCGCAAGCTAGCGGACGGGCCGGCAGGCGCAAGCCCCACCGGACGGTACAGAAAAAGAGGGCGCCCCGAAGGACGCCCCCTTTTCACCATGAAAATGCGGGTCATGCTGCCCGAAACCAATCAAAAAGGCCCTTCTCGGGCCAGCCCCCTATCTAGTCGGACCCCGACCTTTCTCCTATAGCCCCGTAAGGCTATGTTGCGCGGGGGCCACGCCCCCCTGTTCCGGCGCAACACCTTGTTGTCGCAGGGCCCGGCGTCGCATTATGCACCCTTCCGGACCCCGACAGGCAGACAGACATGACCTCGCTTCCCCAGAGCCAGGCCGCGACCGCGGATCTGGAAGAGATCGAAGAGGCCTTGGCGCGGCTGGCCCCGCGCGGCTTCACCCTGGGGCTGCACATCCGCTATTCCCGGCCGGTGCGCCGGGTGTCGACCTATCCCTCGCAATGGATCCAGACCTACACGCAGCGCAATCTGGGGGTCGGCGATCCGATGATGATCTGGTGCGTGATGAACCAGGGCAGCATCGCGTGGCACGAGCTGATCCGCCAGATGCCCGACCCGCTGGACGTGATGGGCCAGGCGCGGGCGCATGGGCTGGTCTATGGCGCCGCGCTGGCCTGGGGACCGGCGGAATCGCGGTCCTATATCGGCGCCGCGCATCCCGACCGCGACTTCACTGCGACCGAGATCGCCCGCATGGCCGCCCTTCTGCGCAAGGCCCACGACCTCTTGGACCGCGACACCGCCCTGCGCCCGATCCTGGTCGCGGCGCTGGAGGCGATCGCCTGCGGCATGACCTATGACCAGGCCTGCGAGGCGCTTGGCATCTCGCGCACCGCGCTGCGCTATCGCCTGCGCATGGCGCGCGAGGTGCTGGGGGCCGAGGACAACCCGCAGGCCGTGCGCAAGGCCATCGATGCGGGGCTGCTGAACGGGGTCAGCCTGTCGGGGCTCAGCAAGGGGCTGCCCACCGGACCGGCGGACAGCCGCGACTGAGGTTGCGCGTTCAGGTCTTGGCGCGCTTGCGCCGCCACGGGCGATGACGGGGCCAGTGCCAGTTGCGGAACAGGCCGCGCTTGCCCAGGGGCTCGAAGATCTTGTCGGGGCCCTCGGGGTCCAGGATCTCGTTGTCGGCCAGCCAAGTCTCGAAGCCGGACAGTTCCGGGATCTCGTAGGGGATCAGCGTGCGCCCCTGCCCCCGCGTGCCGCGTGCGGCCTCGATCGTGGCGATCAGGCTGTGGTCCTGCGCCGCGATGGCACGGGCCACCGCGGTGTGGTCCTGGGCCAGATGCTCGGCCAGCAGGTCGTCGCGCAGCTGCAGGATGCGGCGGCGCGTCGCCTCGGCCCCGGGGCGTTCGGCGGCCAGCAGCACGTCGCATTCCGTATCCAGTCGCAGCGAGCGGTTGTTGAAGTTCGACGATCCGACCCGAAGATAGGTGTCGTCGACGATCATCACCTTGGCATGGACATAGATCTCGGCGCCCTTGTCGGTCACCGGGTGATAGATGCGGAAACGCCCCCGATGATCCAGCCGCTGCAGCGCCTCGACCAGGCGGGCGCGGGCGGTGTCCATCGCCATCGGCTCCAGCCAGCCCTCGGCGCTGATGGGGTTGATGATGACGATTTCGGGCGGGTCCTCCTCGATCAGCCGCCGGGCGATGGCCTGGGCGATCTTGCGCGAGGCGAAGTACTGGCTTTCGGCATAGATGACCTTCTGCGCCCGGGCGATCAGGTCCAGATACATCTGCTCGATCTCGAAGCTGGGCGTCACGTCCGCGATCTCGGGCCGGGTGCGCGAGATGGCCAGGGGCACGTCGCGGAACATCGGCGTCAGGATGTCGGGCCAGCAGCCCTGCACGTCGGGGACCGAGGGCAGCTCCTCGCCCGAGGCGATGCGCCAGCGGTCGCGCGCCAGATCGCCAAGCGCGCGGGCGGCGGGCCCGTCGAAGGCGCTGGTCGCGTCGTGCCAGGCCTTCATCGGCTTGCCGCGCGGGCTGACGCGGCGCGGATCGTCGTCCAGATGGTCGCGCGTGTCCCACCGCCCCTCGGTCATGTCGATGCCGCCGCAGAAGGCCAGGCAGTCGTCGATCACCACGATCTTCTGGTGGTGCGAGCTGGCGAAGGGGTGCTTGCCGTCCAGCCGCAGCGTGATGCGCGGATGCATCTTCCAGCGCAGGATGGTCATCAGGGTCGAGCCGCGGAAGATCGACTTGAGCGCGCCGGTGTCCCACCGCAGCAGCCGCACGTGCAGCGAGGGCCGCCGCCGCGCCAGCCACATGACGAAGTCGCCCAAGGCCGCCGGGCCGCCATCGTCCGAGGCGTCGCCCAGATGGATGCGGGCATCGAAGTCCCATCCGATCATCAGGATGGAATGGCGCGCCTGCGCCATGGCCTGCCGCACGGCACGGAAATATTCGTCGGCATCCGCGATCACGGTGAAGCGGGACGTCTGCTCGACCCGCCAGCAGTTCCATCCCGGTCGGGTCATCCGGTCACTCGAAGCATCCATCCGTCGCGTCTATCCTGTTGCCATCGCTTGAAATACGGGGCCTGCGGCATCAGAGGGGACGCAGGCCGAAAACGCAACACCGCCGCCGGGATTTCGTTCCGCGGGCGGTCCTCGGGCGTGGGGATTGCGGCGGGCGGGGCCTGATCCCCGCCCGCCCGCGTCTTCAGCCGAACAGCGCGTTGCAGATCAGCAGCATCGCCAGCGAGGATCCCCAGGCCAGCGTGGTCGGCACCGACCACAGCAGCATCTGGTGCTTGGCCTGCTTCACGCCCAGCATCCGGTTGATGACCCAGAAATAGCTGTCGTTGAAATAGCCGAAGACCATCGACCCGATGGCCGCCGCCTGCGCCGCGAACACCATGTTCACGTCCGGCATCCCCACCAGGATCGGGGCCGAGATCGACGCCCCGGTGATCATCGCCACCGTGCCCGAGCCCTGGATCAGCCGCACCAGCGACGAGATGACGAAGGGGATCAGCACCGCCGGAATGGCCAGACCGGCCACCGCCTGCCCGATCACGTCGCCCGCGCCACTGTCGCGCAGGACCGAGCCCAGGGCCCCGCCCGCGCCGGTCACCAGCAGGATGATGCCCGCGCTTTCCACGCCCTGCTCCATGTAGCCCAGCACCTCGTCGCGGGGACGGCCCGGCAGCAGGGTATAGATCGACACCAGAAGGCCGATGGCCACCGCGATCACCGGGTTGCCGAAGAAGGACATCGCCTGCACCAGGAAGCTGGTCTCAAGCTCGGGGTTGTCCGATCCGCGCACCAGCGTCGTGGCGATGGTGTTGAGAAAGATCAGCACGATCGGCAGGACCAGCGGCAGCACCGACAGGCCCAGGGACGGCAGGACCTTCTGGCGGTCGTCCACGGCCTCCTCGAACTGGCGGTAGGCGGCGGACAGGTCCTCTCCGGTGTCGGTCTGGATCATCCGCTCGATCCGGGGACCCATGGCGCGGGCATAGAGGACGATGACCGCCATGCCGGGGATCGTGAAGACCACGCCCCACAGGATCATCAGGCCCAGGTCGACGTCGAAGATGCCCGCCACGCCCAGGGGGCCGGGGGTCGGCGGCACGGCATGGTGGGTCAGCATCAGCCCGCCCGCCAGCGCGATGCCCAGGGTCAGCACAGACTTGCCCGAGGACCGCGCCAGCGCCTTGACCAGCGGCGACAGGATCACGAAGGCGCTGTCGCAGAAGATCGGGATCGACACGATGTAGCCCGTCAGGACCATCGCCCAGTCCTCGCGCTTCTTGCCGACCCACCGGATCAGCGAATAGGCCATCTGCTCGGCAGCGCCCGACACCTCGAGGATGCGGCCCATCATCACCCCGAAGCCGATGACCAGGCCGATGGTCGACAGCGTGCGGCCGAAGCCGGTGGTGATCGAGGTGATGACCTCGGCGGGCAGCATGCCGCCGATCAGCCCCGAGACCGATGCGGCGATGATCAGCGCGATGATCGCGTGGACCTTGGTCTTCACGACCAGAAAGATCAGCAGGAAGATGGCAAAGCCCAACCCCGCGATCAGCTGGAACTCCATTCCCGGTTCAGCCATGGCAGTCTCCTCCTCGGCGCGCCCGGTCTGCGGGTCGCGTCCCTCGTGACAGAAAAACGGTGATGCCCCCCCGATGGCGGGTCAGGCGGCGGCGACCTCATCCAGATACTGGTGCAGGACGGCATCGAAATCGGCATCGGCGGCAAAGCCCAGGGCGCCCGCGCGCGCCACGTCGAAGGCGCCGGGCCAGCTACACACGATGGCCTCGACGCGCGCATCGCGGGTCAGCGTGACGCGGGCGCGGGCCGGGGCGCCTGCCAGCCGCTCCAGCGCGTCCAGCATCTGCGCGGGCGTGACGGTGATGCCGGGCAGGTCCAGCACGCGGTGCAGGCCGATGGCGGCGCTGTCCAGCCGGGCGGCGCGCACCAGGTTGGCGATGGCCGTGCCGGGCGACGAGATCCACAGCCGCGTGTCCACCGGCACCGGGCAGTCCGAGGGCAGGCCCGCCACCGGTTCGCGGATGATGCCCGACACGAAGGACGAGGCGGCGGAATTGGGCGCGCCGGGGCGCACGCAGATCGTGGGCAGGCGCACGGTCAGCCCGTCGACAAAGCCCTTGCGGCTGTATTCGCTGACCAGCAGCTCGCCGATGGCCTTGCCGCAGCCATAGGAGGATTGCGGCAGGGTCGCCATCGTCTCGGGCACGACCTCGGGCATCTGCCCGCCGAAGACCGCCAGCGAGCTGGTGAAGACGAAGCGCGGCGGGCGCGGCAGGCGGCGGCACTGTTCCAGGATCAGCCGCGTCGCATCGACGTTGATGTGCAGGCCGGTGTCGAAATCCTCCTCGGACTGGCCCGACAGGACGGCGGCCAGGTGATAGACCACGTCGGCCCCCTCGCCCAGGGCCTGCGCCACCGTGTCGGCGGCGTCGATGGAGCCGATGATGCTGCTGACGCGGGGGTCGTCCAGCGGACAGGCCACCCGGTCCAGCGACACGATCCGCGCGGCCCCGTCGGCCAGCAGCGCCGCGATCAGGCGGCTGCCCAGAAATCCGGCCCCGCCGGTGACAACGATCTTCATAGCAGTCCTTTCTTGATGTTCAGGCCCCGGGCGCCGATTCCTCGGGCACCCCGGGCCAGGATCACCTGCGCCCCCGCCTCGCGCAGGGCGCGGGCGACGTCGGCGTCGATCCGGTCGTCGGTCACGATGCTGTCCAGCGCCGACAGCGCCAGGATGTTCACCGCCGCCACCGCCCCGTATTTCGTCGAATCCGAGACCAGGACCGACCGCCGCGCCTGCCGCACCGCGACCCGCTTGACGGCCGCCTTGGCCTCGGACGGCGAACTGAGCCCCGAGATGGTCCAGGACGAGGTCGAGATGAAGGCGATGTCATAGTTGAACCGCGCCAGCGCCTCGGAGGCGGCATCGCCCACGCAGGACTGGTTGGCACGCTCGACCAGCCCGCCGCTGTGATAGAGCGTGCAGTCCGAATGCTCCGACAGCCAGGCGCAGACGACCAGATCGTTGGTCACCACCGTCAGGCCGCGCCGGTCCGCGATCAGCCGCGCCAGCTCCAGCATCGTGGTGCCCGCGTCCAGATAGATCACCATGCCGTCCTCGACCAGATCGGCGGCGGCGCGGCTGACGGCGCGCTTCTCGTCGGTGTTGATCGCCCGCTTCTGCAGATGCGGCAGCTCCTGCGCCAGCCTGCGCGACAGGCGCACGCCCCCGGTGACCGAGCTGACGCGCCCGGCCCCCTCCAGCGCCTGGATGTCGCGGCGGACGGTCATGTGCGACACGCTCAGGCGGTCCACCAGTTCGGCGATGCTGACCACGTCGCGCTCGGCCAGGCAGGACAGGATGAAATGCTGGCGCTCGGCCGGGATCATGGGCGCGCGTCAAGCCAGGGGCGGCCCAGCCCAGACCCTCTTCTGTGCCGGCGCGCGGGTTGTATTCGCAACCCAGCCAGCCATCGAAGCCCACCCGGTCGAAGGCCGCGAAGATCTGAGGGTAGGCCAGCTCGCCGCTGTCGGGCTCGTGGCGGTCGGGGACGCCGGCGATCTGGACATGGCCATAGGCGCCACGCAGACGCTCGATCCGGCGGATGATGTCGCCGTCCATGATCTGCGTGTGATAGACGTCGAACTGCAGCAGGACGTTGCGGCGATCCAAGGCGGCGATCAGCGCCAGCGTGGGGTCCTGATGCGCCAGGAAATAGCCCGGCACGTCGCGGGTGTTCAGAGGCTCGACCGAGACGGCCAGCCCCGCCCGCCCGGCCATGTCGGCGGCCAGGCGCATGTTGTCGGACCAGACGGCTTCGCAGGCGTCCAGATCGGGCTCGTCCGCCACGATCCCAGACATGACATGGATGCGCGGGCAACCCAGGCCCGCGGCATAGTCGACGGCCTTCGCCACGCTCGCCTCGAACTCGGCGCGCTTGGCGGGGCGGGCGGCGAAGCCGCGCTCTCCGGCGGCCCAATCCCCGGCGGGGGCGTTGATCAGGGTCAGGGACAGGCCGTTGCGGTCCAGCGCCGCCTTGACCGTCTCGATCGGGTAATCATAGGGAAACAGGAACTCGACGGCCTGGAACCCCGCCGCCCCTGCCCGGTCGAACCGGTCCAGAAAGGGCGCGTCGGTGAACAGCATCGACAGGTTGGCGGCGATCCGGGTCATGTCAGTATCCCCCTTGCAGGTCGGCGATTTCGGCTTCGGTCAGGTAGTGCAACGCGCGGCCCTGCAGGATGAACTGCAGCTTGGCGGTCTCTTCCAGTTCTTCGGCATTGTTCACGGCATCATCGATGTCGCGGCCCAGCACCACGACCCCGTGCGAGGCCAGCAGGAAGGCCTGCGCGCGGCTGCCCTGCGCGGCCTGCGCCAGGTCCTGGCCGATCCGCGGCGATCCGGGGCGGGCATAGGGAATGACCGGCATGTGGCCGATGCGCATGACGTAATAGGGGGTGAAGGGCCGGATGGCATTGTCGCGCGGCAGCCCCTCGAGGCAGGACAGCGCGGTCAGGTAGGTCGAGTGCAGGTGCACGATGGCCCCCGCCTCGGGGCGCACATCGTACAAGGCGCGGTGAAAGGCGAATTCCTTGGACGGCTTCGGACCCGGCAGCGGCGCCCCGTCCGCCCCGATCACCGACAGCGCATCCGCCGACAGCCGCCCCAGGCAGCTGCCGGTCGGCGTGACGATGAACCCGCCCGCCGCATCGCGGACCGAGACATTGCCCGCCCCGCCCACCGAATAGCCCCGGTCGAACAGCGACTTGCACAGCAGCACCATGCGGTCGGCGGCGCTCATACGCGCACCCCCTTCGGCTGGCAGTCCAGAAAGAACCCCTCAGCCCCGAAATTGCCCGATTTCAGCGCCAGCGACAAAGGCCGGTTCAGCGCCCGCACCCACGGGACGCCCGGCGCGATCTGCGGGCCGATGGCAAAGCCCGTCACCTCCAGCGCCTGCGTGACCGATCCCGAGGTCTCGCCCCCCGCCACGACGAAGCGCGTGATGCCCCCCTGCGCCAGCGCGCGGGCGGCGGCGGCGAAGGTCCGCTCGACCGCCTCCGAGGCGGCCGCGCCGTGACGGGCCTGGATCTGGCGCAGTTGATCGGGCGTGGCGGTGGCGGTGATCATCGGCGCCGGGCCGTCCTGCGGCTGGTCCAGCACCCATCGCGCCAGTTCCGCCCCATGGGCATCGGCATCGTCCAGGCAGTGCGCCACATCGACCTCCCGCGTGGGTGCCACGGCGCGATAGGCCGCGACCTGCCGGTTGGTCATCTGCGAGCAGGATCCCGAGATGACCACCCCCGGCCCCGGCAGCGGCGCCCCGGCATCCTGTGCCTGCGCCGCGGCCCCGTCGGCCACCGCCCGCGCGATCCCCAGGCCCAGACCGGACCCGCCGGTGACCAGCGCCATGTCGCGCACCGCCTGCCCCAGCACGTCCAGATGCGCGTCCGAGATCGCGTCCAGCACCACATAGCGGACCCCCTCGGTCCGCAGCGCCGCGATCCGCGCCCGCACGGCCTCGACGCCCTGATCGACGGACGAGGCCGCGACCAGCCCGCAGCGGCCCTGCGCCTGCGCCTCCATCAGCCGGATCAGGCTGCTGTCGCGCATCGGCGTGATCGGATGGTCACGCATGCCCGAATCCTGCAGCAGCGCCTCGCCCACGAACAGATGCCCCAGATAGACCGAGCGTCCGTTGACCGGCAGGGCCGGGCAGACCACCGTGATGTCCGTCCCAAGCGCGGCCATCAACGCGTCCGCCACCGGGCCGATATTGCCCTCAGCCGTCGAATCGAAGGTCGAGCAGTATTTCTGATAGATCTGCACGCAGCCCCGCGCCCGCAGCCAGTCCAGCGCCGCCAGGCTGTCGGCCACCGCCTGCCCGGCCGGGTTGGAGCGCGATTTCAGCGAGATGACCACCGCCTCGGCCTCGACGACCGCATCCGCCCCGGGCACGCCGATCATCTGCGTGGTGGCCAGCCCGCCCGCGACCAGGAAACCCGCGATGTCGGTGGCGCCGGTGAAATCGTCCGCGATGACGCCGATCTTCATGACGTCTTCCCCTGCGGCAGGTCGATCCCCGAGAAGGTCTTGATCACCGCGCTGTCATCCTCGCGCCCATGGCCCATGTTCGAGGCCTGCTGGAACATCGCGAAGGCCGTCGAGGCCAGGGGCAGCGGAAAGCCGAGCGACCGGCCCGTCTCCGTCACCAGCCCCAGATCCTTGACGAAGATGTCCACCGCCGAGTTGGGCGTGTAGTCGCCGTCGACCACGTGCTTCATGCGGTTCTCGAACATCCAGGAATTGCCGGCGGCATTGGTGACGACATCGTACATCATGTCCAGCGGGATGCCCGCGCGGGCAGCCAGCGCCATCGCCTCGGCGCCCACGGCGATATGCACGCCCGCCAGCAGCTGGTGGATGACCTTGACCGTGGCCCCCTGCCCGATCTCGGACCCGATGCGATAGGTCTTGCCCGCCACCGCCTCAAGCACCGGGGCCAGCGCGTCGAAGGCCGCGTCGGGCCCCGAGGCCATGACCGTCATCGCCCCCTCTGCCGCCTTGGCCGCCCCGCCCGAGACCGGCGCGTCCAGCATCAGGATGCCCTGGGCCTGCAGGTCGGCGCCAAGCGTGCGCGCATCCTCCGCCGATTGGGTGCAGCTGACCATGATCGCCCCGCCCGCCCTGACCCGCGCGGCGATGCCGTCCGGCCCCAGGATCACCTGGCGCGCCTGCGCGGCATTGACGACCAGCACGATCACCGCGTCGAAATCGCCCGGCAGGTCGGACACCGCGCCCGCGACCGCCTCGGCGCCCTGGGCGGCAAAGGCCTCGCGGCGGCCCGGATCAAGGTCGATGCCGCTGGTCGCCAGCCCCGCCTTCACGCAGGACAGGGCCGCACCCATCCCCATCGACCCCAATCCCACGACGCAGACACGATAGCTGGATGTGACGCTCACCGGTACCTCCCTCACCAATTTTTAACAGATGATCACATAAAATATCATAAAGCAACATGACAGACCCCGCCCCGGCCGAAACGCGCCGGGCCTCGGTGCGCTGTCCCCGGGCCCGCGCCCCCGATTGATGTGCGTCAAGGATTTGTTAACCCGCAGGGCGCAGTCTCGTGCTGCCGGGCCGGCGGCCTGCGGTATCGCGCCTCTGCCGCGCGCGGTCGGGACGGCGACAACCCAACAAGACGAGGGACAGACCCCGATGACAACCAACAGACCCATCCGCCTCGGCGCGGCGCTTCTGGCCGTGGCCCTGGGCGGCGCGGCCGTGGCGGAGGACATGGAGGAGTACCGCTCCATGTTCGAGCCGCTGCCGTTCCTGCCGCCGATCCCCCCCGGCAACTCGATGACCCGCGAAAAGATCGAGCTGGGCGCGATGCTGTTCTTCGAGCCGCGCATCTCGGCCTCGGGCGTGATCAGCTGCGCCACCTGCCACAACCCCGCCCTCGGGTGGTCCGACCGGATCGGCCGCGCCGTCGGGCACGAGGGGCAGGTGGGCGTGCGCAACACGCCCACGGTCCTGAACTCTGGCTTTCTGACCTCGCAGTTCTGGGACGGCCGCGAGGCCGATCTGGAGGGACAGGCGCTCGGCCCGATCCAGGCGGATGTCGAGATGAACATGACGCTGGACCAGGCGATCGCCCGCATCAACGAGCTGACCGTCTATCGGACCCATTTCGACGCCGCCTTCCCGGGCGAGGAGGATCCGATCAACGCCCAGAACGTGGCGCTGGCCATCGCCACCTTCGAACGGACGCTGAACACGCCCGACTCGCCCTTCGACCGCTTCCTGCGCGGCGACGCGCAGGCCATCTCGGACGAGGCCAAGGAGGGGATAAAGCTGTTCGTCGACAATGGCTGCGTGGCCTGCCACAGCGGGCCGGTGATGTCGGACGGGCTGTTCCACCGCTTCGAGGTTCCCGGCTCGACCGACGAGGGGCGCTTCGTCGTGACGGGGGACGAGGCGGACATGTTCACCTTCCGCACCCCGACCCTGCGCAACGTCGCCGTGACCTATCCCTATTTCAACAACGGAAGCGTCACCGACCTGCGCGATGCCGTGAACCTGATGGGCGAGCAGATGCTGGGCCACGCGTTCACCGATCCCGAACTCGACCACCTGGTCGCGTTCCTGCACACGCTGACCGGCAAGATGCCGGTCGTCCCGGTGCCCGCCCTGCCATAGGCGCCTCGGACCGGACGGGGCCGGCCAGGATGCGCCGGCCCCGTCCGGTCAGGGCGGGATGATCTGCAAGGCAGCGGCCCGGCCGGGTCGTCGAACCACCGCGCGGCACGGCTGTGCAAGGTTTCGGGTTCGCCCCGGCAAGCGCCCGAACCGCACTCCGCCGGGCTGCATCCCGTCACGCCCGCCTGGCCCCGCCGATCGCAACGCTGCAGATGCCCCAGGAACCGCGGATCCCGCCACGAAACAGCCCCCAACCCGCACAGCCCTGCGCCTGCGTCGGAAGGACCCAAGAATGATATCAATAACCTGGAAATCTCGTCATCCCGTCAACCTCGCGCCGGACAGGCGCCGAGGTCACTGGTAGCGGAGGAGGGACTCGAACCCCCGACACGCGGATTATGATTCCGCTGCTCTAACCAACTGAGCTACTCCGCCACGAGTACGCGGCGATGTAGGCGACCGGCGCGGGGGCGTCAAGCGGTTTTGTCCTTAAATTCCCGCCCGCGCGCCTGAAACCCTGCCGCGTTCATCTTGGCGCAAATATCCCGGGGAGTCGCGCGGCACGCGCGACGGGGCAGCGCCCCCACAACCCCCAGGCCGAAAGATCAGCCCCGCGCCTTCACCACCTGCAGCAGCGGCATCACGTCCGACATCTCGGGCCCGTGCGCCTGCCCCGTCACCGCCTTGCGCAGCGGCATGAACAGGCCCTTGCCCTTGCGGCCCGTGACCTCCTTGACGGCGGTGGTCCACGCGCCCCAGGACGCCTCGCTGTAGGGCGGCGGCGGCAGCAGGGTCATGGCTTGGGCCACGAACTCGGCATCCTCGGGGTCGATCTGCGGCTCGGCACCGGTGCTGAAGATCTGCCACCAGGCCTCCAGATCCTCGAGCCGGGTGATGTTCTGCGAGGCGACGCGCCAGAACCGCTCGGCCTGCGCCTCGGGCACGCCAAGCGCCGCGATGCGGTCGGCCACGGCGGCGAAGGGCAGCGCCTGGTTGCGCTCGCGCGTCAGGGGCCACAGGTCGTCGGCGTCGAACTTGGTGGGCGAGGCGCCGAACTGCGACAGATCGAAACCGGCGGCCAGCTCGTCCAGCGAGGCCAGCCCCACGGGCACGCCCGATCCCAACCGCGCCATCAGGCCCAGCAGCGCCTCGGGGGCCACGCCCGCCTCGCGCAGGTCCTTCAGCGACAGCGCGCCGATGCGCTTGGACAGCTCCTCGCCCTTGGCGCCGGTCAGCAGGCTGTGATGCGCGAAGGACGGGGGCGTCCCGCCGATGGCCTGGATGATCTGGATCTGCGTCGCGGTGTTCGTCACATGGTCCGAGCCGCGCACGATATCCGTCACGTCCATGTCGGTGTCGTCCACGCTGCTGGCGAAGGTGTACAGCACCTGCCCGTCCGCGCGGATCAGCACCGGATCGCTGACCGAGGCCGCGTCGATCGAGATGTCGCCCAGGATGCCGTCTGTCCATTCGATCCGGCTCTGATCCAGCTGGAACCGCCAATAGCCCTCGCGCCCCTCGGCCCGCAGCCTGTCCTTGTCGGCCGCAGACAGGCCCAGCCCGGTGCGGTCATAGACCGGCGGACGGCCCATGTTCAGCTGCTTCTTGCGCTTCAGGTCCAGCTCGGTCGGGGTCTCGAAGACCTCATAGAGCCGCCCCGAGGCGCGCAGGGCCTCGGCCTCGGCGCGGTAGCGGTCCAGCCGCAGCGACTGACGCTCCACCCGGTCCCAGTGCAGGCCCAGCCAGTCGAGGTCGCGCTTGATGCCGTCGACATATTCCTCCTTGCTGCGCTCCTGGTCGGTGTCGTCCAGGCGCAGGATGAAGGTGCCGCCCGACTTGCGGGCGATCAGGTGGTTGAACAGCGCGGTGCGCAGATTGCCGACATGGATGTGGCCGGTGGGCGAAGGCGCGAAACGGGTGATGGTCATGGGGGTCTCCTGTTGGGGTTTCTCTTTCACAGGTGGCGATTCTTGTCCATATCAGGGGGGCAATGCAGAAGGTGCCACGCAATGAGTGACTGGGACGGGCGCACGGCCCCCGACGCGGCCGAGATGGAGGCCATGGCGCGCAGCGCGCTGGACGGCCTGCCGCCCGAATTCCGAGAGGCCGCCGCGCAGGTCGCCCTGCAGGTGGCCGAATTCGCCCCCGACGACGTGCTGGACGAGCTGCAGATCGACGACCCGTTCGAGCTGACGGGCCTCTACGACGGGATCCCGCTGACCGAGAAGTCGATCAGCGACCAGCCCGGCGGCTCCGACATCATCTGGCTGTTCCGCCGCCCGATCCTGGACGAATGGGCCTCGCGCGAGGACGTGACGCTTGGGGATCTGGTGGTCCATATCGTCACCCACGAGATGGCGCATCATTTCGGCTGGTCCGACGAGGACATCTCGACCATCGACCGCTGGTGGGAATGACGTGAGCGGGCAGGCCCCGATCCTGACCGTCACGCTGAACCCGGCGCTGGACCTGTCCACCGCCGCCGACGCGGTCGTGCCCGACCTCAAGCTGCGCTGCGACAAGCCGCGCATCGATCCGGGCGGCGGCGGCATCAATGTCAGCCGCGCCATCCAGATCGTGGGCGGGCAGTCGACGGCCATGGTCGCGCTTGGCGGCGCCACCGGCGCGCGCATGGCCGACATGCTGAAGGCGGCGGGGCTCAAGGTGCTGCGCCTGACCGCCCCGGGCGAGACGCGCCAGTCGCTGGCCGTCACCGACCGGGCCACCGGCGGGCAGTACCGCTTCGTACTGCCCGGCCCGGAATGGCACATGACCCAGGTCGCCACCGCCATCGCCGCCATCGCCGAGGCCGCGCTGGCCGGGGGCTGGGTGGTCGTGTCGGGATCGAACCCGCCGGGCGTGGTCCCCGGATTCGAGCAGATGCTGACCGTGCGACTGAAGGACGGGCGGGCGAAGCTTCTGGTCGACACCTCGGGCGAGGCGCTGCGGGCGATGGCGGGATCCTCGATCCCGGTCGACGTGCTGCGCATGGACAGCCACGAGGCCGAGGGATTGGCTGGCCGCCCCCTGCCCCTGCGCAGCGACAGCGCGGGCTTTGCCGCCAGCCTGGTGCGCGACGGGGCGGCGCGGGCGGTGATCGTGGCACGGGGCGCGGACGGATCGGTGATTGCGGGGCCGGACGGGGCATGGCACGCAGCCACCGCCCCTGTCAGCGTCGTCAGCGCCGTCGGCGCGGGTGACAGCTTCGTTGCGGGCTTCGTGCTGGCCATGGCCCGCGACTGGCCCGTGCAGGAGGCGCTGGCCTTGGGCACCGCGGCCGCTTCGGCCGCGGTGATGACCCCGGCGACCGAACTCTGCCATGCCAGCGATGTCCGCCACTTCTATTCGCAGCGCGTCATCACCAGGTTGTGACCAACGAAAGAGGCCGCCCCGAGGGACGGCCTTGACAGGTCGATGCGCAGAGGGGTCAGGCGGCTTCGGCTTCCTCGGCGGCCATGCGGCGTTCGCTTTCCTCGCGCGACAGCGCGACAGAGGTCCGCACGCCCTTGGACACGAATTCCATCAGTCCCTTCACGACGCGCTCGTTGGGGTCGATCCCGGCACAGGACAACACTTCGCGCCCGTCGCGCGACCGCGCCCACCGGGCGATCTGCTCGGGGCCGTTGCCGTATTTCTTGTCGTCCGCAATGGCATCATCCAAAGCCGCCAGCACCACGGCCGCAAACAGCTTGCGGGCGCGCTGGCCTTGTTCGAAATTGAAGGCCGAGCCGTCAACAAAATCGCGCATCTTGTTTCGTCCATTCTCTTGCGGTCCCGTCAGACGACAGGACCTTGCGGGAAAGCTTGACGCTTTCCCTGTTTCTTGAAATCCGTTTCTGCGACGGTGTCGCCTGCCTTAGCCTTTCGGGGCGGCGATTCGGTATCCCTTGCGCCGCATGTCTGCCATGTTCCTAGCGCATGTCGACTGAAATGCGGGAAAAATTGCCCGTCTTCCGTCACGTCAGCGCCCCTTTGTCCTGCGTGGCGTCTTGACAACGCGGCAGAACCGATCTGGTTGCCTGATGCTTCACGGCTCGATATAGGGGCGGTGACTGGCCGTTCAAACCCCGGGCGGCCCGAAATTCCCGCAAACGCACGAGACCCACACCCATGCCCAAGATCAACGGCAACGAAATCCGCCCCGGCAACATTCTGGAACATGACGGCGGCCTCTGGGGCGCGGTCAAGGTCAGCCATGTCAAACCCGGCAAGGGCGGCGCCTTCGCCCAGGTCGAACTGAAGAACCTGCGCGACGGCCGCAAGCTGAACGAGCGCTTCCGCTCCGAGGACAAGGTCGAACGCGTCCGTCTGGACCAGAAGGACCAGCAGTTCCTGTACGAGACCGACGGCAAGCTGGTCTTCATGGACAGCGAGACCTTCGAGCAGACCGAGCTGGACGCCGACCTGCTGGGCGACCGCCGCCCCTTCCTGCAGGACGGCATGACCGCCACCATCGAATATTACGGCGAGGAGGCGCTGTCGGTGTCGATCCCGCAGAAGGTCACCTGCACGGTCGCCGAGACCGAGCCAGTCGTGAAGGGCCAGACGGCGGCCAACAGCTACAAGCCCGCGATCCTCGACAACGGCGTGCGCATCATGATCCCGCCCTTCGTGGGCGAGGGCGAGGCGATCGTCGTCAACACCGAGGCCTTCGAGTACAGCGAACGCGCCTAATTCAGGCACGATCGCGAACGGACGCCCGGACCCGATGGTCCGGGCGTTTTGCGTTGAGCGTCAGGCCAGCGCCTCGACGGCGAAGTCGTGACTGGGATGGACGAACTCGTCCTGCGCGGCGATCAGCCGGATCTCGCGGGTGCCCGCGTCCAGCGTGGCCTGCAGGACGCCGTGGACCGAAGCCGCCGCCCGCCCCAGGGCACGGGCCACGTCGCCGTCGCGCAGCACATGGACGAAGAACAGCGCCGCTACCATGTCGCCGGTGCCGTTGGCGTTCAGCTCCAGCCGGGGGATGCGGACGCGCCATGCGCCCTCGGGCGTGCTGGCGATCATGTCCAGCGCATCGGCGGGCGTGTCCTCGGCCAGGACCGAGGTCGCCAGCACGATGCGCGGCCCCATGGCATGCAGCGCGGCAAGCGCGCGGCGCAGGTCGGCGGCGCTGCGGGCCGGGGCGCCGGTCAGGAATTCCAGCTCGAAATGGTTGGGCGTGACGATGTCGGCCTGCGGCACGGCCACGTCGCGCAGGAATTCCGGGATGCCCGGGCGCACGAAGATGCCCCGCCCCACATCGCCGATCACCGGATCGCAGCACCACAGCGCCTTCGGGTTGGCGATGCGCACCCGATGCGCCGCCCCCAGCACCGCATTGCCGATGTCCGAGGATCCCATATAGCCCGACAGCACCCCCGCGCAGGTGCCCAGCACGCCCCGGTCGGCGATGCCCTCGACGATCTCCTCGATGGCGGGGCCGTCGAAGACCCGGCCCTTCCACGCGCCATAACCGGTGTGATTGGAGAACTGCACGGTGTGGACGGGCCAGACCTCGACCCCCAGCCTCTGCATCGGAAAGACGGCGGCGGCGTTCCCGGCATGGCCAAAGGCCACATGCGACTGGATCGACAGGATATTCATGATCGGACCTGCTGGCTGTTCTGCCCGGCCTTTGATAGGCGCGGGCGGCGGAATTGCAACATGGGGGCGCGATGACCGATCTGATGAACCTGACGGGGCGGGTGCTGATCGCGCTGCTGTTTCTGGGCGGAGCTGTGCAGAAGGCGGGCGATCCGGGACAGGTCACGCGGATGATCGAAAGCCTTGGCCTGCCCGGGCAGATGGTCTGGGCGGTCGCCGCCTTCAACCTGGTCGCGGGGCTCTGCCTGATCGTCGGGCCGCGCGTGCGGACCTGGGCGCTGGTGCTGGCGGTCTATTGCATCGCGACCAGCTGGTTTCACTGGCAGCTGCGCGCCGATCCCTGGCAGGTCACCATCGTCGTCAAGAACTGGGCCATCGCGGGCGGGCTGCTGATCCTGGCCGCCCAGGGGCCGGGCCGCCTGCGGATCTGGCGCTAGTCGAAGAGGCTCAGCTGCGCGGGGTCGGGGTCGTCGTGATCAAAACCCGACAGCGTGATGCCCAGTAGCCGGGCGCCGCGCGGATCGGGCAGCACGCCGGTGGCCAGGTCGCGGGCGATGGCCAGCAGCTCGGGTTCCGACGCCACCGCATGGCCCAGGCTGCGCGCCCGAGTGATCTGCCGGAAGTCCGAGAACTTGACCTTCAGCGTCACCGTCCGCCCGCGCAACTCGTGCCGCGCCACCGCGCCCCAGACCTTGGCGGCCAGGGGGGCCAGCGCCTCGAAGGCCTCGTCCAGCGTCATCAGGTCGGCGGAATAGGTGTTCTCGGCCCCCACCGACTTGCGGATGCGGTCGGGGCTGACGCGGCGATAGTCGATCCCGCGCGAGATGTTCCAGTAATACCGCCCCGACTTGCCGAAGCGGCGCATGAGGAAATCCAGATCCTGCGCATGCAGATCGGCTCCGGTGGCGATGCCCATCGCCTGCATCTTGGCCGCCGTCGCCGGTCCGATGCCGTGGAACTTGCCCACCGGCAGGGACAGCACGAAATCCGGCCCCCGGTCGGGCGTGATCACGCAGAGCCCGTCGGGCTTGTTCTGATCGGATGCCAGCTTCGCCAGGAACTTGTTGTAGCTGACGCCCGCGCTGGCGGTCAGCCCGGTGACCTCGCGGATGCGGGCGCGGATGTCGCGGGCGATCTGCGTGGCGGTGCGCCCCTCCAGATGGTCGGTCACGTCCAGATAGGCCTCGTCCAGCGACAGCGGCTCGACCAGCGGGGTGTAGTCGTGAAAGATCGCCCGGATCTGCTGGCTGACCTCCTTGTAGACGTCGAAGCGGTGCCGCACGAAGATCAGCCCCGGGCAGAGCCGCGCCGCCGTGACCGAGGGCATGGCCGAGCGCACGCCGAAGACCCGCGCCTCGTAGCTGGCCGCCGCCACCACGCCGCGCGCCGCCGATCCGCCCACCGCCACCGGCTTGCCGCGCAGTTCGGGAAAGTCGCGCTGCTCGACCGAGGCGAAGAAGGCATCCATGTCGATATGGATGATCTTGCGCAGGGGCGGCGGCGCGGGGTCGCTCATGCAGGCGTCAGCCGCGCCTCGCCCGCCTGCATCCGCGGGGCCAGGCGGTCGTGGCGGACATGGGCGATGGCCCGCCCGCCGGACTGGGTGCCAAGCGTGCCGACCTCCTTTCCATCCGCCGTGATGGGGGTGCCTGTCGGGGCCGCGCCCTCGATGCCCAGGACGGTGATGCCCTTGCGCAATTCGGTCTTGTGCTTCATCCGCGCGGTGACCTCCTGCCCCACATAGCAGCCCTTGCGGAAATCGACGCCGTGCAGGCGCTCGAAGCCTGCCTCCAGGATGAAGGTCTCGTTGGGGATCAGCTCGATCCCGGTCTCGGGGATGCAATGCGCCACGCGGATCGCGTCCCAATCGCTGCCGTCGTCCCCTTGGGCGCCATAAAGCCGCCAGCCGAGCGCGGGGTGGCGCGGATCGGCGATGGCGCCCTCGGGCGCCGGGCCGGTGCCGCGGGCGACCGGCATGTCCACCGGCTCCAGCGTCACCTTGGACCGCAGCCGGTACATGGTCAGCCGCCGCAGCAGGTCGGGGGCCAGCGCGGCCGCCACGTCGATCAGCAGCGCATCCCCGTCGGGAATGATCAGGAAATCGGCCAGGTACTTGCCCTGCGGGGTCAGGATCGCCGCCCAGCAGGGCGCGCGGGTGACGTCGTTGGTGACCAGCCCCTGCAGGAACTCGACACGGTCCTCGCCGGTCAGGCGGATGATCTGGCGGGTCATTCATGGCCTCCGAATTGCAGCGCGACAAGGCGGGCATAGGTGCCGCCTTGGGTCATCAACTGGTCATGGCTGCCCTCTTCGACAACCCTGCCCGCCTCCAGCACGACGATCTTGTCGGCACTGCGGATGGTGGACAGGCGATGCGCGATGACCAGCGTGGTGCGGCCCGCCGACAGATGGTCCAGCGCGTCCTGCACCAGCCGCTCGCTGGCCGTGTCCAGCGCGCTGGTCGCCTCGTCCAAGAGCAGGATCGGCGCGTCGCGCAGCAGGGCGCGGGCGATGGCCACGCGCTGGCGCTGGCCGCCCGACAGCGACGATCCGCGCGGCCCCACGGGGCTGTCCAGCGTGCGCTGGTCGTCGAGGAAGGTGGCGACATTGGCCGCCGTCAACGCCGCCTGCAGGTCCGCGTCCGAGGCATCGGGGCGGCCCATCATGACATTGTCGCGCAGGCTTTCGTCGAACAGCGCCGATTCCTGCGCCACGGTGGAGAACTGGTCGCGCAGCACGCCCAGATCGAAGGCGGCGACCGGCGCGCCGCCCAGGGTGACCTGTCCCCGGTCCGGGTCGACCATCCGCGTCAGCAGGTTGAAGACCGTGGACTTGCCCGCCCCCGAGGGGCCGACCAGCGCCGTCGTCTGCCCGGCATGGGCGGTGAAGCTCAGCCCGTTCAGCACCGGCTGGCCGTCATAGGACAGCCAGACGTCGTCCAGCCGGATCTCGGTCGTCTCGGGGGGCGTGCTGCGCGGGCCCGACAGGACCGTGGGCCGGGTGTCGAAGACCTGATAGATCCGCTCCAGGCTGGCCGCCGCCGTCTGCCAGGTGCCGGCCAGCCCCCCAAGCCGGCGCATCGGCTGGAAGGCCAGCGCCAGGGCGGTGAAGAAGGCCATGAAATCGCCGACGCTGCGGTTGCCCTCCATCACCTGGTTGCCGCCCAAGGCCAGCACCGCCACGAAGCCCACCCCGGTGACGATGTCGGTCAGTGCCGGGATCACGCTGGAGGTGGCGGCGACCTTGGTCTCGGCCTCGCGGATGCGGCTTACGATGCGGGCATAGCGGGCCACCTGATCCGCCTCGGCCCGGTTGAGCCGGATCGAGGCGATGCCGTGCAGCACCTCGTCCAGCCGGGTGGCGCGCAGGCTTGCATTGACGCGGTTCTGGCGCACCTTGCGGCGGATATAGCGCTGCACCAGCGCCGCCGGCATGATCAGGATCGGCGCGCCGATCAGCGCGCCAAGCGTCCAGACCGGATCGATGGTCAGCGCCACCCCGAACAGCATCACCAGCGCGATGACGTCGCGCGTGGCCCCGGTGATCAGCGCCGCCCAGACACCCTGCACGGCGATGGTGTCGCCCTGCACCCGCTCGATCATCGCGCCCGGCGAGTTCTCGCGGAAGAAGCGGCTGTCCAGCGTCAGGATGTGGCACAGAAGCTGCGTCTGCATCAGCGTGGACACCGACAGCGAGATCCGCGTCAGAAGCGCCCGGCTGGCGATCAGCGTCACCGCCCGCATCACGAAGATGCCCATGATCGCGGCACCCACCCACCAGATCGCGCCGGGCTGCGCGCCGGAAAAGACCAGATCGAACAGCGGCTTCAGCATCCAGCTGATCAGCGCCAAGGTCGATCCCTCGATCGTCATCAGCGCGAAGGCCAGCGCCATCTTGGCCTTGTGGGGGCGCAGATAGTCCTGCCACAGCCGCGCCAGCAGGCCCCGCACCTGATCGAGATCGGGCGGGGCGCCGAGGCCGGGGCGCGTGGCCTGGGCGATCAGGCGGTCGGGGCTGTCTTGGCGCGGGTCCACGGGTCGTGCGGCCTCCTGGTCGGTGGGTCGGGCACCGGCACCTGCCCCGGCATCGGGCAGGGCGCGCGGGCCTTGGGGCTGGGGTCCAGCCATACCCCCTTCCGCTTGGGGCCCACAAGACCGCCCCCCGTTGACGGGGCGCCGATGTGGCCCTACCGATCTTGCACGATGTGAAGGAATGACCGCGATGAGTTCTGCCCCCGTGTCCTCCCCTGCCCCGACCGCGCCTGCCTCCTCCGGGACCAGCCCCTATCAGGGCGGGCCCGACATCATCGCCATTCCCGGCCCCTCGCCGGTCCCGGCCCGGGTGCTGAATGCCGCGCATCGCGCCTCGCCGGACATCTACGGCGCGCCTCTGGCGCAGGTGAACCTGCAGGTCATGGCGCAGCTGAAGCGGCTGGCCGGCACGCGCGCCCATCTGGCCCCCTATATCGGCAACGGCCATGCCGGGTGGGAGGCGGCCAGCGCCAACATGTTCGACCGGGGCGACCAGGCGCTGGTCCTGACCTCGGGCCATTTCGGGCGCAGCTGGGCCGAGATGACCGAGGCCCTGGGCGTCGCGGTCGAGCGGCTGGATTTCGGCAACCTGCCCCCCGACCCCGCCCGCCTGGCCGAGCGGCTGGCCCGCGATCCCGAGGGGCGGATCCGCGCGGTGATGGTCTGCCAGACCGACACGGCCAGCGCGACCCTGGCCGACATTCCCGCGACCCGGGCGGCGATGGGCGATCACCCCGCGCTGCTGGTCGTGGATGCCATCGCCTCGCTAGGCTGCGCGCCGATGCGCATGGATGACTGGGGCGTCGATGTCCTGATCGCCGCCAGCCAGAAGGGGCTGATGTGCCCGCCGGGCACGGTCTTCGTCTGGTTCTCGGACAAGGCGGCGGCCCGGGGGGCGACGGGCCTGACCTCGCCCTGGTGGGACTGGCACGGGCGGGCAAACTCGGATGCGCTGTGGCGCTTCTGGGGCGGCACGCCGCCGGTCCAGCAGGTCTTCGCGCTGTCCGAGGCGCTGAGCATGATCCTGGACGAGGAAGGCCTCGAGGCCGTCTGGTACCGCCATGCCCGGCTGGCCCGCGCTACCTGGGCGGCCGTCGATGCCTGGTCGGCGGGCGGGGGCGGCGTGCGGCTGTCGGTGGCGGATCCCGCCGCGCGGGCGGCCTCGGTGACCGCCGTGACCATGCCCGGCGCGGATGCGCTGCGGGACTGGGCCACGCGAGAATGCGGGGTGACGCTTGGCGTGGGTCTGGGCGCCCCCGATCCGGCCTCGGCCCTGCGCATCGCCCATATGGGCCATTGCAACCCCGGCGTCCTGCTGGGCGTGCTGGGCGCCATCGAGGCCGGGATGATCGTCCTGGACATCCCCCACGGATCCGGCGCGCTGGAGGCCGCCGCCGCCAGCATCGCCCGTCCGGCCTGAGGTCGGCGCGGAGGGCCCGGCGATCGCGCCGGACCGCCCGGTGTCGCTCACTCGGCGGCGGGGGCGTTCTCGTCCAGCCATTCGGTCATGGTGGCGATCTCGGCCTCCTGGGCGGCGATGATCTCCTCGGCCAGGGCGCGGATGCCGGGATCGTCGCCATGCTCCAGCACGACGCGCGCCATCTCGATCGCACCCTGGTGATGCGGGATCATGCCGCGCACGAAATCCACATCCGCATCGCCCGAGGGCGCGATCATCATGTCCTCGTGCATCCGGGCCATGGCGGCGTTGTAGGCCGCGTTGGCGGCATCGGCGTCCGGCATGTCATGCCCCGCATGGGCGTCGGGCGCATCGGCCATGCCATGCCCCTGATGGGCGGCGTCCTGCGCCACCGCGGGCGCGGCTAGGGCAAGCGACATGGCCAGGGCGGCGGAAAGTCTGAATGGGGTCATCGTGTCCTCCTTGCGACGGGGTCATTCTGGCAGCCGGGCCGTGGCCCGCAAGCGGCGCGTGAACACGTCCGCGTCAGCCGAGGTCCGAGGGCACCAGCCGCGCCAGCGTCACCACCGTCTCGCCATAGCTGCGGCGGTCCAGCAACGTCAGCGCCGCGGGCAGCAGCGGCGCGCGGGACTCCTCCCAGATCACCGTCGCGCCGGGGGCCAGCCAGCCGCCCTGCAGGGCCGAGGCCAGCGCCGCCTCGCCCCGGCCCTGCCCGTAGGGCGGATCGAGGAAGACCACGCCGAAGCCCGGGCCCCGCACAGGGCCCAGCTTCGTCGCGTCGCGGCGGATCAGCCGGGTCAGGTCGCCGGCGCGGGCCTTGTCGACATTCTGGCGGATCAGCGCATGGGCCTTGGCCCCGTCATCGACGAAGGTGACTTCGGCCGCGCCACGCGACAGGGCCTCCAGCCCCAGGGCGCCGGTGCCGGCAAAGAGGTCCAGCACCCGCGCGCCCGGCAGGGGATTGCCGTGGCTGCCGTTGACCAGGAGGTTGAAGATCGATTCGCGCACGCGGTCGGTGGTGGGGCGCAGATGGGCGGCCAGATCGCCCTCGCCCAGATCCGCCAGCCGGAGGCCGCGCAGCCTGCCGCCCACGATCCTCATGGCAGCGTCCCGCGACGCCGGGGGGACCTTGCGTCCCCCCGCCCCCCCTGCAGGATATTTGCGGACCGATGCAGGAGGCGTGCGCAGTCATTACAGCAGCGCCTTGAGGTCGGGGATGGTGGGGATCAGGGCGGGGTCGGGGCTGCGCCCGGCCTCGATCAAGCGCTTGCCGATCATGTAGGCGCGGGCGTCGTTGAGTGCATCGACCGCGATCAGGCGGCCCTGCCGGAAGCACCAGACCGAACCCGCGTGATCGCCATGCCCCTCGGGGCCGGGCCGCGTCACGACCTGGTCATGGCCGGTGCTGAGACCCGCGATCTGCAGCTTCGCGTCGAACTGATCGGACCAGAACCACGCCTTCGGCACATGGTCGCGCCCGGCCCCCAGCATGTTGTCGGCCACGCATTCGGCCATGTCGATGGCGCCGCCGACGCTTTCCAGCCGCAGCCGGCCGCCCCGATGGGGGATGCTGGCGCAGTCGCCCGCCGCCCAGATGGCCGGGTCCGACGTGCGCCCCTGCCCGTCGGTCGCGATGCCGTTGTCCAGCGCGAGGCCTGCCGTGGCCGCCAGCGCCGTCTCGGGCAGGACGCCGATGCCCATGATGACCAGATCGGCGGGCAGATGGGTGCCGTCGCTCAGCGCGACGCGGTCGGCGCGCTCGGTGCCGGTGATGTGGCTGATGCCGCGCCCCTCCAGCAGGGTCACGCCATGGGCCAGGTGCAGGGCGCGGATCAGCTCGGCGGTCTGCGGGGGCGCGACGCGGCCGAGGATGCGGGGTGCGGCCTCGATCAGCGTGACCTGCAGGCCCAGCTTGCGCGCGACCGCCGCCGCCTCCAGCCCGATATAGCCGCCGCCGATGACGATCAGCCGCCGCCCCGCCCGCATCGCGGGGGCCAGCGCGTCTACGTCGGCCAGGGTGCGGATGACATGGGTGCCGGGCAGATCGCCCCCCATCGCGGCGGGCAGGCGGCGGGGGGCGGCCCCCGTGGTCAGGGCCAGCGCATCATAGGGATGGGTGCCCCGGTCGGTGGTCAGGATGCGCGCGACCGGATCGATGGACAGCGCCGTTTCCGACAGGTGCAGCGCGATGGCCTGGTCGCGCCACCAGTCGGGCGCGCGCAGCGTCAGCCGGTCCAGCCCCATCCGACCCATCAGGTAGTCCTTGGACAAGGGCGGGCGCTGATAGGGGGCGGCGGGCTCGCGCCCGATCACCGTCAGCGCGCCCTCGTGCCCCGCCGCGCGCAGCCGCGCCGCCATCGAGGCCGCCGCCTGGCCCGCCCCCACTATCACGATCCGCATGCCCGAGCCCCTTTGCCTGTCCGTCGGGCGCAGCCTATAGTCGCGGCGAATCCGTTGCAATTCAGGAGCATTCGATGACCATCACCGCCGGAGACAAGCTGCCCCAGGGCCAATTGCTGCGCGTGGGCGAGGCCGGGCCCGAGGCCGTCGACCTGGCCGATCTGGCCACGGGCAAGATCGCCCTGTTCGGCCTGCCGGGCGCCTTCACCGGGACCTGCACCAATGCCCACATGCCCAGCTTCGTGCGCAGCGCCGACGCGTTCCGTGAGAAGGGCGTGGCGCGCATCGTCTGCGTCACGGTCAACGACCCCTTCGTGGCCAAGGCCTGGGCCGAGCAGACCGGCGCGACCGAGGCCGGCATCGAGGTGCTGGCCGATGCCGATGGCAGCGTGACCAAGGCGATGGGCCTCGGCTTCGACGCGCCGCCGGTGGGCTTCTTCGGGCGCTGCAAGCGCTTTGCCGCGCTGGTCGAGGACGGCGTGCTGACCACCATCGATGTCGAGGAGAGCCCCGGCACCTGCACCGTCAGCGCGGGCGAGGCCCTGCTGGAACGCGTCTGATCTGACCCGCAAGGCGGCAAGGGGGGTCCGGGGGGCCGGCCCCTCGGCCCTCGCGGGACGCAACCCGGACCTCAGGGTTGCAGCTCGCCCTTGCGGAACGGGGTGAAGTCGGCAAGCGCCTCGATCTCGGCCCCCATCGCCTCGCGCTCCTGGTCCAGGTAAGTCTGCAGCGCGCCCAGGAAGCCCGGATCGCGCACCCAGTGCAGCGAATGGATCGGCACCGGCTCGTAGCCCCGCGCCAGCTTGTGGTCGCCCTGCGCGCCGGCCTCGACCCGGGACAGCCCGTGGGCGATCGCATGGTCGATGGCCTGGTGATAGCACAGCTCGAAATGCAGGAAGGCGTGATCGGCCGCGCAGCCCCAGTAGCGCCCGTAGATCGCATCGGGACCCAGGAAGTTCAGCGCCCCCGCGATCGGCCGGCCGTCCATCTCGGCCAGAACCAGCAGGATATCGTCGCGCATCGTCTCGTGGATGCGGTCGAAGAAGGCGCGGGTCAGGTAGGGCTGGCCCCATTTGCGCGCACCGGTGTCCTGATAAAACTCCCAGAAGGCATCCCAGTGATGCGGCTTCAGGTCGTCGCCCGTCAGGTGGCGGATGGTGCCGCCGAACGCCTGCGCGCGGGCGCGTTCCTTGCGCAGGTCCTTGCGCTTGCGCGAGGACAGCCCGGCCAGGAAATCGTCATAGCTGCCATAGCCGCGGTTGAGCCAATGGTACTGCTGGGTGATGCGCGGCAGGAAGCCCGCCGCCGCGCCCAGATCCGCCTCGTGTTCCGTGCAGAAGGTCACGTGGCTGCCCGAGGCGTCCAGCCGCTCGGCCAGCTGCATCATCCCCGCCAGCAGCCCCGCCCGCGCAGTGTCGTCGCCCGCCAGCAGGCGCGGGCCGGTGGCGGGGGTGAAGGGGACCGCGCATTGCAGCTTGGGGTAATAGCGCCCGCCCGCCCGCACATAGGCCTGCGCCCAGCCATGGTCGAAGATGTATTCGCCCTGGCTGTGCGACTTGGCATAGAGCGGCGCGACGCCGGTGATCGTATTCCCCATCGCCACGGTCAGGTGCAGGGGCTGCCAGCCGGTCCCGGTGCCGACCGAGCGGGACTGCTCCAGCGCCAGCAGGAAGCGGTGCGAGGTGAAGGGATTGCCGTCGCCGAACCCGTCCCAGACCTGCGGGTCGATGGCGGCGATCGAGGGATGGGTGGTCAGGGTCAGCATGTCGTTCATGCCTGCAAGATAGGGAGGTCCGCCGGGGATGTCAGGGGCCTTCGGTGTCGCGGAGCGCCGATGGCGGCGCTCCGCCCGGGGATGCGGGCACCGGGGCGCCCCTGGATCAGGGCGCGGGCCGGTAGCCCTCGAAGGTGATGTTCTGGGCGATGCGGCGGGCCGCGCCCTCCTCGGCCGCGCTGCGGATGGTCCAGCAGAGGACCGGAACGCCCCCCGCCCGCAACGCATCGACCCGCGGATTGGCCAGGTCGGCCTTGTCATGCGAGATGAAGGCGGCCCCCACGCTGTCGAAATCCGCGATGCCCGCCAGCGCCGCGCGCCGCTCGGGCGGGACGCGGGCCCAGTCTTCTTGCGGAAAGGCGCAGGTGGTCAGGCCCACCGGGATGGCCGGGGCGGCCTCGCGGAAGGCGGCGATCATGTGCGGGTTGAAGGACATGACCGCGACGGGGCCTGCATATCCCTCCAGCGCCTCGGCCACGCGGGCGGGCAGCGCGCCCACGTTCGGGCCGCAGGCGCCGTCCTGATCCTTGATCTCGATCAGCAGAGGCACGCGGCCCGCCACCAGGTCCAGAAACTGCGCCAGCGTCGGCACGGGCTCGTCGGTGCCCATGAGGCGCAGGGTGGACAGCGTGGCGGCGTCCGTGGCCGCGACGAAGCCCGGCTGCCCGGTCAGGCGGGTCAGCTGATAGTCGTGAAAGACCAGCGGCACTCCGTCCGGCCCGGGCTGGATGTCGCATTCGATGCCATAGCCCGCGTCGATGGCCGCCTGCGCGGCGGCCAGGCTGTTTTCCGGCACCACGCGCCCGTCCTCCGCCACGCCGTGCAGCCCGCGATGGGTGATCGGCGTGGTCAGGAAGCTGGCGTCCAGAGGCGAGGCGGACAGCATCACGCGACCTCGAAGACGGCCTCGACCTCGACCGCGACACCGAAGGGCAGCGAGGGGGCCGAGACGGCCGCGCGGGAATGGCGGCCCGCCTCGCCGAAGACCTCGACCATCAGGTCCGAGCAGCCGTTGATGACCTTGGGCTGGTCGGTGAAGTCGGGGGTCGAGTTCACGAAGCCGGTCAGCTTCACGACCCGCGTCACCCGGTCCAGATCGCCGATGGCGGATTTCAGCTGCGCGATCAACGCCAGGCCGCAGCGGCGGGCAGCGGCGGCGCCCTCCTCGACCGAGGTGCCCTCGCCCAGCTTGCCGGTGATCAGCCCCTCGTCATTCGCGCTGATCTGGCCCGAGACGAAGATCAGGTTGCCGGTCTGCACGAAGGGCACGTAATTCGCGGCGGGCATGGGGGCTGCGGGCAGGGTGATGCCCTTGTCGGCCAAAGTCTGTTCGATGGTCATGGGATCCTCGGACGTTGGGGGTTCGGGGGGACCCTAGCGCGGCAGGGCTCAGGCGACCAGAGCCTCGGCGCGTTTCAGATCCACGCTGACCAATTGGCTGATGCCCTGTTCCACCATGGTCACGCCGAACAGCCGGTCCATCCGGCCCATCGTCACCGCATGATGGGTGATGATCAGGAAGCGCGTGTCGGTGCGCCGCGTCATCTCGTCCAGAAGGTCGCAGAAGCGGCTGACATTGGCGTCGTCCAGTGGCGCATCGACCTCGTCCAGCACGCAGATGGGCGCGGGATTGGCCAGAAAGACCGCGAAGATCAGCGCCATCGCGGTCAGGGTCTGCTCGCCCCCGGACAGCAGGGACAGGGTGGACAGGCGCTTGCCCGGCGGCTGGCACATGATCTCGAGGCCCGCCTCCAGCGGGTCGTCGGATTCGACCAGGACCAGACGCGCCTCGCCGCCGCCGAAGAGGGTCGTGAACAGGACCGAGAAATTCGCGTTCACCGTCTCGAAGGCGGCCAGCAGGCGCTCGCGCCCCTCGCGGTTGAGGCTGCTGACCCCGGCGCGCAGCTTGGCGATCGCCTCCTCCAGGTCGGTCTTCTCGGTCGCCAGCTGGTCGCGCTCGGCCTCCAGCGCGCGCTTGTCCTCGTCGGCGCGCAGGTTGACGGCGCCAAGCGCGTCGCGGGCTTGGCGCAGGGCGGCGATCCGGGCCTCCAGCGCGGTGGCTGGCTGGTCGGGATCGACCTCGCCCAAGGCGGCCAGCAATTGGTCGGGCGCCTGCCCGCCCTCCTCGGCGATCCGGGCGCGGGCGGCGGCTTCCAGATCGCGGGCGGCCTCGGCGCGGGCGGCGCAGGCGGCGCGGGCCTCGCGCGCCTCGCCGGCCAGCCGCTCGGCCTCGCGCTCGGCCAGGGCGGCGGCCTGGGCCGCGTGCAGCGCGGCCTCCAGCGCGGCGCGGGCGCGGGACTGGCGGGCGGTCGCCTCGGCCTCGCGCAGGGCAAGGGCGGCGCGGCGGTCCTGCAGCAGGGCGGGCCGGGACTGCGCCTCGGCCAGATCGGCGCCGGCGGCCTCGCGCCGGGCGGCCAGTTCGCCCGCGCGGTCGCCGGCCTGATCCAGCCGCTTGCGCCAGCCCGCGCCCTCGCGGGCGATGTCCTGCAGGCGCCGGTCCCGCGCAAGGCCGTCGCGGCGCAATTCGTCCAGCGCGGCGCGGCGGGACATGGTGGCGATGCGCGCCGCCTCGACCCCGGTGCGGGCATGATCCAGCGCCGCTGCCGCATCGCCGAGGTCGGGCAACTGCGCCAGCTGCGCCTCGGCCCCGGTCAGGCGGCCGCGCGCGTCCGAGGCATCGGCCCGGTGGCGGGCCAGTTCGGCGCCCGCGCCGTCGACGCGGCTGGCGGCCATGGCCAGATCCGATTCGGCACGGGTCGCCGCGCGGGCGGCATCCGACAGCGCGCGTTCGGCGGCGCGCCGGGCCTCGCGGGCCGAGGTCTCGGTCCGCGCGGCCTCGGCCAGCGCGGCGCGGGCATCCTCGTGGGTGGCCACGGCGGTCGCGGCGCGGGCCTGCGCGGCCTCGGCCTGCCCGGTGACCGCCGCCAGGTCGTTGACCTTCTGCAGATGCAGCGCGGCCGAGGACCCGGCCTCGGCGGCCATGACCCGCAGCCCGTCCCACCGGAACAGATCGCCCTGCGGCGTCACCAGCCGCTGCCCGGGCCGCAGAGCGCCCTGCAACGCGGCCCCCTGCCCCGCGTCGCGCACGAAGCCCGTCTGCGACAGGCGCCGCGCCAGCAGGTCGGGGCCCATCACATGCGGCGCCAGCGGCCCCGCCCCGTCCGGAAGCTCCTGCGCCGCGTCCCAGCCCGGCAGCGCGTGCCAGCCCGAGCCGTCGGTCGCCACCCCCGCCCGCAGATCGTCGCCAAGCGCCGCCCCGAAGGCGGCCTCGTATCCCCGCGCCACCTGCACGCGGTCCAGCAGGCTGTCGCCGCCCTGACGGCCCCGGTCGACCAGCCGCTGCAGGGCGGCACGCTCGGCCTCCAGCGCCCCGGCCTCGCCCTCGGCGGCGCTGCGGGCGGCGCGGGCGGCGGTCTCGGCGGTCTCGATCTCGGCACGGGCCTCCTCGGCCTGGGCCAGGGCCTCCTCGGCGGCCTCGACGCGGTCGCGGGCCTGATCCTGCGCCGCATCGGCCAAGGTCAGCGCAGCGCGGGCTGCCTCGCCCGCCGCACCGGCCTGGTCCAGCGCCGCGGTGGCCTGGGCGGCGGCCCGGTCGGCGCGGTCGGCCATGGCGCGCAGATCGGCCACCAGCCGGTCGGCGGACTGATGGCGCGCGGCCAGGCGGGCCGATTCGTCGGTCAGCTCGGCCAGCCGCGCCTCGACCTCGTGCAGCGCCTGCGCGGCCTCGTCGGCCCGGGCGGCGGCCAGTTCCAGCCGGTCGTCATGGCCCGCCCCTGCCTCGGTCAGCTGCTCGCGTTCCGCGTCCAGCCGGGCCACCACCTCGGCGGCGTCGCGGTTCAGCGCCTCCTCGCGGGCGATGTCGCGGTCCAGCTGGGCGATGCGCGCGACAAGGCCCGAGATGGCCTGTTCGGCGGCGGCCTCGGCGGCCTCCAGCGCCTCGGCGTCCAGCGCGACGCGCGCCAGGAGGGCGGCGGCGATCTGGTCCTCGTCCCGCAGCGCGGGCAGGGCGGCCTCGGCCTCCTCGCGCCGGGCCGATGCCTGGGCTGCGGCCTGCCCCGCCTCGGCGGCGGCGCGGGTGCCCTGCGCCAGCGCCTGCGCGGCGGCCAGACGCGCCGCCTCGGCCTCGGCCCACCGGCGATAGAGCAATGTCCCCTCGGCCAGGCGCAGCGCGGCGCCGATCTCGCGGTACTTCGCCGCCGCGCGGGCCTGCCGCGCCAAGGTCGCGGCCTGCGCCGACAGCTGGTCCAGCGTGTCGTCGACGCGCAGCAGGTTCGCCTCGGCCCCGTTCAGCTTCAGCTCGGCCTCGTGGCGCCGCGCATAGAGGCCCGAGATGCCTGCCGCCTCCTCCAGGATGCGGCGGCGGCTTTTCGGCTTGGCGTTGATCAGCTCGCTGATCTGGCCCTGCCGCACCAGCGCCGGGGAATGCGCCCCGGTCGAGGCATCCGCGAACAGCATCTGCACGTCGCGCGCCCGCACGTCCTTGCCGGCGATCTTGTAGGCGCTGCCCGCGTCGCGGGTGATGCGGCGGGTGATGTCGAACTGGTCGTCCTCGTTGAAGCCCGCCGGCGCCCGCCGGTCGCGGTTGTCGACGCTGAGCGAGACCTCGGCATGGGCGCGGGCATGGCGCCGCGTGGTGCCCGCGAAGATCACGTCCTCCATCCCGTCGCCGCGCATGGCGGTGGGGCGGTTCTCGCCCATGACCCATCGCAGGGCCTCGAGCAGGTTGGACTTGCCGCAGCCATTGGGACCGACCACGCCCGTCAGCCCCTCGCGGATGACCAGATCGGTCGGGTCCACGAAGCTCTTGAAGCCGTTGAGGCGCAGGCGGTCGAAGCGCAAGGGGCGGGTCCGTGGCAGGAGAGGTCGACGCCGATTGTCCCTGCGCGGGCGGGACAAGTCAACCAAGGCGCAGGCGCGGAGGGATCTGGCGCGCGCGGCGGCGGCGCGCTAGCCTTGGCGCATGATCCGCATGCTTGCCATCATCCTGGGGTTCCAGCTGGTCGGAGAGGTCGCCTCGCGCGCCCTCGGCCTGCCGCTGCCCGGCCCGGTCCTGGGGCTAGTGCTGCTGGCCTTGGCCTGCATCCTGCGTCCCGCGCTGGCCGAGGCGATCCGGCCCACCGCCAGCGGGCTGCTGTCGCATCTGTCGCTGTTCTTCGTGCCGGCGGGCGTGGGGATCGTGGCGCATTGGGACCTGCTGCGGGTGCAGGGCCTGGGCTTGGCCGTGGCGATCATGGGATCGACGGCATTGGCGCTGGCGGCGGGGGCCTGGGCCTTCAGCATCGTGGCGCGGCTGACCGGGACCGAGGATCGCCAAGCGCTGAAGGACCAGGGCCATGAGTGATCCGGTGCTGATCTGGTCCTATCTGGCGCAGGGCCCGCTGTTGTGGCTGACGGCGACGCTGCTGGCCTATCTGGCGGGGGACGCGCTGTCGAAGGCGACGGGGCGGCAGAGCTGGGCCAATCCGGTGCTGATCGCGGTGATCCTGCTGGCGCTGCTGCTGATGGCCACGGGCACCGACTACGCCACCTATTTCGAGGGTGCGCAATTCGTCCATTTCATGCTGGGGCCGGCGACCGTCGCGCTGGCGCTGCCCTTGTACGACAATCTGCCGCGGCTGCGTCCCGCCGCCCTGCCGATGCTGGCGGGCCTTCTGGCCGGGTCGGGGGTCGCGGTCTTCTCGGCCCTGCTGATCGCGCGGGCCTTCGGGATCGACGGCACGGTGCTGGCCTCGCTGGCGCCCAAGTCGACGACCGCCCCGGTGGCCATCGGCATCGCCGAGAAGCTGGGCGGCCAGCCCACGCTGACGGCGGCGCTGGTGCTGCTGACCGGCATCTTCGGCGCCATCATCGTGACGCCGCTGCTGAACGCGATGAGGATCCGCGACTGGCGGGCGCGGGGGCTGGCCGTGGGCGTCGCGGCGCATGGGATCGGCACGGCGCGGGCCTTTCAGGTCAATGCGACGGCGGGGGCGTTCTCGGGCATCGGCATGGGGCTGAACGCCGTGTTGACCGCCGTGATCGCCCCCCTGGCGCTGCGCCTGTTCGGCGGTTGACCTGGATATTTGAGTGAAGAGGAAAGGGCCGCGTCAGGCGCCTTTCGGGCGGAACGCAGTGATCCGGGCGGGGTCGGTCTCGATCCGGGCGGCGCCCATCAGGTCGAGGCAGTACGGCACGGCGGCGAAGACCGCATCGAGGCAGGTGGCGATGGCCGAGGGCTTGCCGGGGATCGTGATGATCAGCGTCCTGCCCCGGGTGGCGGCGGTCTGGCGCGACAGGATGGCGGTGGGCACCTCGCGCAGCGAGGCGCGGCGCATCTCCTCGCCGAAACCCGGCAGCTCGCGGTCCATCACGTCGGCGACCGCCTCGGGGGTCAGGTCGCGCGGCGCGGGGCCGGTGCCGCCGGTCACCAGGATCAGGTCGGCGCCACCATCGGCCAGCCGGCGCAGCATGTCGGCCACGACCTCGCGGCCATCGGGCACGATGTGACGGTCGATCCGCATCGGCGAGGTGATCACCCCGCGCAGCCAGTCCTCGGCCCCGGGGCCGCCCTTGTCCTCGTATTCGCCGCGCGACGCGCGGTCGCTGACGGTGACGATGGCGATGCGGGCGGCCCCGTCGGTCATTCCGCGACGCGGGCGTTGCGGTTGGCGATCAGCTTGAGGCGCAGCGCGTTCAGGCGGATGAAGCCCGCCGCGTCCTTCTGGTCATAGGCGCCGGCGTCATCCTCGAAGGTGACATGCGCCTCGCTGTAGAGCGAATGGTCCGACCAGCGGCCCACGCAGGTGGCCATGCCCTTGTAGAGCTTCAGCCGCACCGTGCCGGTGACATGCTCCTGGCTCTTGTCGATCAGGGCCTGCAGCATCTCGCGCTCGGGGCTGAACCAGAAGCCGTTGTAGATTAGCTCGGCATAGCGCGGCATGATCGAATCCTTCAGGTGGCCCGCGCCGCTGTCCAGCGTGATCTGCTCGATCCCGCGATGCGCCTCCAAGAGCACGGTGCCGCCCGGGGTCTCGTAGATGCCGCGCGACTTCATGCCGACGAAGCGGTTCTCCACGAAATCCAGGCGCCCGATGCCATGGGCGCCGCCCAGCTCGTTCAGCCGCGTCAGGATCGTGGCGGGCGACATCGCCTCGCCGTCGATCGCCACGGCGTCGCCCTTCTCGAAGCTGACCTCGATGAATTCCGGCGTGTCGGGCGCATCCTCGGGGTTCACTGTGCGCTGATAGACATAATCGGGGGCGGCGACGGCGGGATCCTCCAGCGCCTTGCCCTCGGAGGAAGTGTGCAACAGGTTCGCGTCGACGCTGAAGGGCGCCTCGCCGCGCTTGTCCTTGGCGATGGGGATCTGGTTCTGCTCGGCGAACTCGATCAGCTTGGTGCGCGAGGTCAGGTCCCATTCCCGCCACGGCGCGATCACCCGGATCGACGGGTCCAGCGCATAGGCCGACAGTTCGAACCGGACCTGGTCGTTGCCCTTGCCGGTCGCGCCATGCGCCACCGCGTCGGCGCCGTGTTCCTGCGCCAGCCGCACCAGATGCTGCGAGATCAGCGGCCGCGCGATCGAGGTGCCCAGCAGATAGAGCCCCTCGTAGAGCGCGTTGGCCCGGAACATCGGGAAGACGAAATCGCGCACGAATTCCTCGCGCACATCGACGATGTGGATGTTCTCGGCCGCGATGCCCAGCATCAGCGCCTTCTCGCGCGCCGGTTCCAGCTCCTCGCCCTGACCCAGATCGGCGGTAAAGGTGATGACCTCGCAGCCATATTCGGTCTGCAGCCATTTCAGGATGATCGAGGTGTCGAGGCCCCCGGAATAGGCGAGGACGACTTTTTTCGGCGCGTCGGACATTCGGTTAACCCTTCGTCGAAGTTTCGGAGGGAATACGGCGATTTGCGCGTTGTCACAAGAGCGTGGGGACGATTAGCGTGGGGCCGATTTCAAAGGGGTGATTTGATGCTGGCCTTTCGACTTGTGGTTCACGCCTTGCGGCAGTTGTGGGACAATCGAGGCGCCACGTTGCGGCTGTCGCTTTTCCCCGGCCTGCTTTGGCTGGCCTTTACGGCCGGGCCGATGTTGCTGGCTGGGACGCCCCAGCTGCGCATCGAGGGCGGGATGGCTGTGCCTCTTGTCGCGGCCGGACTGCTGGGCATCATCCTCTATGTCGTGATGGCCGTTGCATGGCACCGCCACGTTCTGCTGGACGAGCCCGCGCGTCTGAGCGGCGACGGACGCTGGCGGCAGGTGCTGGCCTATCTTGGTCGGATGGGCATGATCATGCTGGCCGTGGTACCGGCACTGATCGCGGCTGTCGTGCTGTTGAGCATGTTGCTGACCGTCGCGATGCAATCAGGCGGCCAGCCCGCCTGGATTGCGGCGATTGCCTTTGTCATCAGCGTGCTGCTGACCGCGCTGTTGCTGCGTCTTCTGACGGTGCTGCCAGGCGCGGCGCTCCGTCATTCCCGGCCCTGGGGGGCGGCATGGGCGGCGACGAAAGGCCGGGCACGGACCTTCCTGCTTCTCGGCCTCGTGATGACAGGCGCGCAGACCCTGCTGCCGAACGTCACCGGACTGGTGGCGACGGCCTCCCTCACGTTGGCGGTCCTCGTCCATGCGGTGCTGTCATGGGTCGGCGCGCTGATCGCGCTGTCGCTGATGACGACCCTCTGGGGTCATTTCGTCGAAGGGCGCGCGCTGCGCTGATCCCTTGCCAAACGCGCGCTTTCGCGGCATGCCGCGGGGATGGAAAACTTTGTCGCCTCCGTCGCCCGCGCCGAGGCCGCGCTTCGCGACCTGTTCGAGCCCACGCCCCTGCAGCGCAACGACCATCTGTCGGCGAAATTCGGCGCCGAGATCTGGCTCAAGCGCGAGGATCTGACGCCGGTGCGCAGCTACAAGCTGCGCGGCGCGTTCAACGCGATGCGCAAGCGGGTGATGCCGGGGGCGCCGGGCCATTTCGTCTGCGCCAGCGCCGGCAACCATGCGCAGGGCGTGGCCTATGCCTGCCGCCACTTCGGCGCGCGCGGCACGATCTTCATGCCCGTGACCACGCCGGGGCAGAAGATCGACAAGACCCGGATGTTCGGCGGCGACGCGGTCCAGATCGTGCTGACCGGCGACTATTTCGACCAGACGCTGGCCGCCGCCCAGGAGTTCTGCAGCCAGCAGGGCGCGCAGTTCCTGTCGCCCTTCGACGCGCCCGACGTGATCGAGGGGCAGGCGACCGTGGCGCTCGAGATGCTGGCGCAGCTGGGCCGCGCGCCCGATCTGGTCGTGCTGCCGGTGGGCGGGGGCGGGCTGTCGGCCGGCGTCACCCGCTATCTGCAGACCGAGGCGACCGCCACGCGCTTTGCCTTCGCCGAACCCCTGGGCGGGGCCAGCCTGAAGGCCGCGCTGCAAGCGGGCGGGCCGGTGGCCCTGCCCCGCGTGGACAGCTTCGTCGACGGCGCGGCGGTGGCGCGCATCGGCGCGCTGCCCTTCGAGGCGCTGGCGCGCTTCGCCCCCTCGGACGTGCACCTGTCGCCCGAGGACCGGATCTGCTGCACCATGCTGGAGATGCTCAACACCGAAGGCATCGTGCTGGAGCCCGCGGGCGCGCTGGCGCTGGATGTGCTGGGCGATCTGGGCGATCTGTCGGGCAAGACGGTGGTCGCGGTCTGCTCGGGCGGCAATTTCGACTTCGAGCGCCTGCCCGAGGTCAAGGAACGCGCGCAGCGCTTCCAGGGGCTGAAGAAATACTTCGTGCTGCGCATGCCGCAGCGCCCCGGCGCCCTGCGCGACTTCCTGGACCTGCTGGGCCCGCAGGACGACATCGCGCGGTTCGAATATCTCAAGAAATCGGCCCGCAACTTCGGCTCGGTGCTGATCGGGATCGAGACCTCGGCCCCGGCCAACCTGACGGCGCTGATGGCGCGGCTGGACGGGTCGGGCTTTGCCTATCGCGACATCACGAATGACGGGATCCTGTCCGAACTGCTGGTCTGACCCCCCTCGCGGGGGCCGGGCTCACGGGGGCCGGGGCGGCCCGCTGCCCGAGGGCATCTTGGCCATCACCTGCGGCAGGTCGCGCAGGAAGATCTGGCGGGTATGGCCGAAGCTGGCCTTCAGCGCCGCCGTGCCCAGATCCAGGTGACCCTGCCGGGCCAGCTGCTCCTCGGCCTTGCGGCACAGCGCCGTGCAGTTCGAAAACCCCATCTCGGCTGCGGCGCGGCGCAGGATCGGCAGCTCCCGCGCCAGGTCCTGCGGGCGGGCATCCAGCCCCCGCAGCCGCATCTCGATGTCCAGAAGCGCCATGTCCAGGATGACGACCAGCCGATCCGGGCCCACCTTGTCGCGCAGATCGGTGACCTGCTTCCAGTCGATCATGTGCCGTCGCCTTTCGAATCATCCCTGTTCCCGTTCTAGCCCCGCGGACTTGCCAAATGTTTAATCCGGGCGCGGCGGGCGTCTTAACCGCGATTTTACCGGTGCCCCGCTAGATAGCTGTCCATGACAGTCGCGAATCTCCCCCAGCTCGCCCCGGGCCCGCCCCGGCCCCGGCCCCGCCGCCTCGTGCTGCTGGTCGATGACAGCGCGGCCTGGCGGCGGGTGCTGGGCGGCCTGTTGAAGATGGGCGGCTACGAGGTGATCGAGGCCGCCTCGGGCGCCGAGGCGCTGGATCTGTGCAGGCGCCTGTCGCCCGACCTGGTGCTGACGGACTGGGCGATGACCGACATGTCGGGGCTGGAGTTCTGCACGGCCTTCCGGCTGCTGCCGCGCAGCAATTACGGCTATGTGCTGCTGCAGACCACCGACACTGCCGCGCAGGCCATCAGCGCCGGGCTGGAGGCCGGGGTCGACGATTTCCTGACCAAGCCCGTGATCGCGCAGGACCTGCTGGCGCGCCTATCGGCCTGCGAGCGCATCCTGCGCATCCAGGAGGAGTTGCAGGACACCAATGCCCATCTGCGCAAGGCGCTGTTGCAGCTGTCGGATGCGCAGGCCGTGATGGACCGCGACCTGTGCGAGGCGCGCAAGCTGCAGCAGGGGCTGGTGCGCGACCGCTCGGGTCAGTTCGGCCCGTTCCAGATCAGCCTGCTGCTGCGCCCGGCGGGCCATATCGGGGGCGATCTGGTGGGCTTCTTTCCCATCGGGGCCGACCGGCTCGGCCTCTTCGCGCTGGACGTGTCGGGGCACGGGGTGACGGCGGCGCTGCTGACCGCGCAGCTGTCGGTGCATCTGTCGGCCTCCGCCGACACCAACATCGCGCAGCGCGGCGCGCAGGGTCCGTCCGGGGGCGCGGGGCCTGCGGGGCTGGCGCATTTCTTCAATGCCATGATGCTGGAGGAGATGAGCACCGACACCTATTTCACGATGATCTATGGCGAGCTGGACCGGCTGACGGGGCAGGTCCGGATGGTCCAGGCGGGCCATCCCCATCCCTCGGTGCAGCGGGCCGACGGCACGATCACGCATCTGGGCCGGGGCGGCATGCCCATCGGCCTGTTCGAGCATCCGCTGTTCGACGAGATCGAGGTGACGCTGCATCCCGGCGACCGGCTGCTGATCACCTCGGATGGGATCACCGAGGCCGCGACCCCGGACGGCCAGCAGCTGGGCGCCGAGGGGCTGGATGCGGTGATGCGAACCAATGCCATGCTGCACGGGCACGCCTTCCTGGAATCGATGACCTGGTCGGTGTCGGAATTCTGCCGGGGCGAACGCCAGGACGACATGTCGGCGCTGATGGTGGAGTTTCACGCCACGGGCCGGGTGATCCGGCTGGACGGCGTCCCCTAGCGCCGCGCCAAAAAGGCCCGCAGCACCGCGCGCGACCCCGGATCGGCCAGCGCCGCCATCGCCCGGTCGGGCGTCATCCAATGCGCGCTGTGGCCGGCTTCCGTCGGGGCGGACAGGCGCCGGATCGGGCGGGCCAGCCAGATCTGGCAGCGCTTCTCGGCATGCATGTCATAGTCGGGCATGAAGCAGAACCGGCGATAGCTGGACAGGTGCCGCGCGCCGCCGATGATCCAGCCGGTCTCTTCGGCGACCTCGCGGTGCAGGGCGGCCAGCGCATGCTCTCCGGGATCGATCCCGCCGCCGGGCAGCTGGAATTCGGGCGTGGGCGCCTGCTGATGCGTCAGCAGCAGCCGCCCCTCGCGCCACAGGATCGCATAGGCGCCGGGCCGGCGGCGATAGGGCTGCCCGGCCTGGGGCGGTTGTCCGTAGCGCGGGGTCATGGGTCCACCTGTCTGTCTGCCGCCCCCTGATACCCCGGCCGGGCGGCGCGGGAAAGCCGCGCGCGACCGGGCCCCCTTGGGATCGCCGACAAATGCCCTATATTGGGCGCAACCGGGCCCGCCACGGCGGTGCCGCTGCCATTTCAAGGATCGATGATGAGCAAGATCAACCAGATAGCCTGGGACGACACGGTCCTTCCCTTCCAGCTTGACCGCTCGGCCATCCGCGGCCGGGTGGTGCGTCTGGACGGGGTGCTGGACCATGTGCTGTCGCGCCACGACTATCCCCCCGCCGTCAGCGCGCTGGTGGCCGAGATCGCGCTGCTGACCGCGCTGATCGGCCCGACCGTCAAGCTGCGCTGGAAGCTCAGCCTGCAGGTGCGCGGGAACGGCGCGATCCGCACCATCGCCGCCGATTATTTCGCGCCCGAGGGCGAGGACAAGCCCGCCCGCATCCGGGCCTGGGCCAGCTTCGACGCGGACCGGCTGGACGCGCGCCCGCCCTTCGAGCAGATCGGCGACGGCTATTTCGCCATCCTGATCGACCAGGGTCCGGGCAGCACCCCCTATCAGGGCATCACGCCGCTGACCGGGGGCACGCTGTCGGCCTGTGCGCAGACCTATTTCGCGCAATCCGAACAGCTGCCGACCCGGTTCCAGCTGGCCTCGGGCCTGTCGCGCGTCGCGGGCCAGCCGGCCCTGTGGCGGGCGGGCGGCATCATGCTGCAGACCCTGCCCGCGCAGCCCGTCTCGCCCACCGAGGGCGGCACCGGCGAGGATGGCCTGATCGCCGCC
The DNA here is from genome assembly GCF_004683865.2 of Paracoccus liaowanqingii. Lineage (NCBI taxonomy): Bacteria > Pseudomonadati > Pseudomonadota > Alphaproteobacteria > Rhodobacterales > Paracoccaceae > Paracoccus > Paracoccus liaowanqingii. The sequence goes on along the minus strand of NZ_CP038439.1, from coordinate 476,924 downwards.
GCCGACATCCTGCAGGGCGTCGAATCCGAGGACTGGAACCGCGCCAACATCCTCTTGGACACGGTCGAGACGCTGGAGCTGATCGGCCCCACCGTCGGCCCGACCGACCTGCTGCTGCGCCTCTTCCACGAGGAGACCCCGCGCGTCTTCGACGCGCACCGGGTCGAGTTCGGCTGTTCCTGCACCGCCGACCGGGTGCGCGACACGCTGGCCATCTATTCGGCCAAGGATATCGGCCACATGACCACGCCCGAGGGGATCGTGACCGCCGACTGCCAGTTCTGCGGGGCGCATTACGAGTTCGATCCGCAAAGCCTGGGCTTCGAGGCGGTGATCGACGCCGAGGGCAACCCGATTTCGGGCAGCGACAAGGCGGCCGAGTGACGATCTGGTCCGAACGCCGCCTGACGGATGCATTGCGGGCGCCGACAGGGCCCAGTTCGGATTACGACCTGAACCCGGACGTCGCACCGCCCGAAGCACCCCTGCGCGCGGCGGGCGTCCTGGCGGCCTTTCACGAGGGTGACGGGCGGCTGGTACTGACCAAGCGCGCCTCGGGGCTGCGCCACCATCCGGGCCAGATCGCCCTGCCCGGCGGCAAGGTCGATCCGGGCGACGCCGACGCCATCGCCGCCGCCCTGCGCGAGGCGCGCGAGGAGGTGGGGCTGGACCCCGCGCAGGTGCGCATCCTTGGCACCCTGCCGCCCCATCGCACCGTCACCGGCTTTGCCGTCACCCCGGTGCTGGCGGTGATCCGCGGCCCCTTCACCCCCGTCCCCGAGGCGGGCGAGGTGCAGGAGGTCTTCACCCTGCCCTTCGACCACATCGCCGACCCCGCGCGCTACCGGATCGAGCGGCGGCGCTGGCGGGGCGGCTGGCGCAGCTATCACGCGGCGCCCTTTGGCCCCTATTACCTCTGGGGGGCGACCGCGCGCATCCTTCTAGGGCTGGCCCGCAGGCTGGCGCCATGACCCAGCTGCCCCCTCAGATCCTGCAGGACCCAGCCCTGCAGCGCGTGCTGGACGCCCTGCAGGCGCAGGGCGACGGTGCCTGGCTGGTCGGCGGCGTGGTCCGCAACGCCCTGCTGGGCGAGCCGGTGGACGATATCGACATCGCCACCGACGCGACGCCCGACCGCGTGCAGGCCCTGGCCCATGCGGCGGGGCTGCGGGCCGTGCCCACGGGGATCGACCATGGCACCGTGACGCTGGTCGCGGATGGCCGTGGCTTCGAGGTCACGACCTTCCGCCGCGATGTCGAGACCGATGGCCGCCACGCCACCGTCGCCTTCTCGACCGACCTGGCCGAGGATGCGGCGCGGCGCGATTTCACCATGAACGCACTCTATGCCGACGCTTCGGGGCAGGTGATCGACCCGGTGGGCGGGCTGCCCGATCTGGCGGCGCGGCATCTGCGCTTCGTGGGCGATCCCAATGCCCGCATTGCCGAGGATTACCTGCGCCTCCTGCGCTTCTTCCGCTTCTTCGCGCGCTATGGCCGGCAGGCCGATCCCGCCGCCGTCGCCGCCTGCGCCGCCCATCGCGACGGACTGGCCCGCATCGCCCGCGAGCGCATCGGGGCCGAGACGAAGAAGCTGCTGGCCGCCCCCGATCCCGGCCCGGCGGTGGCGCTGATGGCGCAGACCGGGGTGCTGGATCTGGTGCTGCCCGGCGCCGATCCCGCGGCGCTGGACGCCCTGCTGGCCGCCGAGCCCGCGCCGGGCGGCTGGCTGCGCCGTCTGGCGGCCCTGTGCCCCACAGGTCCCGCCCCCGACCTGCGCCTGTCGCGGGCCGAGGCGCGCGCCCTGTCCGCGCTGCATCAGGCCAGCGCCAAGGGCTGGTCGCTGGACGAGGCCGCCTTCCGCCTGTCCCCCGAGGCCGCCGCCGACCATGCCGTGCTGAGGGCGGCGCAAGGCCACTCCCTGCCCCCCGACCTGTCCGCGCGCATCGCCGCCGCCACCGAGATCCCGATGCCCATTGCCGCCGCCGACCTGGCCCCGCTGGAGGGTCCGGCCTTGGGCCGCGCGCTGAAGGCCGCCGAGGCCGCCTGGATCGCCTCGGGCTTCACCCTGCCCGCCCCCGCCCTGATCGACGCGGCGGGTCTGGCCGAAGAGGACCCGACATGAGCCTTCACGCCCGCTTCGGCCGCATGGTCGACGCCTTCCGCCCCGCCAACGGGGCGCCGCCCGCCACCCTGCTGGCCTTCTTCCGCTGGTGCCTGTCGGGGGCATGGCCGGGTCTGGGCTTCGCGGCCTTCGCCTCGGCGCTTGGCGGCATGGCGGATGTCGTCTCGGCGCTGCTGCTGGGGCTGGTCGTCGATGCGGTGGCGGGCAGTCCGCCCGGCACCTTCTGGGCCGAGAACTGGGGGCTGGTGGCGCTGTTCGCGGGCTTCTTCCTGGTGATCCGTCCGGCGGTCTTTGGCCTGTCCACCGCCAGCTCCAACGTCATCATCGGGCCGAACATCCTGCCCCTGGTGCTGTCGCGGCTGCATCGCTGGACGATGGGCCATGCGGTGACCTTCTTCGATAATGATTTCGCCGGGCGGTTGGCGCAAAAGCAGATGCAGACCGCCCGCGCGGTCACCGATGTGGCGTCGGAAATGGTGAACGTGGTGGCCTTCGCGCTGGCTTCTGTCATCGGCTCGGCGGTGTTTTTGCTGGGTGTGGATGCCTGGGGGGCGCTGGCGCTGGTCGCGTGGCTGGCGAGCTATGGCTTCCTGATCCGCTTCTTCCTGCCGCGCATCCGGGCCAAATCGGGCGCGCGCGCCTCGGCCCGGGCCAATGTCACCGGGCAGGTCGTCGACACGATCACCAACATCAAGACGGTCAAGCTGTTCGCCCATGCCGATCACGAGGATCAGGCCGCCCTTGGCGCGATGGCGGGGTTCCGCGAACGGGCGCTGGATTTCGGCGTCGTCTCCACCTGGTTCCGCCTGTCGCTGATGTTCGTGGCGGGCATCCTGCCGGTGATCCTGGTCGGCGGCTCGATCATGCTGTGGCGCGACGGCGCGGCGTCGGTGGGCGATGTCGCGGCCTCGGGCGCCATCGCCATGCGGCTGTCCCAGATGACCGGATGGGTCAGCATGGCCCTGATGGGCATGTGGGGCAGCATCGGCGAGGTCGAGGACGGCATGAAGACCCTGTCCCCGCCCCATGACCTGACCGACGCGCCGGATGCCGAGGCCCTGACCCGCGTGCAGGGCCGCATCGAGTTCGACCATGTGGCCTTCGCCTATGGCCGGGACGAGGGGGGTATCCGCGACATGACCGTCACCATCGCGGCGGGCGAGAAGATCGGCATCGTCGGCGCCTCGGGGGCCGGGAAGTCGACCCTGGTGGGACTGCTTCTGCGGCTCTACGACGTCGAGGACGGCGCGATCCGCATCGACGGGCGAGACCTGCGCGCGGTGACGCAGGAAAGCCTGCGCCGCCAGATCGCCATGGTCACGCAGGAGACCGCGATGTTCAACCGCTCGGCCCGGGACAACATCCTCTATGGCCGCCCCGACGCGACCGAGGCCGAGATCGTTGCCGCCGCGACCGCCGCCGAGGCGCATGACTTCATCCTGGGGCTGGAGGATTACGCGGGCCGCACCGGCTATGACGCGCATCTGGGCGAACGCGGGGTCAAGCTGTCGGGCGGGCAGCGCCAGCGCATCGCGCTGGCCCGCGCCTTCCTCAAGGACGCGCCGATCCTAGTGCTGGACGAGGCGACCAGCGCCCTGGACAGCGAGGTCGAGGCGCAGGTGCAGGACGCCCTCACCCGCGCCATGCGCGGCAAGACCGTGCTGGCCATCGCCCACCGCCTGTCCACCATCGCCGAGTTGGACCGCATCCTGGTCATCGAGGATGGCGAGATCGTCGAGCAGGGCAGCCACGACGCCCTGCTGGCGCGCGGCGGGCGCTATGCGCGCTACTGGACGCGGCAGTCGGGCGGGTTCCTGGGCACCGAAGAGGCCGCCGAATGAGCCTGTGGACGGTCGAGCGCCTCGGGCGCAAGGGCGATGGCGTGGCGGTGGGCGCGGACGGCAGCCGCGCGCTGGCCGCCCTGACCCTACCCGGCGAGGGGATCGAGGGCGAGGCGGCGGACGGCCGCATCGCCGCGCCCCGGATCGTCACCCCCTCGGCCGACCGGGTGCGCCCGATCTGCGGCCATTACCGCGCCTGCGGGGGCTGTTCGCTGATGCATGCCTCTGACGCCTTCACGACCGACTGGAAGCGGCAGGTGGTCCAGACCGCGCTGGCCGCGCAGGGGATCGCCGCGCCCCCGGCGCAGATCCACGTCTCGCCGCTGATGTCGCGGCGGCGGGCGGTCCTGTCGGGGCGGCGCACGAAGAAGGGCGCGACGGTGGGCTTTCATGCCCGCGCCTCGGACGTGATCGTCGATCTGGTCGAATGCCATGTGATGCGCCCGCAGATCACTGCCGCCCTGCCGCTGCTGCGCCGGATCGTGACGGCGGGCGCCTCGCGCACGGCCGAGGTGACGATGACGGTCATCCACGGCCCCGCCGGGCTGGACGTGGCCCTGCGCGGCGGCAAGCCGATGGATCCGGCGCTGTTCCAGACGCTGGCGGCGCTGGCCGACGAGGGCGACCTGGCGCGGCTGGATTGGGACGGCCAGGCGATCACCCGTCGCGCCCCCGCTCTGCCCATGGGCTCCGCGCAGGTCGTCCCGCCCCCCGGCGCCTTCCTGCAGGCCACCGCCGAGGGCGAGGCCGCGCTGCTGGCCGCCATCCGCGACAGCCTCGCGGGCGCCACGCGCATCGCGGATCTGTTCGCGGGCTGCGGCACCTTCACGCTGCCCCTGGCCCGTCAGGCGCAGGTCCACGCGGTCGAGGGACTGGCCGCGCCGCTGGCCGCGCTCGATTCGGGCTGGCGGGCGGCGTCGGGCCTGAACCGCGTCACGACCGAGGTCCGCGACCTGGCCCGGCGCCCCCTGATGGAGGATGAGCTGGCGCATTTTGACGCGATCGTGATTGATCCGCCACGCGCCGGAGCGGCCGCCCAGATGGCCCGGATCGCCGCCGCGCGCGTGCCCCTGGTCGCCTCGGTCGCCTGCGATCCGGTCAATTTCGCCAAGGATGCGCGGATTTTGGCCGATGCGGGATACCGCATCCACAGGTTGTGGGTGGTCGATCAGTTCCGCTTTTCGCCGCATGTCGAAATCGTCGCAGCCTTAACGGTCCGCTAGGCAGTCCCGTGCTAGTCGTGGTATCCAAGGGTCACAAAAAACTCAAAAACACGTCAGAGGCAGTGATGAGCAGACTGAGCCGCAGGACTTTCGCCATTTCGACGCTGGCCTTGCTGGCCGCCTGTGGCAGCCCCCCCAAACAGACGCCCCAGTTCCGCCGCTATGCGGGCCCGCAGGTCACGCAGGTCTCGATCAACAAGGGACAGCGCCGCATGCACCTGCTGAACGGCAGCACGGTGCTGAAATCCTACGATGTCAGCCTGGGCAACCAGCCCGCCGGGCACAAGCAGTTCTCGGGCGACGGCAAGACGCCCGAAGGGGTCTACATCATCGACCGGTTCAACCCGCGCAGCGCGTTCCACCTGTCGGTTGGCATCTCCTATCCCAACCCCAACGACCGCGCCTTCGCCGAGGCCTATGGCCGCGATCCGGGCGGCGACATCTTCATCCACGGGCGCGGGCCGCAGGGCAACACGCTGTTCCCGCAGCAGCGCGACTGGACGGCCGGCTGCATCGCCGTCACCGACGAGGAGATCGAGGAGATCTACGCCATGCTGCTGCCCGGCACCCCCATCGTCATCTATCCCTGACCGCGGATCCTGCCCGATCGACCGACCGGCCCCGGATCATCCGGGGCCTTCTTCGTTCGTCCGATCGCCGATCCGGCCCCGGCCCTGATGCGTCGCCCTGCCGGTCAGCCCGCCGTCAGCAGCGTCCACCAGACCTTGCCCGAAGGCTCGCGGAACCACGCAAAGCCCAGCTGCGTCGCGGTCGGGTCCATGATGACGTCGCGGGTGTCGCGGGTGCTCATCCAGGCGGCCAGCGTCTCGATCTCGTTCTCGTAGGTCTCGGAAATGTTCTCGCCGATCAGCCGCCCCGTATGGCCCTGCCGCTGCACGCGGTCCAAGGGCGAGGATCCGTCCGAGCCCCAGTGCCAGGCCCGGTTCTGCGCCGACATGTCGCGCGAATGGACCAAGGCCGCCGCATCCAGCTGCGGGCTGGGCTGCAGGGGCGCCAGCGCGATATTAGCGCGCAGGGTGTTGATCTGCTGCAACACGCGCCCGGCAATCGCCGCATCGTCGTTGACCGCAGGCGCGGCGGCAATGGCGGGATCGACCGGCGCGACCATGGGCGCCTGCGTCAGGTTGCGCGGCGCGCAGGCCGCCAAAGCCAGCATGGACAGAATGACAAGCGCATTGATTTTCTTCATGTTCCGGCGGATCCCCTCGCGCGACTGCCCCTGTCCTACCCAAGGACCCGGACAGGTTCAAACGCAACTTGGCGTGATCGGTGCAGGTGGCCGGCCGCCTTGGACAAAACGCCGGATTGATTTGCTGCGGATCGGGCCAGACGCTATATTCGGGGGCATCGCGGGACCGGAATCGTCCCGACCGCCACAACCCCCCAGCCCGCCCTCAAGAGCGGTGATCCGAACGAAGGACATGAGTGGATGAGCACGTCGTTTTCCGTCAACCGAAGGGCGTTCCTCGGCTCTGCCGCAGCCCTCGGCGCGGCCAGTCTGGCCCTGCCCGCCTGGTCACAGCAGATCGATCCCGCCACGGGCGCGCCGGTCGCGACCGGACCCGCGCCCCAGCACAACATCTCCAGCTTCCGGGGCCAGGACTGGCGCCCGCATTTCCAGAACCTGACCAACGGCGCGATCCTGTGCGACCTGACCTCGCGCGCGGTCCATTTCTGGGCCGAGGACGGGACGACCTATCGCGTCTATCCCAGCTCGATCCCGGTCAGCAACGACTTGGTCCGTACCGGCCGGACCGAGATCATCAAGAAGGTCGACGGCCCCTCCTGGGCGCCCACCCCGGCGATGCGCGAACGCAACCCCGAATGGCCGGAATTCGTGCCGCCGGGGCCGGACAACCCGATGGGCACCCATGCGCTGTGGCTGACCTGGCAGTATTACCGCATCCACGGCACGCATGACACGCGCAAGATCGGCCGCAAGTCCTCGAACGGCTGCATCGGCCTCTACAACGAACATGTCGCGGAACTCTATGCGATGACCAAGATCGGCACGCAGGTCCTGGTGATGTAGCAAGGGGCCCCGCAGGGCCCCTTTCGCTTAAGCGCGCGGCTCGACCCATCCGCCGATATTGTCGCGGATCACCTCCAGCATGACCCGGATATGCGCCGGATCGTCGTTCAGGCAGGGGATGTACTGGAACTCGTGCCCGCCGGCCTCCTCGAAGGCCTCCGCGATCTCGCCGTTGATCTCTTCCAGCGTCTCGATGCAGTCCGACGAGAAGGCGGGGGAAATAACGGCGATGTCCGTGTGCCCCTGCTTGGCCAGCTCGGCCACATGCTCGACGGTGTAGGGCTTCAGCCATTCCTCGCGCCCGAAGACCGACTGGAAGGTCGTGTCGATGATCCCCTCGGGCCAGCCCAGCTCCTCGCGCAGCAGGCGCGAGGTCTTCTGGCACTGGCAGTGATAGGGGTCGCCCTGCATCAGGTAGCGCTTGGGCATCCCGTGATAGCTGGCGACCAGCTTCTTGGGCACCTTGCCGTCCAGCGCGCGGCGCACGCTGTCGGCCAACGCCTTGATGTAATCGGGGCGGTTCACATAGGGCTCGACCGTGCGGATGGCGGGCTGCCAGGTCTCGTCCATCATCACGCGGAACAGCTGGTCGTTGGCCGTGGCCGAGGTCGGTCCCGCATATTGCGGATAGAGCGGCAGGAACACGATCCGCCGGCAGCCCGCATCGACCATCCGCCGCACCACGTCCTTGGTGGACGGGTTGCCATAGCGCATGCAGAAATCGACCATCACCTGGTCGCCCCACTCCTCCTCGGCCAGCGCGGCCAGGGCGCGGGTCTGGGACTTGGTGATCGTCAGCAGCGGGCTTTCGTTCGCCTCGTGGTTCCAGATCAGCTTGTAGTTCTTGCCCGAGCTGAACGGCCGCCGCGTCAGGATCACCCCCTGCAGCAGCGGCTGCCAGACCCATTTCGACAGGTCGACCACGCGCTTGTCGGACAGGAACTCGTTGAGGTACCGGCGCATCGACCAGTAGTCATAGCCGTCGGGCGTGCCCAGATTGGCGATCAGGATGCCGGTCTTGGCGGGCTTGACCTTGGGGTGGTCGGCGGGCGCATGGGTGGGTCGCATCATGGTTTCCTGAGTTTGGCCAGGGCATCGGCCAGAGAGGTCTGGGCCGAGCCCGGGCGCAGGGGCTTGGGCTGGCTGTCCGAGGGCGCCCAGCCCGTCAGAAAGACCAGATCGAATGTGGCTGTGACACGGGACGGATCGTCGCGGTCGGGGCTGTGGCAAGCCATCTTGGCTGCGGCCAGGTCCAGCACCGCGCGGCGCGTGGGCGTGCGGCGCCGGGCGGCCATCGCATTGCCCTCGCCCATGGCGCGCAGGTCGCGGGCCAGGTGGAACAGGTCGCGATAGCTGGCGCGCTGAGGCAGGACATCGGCCACCGGCAGGGCCAGCCCGGACCGGTGCAGCAGCCCGCCCAGATCGCGGATCTCACCCATGGGCAGGACGCGGGGCGACAGGCCGCCGGTCAGCTGGGCCTCGGCCTGGGCCAGGGCGGCGCGCAGCTCGGTCAGGGTCTGGTTGCCGAAGGCCACACCGATGAACAGCCCGTCCTCGCGCAGCGCCCGGCGGCATTGCACGATCTGGCCCACCGGGTCGTCGGCCCAGTGCAGCGACAGGGCATGGATCACCAGATCATGCGCGCCGGGTGCCAGATCCAGCACCGGATCGTCGGCCACCACCTGGGCGCCCGGGAAGCGGTCGCCCCAGAATTCGGGAAATCCCGTCACGAGGGCCGGGTCCGTAAACGTCCTGTTAACCTCGACCAGCCTATCCTGGATCTCGTCGGCGGCGATGCGGTGGAACAGGTCGACCGGCCCGAGGCGCCGGGCACGGTCGCGCTGGCGCAGCAGGGCCGCGCGGTCGGTCAGGGCGGGTCGGGATGGGGCGGGGTCGGTCATGGGCATGCAACATAGGATGCTTTCGGGGGCGATGAAAGCGGCGCTGACGCTGCTTTACCCCGCGCAGTGCCTGGCCTGCGGGGCGGGGGTCGCGGACGGGGGCGCGGGGGCGGTGCATCTGTGCGCCGCCTGCTGGCCCGATGCCGCCTTCATCACCGGCGCCTGCTGCGATTGCTGCGGGGTGCCCCTACCCGATGACGGGACCGGCGGGGCCCAGGTGCTGGTCTGCGACGACTGCCTGTCGGCCGTGCGGCCCTGGACGCGCGGGCGGGCGGCGCTGGTCTATGCGGGCACGGCGCGGCGGCTGATCCTGGCGCTGAAGCATGGCGACCGGCTGGATCTGGCGCCGCCGCTGGCGGGCTGGCTGGCCCGGGCGGCGCGGCCCCTGGCGCAGCCCGGCATGATCGTGGCCCCGGTGCCCCTGCATCTGCGGCGCCTGGCGCGGCGCAAGTACAACCAGTCGGCGCAGCTCTCGGGCCGGGTCGCGCGGCTGCTGGGGCTGGACCATCGCGCCGACCTGCTGAACCGCCTGCGCCACACCCCCGCGCAGGATCACCACACGGTCGCCGACCGCTTCGCCAATCTCGACGGCGCGCTGGCCGTGAACCTGCGCCGGGCCGGGGACGTGGCGGGGCGGCCGGTCCTGCTGGTCGACGACGTGATGGCCTCGGGGGCGACGATCCATGCGGCGGCGCTGGCGCTGCTGGCGGCGGGGGCGGGGCCCGTTTCGGTCGCGGTGCTGGCACGGGCGGTCAAGGATCCCTAGATAGGGGCCAGCCCCTAGAAAGGACCGCCATGACCATCGAGATCTACACGACCCGCACCTGCCCCTTCTGCATCCGCGCCAAGCAGCTTCTGGACAAGAAGGGCGCCGCCTATACCGAGATCGACGTGGGCACCGATCCCGCGCTGCGCGACAAGATGACCAAGCGCGCGGGCAAGCGCTCGGTCCCGCAGATCTTCGTGGGCCAGACCCATGTCGGCGGCTGCGACGAGCTTTACGCGATGGACCGCGCGGGCCGTCTGGACTCGCTGCTGAAGGGCGCCGCCTGACCGAGGGCGATGCCCGTCCAAGGCGAACCGCATGGTTTCGCTTGACCTGCCGGTGGTGGACGGGCACGCTCGTCCATCCCCTGCCCCGATCAACACCGGCCCCTCGCGGCCCCGGAAGGCCATGACGACACGCGCGACCGACCCAGACAAGGCGACCGAGGCCCGGACGATCGATCCCCGGTCCAACGACCGGCTGGCCGCCAGCCTGTTCGCCGAGGTGCTGATCGCCGACCAGCTGTCGCGCAACCTGATCAGCAAGGCGCTGCCCAAGGGGATGCAGATCTCGCATTTCTCGGTGCTGAACCTGCTGGCCCATGTGAACGAGGAACGCACCCCGGCCCAGCTGGCCGAGGCGTTCCACATCACCCGGGGCGCGATGACCAACACCCTGTCGCGGCTGGAATGGGCGGGCCATGTGCATATCCGCCCCGATTGGGACGATGCGCGGCGCAAGTTCGTGTCGATCAGCACGGCGGGGCGGGCGGCGCGCGATGCGGCCATCGCGGCCTTCATGCCGCTGATCGCGGGCGTCGTGCGCGACATCGGCGCCGAGCGCGTGCGCGGCGCCCTGCCCGTCCTGCGCGAGTTGCGCCTGCGGCTGGAGGCCGATCCCCCCAGGCCCGCCGACTGAGGCCGCCTCAGATGCGGCGCGCGGTCAGGATGTAGTTCACCGACAGGTCGCTGTCCGACAGTTTCCAAGAAAACCCGATCGGGTTGAAGACCATGCCCCGCCGGTCCGCGACCGACAGCCCGGCGGCCTCGGCCTTGGCCGTCAGTTCGTCCGGGGTCAGGAAGCGCGCCCAGTCATGCGTGCCCCGCGGCAGCCAGCGCAGGATCCATTCCGCCCCGACGATCGCCGCGCCGAAGCTGCGTGCGGTGCGGTTCAGCGTCGACACGATCAGCAATCCGCCGGGGCGCAGCAGCTCGCGGCAGGTCGCGATGAAGGCCGCCGGATCGGCCACATGCTCGACGATCTCCAGCGCCAGCACCACGTCGAAACGCTCGCCCGCCGCGGCCAGCGCCTCGGCGGTGGTGGCGCGATAGTCGATGGTCAGGCCCTGGCTGTCGGCATGGGCCTGGGCCACCGAGATGTTCACCTGCGTCGCGTCCGCCCCCATGACATCGGCGCCAAGCCGGGCCATCGGCTCGGTGGCCAGCCCGCCGCCGCAGCCGATGTCCAGCACCCGCAGCCCGCCAAAGGGGCGCAGGCCGGTGCGGTCGCGCCCGAACTCGACGGCGATCTGGTCGGCTGCATAGTCCAGCCGCAGCGGGTTCATCAGGTGCAGGGGCCGGAACTTGCCGCGCGGGTCCCACCATTCGGCAGCCATCGCCTCGAACTTGGCGATCTCGGCAGGGTCGATGCTGGTGGTCATGGCTGAGGTCCTTCTGGCGGGCGGCGACGAGAGGTCTTATAGTGTCAGGATGGACCGATTGGCAGGACAAATCTCCGCGTCACATGGCCGCCTTCACCCGGCGGTCGAGCCCTTTGCCCGACACATGATCGAGGTGGGCGACGGGCACACCATCTATGTCGAGGAATGCGGCAACCCCGAGGGACGCCCCGTCCTGGTGCTGCATGGCGGCCCGGGCGGCGGCTGCAGCCCCTTCATGCGGCGCTTCTTCGACCCCGGCCATTTCCGCGTGGTGCTGTTCGACCAGCGCGGCTGCGGACGCTCGCGTCCCACCGCCTGCGTGCAGGCCAACACGACCCCCCACCTGATCGCCGACATCGCGCTGATCCGCGCCCGCCTTGGCATCGACCGCTGGCTACTGTTCGGCGGCAGCTGGGGGGCGACGCTGGCCCTGGCCTATGCCGAGACCCATCCCGACCATGTCAGCGGGCTGATCCTGCGCGGCGTCTTCCTGGGCACGCAATCCGAGCTGGACTGGTTCTATGGCGGCGGTGCGGCGCGGTTCTTCCCCGACCTCTGGGCGCGGTTCCAGGAACCGATCCCGCAGGCCGAGCGGCACGACATGATCGGCGCCTATCACCTGCGGCTGTTCGACAGCGATCCGGGGCGGCAGGCGCGCTTCGCCCAGCCTTGGCTCATGTGGGAAAACGCGCTGGCCGGGCTGCAGTCGCAGGCCACCAGCCACGCCCCCGCCGATTACGCCCGCGCCTTCGCCCGGCTCGAGAATCACTATTTCGGCAACCGCTGCTTCCTAGACGAGGGGCAGCTTCTGCGCGACCGCGCCCGGATCGAGCATCTGCCCGCCATCATCGTGCAGGGCCGCTATGACATGGTCTGCCCGCCCATCGGCGCGCATGCGCTGGCCGAGGGCTGGCCGGGCTGCGACCTGCGGTTGATCCCGGCCTCGGGGCATGCGCTGTCCGAACCCCGCATCACCGCCGAACTGGCGGCCGTCATGGACGGGGTCCGCGACCAGGACCGCAGCCGAAAGACCCCGCGATGAGCCTGAACCTGTTCCTGATCTTCCTGCTGGCCAGCGTAGCGGCGGCGTCGACCGGCGTGATCTTCAAGCCGGGCGCTTGGTATGACGGGCTGAAGAAACCCGGCTTCACCCCGCCGAAATGGGCCTTCCCGGTTGCATGGAGCGCCATCTACCTGCTCTCGGCCTTCGCCGCCGCGCGCGTGGCGCTGCTGCCCGGCGCCGGGCCGGCGCTGGCGCTGTGGGCGGCGCAGATCGCGCTGAACACGCTGTGGACGCCGGTCTTCTTCGGCGCGCGGATGATGGCCTTGGGCATGGTGATCATGTCCACGCTGCTGGTGACGGTGGCCAGCCTGACGGTCGCCGTCTGGCAGCTGGACTGGCGGTCGGGGCTGCTGCTTCTGCCCTATCTGGCCTGGCTGGTGGTGGCGACCGGGCTGAACTGGCGCGTCTGGCGCGACAACCCCGGCGCCAGCGCCTGAGAAGCGCGCTTGCATTCCGGCAGGCACGGGGCTATATGACGCTCAACAGCGGTGCAGGGGTCCAAACCCTGCCCACCGGAACTTCCGCTCGGGGCCCGCTGACGGCCCCTTTTTCATGTCCGAAAGGATCTTCATGTCCGACGATCTGTCCCAGCCCGACGGCTCGCCCGCGCCCGGCCTGTCCGCGACGAACGACCTGATCGCCAAGACCGCCATCGACCGGCGCCTGGCCGAGATCATCATTCCGGTGATCGAGGATCTGGGCTACGAGCTGGTGCGCGTGCGCCTGCAGGGCGGCAAGACCGCGACGCTGCAGATCATGGCCGACCGCCCCGAGGGCGGCATCAACGTGGACGATTGCGCGCAGATCTCGACCGCCGTCAGCGCCACGCTGGATGTCGAGGATCCGATCGCCGACAACTATTACCTCGAGGTCTCCAGCCCCGGCATCGACCGCCCCCTGACCCGCCTGAAGGATTTCGAAGCCTTCGAGGGCTACGAGGCGCGGCTGGACATCAACCAGCCCATCGACGGCCGCAAGCGATTCAAGGGCCTCCTGGCCGGCGTCGAGGGCGACGAGGTGCTGATCAACATCGAGGATCAGGGCCAGACCCACACGATCGGTCTGCATTTCGACCTGCTGTCGGATGCGAAACTTGTCCTGACGGACGAGCTGATCAAGGAAATGCTGCGTCAGAAGAAGGAAGCCGGGGTCGAGATCGACAACCTGGACGAAACCGCCTTCGACGAGATCGAAACCGACGACACCGATGGCCCCGACGCCGTCCAACCGAAGGAGTGAGTGATGGCGATCACCTCTGCCAACCAGCTTGAACTGCTGCAGACGGCCGAAGCCGTCGCCCGCGAGAAGATGATCGAGCCCGAGCTGGTCATCGAGGCGATGGAGGACAGCCTCGCCCGTGCCGCCAAGTCGCGCTACGGGGCCGAGATGGACATCCGCGTCAAGATCGACCGCAAGACCGGCAATGCCAGCTTCACCCGCGTCCGCACCGTGATGGCCGATGACGAGGTCGAGAACTATCAGGCGCAGGTGACGGTCGAGCAGGCCCGTCCCTATCTGGACGATCCCAAGATCGGCGACGAGATCATCGACATCGTGCCCCCGGTCGAACTGGGCCGCATCGCCGCGCAATCCGCCAAGCAGGTGATCCTGCAGCGCGTGCGCGAGGCCGAGCGCGATCGCCAGTACGAGGAATTCAAGGACCGTGCCGGCACCATCATCAACGGCGTCGTCAAGCGCGAGGAATACGGCAACATCATCGTCGATGTGGGCCGCGGAGAGGCGATCCTGCGCCGCAACGAGAAGATCGGCCGCGAAAGCTATCGCCCGAACGACCGCATCCGCGCCTATATCAAGGACGTGCGCCGCGAGACGCGCGGCCCGCAGATCTTCCTGTCGCGCACCGATCCGCAGTTCATGGCCGAGCTGTTCAAGATGGAAGTCCCCGAGATCTATGACGGCGTGATCGAGATCAAGGCCGTCGCCCGCGATCCCGGTTCACGCGCCAAGATCGCGGTCATCAGCTATGACAGCTCGATCGACCCGGTCGGCGCCTGCGTCGGCATGCGCGGCAGCCGCGTGCAGGCCGTCGTCGGCGAATTGCAGGGCGAGAAGATCGACATCATCCCGTGGAACGAGGATCAGGCGACGTTCCTCGTGAACGCCCTGCAGCCCGCCGAGGTCAGCAAGGTCGTCTTCGACGAGGAGGCCAACAAGATCGAGGTCGTGGTTCCCGACGAACAGCTGTCCCTGGCCATCGGCCGTCGCGGCCAGAACGTGCGACTGGCCAGCCAGCTGACCGGCCTGGACATCGACATCCTGACGGATGAGGAGGAATCCAAGCGCCGTCAGGCCGAGTTCAACTCGCGCACCGCGCTCTTCATGGAGGCGCTGGACCTGGACGAGTTCTTCGCCCAGCTGCTGGTCGCCGAGGGCTTCACCAATCTCGAAGAGGTCGCCTATGTCGACCAGGACGAGCTGCTGACCATCGACGGCGTCGACGGCGACACCGCCGCCGAGCTGCAGGCCCGTGCCCGCGACGTGCTGGAGGCCAAGAACAAGGCCGCCCTGGACGCCGCCCGCGCGCTTGGCGTCGAGGACAGCCTGGTTGAATTCGAGGGCCTCACCCCCCAGATGCTGGAGGCGCTGGCCAAGGACGGCATCAAGACGCTGGAAGATTTCGCGACCTGCGCGGACTGGGAACTGGCCGGCGGCTGGACCACGGTGAACGGCGCCCGCGTCAAGGACGAGGGTCTGCTGGAAAGCTTCGAGGTCAGCCTCGAGGAAGCGCAGACCATGGTCATGACCGCGCGCGTGCTTCTGGGCTGGGTCGATCCGACCGAGCTTGAGGGCGAGCTCGAGGCCGACGAGACCGAAGACGATGACGACACCCCCAACCAGGAGGCCGGGGCCTGATCGGGCTCCGGAGCGGAACACAGCTTGAGCCGAGGCGGACGTGACAAGGACCGGGACGACGACCCGGAGCGCCGGTGCATCGCCACCGGCGAGGTGCAACCCAAGCGCGGGCTGATCCGCTTCGTGATCGGTCCCGACGGGCAGGTCGTGCCCGATCTGGCCGAAAAGCTGCCCGGCCGCGGCATCTGGGTCGCCGCCGACAAGGCGGCGCTGCAGAAGGCGGTGGGCAAGAACCTGTTCTCGCGCGCCGCCAAGGCGCCCGTGCAGGCGGATCCGAACCTGCCCGATCTGGTCGAGGCGGGGGTCGCCCGCCGGCTGATCGACCTCGTGTCGCTGACCCGCAAGGCGGGCCGCGCGGTGGCCGGGTTCGAGAAGGTGAAGGGCTGGCTGGCCGAGGGGCGCGCCAAGGTGCTGCTTCAGGCCAGCGACGGGTCGGAACGGGGCAAGGGCAAGCTGTGGACGCCCACCGGCGGACGCTGGTTCGGCTGCCTGACCGCCTCAGAATTGGGTTTGTCCTTTGGGCGTGATCATGTCATACACGGCGCGCTTGCGAAGGGTGGCCTGACGGACAAGGTAATCTTGGAAGCCGGCAGACTGACGGGTCTGCGCGGGCATGACGATGGCAATACGGCCGTCGGGAAGGAATGAAGACGCAGATGAGCGACAAAGACGGAAAAACCCCCCTGGGTCTCGGCGGCGCTGGCCGTTCGGGCCAGGTCAAGCAAAGCTTCAGCCACGGTCGCACCAAAAGCGTCGTCGTGGAAACCAAGCGCAAGCGCGTCGTGGTGCCCAAGGCAGCCACGCCGATGACCACGGCTGAAAAAGAGAAGAACCCGCTGACCGCCCGCATGGCCGGCGACAGCTCCAAGCGCCCCGCCGGCATCTCGGATGCCGAGATGGAGCGCCGCCTCAAGGCGCTTGCCGCCGCCAAGGCGCGCGAGGCGGATGATGCCGCGCAGCGTCTGGCCGACGAGAAGGCCCGCGAGGAAGAGCGCGAGCGCCGCCGCGCCGATATCGAGGCGAAGGCCAAGGAAGAGCGCGAGCGCGAGGAGGCCCAGAAGGCCAAGGCGCTGGCCGAGGCCCTGGCCGTCCAGGATGCCGCAGACGAGGCTCGCCGCAAGGCCGAGCCGCGCCAGGAGCGTCCCAAGCCCTCCGCTGGTGCCGCCAAGCCCGACGCCCCCGATCAGGCCAGCATCGAGGCTGCCGCCTCGCGCGCCGAGACCAAGGGCGTCACCACCGGCGTGGCCCGCAAGACCGACCGCGCGGGCGATCGTCCCGACCGCGACAAGGCTGCCAAGGTCAAGACCGATGACAGCCGCCGCGGCGGAAAGCTGTCGCTGAACCAGGCGCTGAACGGCGAGGCCGGGCGTCCGCGCTCGATGGCCGCGATGAAGCGCAAGCAGGAACGCACCCGCCAGAAGGCGATGGGGCAGTCCCCGCGTCCCGAGAAGCAGTTCCGCGAGGTCCGCCTGCCGGAAACCATCGTGGTGCAGGAACTGGCCAACCGGATGGCGGAACGCGCCGCCGACGTGGTCAAGTCGCTGATGAAGATGGGCATGATGGTCACCATCAACCAGCCCATCGACGCCGACACGGCCGAGCTGGTGATCGAGGAATTCGGCCACAAGTTCATCCGCGTCAGCGACCGCGACGTGGAGCAGGTCATCGATTCGGTCGATGACAAGGACGAGGATCTGGTTACCCGCCCGCCGATCATCACGATCATGGGCCATGTCGACCACGGCAAGACCTCGCTTCTGGACGCGATCCGCAAGGCCAATGTCGTCTCGGGCGAGGCCGGCGGGATCACCCAGCATATCGGCGCCTATCAGGTGACGACCGATTCGGGCGCGGTGCTGTCCTTCCTGGACACGCCGGGCCACGCGGCCTTCACCTCGATGCGCGCCCGCGGCGCGAACGTGACCGACATCGTCGTGCTGGTCGTGGCCGCCGATGACGCGGTCATGCCGCAGACGGTCGAGGCGATCAACCACGCCAAGGCCGCCAATGTCCCGATGATCGTGGCGATCAACAAGATCGACCGCCCCGCCGCCGATCCGCAGAAGGTCCGGACGTCACTGCTGCAGCACGAGGTGGTCGTCGAGGCCATGTCGGGCGACGTGCAGGATGTCGAGGTCTCGGCCAAGACCGGCCAGGGTCTGGACGAGCTGCTGGAGGCCATCGCACTTCAGGCGGAATATCTGGAACTCAAGGCCAACCCGAACCGCGCCGCTCAGGGCGCGGTGATCGAGGCGCAGCTGGACGTGGGCCGCGGCCCCGTCGCGACCGTCCTCGTGCAGCACGGCACCCTGCGCCGCGGCGACATCTTCGTCGTGGGCGAGCAGTGGGGCAAGGTCCGCGCCCTGATCAACGACCAGGGCGAGCGCGTCGACGAGGCCGGTCCCTCCGTCCCCGTCGAGGTTCTGGGCCTGAACGGCACTCCCGAGGCCGGCGACGTGCTGAACGTGGTCGAGACCGAGGCGCAGGCCCGCGAGATCGTCGAGTTCCGTGCCCAGCAGACCAAGGACAAGCGCGCCGCCGCCGGTGCCGCGACGACCCTGGAGCAGATGATGGCCAAGGCGAAGGCCGATGTCAGCGTCTCGGAACTGTCCGTCGTCCTCAAGGCCGACGTGCAGGGTTCGGCCGAGGCCATCGTGCAGGCGCTGGAGAAGGTCGGCAACGACGAGGTGCGCGTCCGCGTCCTGCATTACGGCGTCGGTGCGATCACCGAATCCGATGTGGGTCTGGCCGAGGCATCCGGCGCGCCGGTCATCGGCTTCAACGTCCGTGCCAATGCCCCCGCCCGCAATGCCGCCAACCAGAAGGGGGTCGAGATCCGCTACTACTCGATCATCTACAACCTGCTGGACGACATCAAGGCGGCCGCCTCGGGCATGCTGTCCAACGAGATCCGCGAGAACTTCATCGGTTACGCGACGATCAAGGAAGTCTTCCGCGTCACGGGCGTCGGCAATGTCGCCGGCTGTCTGGTGACCGAAGGCGTCGCCCGCCGCTCGGCCGGCGTGCGCCTGCTGCGCGACAACGTGGTGATCCACGAGGGCACGCTGAAGACGCTCAAGCGCTTCAAGGACGAGGTCAAGGACGTGCAGTCCGGCCAGGAATGCGGCATGGCCTTCGAGAACTACGACGACATCCGCCCCGGCGACGTCATCGAGATCTTCGAGCGCGAAGAGGTCGAACGCTCGCTGTAAGGCGACGGTCCGGAATGACGAAAGGGCGGCCCTCGGGCCGCCCTTTCGCGTTCCTGCCCCGCGCCGTGCCCCCGCCGTGTCGGAGGCCTGCGCGCATGAGAAAGGGGCGGTCCCTGCGGACCGCCCCCTTGTCTCTGTCATGAATGCCGACGCGGCACTCCCCTCCGCGCCGGACCCTGTCAGGCGCTGACCGGCTTGCCCTCGAAGGTGCGGTCGCCGACTCGGACGAAGATGTTGCCGTTGGTCGAGGATCCTTCGAAAAGACCCTGGATCGAGATGTAGCTTCCGATCGAAATGGTGCGAATCATGTCAAGCCCTCCTCAGTGCTCTAAGACAAGTTAGTCATGAAAGAGTTAACAAAGAATGCACTCTTTCCTCATCTAAGACTTTTCTAGGCAGGTTGACAACCGGAACGGTAAGTTTTGTGCTTTTAAAGCCACATTTGCAGCGCAGGTATCAGCGGTATGTCAGCCGGTGGCATAGGGTAATTGCGCAAATCATTGGCCCGAACCCAGGCCAGTTGCTGCCCCTCGCGCGGCTGCACGATCCCGCGCCACTTGCGGCAGGCAAAGACCGGCATCAGCAGGTGAAACGATTCGTATGCGTGGCTGGCGAAGGTCAGGGGCGCCAGGCAGCTGTCCCAGGTCTGGATGCCCAGCTCCTCGTCCAGCTCGCGGATCAGGGCCGCCTCGGGCGTCTCTCCCGGCTCGACCTTGCCGCCGGGAAACTCCCACAGCCCCGCCATCGACTTGCCCGGCGGGCGCTGTGCCAGAAGCACGCGCCCGTCCGGGTCGATCAGCGCGACCGCCGCGACAAGGACGGTCGTCAAGACCGGTAATCCGCGTTGATGTCGATATAGCCATGCGTCAGGTCGCAGGTCCACACCGTCCGCGCCCCCGAACCCAGCCCCAGATCGACGCCGATCCGCAGGTCCTGGTTCGTCATGTAGGCGCTGGCGGCGGCCTCGTCATAGCCGGGCGCGCGCCAGCCGTTCTCGGCCAGCACCATGTCGCCGAAGCTGATGCGCAGCCGGTCGCGGTCGGCCTCGGCGCCGGACTTGCCGACGGCGGCGACGATCCGGCCCCAGTTGGCGTCCTGTCCGGCGATGGCGGTCTTGACCAAGGGCGAATTGGCGATGGCCATGGCGACCATGTGGGCATCCGCGTCAGAGGCGGCGCCGGTCACCGCGACCTCGACGAATTTCGTGGCCCCCTCGCCGTCGCGCACGACCTGATGGGCCAGATCGCGCATGACGCCGTGCAGCGCCGACACGAAGGCCCGGCCCGTATCGGTCCCCAGGTCGGTGATCGGTGCGGCCTCCGCCTGCCCCGTCGCCGCCAGGATCAGCGCGTCCGAGGTCGAGGTGTCGCTGTCCACCGTGATCGCGTTGAAGGTCGCGTCCAGCCCGGACGACAGCGCCTGTTGCAGCAGATCGGCCGGCACCCGCGCATCGGTGAACAGATAGACCAGCATGGTCGCCATGTCGGGCGCGATCATCCCCGATCCCTTGGCGATGCCCGCGATCCGCACCTGCCCGCCCTCGGCCTCGACGACCGCCGAGGCGCCTTTGGGGAAGGTGTCCGTCGTCATGATCGCCTGCGCGGCACCCGCCACGCCGCCTGCATCCAGACCCGCCACCAGATCGCCGATCACCGCCACGATGCGGTCATGGGGCAGCGGCTCTCCGATCACGCCGGTCGAGGACGAGAAGACCCGCCCCCGCGGCAGGTCCAGCGCCGAGGCCACGGCCCCGGTCACGGCATCGACCGATTCCTGGCCGCGCGCGCCGGTGAAGGCATTGGCATTGCCGGAATTGATGACGATCGCCGCGCCCTGCGGCGCGTCCCCGCCGGCAGCCAGCTTGGCCTGGTTGTCCAGCACGCAGGCCGCCCGGGTCGAGGACCGGGTGAAGGCCCCCGCCACCGTACTGCCCGGCGCGATGCGGATCAGCGTCACGTCGGTCCGGCCCTGGTATTTTACCCCGGCCGCGGCGCTGGCAAAGTCGATCCCCGCGATCACCGGCAGGTCGGGAAACCGCGCCGGCGCCAGGGGCGAGACGGGAAGTCCCGCCTTTCCCATCAGTTGGCCTCCAGCAGGTCGATGTCGCTCAGGGCGGCGGGATCGACGCCCTCGGTCTTCTGGATCTCGGCGGCCTCGACCAGGCGGGCGATCTCGGCCTCGACCTTCTCGCGCAGCACCATCTGCGAGATCTCGTCGCGCACCTCGGCCAGCGGCGGGGCCTCGCGCAGGCGGGTCTCGTTCAGCTGGATGATGTGCCAGCCGAAATCGGTCTGCACCGGGTCGGACACCCCGCCCGGCTCCATCGCGGCCACGGCCTCGGCGAAGGGCGGCACCATCTGGTCGGCGGTGAACCAGCCCAGATCGCCCCGGTTCGGGCCCGAGGGTCCGGTCGAGTTCGCCTCGGCCACGTCGCCGAAATCGGCGCCGCCATCCAGTTCGGCCTTCAGTTCGGTGGCCTTCTCCTCGGTCTCGACCAGGATGTGGGCGGCATTGTATTCGGTGGCGTTGCCGGCCTCGGCGAACAGCTGGTCATAGCGCGCCTGCAGCTCCTCCTCGGCGGGCTCGGCCCCGGCGATCTGGGACACGGCGGCGGCGGCCATGATGTTGCGGCGCTGCAGCTCCATCTGGGCGCGCACGCCCGCCGTCTCCTCGGCCGAGGCGGCCACGGCGGTCTGGCGGATCAGCTGGTCCAGCATCATGTCCCACAGTGCCTGGTCGGGCAGCTCGGCCATGGCCGGGTCCTGGATCGATTGCTTCATGACGATCATCTGGCCCAGGGTGATGTCCTGACCGTCGACCGTGGCCACGACCTGATCGGCGCCCTCCGCGGTCTGGGCCGTGGCGGCCTGGGCCCCATCCTGGGCCGCGTCCTGAGCCGCGTCCTGGGCGAGGGCGGGCAGGCTCAGCATCGGCACCGCGATCAGGGCGGCGGCCAGCAGGGTCGCTGGAAGGGTTGGGCGTGTCATGGGGAAATCCTTTGCAGATCGTGACCCGCGCCCCCGTCCGGGGACCCGTGCCAACATTGACAGTCAGGCGGGCGGCGCCTACATCCAGACCAACTCCGTGGAAGGCGCCGCCGCCGCGTTCGTTCTGGCCCCTGATACGGCAAGGCAGCCGGTGCGGGCAAGTGGGCGCCCGGTCACGCGCCTCTCCCAACAACGTGATGGCGAAGGTAATATGATCGGTAATCTGGCGAAGATGGTCTTTGGCACGCCCAACGACCGCAAGGTCAAGGGCACGCGGCCGCTGGTCGCGCGCATCAATGCGCTGGAGGAACAATTCGCCGCGCTCACCGATCAGGGCCTGATCGACAAGACGGACGAGTTCAAGGCCCGCGTGGCCAAGGGCGAGGCGCTGGACGCGATCCTGCCCGAGGCCTTCGCCAACTGCCGCGAGGGCGCGCGCCGCGCGCTTGGCCTGCGGGCCTTCGACGTGCAGCTGATGGGCGGGATCTTCCTGCATGACGGCAACATCGCCGAGATGAAGACCGGCGAGGGCAAGACCTTGGTCGCCACCTTCCCGGCCTATCTGAACGCGCTGTCGGGCAAGGGCGTGCATGTCGTCACCGTCAACGACTATCTGGCCAAGCGCGACGCCGAATGGATGTCCAAGGTCTTCGCCCAGCTGGGCATGACCTGCGGCGTCGTCGTTCCCTTCCAGCCCGAGGCGGAAAAGCGCCAAGCCTATGCCTGCGACGTGACCTATGCCACGAACAACGAGCTGGGCTTCGACTACCTGCGCGACAACATGAAGGGCTCGGTGGCCGAGATGGTCCAGCGCGGTCACAATTTCGCCATCGTCGACGAGGTCGACAGCATCCTGATCGACGAGGCGCGCACGCCGCTGATTATTTCCGGCCCGTCGCAGGACCGCAGCGAGCTGTACAAGGTGCTGGACGCCTATGTGCCCCTGCTGACGCCCGAGCATTACAAGCTGGACGAGAAGTCCCGCAATGCCACCTTCACCGAAGAGGGTAACGAGTTCCTGGAGCAGCGCCTGAGCGCCGACGGCGTCCTGCCCGAGGGCCAGACGCTCTACGATCCGGAATCCACGACCATCGTGCACCACGCCAACCAGGCGCTGCGCGCGCACAAGCTGTTCCTGCGGGACCAGCACTACATGATCCGCGAGGGCGAGGTCGCGCTGATCGACGAGTTCACGGGGCGCATGATGAAGGGCCGCCGCCTGTCGGACGGCCTGCATCAGGCGATCGAGGCCAAGGAAGGCGTCGAGATCCAGCCCGAGAACGTGACCCTGGCAAGCGTGACCTTCCAGAACTACTTCCGCCTCTATGACCGCCTGTCCGGCATGACCGGCACGGCCTCGACCGAGGCCGAGGAATTCGCCGAGATCTACAAGCTGGGCGTGGTCGAGGTGCCGACCAATCGCGGCATCGCGCGGATCGACGACCATGACCGCGTCTATCGCACCGCGGGCGAGAAGTTCGCCGCCGTGATCGAGGCCATCAAGGAAGCCCATGCCAAGGGCCAGCCGACGCTGGTCGGCACCACCAGCATCGAGAAATCCGAGATGCTGTCCGAGATGCTGAAGAAGGACGGCGTGCCCCACAACGTCCTCAACGCCCGCCAGCACGAGGCCGAGGCGCAGATCGTCGCCGATGCCGGCAAGCCCGGCACGGTGACCATTGCCACCAACATGGCCGGTCGCGGTACCGACATCCAGCTGGGCGGCAATGTCGAGATGAAGGTGATGGACGCGCTGAAGGCCGATCCCGACGCCGATCCCGACGCGCTGCGCGCCCAGATCGAGGCCACGCATGCCGCCGACAAGCAGGCCGTGCTGGCCGCGGGCGGGTTGTTCGTGCTGGGCACAGAGCGCCACGAATCGCGCCGCATCGACAACCAGCTGCGCGGCCGCTCGGGCCGTCAGGGCGATCCGGGCCGGTCGCTGTTCTTCCTGTCGCTGGACGACGACCTGATGCGGATCTTCGGGTCCGAACGTCTGGACAAGGTGCTGTCCACGCTCGGCATGAAGGAGGGCGAGGCGATCATCCACCCTTGGGTGAACAAGTCGCTGGAACGCGCGCAGGCCAAGGTCGAGGGGCGCAACTTCGACATCCGCAAGCAGCTGCTGAAGTTCGACGACGTGATGAACGACCAGCGCAAGGCCATCTTCGGCCAGCGCCGCGAAATCATGGACAGCGACGAGGTCGGAGAGATCACCGCCGACATGCGCCATCAGGTCATCGACGACCTGATCGACGACCACATGCCGCCGCGCAGCTATGCCGACCAGTGGGATGCCGACGGGCTCAAGACCGCGATCCGCGAACGCGTGAACCTGAACCTGCCCATCCCGGACTGGGCCGCCGAAGAGGGCGTCGATCAGGACATCATGCGCGAGCGCGTGACCGAGGCCAGCGACCGCTACATGGCCGACAAGGCCGCGGCCTTCGGCCCCGAGACGATGGTCCAGATCGAAAAGCAGGTGCTGCTGCAGCAGATCGACCAGAAATGGCGCGATCACCTGATGACGCTGGATCACCTGCGCTCGGTGGTGGGCTTTCGCGGCTATGCGCAGCGCGATCCCCTGTCGGAATACAAGACCGAGGCGTTCCAGCTGTTCGAGGCGCTTCTGGACGGGCTGCGCTTCGACGTCACGCAGCGCCTGTGCCAGATCCGCCCGCTGACCGAGGCCGAGCGCGAGGACATGCTGCGCCAGATGGCCCAGCAGCAGAAGGCGGCGCAGGCCGACCTGACGATGGAGCATGACGGCGAGACGCAAGGCGACCAGCCCGCCCCTGCCCCGTCCGCGCCTTCAGCCCCCACCGAGCGCGCAGCGTCCCGCAACCCGGCCTTCGACGAAGCCGATCCCGCGACCTGGGGCACGCCGTCGCGCAACGACCCCTGCCCCTGCGGGTCGGGCAAGAAGTTCAAGCATTGCCACGGCGCGATCTGACACGACCCGCGCCAAGGCCTCTGCCTGCGTCGACAACCCGCGGGGCCATAAGGCCCGGCGGGTTGTTTGCCTTTCGCCGGACCCCGGCGGCGCATCGCGCGTTGACGGAGCGGCACCCTGCCCCCATGACCGCCGCCCCTGCCGGGCGCACGACGGATCCCTCCCATGCTTCTCTTTGACGGCCTCGTCTATCTGGACGTGCAGAAGACCGGCTCGACCTTCGTGACCGCCTTCCTGCAGGCCTGCTGCCGCAGGCCGCAGATCCATTACCACCAGCACGACCGCCTGCGCCGCAAGCTGGCCCCCGGCGCGGTCGGCGTCATCTCGGTGCGCGAGCCCGCGTCGCAATACCTGTCGCTGTTCCGCTACGGGCTGGACGGCAAAGGCGGGCTCTATCACCGCCTTAAGGATCACGGCGTGGCCGAGGTCTATCAGCCCACGCAGGAGGCCTTCGAGACCTTCGTCGAGATCCTGCTGCAGCCCGAGACCGCGCCGCTGCTGCATGACAGCTTCGAGCCGGTGGCCCACAAGTTCGACATGGGCATGATGACCTTCCGCCATCTGCTGCTGGCGGTGAAATGGCCGCTGGCGACGCTGAAGCGCCTGCCGCGCGACGGCCTGCCCACCGCCTATCCCCGCCTGCGCCTCTGGTCCGTGGCGCTGCGGCAGGAACATCTGGTGGCCGATCTGCAGACCCTCGTCGCCCGCCATCCCGACCTGTTCGATCTGGAGGCGGCGCAGGCCTTCCTGGCGCCGCGCCCCCGCATCAACCGCTCGGACCGGGGCGCCGGACTGTCGACCGACCTGCCCGCCCCCCTGATGGCCCGCCTTCTGCAGAGGGAGGATCTGATCTACCGGACCTTCTATCCCCATCTGCTGCCGGAGGGTCAGGCCGACCTGACCGCCTGACCCGCGCAGGGATGTTGTCTGGACCGGTCGCTCGCCCGGCCAAGGCCCTGCACCGGGCCGTCACCTGCGCGCCTAACGCCCGCCGCCCGGACCGTCAGGTCCACGTCCAGAGAGGGCTGGTACACCCGGCTTCCACCTACTTGCTCGATTTTTGACCTCCGGACGGGCGCATGACAGGCCCTGTCCCCCCAACAAACCGCGCGCCACGCCGCCCTGCGATCCGACCCCCCACAAGCCCGCCGCCCGAACCCCCCTCACACCACCCGCGCCGGCAGATCCCAGCCCCGCAGCAGCTCCTCGACCGGCAGCGCACGCTTGCCCGCCCGCTGCGCCAGCGTCACTTGGACGGCCCCCGACCCGCAGGCGATGGCCAGCCCCGGCAGCACCGTGCCGGGCGCCCCCGATCCGTCCGTCACGCGGCTGCCCAGCAGCTTGACCCGCTCGCCGCCGATCTCGCACCAGGCGCCCGGAAAGGGCGACAGCCCCCGGATCTGCCGGTCGACCTCGAGGGCGGGGGCGGTCCAGTCGATCCGCGCCTCGGCCTTGTCGATCTTGGCGGCATAGGTCACGCCCGCCTCGGGCTGGGCCGTCGCGGGCAACGGCAGCCGGTCCAGCACCTCGACGATCAGCCCCGCGCCCATCTCCGACAGACGGTCGTGCACCCCGCCGGTCGTCTCCTCCGGCCCGATGGCGGTACGCGCCAGATCCAGCACCGGCCCCGTGTCCAGCCCCGCCTCCATCTGCATGATCGCCACGCCCGTCTCGGCATCCCCCGCCAGGATCGCGCGGTGGATCGGCGCCGCCCCCCGCCAGCGCGGCAGGATCGAGGCGTGGATGTTCAGGCAACCCAAGCGCGGCGCGTCCAGCACGGGCTGCGGCAGGATCAGCCCATAGGCCACGACCACCGCCACATCGGCCTCCAGCGCCGCGAACTCGGCCTGCGCCTCCGGGTCGCGCAGGCGCGCAGGCTTGCGCACGGCGATCCCCATCTCCTCGGCAGCGCGATGGACGGGCGAGGGGCGCGGCTTCTGGCCCCGCCCGGCGGCGCGCGGAGGCTGGGAATAGACCGCCACGACCTGATGGCGCGCGGCGATCGCCCGCAGCGCCGGCACCGAGAAGTCCGGAGTTCCCATGAAGATCACGCGCATCGCCCTGCCCCGTCTGCCGTTCAAGAAGGCCCCCTTAATGAAAGAGCCGCCGCGCTCCGGCAAGGGGGGCCGGCAAGGAAGGCCCGGCAAGGGGGCCTCCGATCAGCGCCGCGCCAGCTTGGCCGATTTCGCGACCAGCATCTTGCGGCGCAAAGGCGTCAGCCGGTCGACATAAAGCCGCCCCGCCAGATGGTCGATCTGATGCTGCACAGAGGTCGCCCAGAGGCCCACGAAGTCCCGCTCCTCGGTCTCGCCCAGCTCGTTCAGGAACCGCACCGTCACCGCGCGCGGCCGCTCGACCGGGGCCGAGACGCCGGGCAGGTTCGGGCTGGCCTCGTCATGGCTGCGCAGCTTGACGCTTTCGTGCAGCACGACCGGATTGGCCATCCGCACCGCCTGCCCGCGCTTGTCCGAGGCGTCGACCACCGCCAGCTGCAGCATGATCCCGATCTGCGGCGCGGCCAGGCCCACGCCGGGCATCGCCTCCATCGTGTCGACCATGTCGTCCCAGATCATCCGCACGGTTTCCGTCACCGCCTCGACGGGCTCGGCCGCGCGATGCAGGCGCGGATCGGCATAGGGCAGGAAGGCGCGCGCGGTCATCTCAGTCGCTCACGATCAGGCGGCCGTCCAGATGGTCGGCCTCGTGCTGCGCGATGCGCGCCGCCGGGCCGTCCAGCTGTTCCAGCCGGTAGAGCCCGTCCAGATCGTACCAGGCCAGCCCGATCGAGACGGGCCGCACGACCTCGACCGGCCGGTCGGGGATGGAAAGGCAGCTTTCCGTCCCGGCCTCGGTCAGCGGGCTGCGGACCAGGATCTCGGGATCGGCCATGACCAGCGGGTCGGGCGTGCCCGACTTCCAACCCGCATCCATGACGAAGATCCGCCGCCCCACGCCGATCTGCGGCGCGGCCAGCCCCCGGCCCCCTGAGGCATACATGGTCGCCAGCAGGTCGGCGGCCAGCTGGCGCAGTTCGGGGCTGCTCAGATAGCCCGCCGGCTCGCAGCGCATCTGCAGGCGCGGGTCGGGAAACAGGACCAGATCATGCACCGTGCCACCGGCCAGATCGCCCGTCAGCGCGGGGCGGACCCAGCCCGGGGCATCGGCGCGATCACGCACGGGCGCTTTCCCGCTTCAGCTTGACCATGCGGCGGGTGATCATCTGCCGCTTGATGGCCGACAGGTGGTCGATGAACAGGATGCCGTCCAGATGATCCAGCTCGTGCTGGGCGCAGGTGGCCCACAACTCGTCGAACTCGCGGTCATGCGTCCGGCCGTCCAGCCCCAGCCAGCGCATCCGCACCTGCGCGGGGCGGGTCACCTCGCCGAACTGCTCGGGGATCGACAGGCAGCCCTCTTCGTAGGTGCTGGCCGCCTCCGAGGTCCAGGTCACCTCGGGATTGATCAGGACCAGCGGCGCGGGCGGGGCCTCGGGGTCGCGGGTGGCGTCCATCACGAAGACCCGCAGGCCCACGCCGATCTGCGGCGCGGCCAGACCGATGCCGGGCGCCTCGTACATGGTGGCCAGCATGTCGGCGGCCAGCGTCTCGATCTCGGGCGTGATGCGGGCCACGGGCTGGGCCGCCTTCTTCAGGCGCGGATCGGGATGGATCAGGATCGGTCGAAGGCTCATGCCCCCGGATTTAGGCCAAGCCTTCACCAGACGCAACAACCCAGCTAGACAAGGCTTAATCAACCTGCAGGAGCCTTCCATGACCGCCCCCGATTTCGACAGGATCATCGACCGGCGCGGCACGCGCTGCAGCAAGTGGGACGACATGCAGGCGGCCTATGGCGTCTCGGTCGAGGACGGGCTGGCCATGTGGGTGGCCGACATGGACTTCGCGCCCCCCGCGGCGGTGCAAGAGGCGGTGCAGGCGGCGGTCAGCCATGGCGTCTACGGCTATCCCGGCACCAACGCGCCCTATCTGCAGGCGATCCGCTGGTGGATGGCCGCCCGCCACGACTGGCAGATCGACACCGACTGGATCACCACCTGCGCCGGGCTGGTGAACGGCGTGGCGATGGCGCTGGACGCCTATACCCGGCCCGGCGACGGGGTCATCGTGATGAGCCCGGTCTATCACGCCTTCGCCCGGGTGATCCGCGCGGCGGACCGCGACCTGGTCGAACTGCCCCTGGCGCTGCAGGACGGCCAGTACCACATGGACTGGCCCGCATGGGAGGGGATGCTCAAGGGCCACGAGCGGCTGCTGATCCTCTGCTCGCCTCACAATCCCGGCGGCCGCGTCTGGTCGCCCGAGGACCTGACCGAGGTGGCCGCGTTCTGCCGCCGCCACGACCTGATCCTCGTCTCGGACGACATCCATTGCGATCTGGTGATGCCCGGCGCCCCCCGCCACCGGATGGTGGCGACCGTGGTCCCCGACATCGCCGACCGGCTGGTGACGCTGACCTCGGCCACCAAGACCTTCAACATCGCGGGCGCCCATCTGGGCAACGCGATCATCGCCGCTCCCGACCTGCGGGCGCGGTTCCGCCATGCGCTGGCGGCGCGCGGCGTCTCGGTGGGGATGCTGGGCATGGACATGGTCGCCGCCGCCTATTCGCCCGAGGGCGCCGCATGGGTCGATGCGCTGATGACCTATCTGGACGGCAACCGCCGCATCTTCGACGCGGGCGTGAACGCGATCCCGGGGCTGCGCTCGATGCCGCTGCAGGCCACCTATCTCTCCTGGGTCGACTTCTCGGGCACCGGCATGACGCCCGCCGAAGTCACCGCCCGGGTCGAGGGACCGGCCCGCATCGCCGCCAATCACGGCCTGACCTTCGGCACCGGCGGCGCGGACTTCCTGCGCTTCAACATCGCCACCCCCCGCGCCCGCATCACCGAGGCCGTCGCCCGCCTGCAATCGGCCTTCGCCGACCTGCAGTGACACCTCCGCGCGACGCCGGCGCACGGCCTGTGCACGCTCGGTGCCGCCCCGGTGCACAGCCGGTGCCCCCCCTTCGGCCCGTTCATCTTGGCCCAAATATCCTCGGGGGGTGAATTGGCCGGCACGGCCAAGAGGGGGGCGCGAGCGCCCCCCTTCCCGCCCCACCGCACCCCCACCGCCCGCGTTGCAACCCCGTCCCGCCCGGCCTATACAGCCCGCAACCCGAACCCCAAAGGCATCCCGCATGGTCTATCTGGATTTCGAAAAGCCGCTCGCCGACATCGAGGGCAAGGCCGAGGAACTGCGCACCATGGCCCGCAAGGGCGAGGGGGCCGTCGATGTCGAGAAGGAGGCCGCGGCGCTGGACCGCAAGTCCGCCGACCTTCTGCGCGATCTCTACAAGGCGCTGGATCCGTGGCGCAAGACGCAGGTCGCGCGCCATCCCAACCGGCCCCATTGCAGCGACTACATCCAGGCCCTCTTCACCGACTACACGCCGCTGGCGGGCGACCGCGCCTTCGGCGACGACCATGCGGTGATGGGCGGAATCGCGCGCTTCAACGACGCGCCCTGCATGGTCATCGGCCACGAGAAGGGCAACGACACCAAGTCCCGCATCCACCACAATTTCGGCATGGCCCGACCCGAGGGCTATCGCAAGGCCATCCGCCTGATGGACATGGCCCATCGCTTCGGCCTGCCGGTGATCACGCTGGTCGACACGCCCGGCGCCTATCCCGGCAAGGGCGCCGAGGAACGCGGCCAGTCCGAGGCGATCGCCCGCTGCACGATGAAGTGCCTCGAGATCGGCGTGCCGCTGGTCAGCGTCATCATCGGCGAGGGGGGATCGGGCGGCGCCGTGGCCTTCGCCACCGCCAACCGCATCGCCATGCTGGAGCATTCGATCTATTCGGTCATCTCGCCCGAGGGCTGCGCCTCGATCCTGTGGAAGGATGCCGAGAAGATGCGCGACGCCGCCGAGGCGCTGCGCCTGACCGCGCAGGACCTGAAGAAGCTGGCCGTGATCGACGCGATCATCCCCGAGCCCCTGGGCGGCGCGCAGCGGGCCCCTGCCGACGCGATCGCCGCCGTGGGGGTCGAGATCGCCGCCATGCTGGCCGATCTCAAGGGCCTCAAGCCCGCCGACCTGGTCAAGGACCGCCGCGCCAAGTTCCTGGCGATGGGCTCCCGGGGCCTCGCCGCCTGAGCCTCACATCTCTGTGACCCGAATGCCACAGCCGCGTCAAAATGGCGTGGCTGTCCTTCTTTGCGGTATTGTGCGATTCAGGGCGCTGCGCCAGCGTGCAACTCTGCCCGCACCCATGCGCAAGAAGGAGGGGCGAATGACCAACACGCAATTCACCCCCGCCCGGATGCACATCGGTACATCGCGACAGCGCAAGCTGTCCTGATCGCCGCCCTCACGGGCAGACCCACCGACGCCATGACCTGACCTGACCTGACCGCTTTCCTGCGGGCCTGTCCGCATGGCGTCATCCCCCCACCCCCGACCAAACCGACCGATCAAGGCCCCGATGGCCTTGCCGGTCCCTGTTCCGGAGAGACCCGATGATTGCTGACCTGCATCCGCAGAGCGCGCGCCTGGCGCCCGCCATCCACCGCCTGATCGCCCGCCACGGCGCAACGGCGGTCCTCTGGGCCGCGATCCGCGCGGCGCTGCTGCTGCGGCGCAGGCGGGCGCGGCCGCCCGATCCCTACCTGCTCAGCCCGCACATGCGGCGCGACATCGGCCTGCCACCCGACGGCCCGCATGTCCCCCGCTATTACGAGCTGAGGTGACCCTGGTCCCGGGCGGCGCCATCCGCGTCGTCCGGGACTGGCAGGACGAGGCCCGCCTCGGCCATCAGCCGGTCGGAATGGGTCTCGATCTCGGCCTCCAGCCGGGGCAGCAGACCCTCGGCGGGGACGTCGGGACCGATGACCGGCAGGAACTCGACCACCGCCCGGCCCGACCGGATGCCCCATCCAGCCCGCGGCCAGAACAGGCCGGTGTTCACCGCGACCGGCACCACCGGCAGGCCGGTGCCCGACCGGATCGTCGCCACCCCCTGCTTGTAGGGGCGGCGCTGTCCCGGCAGGGTCCGCGTCCCCTCGGGATAGATGATCAGCTGCCCCAGCCCCTCGGCGGCCATGCGCGCGTTGATGGTGGTCGAGATGGCGGCCATCGCGTTGCGGCCCTTGCTGCGGTCGATGGGAATGCAGCCGGTCTTCCACGCATACCAGCCCATGATCGGCACGCGCATGACCTCGCGCTTCATGATGAAGGCGCGGCGGGGCACGGCATGGGCGATGATCAGGATGTCCCAGAAGCACTGGTGCTTGGCGGCGACGATGCAGTCGTCCGCGGGGGGCGTGCCGCGGATCTCGCAGGTCAGGCCCATGTAGACGCGCGCCGCCCAGACCAGATGCGCGATCCAGCGCGTGGCGATGCGGTTGGCGCCCTCGCGCCCCTGCCGCAGGGCGGGCAGGCCCAGAAGCCCGATCACCAGCGTCGCCAGAGCGATATGGACATAGAACAGAAGATTGCGCAGATGCTGCAGCGGCGTCATCGGACCGGGCCGGGCTGTGGAACCCGTGGCCGCGGGTCTGGCGCTCATCGCACCGCCTCCAGCATCTTCAGGGCCGCCCACCGCGTCGCCAGGAAGCCCACGCCGGCGGCGACCAGCGGGATGGTCAGAGGCATCAGCCAGTCCCAGCCGTGAAAGCCCAGGCCCGTCAGGAACCCGCCCGCCGCACTGGCATCGGGCAGCAGCGCGATGCCCCCCATCCCGGCCAGGGTGCCGATCACCGATCCCACCGCGGCGCGGCGGGTGAAGCGGCGCACGAAGGCCGTGGCGATGGTCAGGTCGCGCGCCCCGATCAGGCGCAGCACACGGATCACCTGCACGTTTGCCGCCAGCGCCGCCTTGGCCGCCAGCGTGATCATCGCGGCCGAGGCCGCCCCGATCAGCACCAGCGACACGATCCCCAGCACCCGCAGCCGGTGCGCCGCCGAGACCAGCGGCCGACGCCATTCGGTATGGTCGTCCAGCACCGCGCCGGGCGCCTCGGCCTCCAGCCGCAGGCGCAGGCCCTCGGCGTCGAAATCGTCGCCCGTCACGGGCAGGTCGATCAGCGCGGGCACCGGCAGCGCATCGACCGGCATGTCGGGGCCGAACCACGGCTCCAGCAGCTGCGCCAGCTCGTCCTGCGGCAGCAGGCGGGGCTGGCCCGCGCCCGGCGTCGTCTGCAAAATCGACAGGGCGGATTGCACCTCGGCCTCCTGCTGGGCCACGGGGGCGCTGACGCGGATGGTCACGCTGCCCGCCAGTTCCTGCGACCAGCGATCCGCCAGCCGCCCCGTCGCCAGCGCCAAAGCCAGCGCGAAGACCGCCAGGAACGCCATCGCCCCGGCCGAGAACAGCGTCAGCTGGGCCGTGAAGCCGGTCGGCGGCACGATGCGGTCACCCTTGCCGCCCTCGGCCCCGGCCAGGCCGCGCCACAGCGCCATCAGGTTCAGTCCGCGCATGCCGTTCCCGCTCCTCACAGATCCGCCCCCGCCAGTTGCAGGTTGCCGCCCGAGATCCGCAGCACCCGCGCCGTCACCTGCGCCTTGGTGGCGCGGATCAGGTTCAGGTCATGGGTTGCGACCAGCACGGTCTTGCCCGACTTGTTCAGCTCGATCAGCAGCTGCATCAGCCGCATCGACATGTCCCAGTCCAGATTGCCCGTGGGCTCGTCCGCCAGCACCAGATCGGGCGACAGGATCACCGCCCGGGCCAGCGCGGCCCGCTGACGCTCGCCCCCCGACAGCGACGGCGGCAGGGCGCGGGCGTGCTGGGACAGGCCCACCCAGCCCAGAAGATCGCGCAGCGCCTCCATGTCGACCTCTTCCCCGGCGACGGTCAGCGGCAGGGCCACGTTCTCGGCCAAGGGCAGGTGGTCCAGGAACTGCGGCTCCTGATGAACGACGCCCACGCGGCGGCGCAGGTCCGAGATCTGGTCGCGCGACAGGGCGCGCAGGTCCTGGCCGAAGGCGGTCATCTGCCCGGCGGTCGGCAGCAGGTCGGCATAGCACAGCCGCAGCAGCGTGGTCTTGCCCGAGCCCGAGGGCCCGGTGAGGAAATGGAACATGCCCGGCTGCAGGGTCAGCGTCATGCCCGACAGCAGCTCGGTCCGGCCCTCGGCGTCCTGCCCCTGTCCGCCCGGCTTGTGCCCGTCCGGCTTGTGATAGCCGAAGCCGACCTCCCGCATCTCGATCACGCGCAACCTCGTTTCCGTTCCGGCCCGTCTGACGCGGGACCTCTCGTCCGGCGGCTTGGAAGCCGGACCCGCGCTTGATAGAACAGCCCTGCGACGATTGCGAGGGTGGCATGGCTGACATCGAGTTGATCTGTCCAGGCTGCGGGGCCGATTACGCCCTGCCCGCCGGGGCCATTCCGCCTGCCGGGCGCGAGGTCGAGTGCAGCCGCTGCGGCCATGTCTGGCAGGCCACGCCCCCCGCGCCCGAGGGGCCGCTGGACCTGGGCAGCTACACCCGCCCCAAGGGGGCCGCGCGCGTGGCCCCCGCCACCCGCCGCCCGGGCGGTGGCCCGACGCCCCTGCCCGCCGGGAACGAGGACGCGGACGACCGCCCCGCCGACATCCCCCTGCCCCCGGCCAGCAAGCGGCTGTCGCCCGACCTGCTGGACCTGCTGAGGGACGAGGTCGACCGCGAGAAGCGGCTGCGGGATGCCGAGGCGAAGGGGGTGGAAGTACGGGACAGGACGGCAGGGGACACTGAAACCCGCGCCGACACCGGACCGGCCGTCCCTCCGAACGCCCCGGATCAGGACGAGAACGGCATCTCGCATGCTGCCGGACCCGGGGACGAGATCGACTGGCCCGCCACCACCGTCACCCTGCCCGCCGGCAGTTCGCGGTCGATGACGCCCATGGCGCAGCCCCCGGTTCTGCTGACCCCCGCGCCCGACCCGATGCCCGCCCCCGCACCGGCCCCGGTCCTGCTGACGCCGAAGCCCCGACCCGAGCCTTCGCCCGCGCGCGAACCCATGCCGGTCCCCCGCGCCGAGCCGTCGCCCAGACCGGCCCCCGCCGTTCCCCGTCCCGGCCTGTCGCCCGCCGCCCTGGCCGCGAACCTGCGCGCGGATGGCTCGGCCCCCGACCGGGCGCCGCAAGCCCCCCGCGGCCCCGCGGAGGCGGCACCCGAGCGCCGCCCCGCCGCCTATCGCATTGGCCTGGGCCTCGCGGCGCTGCTGGTCGCGGCGATCATCGCGGTCTATCTGCTGGCGCCCGTCGTGCAGCCGCAGGACGGAGCCGTCGCGCAGACCCTGTCCGCATGGCGGTCCGATCTGGACCTGGCCCGGCTGTGGCTGGACGGGCTGCTGCGGCGGCTGATCCCCTGAGCGGCGCCTAGAACCGGTCCAGCAACCGGCCCAGGTAATCGCGCTCGTCCTGCGGGCGGTCGGGCTGGCCGCTGCGGCGGCGAATCTCGTCCAGCAGGTCGCGCGCGCGCCGCGCCGGGTCCACGCCTTCGGCCAGAGGATCGCCATTGGTGATCGCATTGCCGCCGCCCGCACTTTCGCGCCCCAGGGGGTCCAGCATCGGGCGCCCGTCGCGCGGCATCTGCCCCTGACCGCCCTGCGCCGACTGGCCGGGCTGGGCGCCGGGCTGCTGGCCGTCCTGGCCCTCCTGCCCGTCCTGGCCCTGCTGACCCTCCTGCCCCTGCTGCGCCAGCATGTCACCCAAGGCGCGCATGCCCTCGCGCATGGACTGGATGGCATCGGCCTGCCGCTGCAGTGCCGTGCCGGGATCGCCGTCGCGCAGGGCCTGCTCGGCCTCGTCCATCGCCCGGCCCGCCTCGTCCAGCTGCCGCCGCGCCGCATCCCCTTCCGGCGATCCCTGCCCGGGCATCAGCCCCTGCTGCTGGCCCAGATCCTCGCGCAGGCCGCGCTGGCGGTCGGCCAGGCTTTCGCCGCCTTCGCCCTCGCCCTCCCCCTCGCCCTCGGCGCCGGGCTGGCCCTGGCCCTGGCCGAACTGCCGCTGCATGTCGCGGAAGGCCTCGTCGGACAGGCGCTGCTGCTCGCGCAGCGTGTCGGCCAGGCGGTTCATGGGCTGGTTGCCCTGCCCGTTCTCCTGGCCTTCGCCCTGCTGGCCCTGGCGGACCTGCAGGTTCTCCATCATGCGGTTGAACTGCTCCAGCAGGGCCTCGGCCTCGGCCATGCGGCCCTCGTTCATCAGGCGCTGGATCTCGTCCATCATCTCCTGAATCTGATCGCCGGTGATCTGCTGGCCGGGCTCGTC
Organism: Paracoccus liaowanqingii; assembly: GCF_004683865.2. Classification (NCBI taxonomy): domain Bacteria; kingdom Pseudomonadati; phylum Pseudomonadota; class Alphaproteobacteria; order Rhodobacterales; family Paracoccaceae; genus Paracoccus; species Paracoccus liaowanqingii. The sequence goes on along the minus strand of NZ_CP038439.1, from coordinate 441,008 downwards.
GCCCCGGTCGGGACTGTCCGCCTGATCCCCGGGCTGGCTCTGCTGGGCCAGCATGTCGGTATAGGCATCGGTCGCATCGCGCAGCTCGTCCATCAGGCGCTGGATCTCGTCGGGGCTGGCGCCGTTGCGGATCGCCTCGGACAGCTTCTGCTGCGCCTCGCGCATCTGCTGCAGCGCATCGGCCAGACCGCCATCCTCCAGCTGAACGGCGGCCTCCCACAGGGCCTCGGCCAGCCGGTCGCGGGCCTCGGGGGTGAAGCCGTCGCCCTCCAGCAGCCCCACGGCCCCGCGCAGCTCGGCATAAAGGTCGGCGGCCACAAAGCCCTCGGGCTGCCAGGTGACGGCGCGCAGGATCTCGGCGCTGCGGCGGGCATTGTCGCGCGACCACAGCAGATCGCGCCGCATCTCGATCAGCGCCGCCGCGAAGGGATTGAAGAAGCGCCGCCCCGGCAGGGCGACGGGCATCGGGTCGGACTGGCCGACCTGCGCGATGCCGTCCTCTGCGCGCAGGGTCACCGTCACCGACAGGTTGGCCCAGGGGTGGCGCGACAGATCCTCGGCCAGCTGGCCCCGGACCTCGCGCCGGTCGCCGCGCGGCAAGGGCAGGTCCAGCGCCACCGGCTCGCGCGGCTCGGGCTGGATCGCCAGGCCGAAGCGGCGGTCGACGGCGCCCAGGTCCAGCGCGATCACTGCCTGCCCCTGCACGACGCCATGATCGTCGCCCGCCTCGAAATCCTGCAGCATCCGACCGTCAGCCCGCCGCACCGGCGCGGCCCCCGCCCGGATGACCGGAGGCGCATCCGGCAGCACCGTCACGTCGAACTGCCGGTCCGCGATGCGGATGGTGCCCGACTGCTCGGCACGGAAGGCCGAGGCCCCGGCCGCGTCCTCGCCCGCCGGACCGATGTCCTGCTCGGGCGCCGCACCTCCGTCATAGAGGCGAAAGCTGACCGTGCTGCCCTTGGGCAGTTCCAGCGCCACGGGCAGGGTCCCCGCCTCGCCCGCCAGCGCATTCAGATAGATCGTCGGGCGCCGCGTATAGGCGGGCGGCTCGGCCCATCCCTCCCAGGCCGGGCCGGTGGGCACGGCCTCGCCGGGCGCGGGCGCGGTCATCGTCGCGGCGATGGCCCGCAGGCCCTGGCCGGTCTGCGCCGCGCCCCCGAAGACCAGCGCCATCACCAGCGCGACCATGCCCGCCAGCCGCAGCGCATAGGGATCGCGCCGCGCCAGATCCGCATCGGGCCGCACCGCCCGCGCCGCCAGGGCCGCCGCCTGCATCTGCGCCAGATGCGCCTGCCACAGCGCACCCTCGCCGCCGATCGCGGCCCGGTCGGCCAGCGCGCTCAGGGGCCGCCCCGGCAGGGTCCGGTCCAGCCGCGCCAAAGCCTCGGCCTGCCGCACCCGGCGATAGCGCCAGCCGCCCAGACCCGCGAAAGCGACCACCGCCAGCAACCACGCCCCGGCCACCCAAAGCAGCACCGCATCCGGCAACCCGGCCACCGCCCCAAGCGCCAACGCCGCGAAGCCCACCGCCAGAAGCGTGACCAGCGGCCAGAAGGCCCGCGCCCCGCGCTCCCACGCCATGCCCCACCGGGTCAGGCGCAGCGCCCGGGCCACCGGCCCCGTCTTCTTCATGAAAATATCCTCGGGGGTCCGGGGGCGGACAGCCCCCGGCCCTTGGTCCCGCGCCTGACGTCGGTTCAAAGCCATGCGGGGATGCTATCGCGCCCCAGCATGTCCTCATATGTCGGCCGTGCCCGGATGACGGCGAAGTGATCGCCCTGCACCAGAACCTCGGGCACCAGGGGCCGCGAGTTGTATTCCGACGCCATCACCGCCCCATAGGCCCCGGCCGAGCGAAAGGCCACCAGCTGCCCTGCCGCCATTCCGGGCAGCTCGGCGCCCTTGCGGAAGGTGTCGCCCGATTCGCAGACCGGGCCCACCACGTCATAGGGCTGCACCCCGGCGCCCACCGCAGGCTCGATCAGCGGGACGATGTCGTGATGCGCCCCGTACATGGCCGGGCGCAGCAGGTCGTTCATCGCCGCGTTCAGGATCAGGAAATCGCGATCCTCTCCGCGCTTGACATAGATGACCTGCGACAGCAGCACGCCCGCATTGCCGACGATGTTGCGGCCCGGCTCGATCTCGATCTCGCAGCCCAGATCGCCCACCGTCTCGCGGATGACCTGCCCGTAATCCAGCGGCAGCGGCGGCGCCGAGTTGTCGCGGCGATAGGGGATGCCCAAGCCCCCGCCCAGGTCCAGCCGGGTGATCGCATGTCCCTCGGCCCGCAACGCGCGGGTCAGGTCCGCCACCTTGGCATATGCTGCGCGGAACGGGTCCAGGTCGGTCAGCTGGCTGCCGATATGCACGTCCACGCCCACGACCCGCAGCCCCGGCAGCGCCGCCGCCTCGGCATAGACCTCGATCGCGCGCGAGATCGGGATGCCGAACTTGTTGTCGGACCGGCCGGTGGCGATCTTCTCGTGCGTCTTGGCATCCACGTCGGGGTTCACGCGGACGGCCACCGGAACCTCGACCCCCATGCCGGCGCAGAGCGCCGACAGGGCCCGCATTTCGGGCTCGGATTCCAGGTTGAACTGGCGGATGCCGCCCTCGATCGCCATGCGCATCTCGGGGATGGTCTTGCCGACGCCGGAAAAGACGATCCGGTCGCCCGGCACGCCCGCCGCCTTCGCGCGCAGGTATTCCCCGCCCGAGACGACATCCATCCCCGCGCCCAGATCGCCCAGCAGCTTCAGCACGGCCAGGTTGCTGTTCGACTTGACCGCAAAGCAGACCAGATGGTCGGTCCAGGCCAGGGCCTGCCGGAACAGGCCGAAATGCCGCGTCAGGGTCGCCGCTGAATAGACATAGACCGGCGTTCCGACATGCTGGGCGATGCAGGACAGGGCCACGTCCTCGGCATGCAGCTCGCCGTGCTTGTACTGGAAATGATCCATCTACAGCCGGGCCGACACGCCGATCCGCGCGTCTCCGCTGAGGGTGACGCCCATCTGCTGCTGCAGGGGCTTTTCCACCGGGCGTTGGGGCGCGCCGTCGACGCCGCAGGCCGACAGCATCACGACCGGCGCCAGAAGGGCCACGAGGGACAGACGGATCATGCCAGTTTCTCCTTCCAGCGGCCGATCTGCGCGCGGACCTGATCCGGCGCGGTGCCGCCATAGCTTTGGCGCGAGGCGACGGACTTGTGCACGCCCAGCACGTTGAACACATCCTGCCGGATCTGGCCATGCACCGATTGCATGTCCTCCAGCGTCAGGTCGGGCAGATCGACGCCCCGCCCCTCGGCCATGGCGACCAGCGATCCGGTGACGTGATGGGCGTCGCGGAAGGGCAGGCCCAGTTCGCGCACCAGCCAGTCGGCCAGATCGGTCGCGGTGGAAAAACCGATCCCCGCCGCCGCCTCCAGCCGGTCGCGGTTGGCGGTCAGGTCGGACAGCATCCCCGTCATCGCCGCCAAGGCCAGCATCAGCGTGTCGGCGGCGTCGAAGGTCTGTTCCTTGTCCTCCTGCATGTCCTTGGAATAGGCCAGGGGCAGGCCCTTCATCACCGTGAACAGCGCCACCGTCGCGCCCAGGATCCGCCCGATCTTGGCGCGGATCAGCTCGGCCGCATCGGGGTTGCGCTTCTGCGGCATGATCGAGGAGCCGGTCGACCACTTGTCCGACATCGACACGAAGCGGAACTGGGCCGAGGACCAGATCACCAGCTCTTCCGCCAGCCGCGACAGGTGCACCGCGCAGATGGCCGAAGCCGACAGGAACTCCAGCGCGAAATCGCGGTCGCTGACGGCGTCCAGGCTGTTGGCCATGGGCCGGTCGAAGCCAAGCGCCTGCGCCGTCATGTCCCGGTCGATGGGATAGCCGGTCCCCGCCAGCGCCGCCGCGCCAAGGGGCGATTCGTTCATCCGGGCGCGGGCGTCCTGGAACCGCGACAGATCGCGGCCGAACATCTCGACATAGGCCATCATGTGATGGCCCCAGGTCACCGGCTGCGCGGTCTGCAGATGGGTGAAGCCCGGCATGACCCAATCGGCCCCCGCCTCGGCCTGCGTCACGGTGGCGCGGATCAGGGCGCGCAGCCCCTCGATGGCGGCGTCGCACTGGTCGCGCACCCACAGCCGAAAATCGGTCGCCACCTGGTCATTCCGGGACCGGCCCGTGTGCAGGCGGCCCGCGGGCTCGCCGATGACCTCCTTCAGGCGGGCCTCCACGTTCATGTGGATGTCCTCCAGCGCGGTCTGGAAGGGGAAATCGCCGGCCTCGATTTCTGACAAGACGGTGAGCAGGCCTTTCCCGATCGCCTCGGCATCGCTATCGCTGATGATGCCTGTGGCGGCCAGCATGGCCGCATGGGCTCGGCTGCCCCGGATATCCTGGGCGTAGAGCCGCCGGTCGAACCCGATCGAGGCGTTGATCGCCTCCATGATCGCATCCGGCCCGGCGGCAAAGCGCCCGCCCCACATGCTGTTGGCAGAGGTCTTGGGCCGGTCGGTCATATATCAGTCCTTCGGAGGTCACATGCTGCGTTCCGCCCTGCTTTATACGGCCCTTGTTTTCGGTGCAAACGCCGCCTTCGCGGCAGAGCCCGACTGGCAGGCCGCCCGCGACGGGGGGCTGGACAAGCTGGTCGTGGCCGACGCGCCCGTCCCCGTCCCGGACACCGAGTTCACCGACCCCAAAGGCGGCACCCATACCTTGGCCGACTGGCAGGGCCAGGTGGTGATGCTGAACTTCTGGGCGACCTGGTGCGCGCCCTGCCGCGAGGAGATGCCCGCGCTGGACCAGTTGCAGGCCGAGATGGGCGGCGATGATTTCCAGGTGGTGACCATCGCCACGGGCCGCAACGCCCCCGACCGGATCGACGACTTCTTCGACGAGGTGGGCGTCGAAAACCTGCCCGTGCTTCTGGACCCGCGCCAGCAGGTCGCCCGCGCGATGGGCGTGGTGGGCCTGCCTGTCACCGTGCTGATCGACCGCGAGGGGCGCGAGGTCGCCCGCTATCTGGGCGACGCGGAATGGGATTCCGAGGCCGCCAAGGCGCTGGTCACGCAGCTGACAGCGCCCTGACCTCGGCATGCCGGGGGCAGGTCGCCAGATGGTCGTTGACCATGCCGGTGGCCTGCATGAAGGCATAGATGATGACGGGGCCGCAAAAGCCGAAGCCCCGCGCCTTGAGGGCCTTGGACATGGCGCGCGACTCGGCGGTCTCGGTCGGCACCGCCGCCATGTCGGGCCAGGCGTTTTGGATCGGCGCCCCGCCGACAAAGGACCACAGCCAAGGGGCAAAGCCGTTCTCCGCCTCGATCCGGCCGAACAGCCGGGCGCCGCGCACCGTCGCCTCGATCTTGCCGCGATGGCGCACGATGCCGGGGTTCTGCAGCGCGCGGGCCACGCGGGCCTCGTCCCACAGCGCCACGCGGGCGGGGTCGAAGCCGTCGAACTCGGTGCGGAAGGCGTCGCGCTTTCTCAGGATGGTGATCCAGGACAGGCCCGCCTGGAACCCGTCCAGCACCAGCTTTTCCCACAAAGCGCGCGGGTCGTGTTCGGGCACGCCCCATTCGCGGTCGTGATAGGCGACATAGACCGGATCGGTCCCGCACCACGGGCATCTGTCAGTCATCGATTAACCCTGAGCCCAGAAAGCCGTCATGATTCACCTCAGGTTAGGGCATCATGGCCAGACTGCAAGACGACCCGATCCCCATGAGGCCCTTCGTGAGCGACATGACCACAGACAACAGCTCGCCCCTGGACGATGCGATCCGCCGGCAGAACCGCCTGACCCTGTCGGCAGTCGCGGCGGCGGTGGAAAAGCGCAGCGCCACACTGGCCTTCCAGCCCATCGTGCAGGCCGACCAGCCGGGCCGCGCCGCCTTCTACGAGGGGCTGATCCGCATCATCGACGCCACCGGCCGGCTGGTGCCCCTGCGCGATTTCATGCCCCAGGCCGAGGTCACGGAACTGGGCCGCAAGATCGACTGCCTGTCGCTGTCGCTCGGCCTGCAGACGCTGGCCGAGGATCCCAGCCTGCGCCTGTCGATCAACATGTCGGCGCGCTCGATCCTCTATCCCGACTGGATCGGCGCCCTGCGGCGCGGCATCACCGAGGATCCGACGGTGGGCGAGCGGCTGATCCTCGAGATCACAGAAAGCTCGGCCATGGGCATGCCCAACGAGGTGCAGGGCTTCATGGCGGAGGTGCAGGGCCACGGCATCAGCCTGGCGCTGGACGATTTCGGGGCGGGCTATACCTCGTTTCGCTACCTGCGGGACTTCTGCTTCGACATGATCAAGATCGACGGGCAGTTCATCCGGGAGATCGCCACCAAGCCCGACAACCAGGTCCTGACCCGGGCGCTGCAATCCATCGCGCATCATTTCGACATGTTCACCGTGGCCGAGGCGGTCGAGACGGCGGACGAGGCCGCCTTCCTGATCGACATCGGCATCGACTGCCTGCAGGGCTATTACTTCGGCGCCCCGACCATCGCCCCGCCCTGGCGCCGCCCCCCCTCCCTGGCCACCCGCTGAGGGCGATCCCCAGTCCGAACCGATCGGTTCAATCGCGCGGGATCATCCTAAAGTCACAGGGTTCGGCTTGACCTTGCGTCGCGAAACAGCATCCTGACCCCAGATGCCGGCCAGCCCGGCAGCAGAGGGAAGGAGCCCGTCATGACCAAAGCCGTTATCGTTTCCGCCGCCCGAACCCCGGTCGGAAGTTTCCTGGGGGCGTTCGCGAATGTGCCCGCCCATGATCTGGGGGCTGCGGTCCTTGCCGAGGTCGTCGCACGGTCGGGCATCGACCCGGCCGAGATCGACGAGACGATCCTGGGTCAGGTCCTGACCGCCGCCCAGGGGCAGAACCCCGCGCGCCAGGCGCATATCAAGGCGGGCCTGCCGCAGGAATCCTCGGCCTGGGGGATCAACCAGGTCTGCGGATCGGGCCTGCGCGCGGTCGCGCTGGCGGCGCAGCAGGTGATCCTGGGCGATGCCCGCGTCGTGCTGGCGGGCGGGCAGGAAAGCATGTCGCTGTCGGCCCATGCGGCCTATCTGCGCAGCGGCCAGAAGATGGGCGACATGCAGTTCATCGACACGATGATCCGCGACGGGCTGTGGGACGCGTTCAACAACTACCACATGGGCCAGACGGCCGAGAACGTCGCCAACAAGTGGTCCATCGACCGCGACCAGCAGGACGAATTCGCGCTGGCCTCGCAGAACAAGGCCGAGGCGGCGCAGGTCGCCGGACGCTTCGACGACGAGATCGTGGGCTACACCGTCAAGACCCGCAAGGGCGACACAGTCGTGGACAAGGACGAATACATCCGCCACGGCGCCACGATCGAGGCCATGCAGAAGCTGCGCCCGGCCTTCGCCAAGGAGGGGTCCGTGACGGCGGCGAATGCCTCGGGCCTGAACGACGGCGCGGCGGCGGTGATGGTGATGACCGAGGACGAGGCCGCGCGCCGCGGGCTGACGCCCCTGGCCCGCATCGCCAGCTATTCGACCGCCGGCCTGGATCCGGCGATCATGGGCACCGGCCCCATCCCCGCCAGCCGCAAGGCGCTGGAGAAGGCCGGCTGGTCGGTGGGCGATCTGGAGCTGATCGAGGCGAACGAGGCCTTCGCCGCCCAGGCCTGCGCCGTCAACAAGGAGATGGGCTGGGATTCGTCCATCGTGAACGTGAACGGCGGCGCCATCGCCATCGGCCATCCGATCGGCGCCTCGGGCGCGCGGGTGCTGAACACGCTGCTATTCGAGATGAAGCGCCGCGACGCCAAGAAGGGCCTGGCGACGCTGTGCATCGGCGGCGGCATGGGCGTCGCCATGTGCCTCGAGCGCTGAGGAAAATTCCGGCGCGCAACGATCTTGCGCGCCGGGTGTCTGTTGTTTACCAAGATTTCAAGGTACCAGGGAGGGGAACATGTCCAGAATTGCACTTGTCACCGGAGGCTCGCGCGGGATCGGCGCCGCCATTTCGAAGGCGCTTCAGGCCGCAGGCTATACGGTCGCGGCCAACTATGCCGGCAATGACGACGCGGCCCGCGCCTTCACCGAGGAAACCGGCATCAAGACCTTCAAGTGGTCGGTGGCGGATTACGACTCCTGCGCGCAGGGCGTGGCGCAGGTCGAGGCCGAGCTGGGGCCCATTGACGTGCTGGTCAACAATGCGGGCATCACCCGCGACGCGCCCTTCCACAAGATGACGCCGCAGCAGTGGAAAGAGGTCATCGACACCAACCTGAGCGGCGTCTTCAACATGACCCACCCGGTCTGGCCGGGCATGCGCGAGCGCAAGTACGGGCGGATCATCAACATCAGCTCGATCAACGGGCAGAAGGGCCAGTTCGGCCAGGTGAACTATTCCGCCGCCAAGGCGGGCGATCTGGGCTTCACCAAGGCCCTGGCGCAGGAGGGCGCGCGCGCCAACATCACCGTGAACGCGATCTGCCCCGGCTATATCGCGACCGAGATGGTGATGGCGGTCCCCGAGAAGGTGCGCGAGTCGATCATCGCGCAGATCCCCGTCGGCCGCTTGGGAGAGCCCGACGAGATCGCCCGCGCGGTCGTCTTCCTGGCGTCGGACGAGGCGGGCTTCATCACCGGCTCGACCATCAGCGCCAATGGCGGTCAGTTCTTCGCCTGACCCCCAGGGCACAATGACAAAAGGCCCGCGCGGATTGCGCGGGCCTTCTTCATGAATTCTTCACGGTTCAACGATATCAGTGGGCGTATCGGGTGATCTGTTCCTTCAGACGAAGTTTTTCGCGCTTCATCGCGGCGATCTCGAGATCGCTGGTGCCCGGACTTCTCTGGGCCCTTTCCACGGCAGCAGACAGGTTCTGGTGTTTCTTGCGAAGTTCCTCGACATGCGAAGCAACAGTCATCACATCCTCCTGTATGGTTGTGTCGGACAGGTCGAGTGCACCACAGGAATTCGATTCTGTCACGAGACTTTCGCAATCCCCAGGTCGATGGGCGCCCCGTCGCGCAGGATTGCCCCCGCGCGGGCAGTCAGATCCTCGCCATCGCGGTGATGGGCGTCCTCGGCATGGGTGATCAGCGGCGCCAGCAGGCGCAGGGGGCTGCGCGCGCCCTTGCGGGCGGCGACCAGCACCCGCCCGGCGGGGCGACCGGTCCGCGCGGCGATGGGCAGGATGGTGATGGCGCCCGCACGGCCCTGCAGCGCGGCCATGACCCCGTCCAGCCGATCGGCGCGCTGGATCGCCACCAGCCAGCCGCCGGGCCGCAGCCGCCGCAGCCCGGCATCGATCCACAGCGACAGGGGCGTGTCCTCAAGCCGCGCCCCGGCCCGGCCGGGATCGGGGGCGGGCGTACCCCCCAGGAAGAAGGGCGGGTTCATCAGCACATGATCGAAGGGGGCAGCGCGCAGCGCGGGCGGCGGATCGGCCAGATCGCCGGTCAGCACCGTCAGCGCGATCCCGTTCGAGGCCGCATTGGCGCGGGCCAGATCGGCGTAATCGGCCTGACGCTCCAGCCCGGTCAGGGTCAGGCCGGGGACGCGCCAGCCCAAGCACAGGATGGCCGTGCCCGCCCCGCAGCCCAGTTCCAGCACCGCCTGCCCCGCTTGTGCCGGGCAGGCCGCCGCCAGCATCACCGCATCGGCGCCCGCACGATAGCCCCGCGCGGGCTGGGCGATGCGCAGCCGTCCGTTCAGGAAGCCGTCGAGGCGGGTGTCACTCATCCAGCCCGTTGTCGCGCAGGATGGCGCGGGCGATGAATTCGTCGCGATCCGCGACCATCAGGCGCGCGGGCAGGATCCCGATCGAGCCCTCCAGCACGCTCATGTGCTGGTCCATGGGAAAGGTCATGATTCCCTCGCCTTCGAGCAGGCTGGTGGCGGCGGACATGCGGACCGGGTCGTTGCTGCGAAAAAGCTCTTTCATGGGCGCGACGTTAAGCGGCAGTTGCGCATTTGTCGATGCCGTGGCAATGCGTGAGGCGCAGATACGGGGTACGCCATGACCATGCAGGACAACGTCCGCAAACCGCTGGATCGGCTGAGCGAGGCCCTGACCGACGAGATGGCGGCGGTGAACGCGCTGATCCGCGACCGCATGGCCAGCCGGCACGCCCCCCGCATCCCCGAGGTGACCGCCCATCTGATCGAGGCCGGCGGCAAGCGCCTGCGCCCGATGCTGACGCTGGCCGCGGCCAAGCTGCTGGGCTATCCCGGGCCGTGGCACATCCATCTGGCCGCGACCGTCGAATTCATCCACACCGCCACGCTGCTGCATGACGATGTGGTGGACGAAAGCCGCCAGCGGCGCGGGCGCCCGACCGCCAACCTGCTGTGGGACAACAAGTCCAGCGTGCTGGTCGGCGACTATCTGTTCGCCCGCAGCTTCCAGCTGATGGTGGAGCCCGGCAACCTGCGCACGCTGGAGATTCTGGCCAATGCCAGCGCCACCATCGCCGAGGGCGAGGTGCTGCAGCTGACCGCGGCCCAGGATCTGGCGACGGATGAAAGCGTGTATCTTCAGGTGGTTCGCGGCAAGACGGCGGCGCTGTTCTCGGCCGCGACCGAAGTGGGGGGCGTCATCGCGGGCGCGCCCGACGATCAGGTGCGGGCGCTGTTCGACTATGGCGACGCGCTTGGCATCAGCTTCCAGATCGTCGACGACCTGCTGGATTACGGCGGCGCGACCGAGACGATCGGCAAGGACGTGGGCGACGACTTCCGCGAGCGCAAGCTGACCCTGCCGGTCATCAAGGCCATCGCCCAAGCCACCCCCGAGGAGCGCGCCTTCTGGGCCCGCACCATCGAGAAGGGCGACCAGCACGAGGGCGATCTGGACCAGGCGCTGGCGCTCTTGGCGCGGCACGGCGCGATGGCGGCGGCGCGGCGCGATGCGCTGGACCATGCGGCCCGCGCCAAGGCGGCGCTGACGCTGCTGCCCGCCCATCCGATCCGCGACATGCTGTCCGACCTGGCCGATTTCGTCGTCAGCCGCGTCGCCTGAAGCCCCCCTCACCGCCCGTCCACGGCCCATGCACCGCGCGTGCACAGGTTGTACACAGGTCTGATCCGTCAGGATAATCCGGCCCCCCGCAATGCGGAAGGGGCGGGCCGCCTGCGCGACCCGCCCCCTCTCCGGGAAGAGACCCTTTGGGTTACTTGGCTTGCACGAAGTCGGGATAGGCCTCCATGCCCATCTCCGAGATGTCGAGGCCGCTGATCTCGGCTTCCTTGCTGACGCGGATGCCCATCGTCGCCTTGAGGATCGACCAGACGATCAGGCTGAGGATGAAGACGAAGCCGCCCACGCACAGCACGCCGATGGCCTGGGTGACGAAGCTGGTGCCGTCATTGGTCAGCGGCACGACCATGGTGCCCCAGATGCCCGCGACCAGGTGGACGGGGATGGCGCCGACCACGTCGTCGATCTGGAACTTGTCCAGCAGCGGGACCACGAAGACCGCGATCGCCCCACCGACGCCGCCGATCAGGATGGCTGCGAAGACGGACGGCATCAGCGGCTCGGCGGTGATGGACACGAGACCCGCCAGCGCGCCGTTCAGGACCATGGTCAGGTCGATCTTGCCGTAGAGCAGCTGCGTGACGATGATCGCCGCGACCGCGCCGCCCGAGGCCGCCATGTTGGTGTTCACGAAGATCCGGCTGACATCCGCCGCGTCATTGACCGAACCGATCGCCAGCTGCGAGGCGCCGTTGAACCCGAACCAGCCCAGCCACAGGATGAAGGTGCCAAGCGTGGCCAGCGCCAGGTTCGAGCCCGGCATCGGCTGCTGGCGGCCGTCGGGGCGGTACTTGCCCGTCCGCGCGCCCAGCACGATCGCACCGGCCAGCGCCGCAAAGCCGCCCGCCGCATGGACCAGGGTCGAGCCCGCGAAGTCCGAGAAGCCCATCTCCGACAGGAAGCCGCCGCCCCACTGCCAGCTGGCCTCGATGGGATAGATCAGGCCGGTCAGCACGACCGTGAAGATCAGGAAGGGCCACAGCTTGACGCGCTCGGCCAGGGTGCCCGACACGATCGAGGCCGTGGTGGCGCAGAACATCAGCTGGAAGAAGAAGTCCGAGCCCGCCGAATAGCCGTCATCGGCCGTGCCCGCGCCCACCGGGTCGATACCCTTGGGGCTGAAGATCTGCCCGACGATGCCCTGCACCGTCCAGCCGTCGCCCGGATACATCAGGTTGTAGCCGATCAGCCAGTACATGATGCCCGCGATCGCGAACAGCGCGATGTTCTTGAACAGCTGGGTGGTGACGTTCTTGGACCGCACCAGCCCCGCTTCCAGCATGGCAAAGCCCGCGGCCATCCACATGACCAGGAAACCGCCGATCAGGAACAGCAGCGTATTGAAGATGTAAGCGACATCCGCGCTGACGGCGACCGCCGCCTCCACGGGCGCCGCGGCGTCCTGCGCGGCGGCGGGGAAGGCCGCCAGCGTCGCAAGTGTCGCGATGAGCGGGAGGGTCTTGTTCATGTGATGTAACCTCGCTTCGTGCCGCAGCCGCCGGTCCGGCTGCCATCGCCCCTTTCATCTGCAATTCCGCCCCTTGGGCAAAGACGCGCCGACCGCCCGGCGGGGCGGAATCCGGATCTGCTTCTTTGTTGGGCGAAATTGGGGTGCCTCGCCCGGGATTCGGGCAGGATCTGTCTGATGGATGCGCGAATTTGCCCGCCTTCCGGGCAGGCTGCCGCCGCAGGCGCCACTGCGGCCCGCTACTGGCCGGTCCCTTGGGCCCTGTCGCACCGGCAACGGGCGGCCATCACGGATTGGTCACCCCAATTCCCCTGGGCCCCGTCTTGCTGTAGTCTGCCGCCAATCCCATGGCCGGACCAACCGGCATCGCAGTCACGCAGGCATCCGACTCATGAAACGACCCACCGGCACCCCGACCCGCACGGGCAGAAGTCCTGTTGCTGACAAGCGCAGCCAACCCGCGCCTGCCAAGGCCACGCCCCGCAGGGTCACGCGCCACCGCAAGCCCAAGCGCGGCGGCATCCTGGGCTGGATCGCCGGCTTCGTCACACTGATCTGGCGGATCGTCTGGGGCTCGGTCTGGCGGCTGGCGATGACCGTCGCGCTGATCATCGGGGCGGCCAGCGCCTATTTCTACGTCAGCCTGCCCGAGGCGTCCGAGCTGTTCGACGGCCGCGCCCGGGGCAGCGTCACCATGCTGGACCGCGACGGCCGGGTCTTTGCCTGGCGCGGCGAGACCTTCGGCGCGGTGGCCAGCGACCAGATCGCCCCGATCCTGCGCGAGGCGGTGCTGTCGACCGAGGACCGGCGCTTCTACCGCCACCTGGGCGTCAGCCCGCGCGGCATCGCCAGCGCGGTGCGCATCAACATGGCCGAGGGCCGCGGCCCGCTGGAGGGGCATGGCGGGTCGACCATCACCCAGCAGGTGGCCAAGCTTCTGTGCCTGGGCGAGACCTTCGATCCCACCCGCTTCGCCAACGAGGCCGAGTTCGAGGCCGAATGCCGGTCGGGCGGGATCTGGCGCAAGATCAAGGAAATCCCCTATGCCTTCGCGATGGAGGCCAAGTACTCCAAGGACGAGATCCTCAGCATCTACATGAACCGGTCCTATCTGGGCGGCGGCGCGCGCGGCTTCGAGGCCGCCAGCCAGCGCTATTTCAACACCCCCGCCAGCCAGGTGAACGCCTCGCAGGCGGCGATGCTGGCCGGTCTGCTGCCCGCGCCGAGCCGCCTTGCCCCCACCGCCAACCTGCAACGCAGCCAGGAACGCGCCAGCGTGGTTCTGGGCCTGATGGCGCAAGAGGGATATCTGACCGACGAGGAACTGGCACAGGCGCGGGCCAATCCCGCCACGCTGTCCCAGGCCGCGACCGCACGGGCGGGCGGTTATTTCGCGGACTGGCTGATGGAATCGGGGCCGGGCTTCCTGACCTCCGAGACGACCGAGGACGTGACGATCACCACCACCTTCGACCAGCGCATCCAGCGCGCGGCCGAGCGGGCGCTGCAGCAGGTCTTCGACGAGAAGGTCAAGGACGGCTCCACCGCCGAGGCGGCCGTGGTCGTGATGTCGGCGGACGGCGCGGTGCGCGCGATCATCGGCGGGCGCGACACGCGGGTGAACGGCGTCTTCAACCGCGCGACGCAGGCCAAGCGGCAGACCGGGTCCAGCTTCAAGCCCTTCGTCTATGCGGCGGCGCTGGAGGCGGGCTATTCCCCCGCCGACAGGATCGAGGACGGGCCGCTGACCATCCGCATCCCCGGCGGGCGCAACTGGCAGCCGCAGAACTACAGCCGCAACTATCGCGGCATGGTCACGCTGACCACCTCTCTGGCGCAGTCGCTGAACACCTCGACCATCCGCCTGCAGGAGGCGGTGGGCCGCGATCAGGTGATCCGGGTCGCGCGCGACTTCGGGATCGTCAGCAACCTGACCACCAGCCCCTCGCTTGGACTGGGCGCCTCCGAGGCGACGCTGCTGGAGCTGACCGGCGCCTATGCGGGCATCCGGAACGGCGGCACCTCGGTCGCGCCCTATGGCGTGGTCGAGGTCACGATGCAGGGCGACGACCGCGCGCTGATGGGCCAGACCGGCGGCTTCGGAGAGCGCGTCATCAGCCAGCGCGCGGCGGGGCAGCTGATCTACATGATGCAGCAGGTGATCTCGTCGGGGACGGGCACGCGGGCGCAGCTGGGCGATCGCCCGGTGGCGGGCAAGACCGGCACCACCAGCAGCTATCGCGACGCCTGGTTCGTGGGCTTCACCGAGCAGTACGTGACCGGCGTCTGGATGGGCAATGACGACAACGCGCCGCTGACCGGCGTCACCGGGGGCGGGCTGCCCGCCGAGATCTGGCAGGCGGTGATGTCCGAGATCCATGACGGGCTGCCGGAACTGGCGCTGTCCACCGTCTCGCCCGATGGCAGCGGGATCATCATGTCCTCGGGCGGCTCGACCCCGCAGGTGGTGACCAGCGGCTCGGCCGACGATCCGCTGGCGGCGGCGCTGGCCGGGGTGATGAACTCGGTCGAGCAGCAGAACAGCGGCGGCGGGCGGGTGATCGGCGCGCCCTCGACCGAGGTGACGGGCGGCGCCCCGGTGACCCCGGGCGACAGCGTGGGGGCCAGTTCCGACGATGCGCTGTCGCGTGCGTTGCAGGGGATCCTGGGGGGGAACTGATCCCCCCGCCCTTCGGGCCATGAAAAAGACCGCCCGGTTCGCGCCGGGCGGTCTTTTGCGTCTTTGCGGGTGGGCTCAGCCCGCCTGGCGCAGGTCGGCGGCCAGCGCGGTCACGTCGCCCTGGCGGCGGGCCAGCATCGCCCCGATCTCGGCGCGTTCGCTGGCCAGCATGTTCACGCCCTCGATGATGATGTTGAAGTAGAGATCCTGCCCCGAGCGGTCGGAGACGTGCCATTCGACCTCCATCGGCGCGCGCCCGTTCAGATGCGCCACCGAGGTCACCGCATAGAAGCTTTTCAACGGCCGCGCGCCCGTCACCTCGATCCGCGAGCCGATGAACTCGCGGAAGCGGGCGCCGTATTTTCGGCCGATATAGCCCTGGAACGCCTGCCGGTAGTCGGCAAGGACCGCCGCATCGGTCTGGCGCGCGGTGGGGCCAAGCGCCGAACGCGCGATCACGTCGACATCGGCGTAGCGGGCGAAGATCGCCTCGAACTCCTGATACATTTGCGCGGCGGGCTGGCCGGAATTGATGACCTGATAGACCTCGCCCAGGGACCGGTCGATCAGCGCCCGCGCGCCGTCGGAATCCAGCGCATGTGCCGGGCGCCACGGCAGCATCACGGCCACGCCCGCGCAGGCCAGCATGCCCAGGAAGGCGCGCCGGTCAGTCCTGATCGGGGTCCATGACCTCGACGTCGTCATAGGGGTCATAATCGTCACGGGTCTCTCCCAGATCAAAGCGGCGGTTCATCAGCCAGATGAGCCGTGTCTGCGCATAGCTATCCGCACTTCCCTGCAGGATGCCATCCACCGTGTCGCCGAACCGCGCCCGATCACCGGCTTTTGAGGCGACGCGCAGGCCGAAGACCGCCCCCGCCTCGGGGCCGTCCAGCAGGTGATAGAGCGGGTCGATCAGCAGGTCGGCCACCTGCCCCACCGCATCGCGCTGCGTCGAGGGGCCCAGCAGCGGCAGTTCCAGGTAGGCGCCCTCGGGGACGCCCCAGACCGCCAGGGTCTGGCCGAAATCGGTGTTGCGCTCGGTCAGGCCGAAGCTGTCGGTGGCCGGATCGAAGATCCCGCCCAGGCCCACGGTCGAGTTCACCGCGAAGCGCGCGAAGTTGGCGCCCGCGTCGCGGGGCCTGCCCTGCAGCAGCCCGTTCACCGACTTGACCGGCAGCGACAGGTTGCGCCCGGCATTGATGACCATCTGCAGTGGCCCGATGGGCGCGTCCGGATCGCGCGGGGCGGTGTCATCGTCGTCGCTGCCCTTCAGGCGATTGGCGACGGGGCCGATCACGCGGGCGTCCAGTCCCTTGTTGAAGGCGTGGACGCGGCGGTTCTGCGCCTCATAGGGGTCGTTGATGGTGATGCCGTCCCGCTGGACGGGGGCCGAGGCGCAGCCCGCCGCGACGAGGGCCGTCAAGGCCAGGGCGAAAACCGGGAAAAGCGGGCGGCGGATCGGGCGCAAGGGTTTTCCTAACCATTCCATGCAAGGGTGGTGGTGGGCTGGCATCGGCCCTTGGCGGTGATATGGTCGTGGCTCAAACGAGGCAAGCCCCGGTTGCGGGGCAGATGGGCGTGGTGGATGAGCAAGGGCGGCAACTTTCCCGAGGGCGAGCGCGAACTGCGCGCCGCACGGGCCACCGGCTGGCGGCTGTTCCTGGCCGTGGCGGTATTTTCTGCGGTGGTGAACCTGCTCATGCTGACCGGGCCGCTGTTCATGCTGCAGGTCTATGACCGCGTGCTGGCCTCGCGCAGCGTCGAGACGCTGACCGCGCTGTTCGTGCTGGTGGTGTTCCTGTTCGCGCTGATGGGGGCGATCGACCTGATTCGCAACCGCGTGATGGGCCGGATCGCCGCGCGCTTCCAGGACCGGATGGAGGGGCGGGTCTTCAACGCCGCCCTGCGCGAGGGCGCGCTGCGCGGCGACGAATCGGCGGCCACCGCCGGGGGCATGCGCGACCTGGATTCGGTGCAGCGGCTGCTGGCCTCGCCGGTCATGCTGGCCTTCTTCGACCTGCCGTGGGCGCCGCTGTTCCTGGGCGCGATCTTCATCTTCCATCCGATCCTGGGGATCGTGGCCACGGTGGGCGGGCTGATCCTGGTGGCCACCACCATCCTGAACCGCGTGCTGACGCGGGCACCGCTGCAGGGCTCGGTCCAGGCCGGGGGGCAGGCGCAGCGCATGGCCGATCTGTACCGCGACGAGGGCGAGGTGATCGGCGCGCTTGGCATGCGGGGGGCGACCTTCGACCGCTGGCGGGTGGCACGGGCGCAGGCGCAGGACAGCTCGGTCCAGGCGGGCGATCTGTCGGCGGGGTTCAGCGTCTTCTCGCGCACCTTCCGGCTGTTCCTGCAAAGCGCCATGCTGGCCGCCGGGGCCTGGCTGGTGCTGCGCCAGGAACTGACGCCGGGCGCGATGATCGCCAGCTCGATCGTGATGGGCCGGGCGCTGGCGCCGGTCGACCAGCTGGTCGGCGGCTGGCCCAATGTGCAGGCCGCGCAGGACGGATGGGCTCGGCTGGCCGGGCTTCTGTCCCGCCAGCCGGCCGAGGTGCCGCGCACGCCCCTGCCCCGCCCCGAGGCGCGGCTGGAGGTGCGCAACCTGACCGTCGCCCCCCCGGGCGAGGGGCAGGCCACGCTGCGCGCCGTCAGCTTCGGCGTGGCGCCCGGCACCGCGCTTGGGGTGATCGGGCCGTCGGGCGCGGGGAAATCCACGCTGGCCCGGGCGCTGATCGGCGCCTGGCCCGCGGGCGGCGGCAGCATCCGGCTTGGCGGGGCGACGCTGGACCAGTACCACCCCGACGTGCTGGGCAGCCTGATCGGCTATCTGCCCCAGCAGGTCACCCTGTTCGACGGCACCATCGCGGAAAACATCGCCCGCCTGTCGGACAACCCGGATTCGGACCGCGTGGTCCGCGCGGCCCGCGCCGCCGCCGCCCACCAGATGATCCTGGACCTGCCGCAGGGCTATGACACGCGCATCAGCCAGACCGCCGGGCGCCTGTCGGGCGGGCAGATCCAGCGGATCGGCCTGGCCCGCGCGCTCTATCCCGATCCGGTGATGCTGGTCCTGGACGAGCCGAACTCGAACCTGGACAACCTGGGCTCGGATGCGCTGAACGCGGCGATCCGGCGGCTGAAGGCGCAGGGCGGCGCGGTCATCATCATGGCCCACCGCCCCGCCGCGATCAACGAATGCGAAAACCTGCTGGTGCTGGAGGGCGGCCTGCGTCGCGCCTTCGGACCGCGCGACAAGGTGCTGGAACAGATGGTACAGAACTCGGCCCAGATCCGGCAGGCGCAAAGCGCGGGCCAGGGCGGGGGCATCGCATGAGCGGCCCCGCGAAGACCGCCTCGGGCGATCAGCGCTGGCCGGTGCGCGGGCCGATCCTGGCGGGGATCATCGCCGTCGTGGTGCTGGTGGGCGGCTTCACCATCTGGGCGGTGGCGACGCGCATCTCGGGCGCCGTGGTGGCCACGGGCCAGGTCGAGGTCGAGCAGCAGCGCCAGGTCGTCCAGCATCCCGATGGCGGGGTCGTGTCGAGCATCGCGGTGTCCGAGGGCGCGGCGGTCGCGGCGGGCGATCTGCTGCTGGCGCTGGACGGCACGCTGCTGCGCACCGAACACACCATCGTCGAGGGCCAGTACTTCGAGATCCTCGCCCGCCGCGGCCGGCTGGAGGCCGAGCGCGGCGACGCGCAGGAGATCACCTTCCCCGAGGAGCTGGTGACCACCGCGGCCGAGATGCCCGCGCTGACCGACCTGATCGCGGGCCAGACCAGCCTGTTCCGCACCCGCCTGGACACGCTGCGCCAGTCGCGCGACCAGCTGTCCAAGCAGTCCGAGCAGATCGATTCCGAGATCGACGGCATCGACGCGCAGATCACCGCGCTGGCCCGGCAGCGCGAGCTGATCGGCCGCGAGCTGACCGACCAGCAGAGCCTGCTGGACCGGGGCCTGGCGCAGGCCAGCCGCGTGCTGGCGCTGCAGCGCGAGGCGGCGCGGATGGATGGCGAGCTGGGATCGCTGCAGGCCGCCCGCGCCTCGGCCGCCAGCCGCCAGACCGAGCTGGAGATCCAGCGCCTGCGCCTGGCCGGGGAACGCCGCGAGCAGGCCGAGACCGAGCTGCGCGACCAGGGCTATCGCGAGCTGGAGCTGGCCGAACGCCGCCGCAGCCTGTCCGAACAGCTGGACCGGCTGGAGATCCGGGCCCCGGTCTCGGGGATCGTCTACAACATGCAGGTGACGACGCCGCGATCCGTGATCCGGCCCGCCGATCCGCTGCTGTACCTGATCCCGCAGGACCGGCCCCTGGTCATCGGCGCGCGCATCGCCACGATCAACATCGACGAGGTGCAGCTGGGCCAGCCCGTCGTGCTGCGCTTTTCGGCCTTCTCGTCGCGCACCACGCCCGAGATCGACGGCCGGCTGGACCGCATCTCGGCCGATGCGCTGATCGACGAGGCGACGCGGACGCCCTATTACCGGGCCGAGGTGTCGATCCCGCCGGACGAGCTGGAAAAGCTGGGCACGCTGGCCTTGGTCCCCGGCATGCCGGTCGAGGTCTATATCCAGACCGGCGACCGCAGCCCGATGGCCTATCTGGTCAAGCCGCTGACCGATTACTTCAACCGCGCCTTCCGCGAAAGCTGATCCCGGCCCGGGGGCTGCGCCGAAAAGAGCGTCGCCCCGAGGCTGCGTGCATTGCCATCGCGCCCGACCTGTCGCAGCCTGAGGGCTGCACAGGAGGAGGAACGAGATGCTGAGAATACTGGCCCGGCCCGCGACGCGGTTGATGGAGCGATGGCTGCCCGACGCCTTCATCTTCGTGATCGTGCTGACGCTGATCGCGGCGCTGGCCGCGATGCTGACGCAGGGCACCGACCCGGCCTCGCTGGTCGAGATGTGGGGCAACGGTTTCTGGGAGCTGCTGTCATTCGCCATGCAGATGCTGCTGGTGCTGGTCACGGGCTACATCCTGGCCTCGTCGCCGCCGGTGCGGCGGGTGCTGGCGCGGCTGGCCGGGCTGGCCCGCTCGCGCGGCGGGGCGATCCTTCTGGTCAGCGTGGTCTCGCTGGCGGCCAGTTGGATCAACTGGGGCTTCGGGCTGGTGGTGGGCGCGATCTTCGCGCGCGAGATCGCCCGGCAGGTGCAGGTCGATTACCGGCTGCTGGTGGCGGCGGCCTATTCGGGCTTCGTCGTCTGGCATGGCGGGCTGTCGGGATCCATTCCGCTGACGGTGGCCACGCCGGGGCATTTCACCGAGAGCCAGATCGGCGTCATCGCGACCTCCGACACGATCTTTTCCGGCTGGAACCTGCTGATCGTCGCCGCGCTGTTCATCGCCGTGCCGCTGGTCAACCGCCTGATGCTGCCCCTGGAGCACGAGCAGGTGCTGATCGACCCGGCGAAGCTGCGCGACGCGCCCCCCGAGCCGCGCAGCGCCCGCCCCACCCCCGCCGAGTGGCTGGAGACCAGCCCGATCCTGATGCTGCTGATCGGCATCCCGGGGCTGGCCTGGCTGCTGCTGCATTTCCTGGGCGGCGGCGCGCTGAACCTGAACGTGGTGAACTTCCTGTTCCTGTTCCTTGGCATCCTCTGCCACGGCACGCCGCGCAGCCTGCTGGCCGCGCTGGACGATGCGGTGCGCGGCGGTGCGGGGATCGTGATCCAGTTCCCCTTCTATGCGGGCATCATGGCGATCATGGTCGAGAGCGGGCTGGCCGCCAGCCTGTCGCAATGGTTCGTGTCGATCTCGACCGCCGAGACGCTGCCCTTCTGGAGCTTCATCTCGGCAGGGATCGTGAACATCTTCGTGCCCTCGGGCGGGGGACAATGGGCGGTGCAGGCGCCGGTCATGCTGCCCGCCGCCGAGGCGCTTGGCGCCGATGTCGCGAAAGTGGTGATGGGCGTGGCTTGGGGCGACGCCTGGACGAACCTGTTGCAGCCCTTCTGGGCGCTGCCGATGCTGGGCATCGCCGGGCTGAAGGCCCGCGACATCATGGGGTTCTGCGTGATCCACCTGGTGGTGGTCGGCGCGGTCGTGGGCTTGGTGCTGTATGTGATCTGAGGGGGAAGGCGGGGGGCGCTTCGCCTGGAGGCTGGGGGCGCTTCGCCCCCCAGACCCCCCGAGGATATTTTCATGAAGAAGAAAGGGGTCCGGAGGAGACGGAGGAGCCTTCGGGGCTATTTCTTGCGGCGGCGCTTGGTGGCGCGCTTGACCTCGGCCAGGCGCGACTTGACGGCCATGGCGCGGGGGCCGCGACCGCGGGTCTTGGCGCCGGGGCCGCGCGGCAGGGTGCGGCCCTCGAGTTCCAGCAGGTCCAGCACCAGCCCGCCGGTCAGAGGCAGCGCCTCGGCCAGCCGCACGGTGACGCGCTGGCCGATGCCGATTTCCAGACCCGTATCACTGCCGACCAGGGTGCGGGCGTCGGGGTCGTAGTGGAAATACTCCTGGCCGATGGCGCGGATGGGCAGGAGCCCGTCGGCGCCGGTCTCGTCCAGCTTGACGAAGGCGCCGAACTTCTGGACGCCGCTGATGCGGCCGGTCATCTCGGTGCCCACGCGCTCGGACAGGAAGGCGGCGAGGTAGCGGTCGGTCGTGTCGCGTTCGGCGGCCATGGAGCGCCGCTCGGTCTCGCTGATGTGGATCGCCGTTTCGGGCAGGCGCTCGACCTCGTCATGGCTGAGCCCGTCCTTGCCCCAGCCATGGCCGCTGATCAGGGCGCGGTGCACGATCAGGTCGGCATAGCGGCGGATGGGCGAGGTGAAATGCGCGTAACTTTTCAGCGACAGGCCGAAATGGCCGTAATTCTCGGGGTGGTAGTAGGCCTGGGTCATCGAGCGCAGGGTCGAGATGTTGATCAGCTCGTCGAAATCGGTGCCCTCGGCCTGGGCCAGCAGCCGGTTCAGCTGGCTGGTGTGCAGCACCTGCCCCTTGGCCAGCGTGAAGCCCGAGGCCTGGGCCACCTCGCGCAGCGCGTCCATCTTGTCGAGGCTGGGCTCCTCGTGGACGCGGAACAGGAGCGGTCGCTGGCGTTTCGACAGTTCCTCGGCGGCGGCGACATTGGCCAGCACCATGAACTCCTCGATCAGCTTGTGCGCCTCGAGCCGCTCGCGGAAGGCCACGGCCTTGACCCGGCCCTCGGGGGTCAGTTCGATCCGGCGTTCGGGCAGGTCCAGGTCCAGCGGCTGGCGGCGCTCACGCGCGCCCTTCAGCAGGGCATAGGCATGCCAGAGGGGGCGGATCACCGCGTCCATCAGGGGGGCGGTCTGGTCGTCGGGCGTGCCGTCGGCGGCGGCCTGCGCCTGTTCATAGGCCAGGCTGGCGCGGCTGTTCATCATCGCGCGGTGGAAGCGGTGGCCGGTCTTGTTGCCCTGCGCGTCCAGCCGCATCTCGACCGCGATCACTGGGCGGTCGACGCCCTCGTGCAGCGAACAGAGATCGGCCGACAGCGCCTCGGGCAGCATCGGCACCACGCGGTCGGGGAAATAGGTCGAGTTGCCGCGCCCCCAGGCCTCGCGGTCCAGCGCCGAGCCGGTGCGGACGTAATGGGCGACATCGGCGATGGCCACCCAGATCGAGGCGCCGCCATCCTCCTCGACCACGGCCGCCACGGCGTCGTCATGGTCGCGCGCGTCCGAGGGGTCGATGGTGACCAGCGGCAGGGCGCGCAGGTCGTCGCGGCCCTTCATGGTGGCGGGCTGGGCCGCCTCGGCCTCGGCCAGGGCCTTGTCGGGGAAATGGTCGGGGATGCCGTGCTGGTGGATGGCGATCAGGCTGACGGCGCGCGGGGCGGAAGGGTCGCCCAGACGCTCGATGATGCGGGCATAGGGCAAGCCCATGCGGGCGCGGGGACCGGCCTGTTCGGCCTGCACCAGCTCGCCGTTCTCGGCGCCAAGCGTGGCGTCGGCGCGAATGCGCCATTCGCGGTCCTGGCCCTTGTCGACGGGCAGGATGCGCCCGCCCTCGCTGTCCTTGCGGAAGATGCCGGTGATGCGGTTGGGGCTGGCGGTGATGCGGCGGATCAGCCGCGCCTCGTATTGGTGATCCTCGCCCAAGGTCGGGATCAGGCGGCCGAGGAAGCGGTCGCCGCGCCCGAGCGCGGGGTCGGACTTGCGCGGCACGAAGAGGATGCGGGGCGCCGGCCCCTCGCCGCTGGCCTCGAGCGGGCGGGCGAAGAGGTCGCCCGATCCGTCGGGCGCCAGCAGTTCCAGCACCGTGACGGGGGGCAGCTTCTCGGCGTCCAGATAGTGGCGGCGGCGGCGTTCCAGCTGGCCCTCGGCCTCCAGCTCCTTCAGCAGGCGCTTCAGCTCGATGCGGGCGGCGCCCTTGATGCCGAAGGCCTTGGCGATGTCGCGCTTGGAATTGGCGTCCGGGTGTTCGGCCACCCATTCGAGGATCTGGGCCTTGCTGGGGATCTGGGTCATGCGGGGGTCACTTCAGGTTCAGGGTCATGTCGCGATGAGGGATGCCCGCGTCGTCATAGACCGGCCCTTGGGCGACAAAGCCAAGTTTTTCATAAAATCCGATGGCATGGGTTTGCGAGCCGAGCCGCGCCTGCACCATGCCCCGGTCGCGCAGCACGTCCAGCGCCGCGCGGATCAGCGCCGCGCCAAGGCCGGTGCCCCGCTGATCGGCCAGGACGCAGACGCGGCCGATCTTGCCGGTGTCGCCCTTGATCAGCAGCCGGGCCGAACCCACGGGCCGGTCGCCGTCGCGCGCCAGCAGATGAATGGCGGCGGCATCCTGATCGTCCATCTCGTCCGCCTCGGGCACGCCCTGTTCGTCGATGAAGACGGTGCGGCGCAGCGCGTGGCAGGCGGCCAGATCGCGGGTCTCCTCGATGATCATTCGAAATATCTTTCCAGAATCCGCTGGTAAATGGTTTTCAGCTGGCGGACCTGCTGGGCGGGCACGCGTTCGTTCACCTGATGCATGTGGGCACCGACCAGCCCGAATTCCACCACCGGGCAGTGATCCTTGACGAAACGCGCGTCCGAGGTCCCGCCCGAGGTGGACAGGACCGGCTGGCGGTTGGTTTCCTGCTGGACGACGCCGCGCACCAGATCGACGAAGGCGCCGGGTTCAGTCAGGAACGCCTCGCCCGAGATTTCGGCGCTGACGGTCAGGGCGACGCCGGTCTCGGCCGCGATCCGGTCGGCATGGGCGCGCAGCGTATCGGTCAGCGAGGCGCCGGTATGCAGGTCGTTGAAGCGGATGTTGACGATGGCCCGCGCGGCTTCGGGGATGACGTTCGAAGCCGGATTGCCGCAATCGATCGAGGTGATCTGCAGCCCCGTGGGATCGAAATGGTCCGTGCCCTGATCCAGCGGTTCGGCGGTCAGCTCGGCCAGCATCCGGGTCAGCGCATGCAGCGGGTTCTTGGCACGATGCGGATAGGCGGCATGGCCCTGCACGCCTTTCGCGGCGATGCGGAAGGTCACGGATCCGCGCCGCCCGATCTTCATCATCTCGCCCATCACCTCGGGATTGGACGGCTCGCCCACGATGCAGGCATCCATGCGCTCGCCATGCGCGGCCATCCAGTCGAGGATGGCGATGGTGCCGTCGCGGGACGGGCCTTCCTCGTCCCCGGTGATGGTCAGGATCACCGCACCGTCGGGCGGCGTGTCGCGCACAAAGTCGATGGCGGCGGTGACAAAGGCCGCGACGCCCGATTTCATGTCGGTCGCACCGCGTCCCCAGATCACGTCATCGGCGTCCCAATGGCCCGAAAAGGGCGGATGGGTCCATGACCCCAGATCGCCTGGCGGCACTACATCGGTATGGCCGTTGAACCCGATGGTCCGCGCGCCCCTAGCCCCCCACCGCGCGAACAGGTTCGAGGTGCCGTTGCGATCCACCCGGTGGCAGTCGAAGCCCGCCGCCGTCAGCTCATCCTCCAGCAGGACCAGCGCGCCGCCCTCTTCGGGGGTGACCGAGGGGCAGCGGATCAGGCGGGCGGTCAGGTCGGCGGCGTCCAGCATCTTACAGGCTCCAGATTTCAAAGGCGCGACGGATCAGGTTCAGCCCCGTCAGGATCAGCAGCACCAGCGTCCAGCGCCGAAACTGCCCCACATCCAGCCGGTCCTGCAAGGCAAAGCCCGCCATCATCCCCGCGAAGGCCGGGATGCACAGCACCAGCGACAGGGGAACGGTGGCGGCGTTCAGCAGGCCCGACACCAGATGCGCCCCGGTCAGCACCACCGCGCCGATCAGAAAGACCACGCCCTGCACCCGCACCTGTTCGCGCTTTTCGGTGCCGATGGACAGCAGATAAACGATCAGCGGCGGCCCCCAGATGCCCGAAATGCCGCCGTAAAGGCCCCCGATCACGCCCGACCACCCCTCGGCACGTCGCTGGTGACGCAGGTTCAGCACCAGGGGCCGCTCTGACAATTGCAACAGCGCGAACAGCGTGATGGGCACGCCCAGGGCCGCGTACATCAGCCATTGCGGAAACATCGTGACGAATCCCGCCGAGACGCAGATGAAGATCGCGACCATGGCGATATGCAGCCGGAACTTGACCGCCGAGGCCACCGCCTCGGCCCGCCCGTCGCGCACCGCCTGCTGGATATTGGTGAACAGCGTCGGCAGGATCATCGCCGCCAGCGCCACCGGCGCAGGCATGATCGACCCGAAGGCCGAGGCCATGATCATCGGCATGGCAAAGCCCAGGGCACCCTTCACGAACCCCGCAAAGGCGGTGATCCCGAAGGCCGCCACGAATTGCCAGGGCTCCAGTCCGAACATGGGGGCACGCTAGCCGCGCCGCCGGGAAAGGAAAAGGCCGCTTCGACAGGGGCTGCCGGTCGCCTCGGGGGTCGATTGACGCTTGCGACATATTGCATCGCGGCAGGATGCCCGCGCGCATAATTATTGCGCTGCGGGTGCGAAGGCGCTACCCATGCTGCAACGCCGCAAAAGGACGAATCGATGAAAGACCTGCAGCCCCGGGCCGAGACGGTCCTGTCCGAGATCGACACGCTTCTGGCCTCTGCCACCGCCGCCCTGCGCGAGAGGGCCGCGCCCTCGGGCCGCGTCGATCCCGCCCTGCTGGAACGCCACCAGCATGCCGCCCACGCCCTGTCCTGGCTGGCCACCTATGTCGAGGCGCTGCGCCAGCTTCACGCCTGGTCGACCCGCGTCGACGGCCCGATGGAGGCGCTGATCGCGCAGATCGGCATGGGCGAATACCTGACGCAGATCGCCGGCGGCATCCCGATGAGCCAGACGGAATTCGCCCGCCTGTCCGACCTGGGGATCGACTGGCAGCCCTCGGACGACGCGCGCGCGCTGATGGCCGGCAATTCCGCCGAGGCGCGGGCCCAGCTGGCTGCCCTGATCGCCGACAACC
This sequence comes from Paracoccus liaowanqingii, assembly GCF_004683865.2. Lineage (NCBI taxonomy): Bacteria > Pseudomonadati > Pseudomonadota > Alphaproteobacteria > Rhodobacterales > Paracoccaceae > Paracoccus > Paracoccus liaowanqingii. Next base: position 414,459 of record NZ_CP038439.1, on the reverse strand, counting down.
GCGGCGCGGCGACCTTCGGCGCCTCGGGCCTGGACGAGGATCTGGAGATGATCCGCGACCAGTTCCGCCGCTGGACCGAGGACAAGGTCACCCCCCACGCCCATGGCTGGCACCTGCGCGACGAGCTGATCCCGATGGCCATCATCGAGGAACTGGCCGAGCTGGGCGTCTTCGGCCTGACCATCCCCGAGGAGTTCGGGGGCCTGGGCATGTCCAAGGCCGCGATGGTCGTCGTGTCCGAGGAACTCTCGCGCGGCTATATCGGGGTGGGCAGCCTGGGCACCCGCAGCGAGATCGCGGCCGAGCTGATCCTCTGCGGCGGCACCGAGGCGCAGAAGGCCCAGTGGCTGCCCCGGCTGGCCAGCGGAGAAACCCTGCCGACGGCGGTGTTCACCGAGCCCAATACCGGCAGCGACCTGGGCGCGCTGCGCACCCGCGCGGTGCCCGAGGGAGATGACTGGCGCATCACCGGCAACAAGACCTGGATCACCCACGCCGCGCGCACCCATGTGATGACGCTGCTGGCCCGCACCGAACCGGGCACGGACGACTATCGCGGGCTGTCGATGTTTCTGGCCGAGAAGACCCCCGGGACCGATGCCGACCCCTTCCCGACCCAAGGCATGACCGGCGGCGAGATCGAGGTGCTGGGCTATCGCGGCATGAAGGAATACGAGCTGGCCTTCGACGGCTTTGCCGTCGCGGGAGCGAACCTTTTGGGCGGCGTGACCGGCCAGGGCTTCAAGCAGCTGATGCAGACCTTCGAATCGGCGCGCATCCAGACGGCGGCCCGCGCGATCGGCGTGGCGCAGAACGCGCTGGAACTGGGGCTGGCCTATGCGCTGGACCGCAAGCAGTTCGGCAAGCCCCTGGCCGCCTTCCCCCGCGTGGCCGACAAGCTGGCGCTGATGGCCGTGGAAATCACCATCGCGCGGCAGTTGACTTATTTCAGTGCGTGGGAAAAAGATCACGGTCACCGCTGCGACGTGCAGGCCGGAATGGCCAAGCTGCTGGGCGCCCGCGTGGCCTGGTCTGCGGCGGACAATGCCCTGCAGATCCACGGGGGCAACGGTTTCGCGCTGGAATACCAGATCAGCCGCGTGCTCTGCGACGCCCGGATCCTCAACATCTTCGAGGGTGCGGCCGAGATCCAGGCCCAGGTCATCGCGCGGCGCCTTCTGGAATGATGCGCCCGCGGGCTGGATCGGGCGGACAAATGGCGCTAGACCACGTCAGTTCCGCCCGATCCACGCCCGCATGTCCGCCCAAGGAGCCTGCCCCATGTCCCTCTCGATCCGCCCCGCCTTCGCCGCCGCCCTGGCCGTCCTGAGCCTCGCCGCCTGCGAGACGACGCCCGCCGGCGACCCGATGGGCGGCATCCCGGCCAACGACTACGTGCTGGTCGGCATCGGCAACGGCACCGTGCCCCTGCGCAACATCACCCTGACCACCCGGCCCGAGGGCGTGTCGGGCCGCGGCCCCTGCAACGGCTATGCTGCGACGAACACCGTCCCCCTGCCCGCCGTGGCCTTCGAGCCGCTGCAGACCTCGGGCGTGACCGGCTGCGCAGACAGCGCGATCGAGCAGCGCTATTTCGACGCCCTGCAGCAGGCGACCGAGATGGAATATTACGGCGGCGTGCTGCGCATCAAGGGCCCGACCTGGCTGATCTTCGAAAGCGGCCGCCCGGCCGACCAGACCACAGACGCCCTCTCGGCCGCCCGCGGCAACCAGTAAGCCCCCCGCGGGCCAGAACCCCGGCGCGCCCGCTTTCATCTTGGTCCAAATATCCCGGGGGGCCGCGGCACGCGGCGGGGGCAGCGCCCCCTCCCAAGGCCGGGAAATCAGGACCGCAGAAGCCGCCGCATCAGCCGCCCCCGGGCCGCGGGCAGCATCCGGCCCACCAGCTCGGCCGCCACCCGATGCTCCAGGAAATGCCCGGTGATGGCCAGCCCCTCGGCCAGCCCGTTGCCGCGATTGTCCCCCGCCCCGCCCATCAGCCCGGGCAAAGGCAGCAGACGGTCGGCCCAGTCCCCCGCGCCGGCCCGGCTGACCGCCCGGCCCGATTTCGGGCTGACATAGGCCAGCCCCTCTGTCCCGCCGGTCACTGCGCAGGCCGACAGGTCCAGCCCGAAGCCCATCTCGTCCAGAAGCAGCATCTCCCAGTCCAGATAGGCGGGCGGCCAGTCCGCCCCCGCCTCGATCAGGTCCAGCAACGCCTCGGTCCGCGCGACCAGCCGGGGATGGGGATCGCGCTCGGGCAGCACGAAGACCAGCAGCGCGCAGACCGCGTTCAGCCCCGCCAGCGCCGCCGGGTCGGCCATCAGGCCCGCGCGCATCCGCAGCGGCTCGGCGGTGAAGCTGCCCAGCTGGTCGGCCTGCCGCGCGCGCCAGCGCAGCGACAGCCGCGCGCCCGGCTGCAGCATCGCCGCGCGCTTCTGCGAGGCCCCGCCGGGCACCACGCCCGCATGGCGCCCGTGTTCCAGCGTCAGCACGTCGATGATCACCGCCGTCTCGCCATGCGGGCGCCGCGCGATCACCGTGCCCTCGGCCTGCCACTCCACCGCCTAGCCGGGATCGGGCAGGGTCAGGGCGCCCTCGGGGGAGAGCGGCCAGAAGGGATTGCAGGCGATCTCCCAGACATGGCCGTCGGGATCGGCCAGATAGCCGGAATAGCCGCCCCAGAAGACCTTCTCGGGACGCTTGAGGCAGCTCGCCCCGGCCCCAAGCGCCAGGTCGAAGACCGCGTCCACCTCGGCCTCGCCGTCGCAATTCTGCGCCAAGGTGACGGCGCCGGTTCCAAGCGGCGCGCCGGGGCGGCCCTGGTCCTTGGCCAGTTCGGCCAGCGGGAACAGCGCCAGCGCCGCGCCCTGCATCTGGTAGAAGGTCACGCCGGGCTGCGATTCGGCATGGGGCTGCCAGCCCCAGCCCGCATAGAAGCGGCCCGCGCGGTCCAGATCGGCCACGCCGAGGGTGATCAGGGTGACGCGTTGCCGGGGATGGGTCATGGCCGTTCCTTCCTGCAGGCTGGGATGTGTCGGGCTGGCAGGCCTCAGGCTGGCACGCGGCGCGCGGTCCCGCAAGCGCGCCCTACTGCATGCGCCGCGCGGCCAGCTCGCGCCGGTCGCGGCGGCGCTGGCCCGCCTGCCGGACCAGCGTCACCGAATAGATCACCAGCGCCGCCCAGATCATCGGGAAGGCGATCAGCCGGGCGCCGTCGAAGGGCTCTCCGAAGATCAGCACGGCGCAGAGGAAGATCATCGTCGGCGCGATGTATTGCAGGATTCCGATGGTCGACAGGCGGATCAGCTTGGCGCCATTGGCGTAGAACAGCAGCGGGATGGCGGTGATCGGCCCGCAGCCGATCAGCAGCAGCGTCTGGCCCCAGCCCCCCGAGGTGAAATGCGCCTGCCCCTGCGCGGCCTGCCAGATCAGGAAACCGGCGGCGAAGGGGGCCAGCAGCAGCACCTCCAGCGTGAAGCCCTGGTTGGGGCCAAGCGGCAGGCTTTTCTTGCAATAGGCATAGAACCCCCAGGACAGGGTCAGGCCGATGGCCACCAGCGGCAGGCTGCCCGCCTGCATCGTCAGGATGATCACCGCCGCCGCCGCCAGCGCGATGGCGGCGAACTGCCCGCGCGTCAGCCGTTCCTTGAGCAGCGTCGCGCCCAGGAACACGCTGAACAGCGGGTTGATGTAATAGCCGAGCGCCGCGTCCAGCGCCTGGTCGTTGGCGATCGACCAGACATAGATCAGCCAGTTGACCGAGATCAGCATCGCCGTCAGCGCCGCCATCGCCACCAGGCGCGGCTGGCGCAGGGCCTGACCCACCTCGGCGGCGCGGCCCTGCCAGATCAGCACGGCGGCGGCGATGGGCAGCGACCACAGGATGCGGTGGGCGATGATCTCGGCCGCGGGCAGATGCGCCAGCGCCTTCATGTAGATGGGAAGGAACCCCCACATCGCATAGGCGGCGATGGCGAAGACAAGCCCCTTGGGCGAATCAGTCTGGGGGATGCTCATGGCAGATGCATATTCTGCAATGAGCATCCCGGCCAGAGGTCAGTAAAGCCCGTCCTGGTCCAGCAGCGTGGTGCCGTCGCGGCTTTCGATCTCGACCACCCACAGGTCGCGGTCGCGGTCGCGCTGGCGGGCGATGGCGGCGTCGATGTCGCGCTCAGGGCCCCGGACCGCGGCGACCCAGGGGCGGGTGTCGCTGTCCATGTCCCATTCGCGCATCCACAGCGCCGCGGTGCCGTCCAGATGCGCGCATTTGACCGCGATGGCGCCGGCGGTGTCGTCGCCGCGCGCCAGCACATAGGCGGGGATGTTGGCCTGCGCCAGCCGCGCCCGGTAGGCCGCGACCCAGAGATGCGCGGCCAGCCGGGCTTCGGTCACGAACGGCCTTCGTCGCCGTCGCGGAAGTTCAGGCCGATCTCGTCATAGCGTTCGGCCTCGTTCTCCCAGTTCTCGCGGACGCGGACCTGCAGGAACAGGTGGACGCGGCGGCCCATGAACTCCTCCAGCTCCACGCGCGAGGCCTGGCCCACGGCCTTGATCGTCTCGCCGCCCTTGCCCAGCACGATGCCCTTGTGGCCTTGGCGGGCGACATAGACGACCTGCTCGATCCGCGCGGAGCCGTCGGTCTTCTCCTCCCAGCCTTCGGTCTCCACCGTCAGCTGGTAGGGGATCTCCTCGTGCAGGCGCAGGGTCAGCTTCTCGCGGGTGATCTCGGCGGCGATCATGCGCATGGGCAGGTCGGCGATCTGGTCTTCCGGGTACAGCCACGGGCTTTCGGGCAGGGTCTTGGCCAGCCAGCCGCGCAACTGCTGGCAGCCATGACCCTTCATGGCCGAGATCATGAAGGTCTCGGCGAAGGGATAGGCCTCGTTCAGCTTCTGCGACAGGGCCAGCAGTTCCTCGGCCTTGACGCGGTCGATCTTGTTGATGATCAGCGCGACGGGGGTGCCGCGGCCCAGCTGCACCAGCTGGTCCAGGATCGCCTGCGTGCCGTCGGTCAGGCCGCGATGCGCCTCGATCAGCACCAGCACGATATCGGCGTCCGAGGCCCCGCCCCAGGCTGCCGCGACCATGCTGCGGTCCAGGCGGCGGCGCGGGCGGAAGATGCCCGGCGTGTCGACGAAGACGATCTGCGCGGGTCCGTGCATCGCGATGCCCCGGATCCGGGCGCGGGTGGTCTGCACCTTGTGGGTCACGATGCTAACCTTGGCGCCGACCATCTGGTTCAGAAGCGTCGACTTGCCCGCGTTGGGCTCGCCGATCAGGGCCACAAAGCCCGCGCGGGTGGGCTGGTCGCCCTGCGGCGCGGCGGGGGTGGCGCCGATCTCCTCGGGGGTGTCGTCCTCGGGGCCGGTGTCGTCGGAGGCGGTCTCGTCGGTCATGTGGTCTGTCCTTCCAGGCGGTCCAGCAGCGCTTGCGCGGCGGCCTGTTCGATGCTGCGCTTGGTGCCCGTGCCTTGGGCCTGCGCGTGGCGGCCGTCTTCCAGCCGCACGGTGATCAGGAAGACCGGCGCGTGGTCGGGACCGCTGCGCTCGGTCTGCTCGTAGACGGGGGGCGGCATGCCCTGGGCCTGCGCCCATTCCTGCAGGGCGGTCTTGGCGTCGCGGCTGTCATGGGCCACCTGCGCCAGGCGCGGGCCCCAGTGGCGCAGCACGACGGCGCGGGCGGCCTCGAACCCCGCATCCAGATAGACGGCGGCCAGCACGGCCTCCATCGCGTCGGCCAGCAGCGCCTCCTTGCGGCGCCCGCCCGACAGCATCTCGGACCGACCCAGCTTCAGCACCTCGCCCAAGGCAAGGTCGCGGGCCACCCCGGCGCAGGTCTCGCCGCGCACCAGCGCGTTGTAGCGCGGTGCCAGCTGCCCCTCGGAGGCGGCGGTGTCTGCCGAGAAGAGCGCCTCGGCCATCACCAGGCCCAGCACGCGGTCGCCCAGGAACTCCAGCCGCTGGTTGTCGGGCCGCGTGACGGAGGCGATCGAGCCATGGGTCAGCGCGCGGATCAGAAGCTCGGGGCGCGCGAAATCGTGCCCCAAGCGGGCCATGAAGGCGCGGATGTCGGCCGAGGGCGTCAATTCACCGCCTTGAAGAAGCGGTCCGCGCGCCACGTCCAGAAATACAGCAGCGAGCTGCCCGCCGAGGAGAACATGATCCGGTCGGCCCGGCCGATCAGGAACTCGGCCGGGACGAAGCCCAGGCCGCCCATCTCGGCGGGAAAGCGGCTGTCCTCGGAATTGTCGCGGTTGTCGCCCATGAAGAAATACTGCCCCTCGGGGACGGTGAAGGTCGGCGTGTCGTCGGCCACCCAGCCATCGACGATGTTGAGCACGTCATGGCTGTTGCCGCCGGGCAGGGTCTCGGTCATGCGCTCCTTGATGCACTCGCCGCCCTGCGCGACGGGATCGTTCACGCAGCGCGGGATCAGGCCCTGCGGGCCCTGCTGGTCCTTCGTCTCGATGAACTCGCCGGCCGGGGTCACCGGGACCGCCTCGCCGTTCATCCACAGCCGGCCGCCGCGCATCTGGATCGTGTCGCCGGGCAGGCCGATGACGCGCTTGATGAAGTCGACGTCGCGGGTCGGGTGGCGGAACACGGCCACGTCGCCGCGCTCGGGCGCGCGTTCCAGCAGCCGCCCCGAGATCGGGCAGAGCGAGAAGGGGCAGGAATGGGCCGAATAGCCGTAGGCCATCTTGTTGACGAAGAGGAAGTCGCCGATCAGCAGCGTGTCCTTCATGCTGCCCGAGGGGATCCAGAAGGGCTGGAAGAACAGCGTGCGGAAGATGCCCGCGATCACCAGCGCCCAGAAGATGGTCTTGACCGTCTCCCAGATGCCGTCCTTTTTCTCGGGCGCAGCCGTTGCCATTCCGCGTGGTCCTTTTGGTTCATGGGCCGGGGTCCGGCATCGCGCAGTCTGCCCGCGCCACCAGCGGGCGCGGTCGTTGGGGGCGTTCATGGTCCGGGCGGCGGGCAAAAGTCAAGCAGGGGCAGGCCCGGGCCGGGCCTCGATCACCACGAAAGCCTGCGCCCAGGGGTGGTCGTCGGTCAGGGTGACATGCACGATGGCGTGATGGCCCGCAGGCGTCATCGCGGCCAGCCGGTCCGCCGCCCAGCCCGTCAGCGCCATGACCGGCTGGCCGGTGGGCAGGTTCGTCACCGCCATGTCGCGCCAGCTGATCCCCATGGCCAGCCCGGTGCCGAGCGCCTTGGAACAGGCCTCCTTCGCGGCCCATCGCTTGGCAAGCGTTCCGGCCTCGTCCTTGCGGCGGGCGGCGCGGGCCAGTTCCGTGGGCGTGAAGACGCGGGTGCGGAAGCGGTCGCCGAAGCGGTCCAGCGTGCCCTGGATCCGCTCGATATTGGCAAGGTCGGTGCCGATGCCCAGGATCATGGTGTGCGTGGCCGGGGGTCGAATCTGGATATTTGAGTGAAGAAGAAGGTCATGCGCGGGCCAGATCCATGCGGCGGCGCATCTCGGCGATGGCGGCGGGCAGGCCGATGAAGACCGATTCCGCGATCAGGAAATGGCCGATGTTCAGCTCGGCCAGTTCGGGAATGGCGGCGATGGGGCCGACCGTGTCGAAGGTCAGACCATGGCCGGCATGGACCTCCAGCCCCAGGCTGGCGGCCAGCGCCGCGCCCTGGCGCAGGGCGTCGAGTTCCGCGTCGCGTTCGGCATGGCGGCCCTCGGTGTCCAGGTCGCAATAGGCGCCGGTATGCAGTTCGACCACGGCGGCGCCGATGCGGGCGCTGGCGCGGATCTGGTCGGGCTGGTGGCCGATGAACAGCGACACGCGGCAGCCCGCCTCCCTGAGCGGCGCGACATAGGCGGCCAGCGCGGCCTCCTGCCCGGCCACGTCGAGCCCGCCCTCGGTCGTGCGTTCCTGGCGCTTCTCGGGGACGATGCAGACGGCATGGGGGCGATGGCGCAGGGCGATGGCCTGCATCTCGGGGGTGGCGGCCATCTCAAAGTTCAGGGGCAGCGTCAGGCGGTCCATCAGCGCGTCGATGTCGGCGTCGGTGATGTGGCGGCGATCCTCGCGCAGATGGGCGGTGATGCCCTGCGCGCCCGCGCCCTCGGCCGCCAGTGCCGCGCGCACGGGGTCGGGCCAGGGGGTGCCCCGGGCGTTCCGGATGGTCGCGACGTGATCGATATTGACGCCAAGGCGCAGCATGGGGTCCCTCCGCTGAATCTGCGCGCAGTCTAGCGGGGGCGCGGGTCGGGCGCCAGTTCGGTCGCCACCGCCCACCAGCCGTTGCGCGCCAGTGCCGCAGCCGCCGCCGCCGCCCGGGAGGCGTCGGGAAAGAGGCCGAAGCAGGTCGCGCCCGATCCCGACATGCGCGCCAGTAGCGCGCCTGAAGCCTCCAGCGCCTGCAGGACATCGGCGATGACCGGGGCCGCGGCGACGGCCGGGGGCTGCAGGTCGTTGCGCGCCGTCCGCAGCCAGCCGATCAGCGCGGGCGCATCGGGGAAGGCCGGGACGGGCGGCAGGGGCGGATTGTTGCGCCGCTCGAGCCTCGCGAAGATCGCGGGCGTGGGCACGGCGACGCCGGGATTGACCAGCATCAGATGCAGGGGCGGCAGGGCGGGCAGCGGGGTCAGCACCTCGCCGATCCCCTGCATGCGGGCGGGGGTGCCGGCCAGGCAGACCGGCACGTCGGCGCCAAGCCGTTCGCTGCGGTCGGGCAGCGGATGGCCCATCCGCGCCAGGCCCCGCAGCACCGCCGCCGCATCGGCCGAGCCGCCGCCGATCCCCGAGGCGACGGGCAGCGCTTTGGTCAGGGTGATCGCGGCCTGCCCGCCCGCCAGCCGCGCGGCGCGCAGGCAGAGGTTGTCCGCATCCGCCGAAAGCCCTGCTGCGAAGGGGCCGTCGATGGTCAGGGACAGCGGTCCGGGGGTCAGTGCGATCCGGTCGCCGATGGCCGCGAAGCAGACCAGCGAATCGATCAGGTGATAGCCGTCGGCCCGCCGTCCGGTGACATGCAGGGCCAGGTTCAGCTTGGCCGGGGCGAACTCGACGATCATGCCGGGGCGGGGCTCATTCGGTGGCGTCGGCCTCGGTCTGCGGCGCTTGGCTGGGCTGGCTGGCGACGGGGGTGTCCTCGTCCTCCAGCACGGCGGTCAGGCCGCGGTCCAGCTTGGCGCGGATGCGGTCGGGATCGACATCGCCGCTTTCGCCGGGCTCCAGCGACAGGGCGCGCTGCCACTGGATCTGCGCCTCGCGCTGGCGGCCCACCATCCAGTAGATGTCGCCCAGATGGTCGTTGACCAGCGGGTCCGAGGCCATCGTGGCGATGGCCTGTTCCATCGGCGCCACCGCCTCGTCGTAGCGGCCCAAGCGGTAATAGGCCCAAGCTAGCGAATCGAGGATGTAGCCGTCACCCGGCGACAGTTCCACCGCGCGCTGAATCATCTCGAGCGCGCGTTCCAGGTTCTCGTTCCGGTCGATCCAGGAATAGCCCAGGTAGTTGAGCAGGCTGGCATGGTCGGGGCGGATCTGAAGCGCGGCCAGAAGGTCGGCCTCGGCGCGGTCGAACTGGCCCGCGCGTTCCAGCGCGATGCCGCGCGCATAGAGCGGGAACCAGCGCACCTCGGGCGGCGCCTCGGCCAGAAGGTCCAGCGCCTTATCATAGCTGGGCACGGCCTCGGCATATTTCTCCTGCTGGCGCATCACGTCGCCAAGCGCGATCCAGGACTGCGGCAGACCGGGATAGGCGGCGGTCAGGGCCAGGGCGGCCTTCTCGGCCTCGTCGCGCCGGTCGGCCTGCGACAGGGCGTCGATGCGCGACAGTTCGGCCTGCGGGCGCATCTGGCCCATGCGGCGCACGGCCTCGAATTCGGCCTCGGCCAGGTCGAACTGCTGGCGATCCTGCAGAAGCTGCGCCGACATCAGCCGCGCCTCGGGGTTCTGGGGCGCGATCCAGGCGGCCAGGCGGGCATGGATCAGCGACAGGGGCTCGGGGTCCGGGCTGGAGGCCAGGGCCGAGGCGAAGGACAGCAGCAGATGCGCGATGCCGTCCGCCGGGCCCGAGATCACGTCGAAGGGCACCGGCTGGTCCTGGTCCAGCCGCTGGCGCAGATCCACCAGCTGCGGCTCGGCCTCCAGCCCCTCGAGGCTGTCCAGAAGCGCCAGCGCCTCGTCGCGCCGGTCCAGCTGGGACAGGATCTGCACCCGGGCCATCAGGCCCATCAGGTGGCCCCCGGCCTCGGATTGCGCGATCAGGCGGTCGGCGGTCTCGTAATCGCCCGCCAGCGCCCGGGCCAAGGCCAGGTGATAGTTCACGATGGGGGCCAGCCCCTCGGTCGCGGCCATCGCCTCGAAGGCGGCCACGGCATCCGAGGCGCGGCCCGCGCCCAGCAGCGCCCAGGCCCGGATGGTGCCGTCCATCAGGTCCTGGTCAAGCGGCAGGTCGGGGTTGCGGGTCGTGTCGATCAGCGTGACCAAGGCGTCCCAGTCCCCGGCACGGACCAGCTGCGCGCGGCGCAGAAGGCCCGACAGCTCGGTCGGGCGGTCCTCGTCGAAGAGGCGTTCGGCCAGGGCCACGGCCTGATCGACCTCGCCGGCCGAGGACAGGGCGACCAGCGCGCTGTCCTGCAGGTAGATGTCCTCGGGATCCTGCAGGGCCGCCTGCATGAAATAGCGCGCGGCGGCGCGGAAGTCGTTCTCGACCGTGGCCATGCGGGCGGCCAGATAGACCCCGGCCAGACCCTGCATCTGCGGATTGGCGGGCAGTTCCTGAGCCGGCGGGGGGGCGGTGGTGGTCGGCGCACCGAACTGCGCCTGGACGGGGCGGGGGGCGGGGCGGTCGTCCTGCGCATGGGCCGGCAGGGCGGCGGTGCAGGTCAGCGCGACCAGCAGGGCCAGCCGCGACAGCTCCGGTCGGAACCGGGCGCGGCGCTGCGGGATCGGGCTGGGGCGGAATGGGGTCACGACGGCCCTTTCGGAAATCACGTTTGCGTTCCGGCCAGCCTAGAGGCGCGGTCCGGGGGGCGCAACGCCCCCCGCCCGGATGGTTGCATCACATGTTCGGGTAATTCGGCCCGTCGCCGCCCTGCGGCACCGTCCAGACGATGTTCTGGCTGGGATCCTTGATGTCGCAGGTCTTGCAGTGCACGCAGTTCTGGAAGTTGATCACGAAGCGCGGCCCGGTCGCATCCTGCACGACCTCGTAGACGCCCGCCGGGCAATAGCGCTGCGCGGGCTCGTCGTATTCGGGCAGGTTCATGGCGATCGGGATGGCCGGATCGCGCAGCTTCAGGTGGCAGGGCTGGCTTTCCTCGTGGTTGGTGAAGCTGAAGGCCACGTTGGTCAGCCGGTCGAAGGACAGCTTGCCGTCCGGGCGGGGATAGTCGATGCGCTTGTATTCGGCGGCCTTGCCGGTGGCCGCCGCGTCGGACTTGCCGTGCTTCCAGGTGCCGAGCAGGTTCCAGCCGGTCAGGTTGGCCGTCCACATGTCCACCGCGCCCAGCATCAGGCTGGCCGACAGGCCCAAGCGCGACCAGATCGGCTTGACGTTGCGGACCATCTTCAGATCCTTGCCGATGGCGCCCTTGCGCACCGCGTCGTCGTAATCGGTCAGGCGGTCGCCCATGCGCCCGGTCTTGATCGCCGCCGCCGCCGCATCGGCCGCCTCGATCCCCGAGATCATCGCGTTGTGGTTGCCCTTGATGCGCGGCACGTTGACCATGCCCGCGCTGCAGCCCAGCAGAACGCCGCCGTCGAAGGACAGCTGCGGCAGCGACTGCCAGCCGCCCTCGCTGATCGCCCGCGCGCCGTAGGAGATGCGCTTGCCGCCCTCCAGCAGCTCGGCCACCATCGGGTGATGCTTGAAGCGCTGGAATTCCATGTAGGGATAGAGGTGCGGGTTGGCATAGTTCAGGTGGAGGACGAAGCCCACCAGCACCTGGTTGTTCTCGAAATGATAGATGAAGCTGCCGCCGCCCGCGTTCTTGCCCAGGGGCCAGCCCATCGTGTGCACGACGCGGCCCTGCTTGAACTTCTCGGGCGAGACCTCCCAGATCTCCTTCATGCCCAGGCCGAACTTCTGCGCATCGGCGCCCTGGGACAGGTTCAGGCGCTCGTTGATCTGCTTGGCCAGGCTGCCGCGCACGCCCTCGGCGATGAAGACGTACTTGCCGTGCAGCTCCATCCCCGGCTCGTAGCCGTCGCCGGTGCTGCCGTCGGGATTGCGGCCGAACTCGCCCGCGACCACGCCCTTGACGCGGTTGCCGTCCCACACGATCTGGCTGGCCGACATGCCGGGAAAGATCTCGACGCCCAGCTCCTCGGCCTGTTCGGCCAGCCAGCGGCAGACATTGCCCATGCTGACGATGTAGTTGCCGTGGTTCGACATCAATGGCGGCATCGGCCAGTTCGGCACGCGCATCTGGCCCTCGGCGCCCAGCACGTAGAAGTTGTCGTCGGTGACCTCGGTGGTCAGGGGGGCGCCCTTCTCCTTCCAGTCGGGGAACAGGCGGGTCAGGCCCGAGGGGTCCAGCACCGCGCCCGACAGGATATGCGCGCCGACCTCGGAGCCCTTTTCCAGCACGACGACGGACAGTTCGGGGTCGATCTGCTTCAGACGGATCGCGGCGGACAGGCCCGCGGGCCCGGCGCCCACGATGACGACGTCATATTCCATCGATTCACGCTCGATCTGGATCTCGTCGGTCATGTGCTGGCGCCCTCCCTGGCAATCTGGCTGGCAAACAGATAGCCGCCCCGCGCCCGGGGGGCAATCGTGACGCGGCGAAGCGGCGCAGCGAATGACGCCCGCCCTGCCATGCAGGCTTGCATTGGCCGCCAAATTCGTCACGATGTGGTCGATCACCGTTCCGCGCCCCTGCCATCTTGTCATGGCAGGGGCGTTGGTTTGGCATCTGCAAGGCAAACGCCTTCCACCCAAGGACAGGGCAGCGATGGAAAAGATACCGATGACCCCCGCCGGCGCGCATGCGCTGGAGCGCGAGCTGGGCGAGCTGAAATCGAAGGAGCGTCCGGCCATCATCCGCGCCATCGCGGAAGCGCGCGAGCATGGCGACCTGTCCGAGAATGCCGAATACCACGCGGCCCGCGAAAAGCAGGGCTTCGTCGAGGGCCGCATCAAGGAGCTGGAAAGCCTGCTGTCCCGGGCCGAGGTGATCGACCCGTCGAAGCTGTCGGGCAGCGTGAAGTTCGGCGCCCGCGTCAAGCTGATCGACGAGGACACCGAGGAAGAGCGCAACTATCAGATCGTGGGCGAGGCCGAGGCCGATATCGAACGCGGGCTGCTGAACATTCGGTCCCCGCTGGCCCGCGCGCTGATCGGCAAGGACGAGGGCGACAGCGTCGAGGTCACCACGCCCGGCGGACAGCGCAGCTACGAGATCGTCGAGATCCGGTACGGATGACCCCATGTCCCTGATTGCCCGCATCTCCAGCCTGTCGCAGCGCGACCGCATCACCACCGTCGGCCTGACACTGACCGGGATCTGGTTGCTGCTGCTGTTCCTGTTCTGGCTGCTGGTCCCCGCCAGCGACGGCGGCCGGGGCGGCATCGCGCCCTTGATCACCACCGCCGGCATCATCCTGCCGCCCGCGCTGGTCTGGCTGGGCGTGTCGCTGGCCCGGCAGCTGGCCATCCTGCGCGCCGAGGCCGAGGATCTGCGCCGCCGCTTGGGCCAGATGCACGACGCGCCCCCGCCCGCCTCGGACCGCGCGCCCGAGCGGGTGCCCGACACCCCCGAGCCGCGCTCGGCCGCGCCCCGCGGTGCCCCGGCCACCGCAACCGTGGCACCGCCCGCCCGCCCCGCGATGGCCGCGGCCCTGTCGACGACCGCCGGCGCGGCCCAGCCCCGGGGCCGCGCGGCGCCGGATGCCCGCACGTCCGACGCGCGTCAGGCGGACCAGCGTCAGGCCGCGATGCGCTTCGACACGCAGGGCGGCACTCCGGTCGATCCGGGCACGCTGATCCGGGCGCTGAACTTTCCCGACGGCCCCGCCGATCACGAGGCGATCGAGGCACTGCGCCATGCGCTGAAGGACCCGGTCCATTCGCGCGTGCTGCGCGCGGCGCAGGACGTGGTCACGCTGCTGGCCGGGCAGGATGTCTACATGGACGACCTGCCGCCCGAGCCCGCCCGCGCCGATGTCTGGCGCCGCTTCGCCGAGGGCGATCGCGGCAGCGCCGTCGCCGCCCTGGGCGGCATCCACCAGCGCCCCGCGCTGGAGACCGCCGAAGCGATGCTGCAGGGCGACGAGATCTTCCGCGACACGGCGCATCACTTCCTGCGCCATTTCGACGGGATGGTCGCGACCCTGGTCCCGCAGCTGGACGACCTGCAGATCGCGGTGCTGGCCGACAGCCGCTCGGCCCGCGCCTTCATGCTGCTGGGCCGCGTCTCGGGCAATTTCGGCTAGGGCCTGCCGCCCACCAGCAAGCGCATCAGATAGACCTGCCCCCACCAGGGCAGGCCATAGCGCCCCTGCCCCTCAGCCCAAAAGCCCATCGCCGCATAGAAGGCCAGCGCCGCGCGGTTGCGGGCGCGCACCTCGGCGCGCAGGCCGGGATGGCCCCGGCGCGCGGCCAGATCGCCTGCGGCGGCGACCAGCGCCCGGCCCGTGCCCTGGCGCGGGTCCGCCACCGCCAGCCCGTCGATCACCAGATCCCCGGTCGCGGGGGCGGCCCGGAACAGCCAGCCCGGCAGCGGCGGCGGCCCCAAGGCAAAGCCCCCGGCCCCGTCGCGCAGGCCCATCACCCCGGCCACCCGGCCCGCCGCATCCAGCCCCACCATCCCATGCCCGGCACGGACCCGGCGCGGCCAGCCCGCCCCGCCGAAATGCGCCCGCCACAGCGCGCAGGCCGGGTCCAGCAGGGGCTGGGGGATGGGGGACAGGATCTGCATCGGCCGGTCTTGCCTCGGATTGCGCATCATGCAAGCAAGGTGGCGCGAAACGCAGAAAGACGAAAGTACCATGTCTCCGGTTCCCGAATCCCGGCCCGACCCGAAGCAGGCCGCCGCCGACGAGGCGTCGCTGCGGGCGCTGGCCCGCAGCCCGCGCGCGGCCTTCCGCCACGGGATCGTGCAGACCCTGCCCTTCCTGATCGTGATCGTGCCCTTTGCGCTGCTGTTCGGGGTGGTGGCGACCGAGGCGGGTCTGGACATCGCGCAGGTCATGGGGTTTTCGGTGCTGGTGCTGGCGGGGGCGTCGCAGTTCACTGCCGTGCAGCTTCTGACCGACAACGCCCCGGCGATCATCGTGATCCTCTCGGGGCTGGCGGTGAACCTGCGGATGGCGATGTATTCCGCATCCCTGCTGCCGTGGCTGAACGAGGCCAGCCGGGCGCAGAAGGCCTGGGTGTCCTTCGCGCTGATCGACCAGAGCTATGCGCTGTCGATCCAGCATTACGAACGCCACCCGCGCCTGTCGATGCCGCAGCGGCTGGCCTATTTCGGCGGCACGGCGGTGGTGCTGTGCCTGCCCTGGATGATCTTCAGCTGGGTCGGCGCCACCGTGGGCCAGGCCATCCCCGAGGAAATCGCGCTGGACTTCGCCATGCCGATCACCTTCCTGGCGATGATCGCGCCGATGCTGCGCACGCCTGCGCATCTGGCCGCCTGCTTCGTGGCGATCGCGGCGACGCTGCTGCTGGCGGGGCTGCCCTCGGGCCTGGGGCTGCTGATCGCGGCGCCCCTGGGCATGGCGACCGGCGCCGTGGTCGAGGCGCGCAGCGAGACGCGCGCCCTGGCGCAGGAGGGCTAAGATGCAGGCGTCGAACCTGACGATCTGGACGATCATCCTGGTGCTGGGGGTCGGCACCTACCTGATCCGCTGGTCCTTTCTCGGCGCGCTCGGAAACCGCGAACTGCCGGGCTGGGTCATCCGCATGCTGCGCTATACGCCCGTGGCGGTGCTGCCCGCGCTGGTGGCGCCCCTGGTCCTGTGGCCCGAGGCCACGGGCGGCGCACCGGATCCCGCGCGCCTTGCGGCGGCGGCGGCCACGGTGGCGGTGGGCGTGCTGACGCGCAACGTCATGCTGGCCATCCTGGCCGGGGGCCTGACGCTGTTCGGCCTGCTCTACCTTCTGGGATAGCCCACGACCTGCCCGTCCTTCTGGCGCAGCAGCACGTCGTGGTTGTTGGCCGGATCGCCGTCCTCGTGCCGCTTGGACTGCACGCCGGGCAGGGTCAGGAACCAGGCCCGCAGGCGCAGGGGCGAAAAGCCGCGCGGCGCCCCCTCGAAGCCCGGCACGCCGGACAGGACCTTGCCGGATTCGACCGCGCAGAAGCTCTTGTTGCCAGAGCCGTTCTGCTCGGCCCGGCGGATCGCCAGATCGGCCACCTCGCGCGTGACCGGCACCGTGTCCTCGGCCACCCAATAGGTCGAGCGGGCGTGGTAATCGATGTAGAAGTTCTTGAAGTTGTCGTTGATCCCATAAAGCACGTCGTTGCGTTCCGGAATCTGGGGATGCTGCCAGCTGCCCGCCGGGTCATAGATGACCCGCTGGCTGCCGTTGAACATCAGCCCCGAATGCCCGCCCTCGCCGCGCGGGATGCCGATGACGGTCAGCAACGTGATCGAGGGCGGCTCGGGCGAGACATAGCGCGCGGCCCTCAGGCGTTCGTCGCTGGCCCAGATGTTCTGGGCGCCGCAGGCTGCCAGCGTGACGGGCATCGCTGCCGCCAGAAAGACGCGTCGTTTCATGTCCGGGATCGTCCGATCAGGAATTCGTCAGGGCAAGGAAGACCAGGACGGCCACGGTCATGCCGCAGACCCAGACCGTCGCGCGCATGAAGCCCGAGAAGGTCTTCTTGTGCTCGGTCATGTCCATCGAGCCCTGCGTGGCTTCGGGTTTGTTGTCGTAATCGGCCATCACTGCCCCCTTTTGATGCGTTTGACCTGCGATAGCCGAAAGCCGCGGACCTGTCACGCCCCCCACAGCACCGCACCCCCGCTTTCGCCCACGGGCCGGATGACACCTGCGCGATGGAGGTGGTTCAGATGCGCCACGGCCTCGACCAGGGCCAGGCCGAACTCGGCCTCGCCGATGCGGCGCTTGAAGAGGATGTCGAAGCAGCCGACCGCGTGGCGCGGCGCCACGGCCAGCGCCTCGGCCAGGCGGTCCAGCGCCGTGCGGTGGTTCAGGGTCAGCTGGTCCAGCCGGAAGGGCAGCCCGGTGAAGGGCAGCTTGTGCCCGGGCAGCACCAGATGGTCGTCGCGGGCCATCTCCCTCAGCCGCGCGCAACTGTCCAGCCACTCGCCCACCGGATCGGCCAGGGGCTCGGTCGGATAGACCCCCAGATTGGGCGAGATCGAGGGCAGCAGCTGGTCGCCCCCGATCACCAGATTGTCATCCTGCGACCAGAAGGTCGCGTGGCAGGGGGCATGCCCGTGCCCCATCGCCACGCGCCAGCGACGGCGGCCGAAGGTGACCTCCTGCCCCTCGGTCAGCCGGGTGAAGCCCAAGGGCAGCGGATGCACGACATCGGCGAAGTTGAAGGGCCGTTCGGTGGCGCGCCGCGCCAGCATCTCGGGCGGCATCCCCGCCCGGCGCCAGAAGTCCAGCGCCTGCGGGCTGGCGCGGTCCTGCACGTCCAGCACCAGCATCCGCGCCATCAGCCAGGCGGTGCGGCTCATCCACAGGTCGGCCCCGTCCCGGTCCATGAACCAGCCCGCCAGCCCGATATGGTCGGGATGATGATGCGTGCCGATCACCCGGACCACCGGCTTGCCGGCCAAGGGCCCGGCGCGCAGACCCTCCCAGATGGCCCGGCCCCGCAGGCTGTCGAAGCCCGTGTCGACCACGGTCCAGCCGTCGTCCTCCTCCAATGCATAGACGTTGACGTGGTCCAGCTTCATCGGCAGCGGCAGGCGCAGCCACAGCACGCCCGGCGCGACCCGGATGGCCGCGCCCTCGACGGGCGGATCGGCATGCGGGGTGCGGATCACGCCGCGACGTCGCCCGCCAGCGCCGCATCCGACAGGCCGGTCAGATCGTCCGCCCCGGCCAGTGCCTCGGCCAGATCGCCGGCATGATGGGGCAGCACGCGCGCCATGAAGACCCGCGCCAGCGCTTGGTGCCCCGCCCCGCCCGCCATCGCGGCGCGCAGGTGGAAATGCCCGCCCAGCACCCGCGCGAAGGCGGTCAGATAGGGCACGGCCCCGGCGAAGCGCGCGGGCATGTCCCGGTCCAGCAGCGCGTGGGTGGCCTCGCGCAGCGTCTCGGCCGCCTGCCACAGCTGGTGGGCCAGGTCGGGATGGGCCCCCTGCGCGGATTTCGCACCGTCCAGCACCTCGTCCAGCAGGCGCATGGCGGCGTCGCCCCCGTCGGCCAGCTTGCGGCCCACCAGATCCATCGCCTGAATGCCGTTCGTGCCCTCGTAGATCGAGGTGATGCGCACGTCGCGCAGATATTGCGCGGCGCCCGTCTCCTCGACATAGCCCATGCCGCCGTGGATCTGGATGCCCATGTCGGCCACGCGGATGCCCATGTCGGTGCCATAGGCCTTGGCGATGGGCGTCAGGAAGGCCGCGCGGGCGGCGTGGTCGGCATCCCCGGTCGCACTGGCCAGGTCGATGGCGGTGGCGCAGGCCAGGCCGATGGCGCGGCCGGCAAAGACCTCGGCCCGGCCGGTGGCCAGCATCCGGCGAACGTCGGGATGGCCGATGATCGGGCCCATCTGGTCGCGGTCGGTCGCATAGGCCACGGCCTGCTGCAGCGCCGCCTCGGCCACGCCCACGCCCTGCATGCCGACGCCGAGGCGGGCCACGTTCATCATCGTGAACATCGCGGCCATGCCTTTGTTCTCATCGCCGACCAGCCAGCCGGTGGCGCCGTCATAGGACATCACGCAGGTCGGGCTGCCATGGATGCCCAGCTTGTGTTCCAGGCTGACCACCTTGAGGTCGTTGGCCACGCCCGGATTGCCCTGGTCGTCGGGCAGGAACTTGGGCACCATGAACAGGCTGATCCCCCGCGTCCCCTTGGGCGCCCCGGGCAGCCGCGCCAGCACCAGATGGCAGGTGTTCGCGGTCACGTCACCGTCGCCCCAGGTGATGTAGATCTTCTGCCCGCTGATCCGGTAGGTCCCGTCCCCCGCCGGTTCCGCCTTGGTCGTCAGCGCGCCCACGTCGCTGCCCGCGCCGGGCTCGGTCAGGTTCATGGTGCCCGACCAGTCGCCGCTGATCAGCCGCGGCAGGTACAGCGCCTTCAGATCGTCGCTGGCGTGATGCTCCAGGGCCTCGATCTGGCCCTGGGTCAGCAGCGGGTTCAGCTGCAGCGCCAAGTTCGCGCCCGACATCATCTCGGCCACGGCCATGTTCAGCGCCTGCGGCAGGCCCATGCCGCCATATTCGGGATCGGCCGAGACGCCGACCCAGCCCCCCTCGGCGATCGCCCGGAAGCCTTCGGCAAATCCCGGAGAGGTCCGCACGACCCCGTTCTCCAGCCGCGCGGGATGCAGATCGCCCGCCCGGTTCAGCGGCGCCAGCACGTTCGACGCCAGCTTGCCCGCCTCGGCCAGAATGGCGCGCGCGGTGTCCGCGCTGGCCTCGCGATAGAGGTCGGTCCGCGCCAGCTCGGGGAAGGGCACGACATGGGTCAGGATGAAGTCGATCTGCTCGACCGGGGCCTTGTAGCTCATGATGACTTCCTTTCGGCGCCTTGGCATCGGGGCCGGGCGCGTCTATCAACTGCGGTCAGGCGGCATCTTGGGCCGCGTTCCCCTCAGGCTCAACCGAAACCCCGCGTCACGAATGCAGACCCTGCGACTGTCCCCCGATGGCCCCGGCCTGGCCCGCGCCGCAGCCCTGCTGGCCGAGGGCGCCTGCGTGGCCATGCCGACCGAGACGGTCTACGGCCTCGCCGCCGATGCCCGCGACGGGGCGGCGGTGGCGCGCATCTATGCGGCCAAGGGGCGGCCGGGCTTCAACCCGCTGATCGTGCATGTGGCCGACCTGGGCGCCGCGCAGGCCCTTGCCGCGTTCTCCGACCAGGCCCTGCTGCTGGCGCGCCGGTTCTGGCCCGGCGCGCTGACGCTGGTCCTGCCCCTGCGCGCGGGCAGCGGCATCGCGTCGCTGGTGACGGCGGGCTTAGACACGGTGGGGCTGCGGGTGCCCGCCCATCCCGTCGCGCAGGCCCTGCTGCGCGCCTCGGCCGCCCCGCTGGCCGCGCCCTCGGCCAATGCCTCGGGCCGGATCAGCCCGACCACCGCGGATCACGTGCTGGCCCCCGAGGGCGGCCTCGACGGCCGCATCGCCGCCGTGCTGGACGGCGGCCCCTGCCCCCTGGGCCTCGAATCGACGATCATCGGCTGGCCCGACGGCCGCCCCACCCTGCTGCGCCCCGGCGGCATCCCCGCCGAAGAGATCGAGGCCCTCCTCGGCGGGCCCCTTGCCCGCCCTCAGGCCGATCCCGCCGCCCCGAACGCGCCGGGCCAGCTCGGCAGCCATTACGCCCCGCGCGCCTCCCTGCGCCTGAACGCCCACCCGGCACCGGGCGAGACGCATCTGACCTTCGGCCAGCCCGGCCCCTTCAGCCTGTCCGACGCGGGCGACCTGACCCAGGCCGCCGCCCGCCTCTTCGACCTGCTACGCCGCGCCGACGCGCAGGGGCGCCCGATCTCGGTCGCGCCGATCCCGGATCACGGCCTCGGCGCCGCCATCAACGACCGCCTCCGCCGCGCCGCCGCCCCCCGGCCCTGATCCAGACCCTGAACCCCGGCCGATTTCATCTTGGCCGAAATATCCCGGGGGGAGTCCGCAGGACGGGGGCAGCGCCCCCCTACAGCCCCAGGGAATTGTAGACGTTCGAGATGCGCCGGATCGCCACCACATAGGCCGCGGTGCGCATGTCCTCGACCTTGGGATTGCTCATCCAGACTTCCTTCATCTTCTTGAAGCTCTCGCGCATCGTGTCGTCGAGGCCCGAGCGCACCAGCTGCAGCTCGTCCGCGCCGGTCAGGAAGGCCTCCTTGAAGCCCTTGGACAGGGTCCAGTTCAGACCCGTGTCGGCCGACAGGCGCTCCAGCTCCTCGACGATCATGCGGGCGCGCGCCTCCTCGTTGCGGCGCTCCAGCCGGCCGAGGCTGATCTGGGACAGGTTCTTGACCCATTCGAAATAGGACACGGTCACGCCGCCCGCATTGGCATACATGTCGGGGATGATCACGATCCCCCGGCGGCGCAGGATCGCATCCGCATCCGCCGTCACCGGGCCGTTCGCGGCCTCGATGATCAGCTTGCAGTCGATCCGCTCGGCATTCTCCGCGTGGATGACGCTCTCCACCGCCGCCGGGATCAGGATGTCGCAGGGGGCCTCCAGCACCGCGAGCCCGTTCTCGCGATACTCGCCGCCGACAAAGCCCTTGATGCCGCCGGTCGCGCGGATATGGCCGCGCAGCGCGTCGATGTTGATGCCCTGAGGGTTCACGATCGCGCCGTCCCGCTCGATCACGCCGGTGATCAGGCAGCCGTCCTCGGCCGACAGGAACTGCGCCGCGTGATAGCCCACGTTGCCCAGGCCCTGCACGATCACGCGCTTGCCGCCAAGCGTGCCCTCCAGCCCGGCCTTCTTCATCACGTCGTCATGGCGGAAGAACTCGCGCAGCGCGTATTGCACGCCCCGGCCCGTCGCCTCGACCCGCCCGTCGATGCCGCCCGCCGTGCGCGGCTTGCCGGTCACGCAGGCCTTGGCGTTGATGTCGTCGGGATGCAGCCGCTTGTAGGCATCGGCCATCCACGCCATCTCGCGCTCGCCCGTGCCCATGTCGGGCGCCGGCACGTTCTGGGACGGAGAGATCAGGTTCCGGCGCGACAGCTCGTAGGTGAAGCGCCGGGTGATCCGCTCCAGCTCGTCCTCGTTCCAGGCGCGGGGGTCGATCTTCAGCCCGCCCTTGGACCCGCCGAAGGGCACCTCGACCAGCGCGCATTTGTAGGTCATCAGCGCGGCCAGCGCCTCGACCTCGTCCTGGTTCACGTCCAGCGAATAGCGGATGCCGCCCTTGACGGGCTCCATATGCTCGGAATGAACCGACCGATAGCCGGTGAAGGTGTGGATCTGCCCGCGCAGCCGCACCCCGAATCGCACGGTATAGGTCGAGTTGCAGACCCGGATCTTCTCTTCCAGGCCCGGGGACAGCTGCATCAGCCCCGCGGCATGGGTGAACATGCGTTCGACTGATTCCCGGAACGAGGTATTGGTCCTGGCCATTGGCGTCTCTCCTCCTGGCGACGGCTGCAGCCGCCCTTCTGGGGGCAGGCTAGGACAAACGTCGCGGTCCTGCCACCTCGGATTCGGGTCAATTACACTGCTTTTGCACATGAACTAGGCAATTTTGTACAGACAAAATAGACTTGTTAATGTTAGCGCAATTCATTTGTGCCCTATTTAAGAGCCAGTACGTTATCTCTTCCATTTTGCAGTGTTTTGTGGCACTTGGCCTGAACCACTCATACGGGATTGCATCACATGGCTCTTCAGTCGCGCATTACTCAGGGACGGAAATTCGATCAGGTTCGCACCGGCGCCGCAGAGATTTTTTTGCGTGACGGTTTCTCGGGCGCCAGCGTGGATGACATCGCACGCTCGGCCCGCGTGTCCAAGGCGACGCTCTACAGCTATTTCCCCGACAAGCGGCTGATGTTTCGCGAGGTTCTGCGCTCGACCCTGGACAATGCGTTCCAGCAGCTGCCCTTCGATCCCGACCAGGCCGGCCCCGCCCCCGAGGCGCTGGCCCAGGTCGTGGCCGACATGTCCCAGTGGCTGCTGACCGAACCGCGCCTGCACCTGCACCGCGTCATCATCGCCGAGGCCGCCCGCTTCCCCGAGGACGCGCTGACCTATGACCGCACCCTGAACGAGCGTATCGTTGCGCCGCTGGCGCAGCTGATCGACAGCTGGATCGCCGGGGGCGAGATCCGCGCCCATGACACGACCATGTCGGCCCGCCAGCTGGTCGGCCTGCTGATCGGCCAGCTGCAGCACCGCGCCCTGCTGGACACCACCGATCCGACCTTGGAAGAGATCCAGCAGACCGCCGGCGCCACCGCCTCGCTGTTCCTCGCCGCCTACCGCTGACGTCCCCGGATGCGCCGACCTGTGACATTCCTGCGCTGATCGGAACGTGATCCGGCTCCCGGCTTTGCAAGCCGGGGCCCCGGGCCTATGCTGAGGCGAACAAGGCCCGGAACGCGGCCGACAGGGGTGACAGGCAATGATCCGCAGGCAATGGGCGACACGGGCGGCAGCGCTGATCGTGATGGCGGGAACGGTGGCGGGCTGCGCCTCCTCGCCCAACCGGATGCCGCCCGCCGGCCCGGCGGGCATGGCCCCCGCGCCGGTTCAGACCTATGACAGCCCCACAGCGCCCGCCTATGGTGTAGCCCCGATCGCCCCCGTCGTCGCGGACCCCTATGCCGCCGCCGCCGCCCCCTATGCCCCCCTTACGACATCGCGGCCCCCGCCGCGCCCGATCCCGTCACCGGCATCGCCGGCCTGACGGAACGCCAGCCCGACCTGTGCAAGGCCAGCGACTATGCCCGCGCGGTCGGCCAGCCCTCCGGCGTGATCCCGACCCTCGGCCTGACCCGCAGCTTCCGCGTGGTCGAGTTCCGCGGGATCGAGCCGCAGGACTATGACCCCAACCGGATCGTCTTCCGCCTGGATGCGACCGGCACCATCACCCAGATCGATTGCGGATGACCCAGATGCGCCTGACTGCCCTGACCCTGATCCTCTCGGCCACCCTGCTGGCCGCCTGCGAACCCGTTCCCGCCCCCCGGCGGCCCCCGTGCCCGCGCCCGACACCTGCGGGGCCGAGGGCTATCAGGGCCTGGTCGGCCAGCCGCAGACGGCGCTCTCCGCGATGACCTTCCCCATCGGCACCCGCCTGATCGGTCCCGACGACATGGTGACCGCCGATTTCCGCCCCGAGCGGCTGAACATCGAATACGGGCGCGGCGGGCGCATCGACAAGGTCAGCTGCTACTGACGCCTTTGCCGTTGATCCCGGCGCGGCAGAGTGTCACGATCCGGTCATGTTGAATGCCGGCCCGCCGTTCCAGCCCGATCCCGACCGCGTGGTCTTCGACCGCAAGGAACTGGGCCTGATCCTGACGACCTATGGCCGCTTCGTCGCGGCGGGGGAATGGCGCGACTATGCCATGTCCTTCCTGCGCGACGCGGCGGTCTTCAGCGTCTTCCGCCGCGCCGCCGAACATCCGCTCTACCGGATCGAGAAACGTCCCAAGCTGCGTGCGGCCCAAGGCGCCTATGCGGTGATCGGCATGGACGGACGCGTGCTGAAACGCGGCCATGATCTGGCACAGGTGCTGCGGGTGCTGGACGCCAAGCTGATCCGCCCGGTTGACTGACCCCGCCCCTCAGGTCCCGCGCGGCTTGGCCCGCACGGTCGGATCGGCGGCGGTCGGATCCTCGGGCCAGGGATGGCGGGGATAGCGCCCGCGCATGTCCTTCCTGACATCGGCATAGGAGCTGGCCCAGAAGCCCGGCAGGTCCATCGTCAC
The DNA here is from genome assembly GCF_004683865.2 of Paracoccus liaowanqingii. Taxonomy (NCBI): domain Bacteria; kingdom Pseudomonadati; phylum Pseudomonadota; class Alphaproteobacteria; order Rhodobacterales; family Paracoccaceae; genus Paracoccus; species Paracoccus liaowanqingii. The sequence continues at coordinate 389,945 of NZ_CP038439.1, read as the reverse complement.
CTGCACCGGCTTGCCGCCCGGCGACAGCAGCGTGATCCGCAGGGGCCGCCCGCCCACGGCGGGATGCCGCGTCACCCCGAACAGCTCCTGCAGGCGCAGCTCGATCGAGGGTTCCTCGCCGCCATAGTCGATCGGCACCCGCCGCCCCAGGGGCGTCACGAACTGCCCCGGCGCCTCGCGGTCCAGCCGCTGCTGGCCGTCCCATCCGATGCGCGCCTTCAGCGGCTCGACCAGATCCAGGCCCCGCAGGTCGGCCAGGCTGCGCGCCCGGCCCAGCCACGGCAGCAGCCAGTCCCCCTCGGCCAGCAGGTCGGCATCGCCCACCGGGCCCAGATCCGGCAGCAGCGCGATCCGCGCCCGCAGCCGTGCGGCGGCGGGGGTCCAAGGCAGACCGTCCTGCCGCAGCCCCTCCAGTGCCGCCACGGCCAGCGCCTCGGGCGGCGCCTCGGCCCAGACCCGGTCCGACAGGACCAGCGCGCCCAACCGTTCCTGCAGCCGCGCGCGCACCCGCCCCTCGCGGCGTGACCAGTCGCAGATGCGCGCCGGAACGATCCGCCCGCCCAACAGGGCGCGCAGCTCCGCCTCCTCGATGCGTGCGGCCAGGCGGATCCGCGCCTCGCGGGGATCGCCGTCCAGATCCAGCGCCACGATCAGCCGCTGCACCGCCAGGGCGTCCGCCCCCGCCATCACCGCCCCCTTGCCCCCCGACAGCACGAAGCGCGCCTCCTCGCCGGGCCGCCGCAGCCCGATCCGGTCGGGATAGGCCAGCGCGGCCATCGCCCCCGCCGACCAGCCCCCTTCATCTTGGCGCAAATATCCCGAGGGGGGTCCGGGGGGGGCCGCGCCCCCCCCGGCGCCGCGGGACGCCCCCATCCGGCGCAGACGGGTCGCCTCGGCCCGGATGCGCAAGACGCCCTGCCGGTTCACCTCGAAGGGATGGCGCCCGCCCGGATCGCGGATCGCGCGCAGCCGCGCCTCCAGATCGACCCCCGCCCCGCGCAGGGGATCGCGGTCCGACAGCAGCGCCGCCAGATCCGCCGCCTCCGGCCCCGCGACGACCCGCATATGCGCCAGCCGGGGATGCAGCGGCAGCCGGGCCAGCGCGCGGCCGTGCGTTGTGATCCGCCCCTCACCGTCCAGCGCGCCCAGATCGGCCAGCAGCGCCCGCGCCTCGGCCAGCGCCCCCTCGGGCGGCGGGGTCAGGAAGGCCAGTTCGGTCGCGCCCGCCCCCCAGACCGCCAGTTCCAGCGCCAGACCCGTCAGGTCGGCCACGGTGATCTCGGGCGGGGCGAAGGCGGGCAGCGCGCCCTCCTCGGTCCGCGCCCACATGCGATAGCAGAGGCCCGGCGCCACCCGGCCCGCCCGGCCGCGCCGCTGCTCGGCCTCGGCGCGGCTCACGCGCTCGGTCACCAGCCGCGACATGCCGCTGCCCGGATCGAAGCGCGCGCGCCGCGCCCGGCCCGTATCGACCACCACCCGCACGCCCGGGATGGTCAGCGAGGTCTCGGCGATGGCCGTCGCCAGCACGATCCGCCGCACGGCCCCCGGCGGCGCCAGCGCCGCGCGCTGCGCCGCAGCGTCCATCGCCCCGAACAGAGGCATCACCTCGCAGCCCGTCCCATCAAGCGCCGCCATCACGCGGCGGATCTCGCCCTCGCCCGGCAGGAAGGCCAGGATCGAGCCGCCGGTCGCCCGCGTCTCGGCCTCGACGCGCGCGATCAGGCGCGCGGCCTCGTCGGCCAGCCGGCCCCCGGCGGGCAGGGGCCGGTCCAGCCAGCGCGTCTCGACGGGGAAGGCGCGCCCCTCGGAGACCACGACCGGCGCATCGTCCAGCAGCGCCGCCACAGGCCCGGCCTCCAGCGTGGCCGACATGACCAGCACCGCCAGATCCTCGCGCAGCGCACCCCGCGCCTCCCAGACCAGCGCCAGGCCCAGATCGGCGTTCAGGCTGCGCTCGTGGAACTCGTCGAAGATGACGCAGCCCACACCCTCCAGCGCGGGATCGGTCTGGATCATGCGGGTCAGGATGCCCTCGGTCACCACCTCGATGCGCGATCCGCCGACCGATTCGCCCCGGATGCGATAGCCGACGCGGCCGCCCAGATCCTCGCCCAGGGACCAGGCCAGCCGCTCGGCGGCGGCGCGGGCGGCCAGGCGGCGCGGCTCCAGCATCAGGATGCGGCCCGCCACCCGGTCTAGCAGGGCCAGCGGCACCCGCGTCGTCTTGCCCGCGCCGGGCGGGGCCACCAGCACCGCGCGGCCATGGGCGGCCAGAGCGTCGCACAGGGCGGGCAGGACATCGTCGATGGGCAGGGCATCTTGCATGGCGCCGGTGATACCGCCCCCCGCCCGCCCTTCACAATCGCCAAAGCCGCCATCTGGGCAACCCGGCGCGGCGGACCTATGTTGCGCCGACCGCGTTAGACGACGCGACACGAACCTCAGGGGCAGGCATGGGCATCGGCAGCGACGTGATGGAGGGGCTGGGCCTCTCGGACCCGGTGGTGCGGATCGGCGTGACCGGTCTGTCGCGGGCCGGAAAGACGGTCTTCATCACCTCCCTTGTCGCCAACATGCTGGAGCGGGGGCGCATGCAGTCCCTGCGCGCCGCCGCCGACGGGCGGCTTAAGGCGGTCTGGCTGCAGCCCCAGCCCGACGACACGATCCCGCGCTTCGATTTCGAACGCCACCTGGCCACCCTGACCGGCCCCGAGCCGCGTTGGCCCGACGGCACCCGCCATGTCAGCCAGCTGCGCCTGTCGCTGAGGCTGCAGGGGGGCGGGCTGTTCGCGGGGCTGCGGGGCGCGCGCACCCTGCATCTGGACATCGTCGACTATCCCGGCGAATGGCTGCTGGACCTGCGCCTGATGGAGCGCGACTTCGCCCAGTGGTCGGCCGAGGTGCTGGACCGCGTCGCCGGCCGCCCCGGCGCCGACCGCTTCCTGGCCGCCCTGTCCGAGCTGTCCTCCGACACCCCCCTGTCCGAGCCGCTGGCCCAGCAGCTGGCCGACATCTACACCGCCCATCTGAACGCCGCGCGCGAGGCGGGCTGGTCCGACTGCACCCCCGGCCGCTTCCTCATCCCCGGAGAGCTGGCCGGATCGCCCGCGCTGACCTTCGCGCCGCTGCCCCCCGCGCTGCAGCAGGGCAAGCTGGGCCGGGAATTCCGCCGCCGCTTCGACGCCTACAAGGCGCGCGTGGTGCGGCCCTTCTTCCGCGACCATTTCGCCCGGATCGACCGGCAGGTGGTGCTGGTCGACGTGCTGGGCGCCATCCATCAGGGCCCCCGCGCGGTCGAGGACATGCGCCGCGCCATGGCCGACATCCTGGCCGCCTTCCGCCCGGGCCGGGCCGGGTGGCTGGCGCAGATCCTGGGCACGCAGCGGGTGGAGCGCATCCTCTTTGCCGCGACCAAGGCCGACCACCTGCATCAGGTGCAGCACAACCGCCTGACCGCGATCCTGTCCTCGATGCTGCGCGAGGCCCGCGACCGCGCCGATTTCCAGGGCGCCCGGACCGAGGCCATGGCCATTGCCGCCCTGCGCGCCACGACCGAGGACATGATCGCGCATGGCGACGAGGAGCTGCCCGCCGTGCGCGGGCGCCTGCTGGACGGGCGGCAGGCGGCCTTCTATGCGGGCGAACTGCCCGCCGATCCCTCGCTGCTGCTGCATCCCGCCCGGCAGGGGGCCGATGGCTGGCTGGACAGCGACTACGCGATCATGAACTTCGCCCCCGCCCCCCTGACCACGCGCCCCGGCGATGGCCCGCCCCATATCCGGCTGGACCGCGCCGCCGAGTTCCTGATCGGAGACCGCCTGTGAGCCAGCCCCCAAAAGCCCCCCCGCCGGGCCCACGGCGCGGCCCCGTCCTGCTGGAGCTGCAGGACACCCCCCGCCCCGACAGCCGCGCACCCCGGTCCGAGACGGTGCTGGACGACCTGCTCAACCCCGCCGACGCGCCCGAGATCGACGCCAGCGACGCGCCCGTGCCGCAGCCGCGCACCATGCAGATGGTCACGCGGCTGGTCGGGCGGCCGCCGTCGCGGCTGACGCGGCTGTTCCTGAATGCGGGGGCGGCGCTGTTCGTCTTCCTGCTCAGCGTCATGGCGCTGGATTTCATCGACGGGCTGCTGACCCGGATGCCGCTGCTGGGCTGGATCGCTGTGGTGCTGTTCGCGCTGTTCACGCTGGCCGCCCTTGGCATGGCGCTGCGCGAGTGGTGGGCGTGGCGCCGCATCGCCCAGATCGACGGGTTGCAGCGGCAGGCGGGCGCGGCATTGGCGGCGGACAGCTTGGATCAGGCGCGCGCCGTCACCGACGGGCTGGTCGCGCTCTATGCCCGGCGCGCCGACATGGAATGGCAGCGCCAGCGCCTGGCCGAGCGGCGGGCCGAGACCTTCGACGCCCAGACCCTGCTGACCCTGGCCGAGGCCGAGCTGCTGGCCGGGCTGGACCAGCAAGCCCGGCGCGAGATCGAGGCCGCCGCCCGCACCGTCGCCGCCACCACCGCGCTGGTGCCGCTGGCCTTCGCCGACGTGGCGGCGGCGCTGGCCGCCAACCTGCGCATGATCCGCCGCATGGCCGAGATCTATGGCGGGCGCGCGGGTGCGGTCGGCGGCTGGCGGCTGGCGCGCACGGTGATGACCCATCTGATCGCCACGGGCGCGGTGGCGGCCGGCGACGACCTGATCCACACGGTCGCGGGCGGCGGCATTCTGGCCAAGCTGTCGCGCCGCTTCGGCGAGGGGCTGGTGAACGGCGCCCTGACCGCCCGCGTCGGCATCGCCGCGATGGAGGTCTGCCGCCCCCTGCCCTTCCTGGCCCAGCCCCGCCCCAAGGTCGGCAATCTGGTGACCCGGGGCTTGCGGGGATTGTTCGGCGAGGACAGCCCGCGCAGCTAGCCCGCGAGGGCCGCGGCATCCGATCGGCCGCGCGGGCCTGCGGTTAAAGCTGGACCCCGGGGCGTTGCGCCGCCTGAACCAGCCAGTCCTCGACCTGCGCCTGGTCCCATGGGCCTTCGCGGATGTCGACATAGCGGACGCCCGCGACCTTCGACTGCTTGGGGGGCGGCGGGACCAGATCGGCCCCGCGAAAGAAGCTCAGCTGCACATGGGCGGTGTAGCAGTACATGCAGAAGAACCAGCCGTCCTTTTTGCCGTAGAAGGGCGTGTTCCACCGCACCGCCATGCGCAGGTCGGGGCAGGCCCGGACCGCCATCCGGTCCAGGCAGTCGCCCACCTCGCGCTTCCATCCCGGCATGGCCTCGATATAGGCGCGCACGGGGGCCGGACCCTCGCCCTTGGGGATCTGCGGATTGCCGCTGGACAGCAGCCTCGGCCGATCCGCATCGCTCATGTGCGGCCCCCCGGCGGGGGACGGACTGCCGCGCCCGGTGCCGGCGACAAGGCCCGAGGCGGCGGCGGCATCACGGCTGCTCGAGCGGTTCGGACGCAGGCGCGGGCGCATCCATGCCCGCCGGTGCCGCAGAGCCGTCGGCAGGAAGATCCGGCCCCGCGCCCTCGGGCGCCGCATCCGCCTCGATCAGCCGGTTGTCCTGCCATTCGCCCGAGGCGACCTGGCCGGTGGCATAGCGCATCACGCCCTGCCCCTGCCGCTTGCCGGCAGCGAATGTGCCCTCGTAGCGGTCGCCATTGGCATAGGTGGCGACCCCGGTGCCGTCGATCTCTCCGTCCTTCCAGCCGCCCTCGTAGATGAAGCCGTCGGGCGTGGTCAGGCGGCCCGACCCCGCGCGCAGCCCATCCACGAAACGGCCGGTATAGACGGTGCCGTCGGGATAGGTGGCCTGCCCTTCGCCATGGCGCTGGCCGTCGCGCCATGCGCCGGAATAGACATAGCCGTCGGGATAGGACATGCGCCCCTGCCCGTTGTTGCGCGCATTGGCAAAGCTGCCCTCGTAGACCATGCCATTGGCATAGGCGGCGCGGCCCTCGCCCTCGATCACGCCCTCGGCCCATTCGCCCTCATAGGTCGAACCGTCGGCATAGGTGATCTTGCCGGTGCCGTCGGGGCGGTCGGCGCGCATCTGGCCCAGATAGACCGACCCGTCGGGATAGGTGATCTGGCCCCGCCCCTCCATCCGGCCCTCGGCCCATTCGCCGACATAGACATAGCCGTCCGCGCCGGTGAAGGTGCCCTGCCCGTGGCGGCGGTCGGCCGCGAATTCACCGTCATAGACATCGCCATTGGCATAGGTGGCCACGCCCCGGCCCTGGCGGCGCCCGCCCTCCAGCTGGCCCTCGTAGCGGTCGCCGGTGGACTGGACCAGCACGCCCGTGCCCGACATCTGGCCCGCCGCCCAGACCCCGTCATAGGTCAGCCCGTCGGCCATCACCAGAATGCCGCGCCCGGCCCGCTGGCCCGCCAGCATGCCGCCCTCGTAGGTGGCCCCGTCGGGATAGGTGATGCGGCCCTGCCCTTCCTTGACGCCCGCGTTCCAGTCGCCCTCGTAGCGATAGCCGTTGGCCTGGGTCAGCACGCCGGTGCCCTGATGCAGGCCCCGCGCGAACTGCCCCTCGTAGACGGACCCGTTGGCATAGCGGGCGATGCCGGTGCCGCTGATCTCTCCGGCGGCCCATTCGCCCTCGTAGGTGCCGCCATCGGCATAGGTGATCTTGCCGGTGCCGTCGGGCTTGCCGCGCGCGAACCGCCCCTCGTAGACCGAGCCGTTCGGGAACTCGGCCCGGCCCTGGCCCATGATCTGCCCCTCGACCCAATCGCCCTCGTAGCGATAGCCGTTGGGCAGGACATAGCTGCCCTGGCCGTGCTGCTGGCCGTTGCGGAAGGTGCCCTCGTAGACGCCGCCATCGTCATACTGGCGGGTGACGACCTGGGCCGCCAAAGGGCCCGCCAGACCGCCCGCCAGAACCAGAGCCATGGCCGTCCCGATCGCCGCTTTCATCGCCTCTGCCCCTTCGTGCTTTGCCGAAGGTCTACCCCAGCCCGGCCCCGCGCGCAAAGGCCGACTTTTCCTTGCGGCCGCGATCCCCTATCCAAGGGCCATCCAACCGAGGTGCCTGATCATGACCGACCGCTTCCGCCTGACCATCGGCCAGCTGAACGCAACCGTGGGCGACCTTCCGGGCAATGCCGCGCGCGCTCGGGCGGCCTGGGATCAGGCCCGCGCCGCCGGCGCCGACATGCTGGCTTTGCCCGAGATGTTCATCACCGGCTACCAGACCCAGGACCTGGTTCTGAAGCCCGCCTTCACCGCCCAGGCCGAGGCGGCGATCCTGGAGCTGGGCACCTCGCTGACGGACGGCCCGGCCCTGGGCATCGGCGGGCCGTGGCGCGACGGGGAGCGCCTCTACAACGCCTGGTGGGTGTTCAGGGACGGTGCGCTGGTCGCGCGGGTGCTGAAGCACCACCTGCCCTACAAGCAGCTCTTCGACGAGCTGCGCCTGTTCGACAGCGGCCCGATCAGCGGCCCCTATCCGGTGGGCCCGGCCCGCATCGGCAGCCCGATCTGCGAGGACAGCTGGTATCCCGACGTGTCCGAGACCCTGGCCGAAACCGGGGCCGAGATCCTGATCGTCCCGAATGGCAGCCCCTATCACCGCGACAAGCTGGACCTGCGCATGGGCCACATGGTCGGCCGCGTGGTCGAGACCGGCCTGCCGCTGGTCTATGTCAACATGGTCGGCGGCCAGGACGACCAGCTCTATGACGGGGCCAGCTTCGTGCTGAACCCCGGCGGCCACAAGGTCGTGCAGCTGCCCGCCTTCGAGGAGGCCGTGGTCCATGTGGACTTCACCCGCGGCCCCGAGGGCTGGCAGGCCCAGCCCGGCTTCCTGGCGCCCCAGCCCGATGCGTGGGAGCAGGATTACGCGGCGATGGTGCTGGGCCTGCGCGACTACCTGCGCAAGTCGGGCTTCCGCAAGGTGCTGCTGGGCATGTCGGGGGGCATCGATTCCGCGCTGGTCGCCACCATCGCCACCGACGCGATCGGGCCCGAGAACGTGCGCTGCGTGATGCTGCCCTCGGAATATACCTCGCAGAGCAGCCTGGACGATGCCGCCGACTGCGCCACCCGCCTCGGGGCGCGGCTGGACACCGTTCAGATCGACGGCGCCCGCGATGCGGTCGAGGGTGCGCTGGCGCATCTGATGGCGGGGACCACCCCCGACATCACCGAGGAGAACATCCAGTCCCGCCTGCGCGGCGTGATGCTGATGGCCCTGTCGAACAAGTTCGCCGAGATGCTGCTGACCACCGGCAACAAGTCCGAGGTCGCGGTGGGCTATGCCACGATCTATGGCGATATGGCGGGCGGCTACAACCCGATCAAGGATCTCTACAAGACGCGGGTGTTCGAAACCTGCCGCTGGCGCAATGCCAATCACCGCGACTGGATGCTGGGCCGCCCCGGCGAGGTGATCCCGCCCCGGATCATCAGCAAGCCTCCCTCGGCCGAGCTGCGCCCCGACCAGAAGGACGAGGATTCGCTGCCCCCCTACGAGGTGCTGGACGCGATCCTGGACGGTCTGGTCGAGAAGGACCTGTCGCTGGCCGATCTGGTGGCCCAAGGGTTCGATGCCGACACCGTGCGGCAGGTCGAGAAGCTGCTCTATGCCAGCGAGTGGAAGCGGTATCAGGCGGCACCCGGCCCGCGCCTCTCGACGCGCGCCTTCTGGCTGGACCGCCGCTATCCGCTGGTCAATCGCTGGCGGGACAGGCTCTAGGCGCCGCAGGGGGGCGCTGCCCCCCGTCGGCGGTGGGGACCGGGACCGGCCGTCGGTCAGGGGATCTCGAGCTTGCCTACCAAGGGCACGTCGTCCTGGGGGCCGACGCTGTGGCGCTCGATCATGCGGTGGACCAGCGGGTCGGCCTCGCCCTGGTGCAGGGCGCGCAGGGCCACGGCGACCTCGGCATCGGTCTTGGTGCGGCGCAGGTTGTGGCGGACATATTCCTCCCATGTGGCGATGTGATAGCTTTCGCTCCACTGGTCGGGATGTTCCAGATCGCGCAGCAGCGCCCAGTTGCGGGCGCCGTCGCGGCGGCGGATGTTGCGGCGCAGGCGCATCAGGCGCAGGAACTCGGCCACGTCGTCATGGTCGATCCGGTAGTCGACCATGATCATGATCGGGCCCGACCGGCCCCGCAGGTCCAGCCGCAGCGCCGGTTCGCGAAAGCGGTTCACCGGGTCCAGATCCACCGCGCCGAATTCGGGCGCGCGCAGCCAGACGCCGATGGCCGCGCCCGCGACCAGCATCAGCCCCGCCAGCGTCAGGGCCGTGCCCAGCCCCTGCGCGCCCGCGACCGTGCCCCAGATCCAGGCGCCGGTCGCCATGCCGCCGAAGGTCGCCGTCTGATAGAGCGCCAGCGCCCGGGCCACGACCCATCGCGGCGTCGACAGCTGCACCGTCACGTTGAACAGCGACAGCGCCAGCACCCAGGAGGCGCCCGCCGGCAGCATCGCCAGCGCATGCAGCCACACCGATTGGGTCAATCCCAGAAGCAGCGCCGCCGCCGCGAAGCCCAGGAAGGCCATGCGCACGACATGCTCGTTGTCCAGCCGCGCCCGCAGGCGGGGGTTCAGCAGCGCCCCCGCGATGGCGCCGATGCCGTAGCAGCCCAGAAGCCCGCCGAACAGCAGCGAGCCGCCCTCGGGGTGGCTCTTGGCGACCAGCGGCAGCAGGGCCAGCACCGCGATGGCGGCAAAGCCGAACAGCGCGCCGCGCAGCATCACCCGCATCAGGTTGGGCGACAGCGCCACATAGCGCAGGCCCGCGCCCATCGCGGCCATGAAGGGCTCGGGCGTGGTGACGCGGGGCGCCAGCTTGGGCCGCCAGCGCGCCATGGCGCCCAGAAGCGGCAGATAGCTGACCGCATTGACCGCGAAGGCCGCCGCAGCGCCCAGGGTCGCCACGATCAGGCCGCCCGCCGCCGGTCCCACGCTGCGCATCAGGTTGAAGCCGACCGAGTTCAGGCTAACCGCCGCCGGCAGGTCCTTGCGCGCCACCAGATCGCCCATGCTGGCCTGCCAGGGCGGGTTGTAGACCGCCTGCCCCGCCCCCAGCAGGAAGGTGAATCCCAAGAGGAGCCACGGCGTCAGCCCGCCCGTCCAGGCGACGACCGCCAGCGCCACCGACACGACGCTCATGAAGACCAGCGCCGCCATCAGCAGCGAACGGCGGTTGAAGATGTCGGCCAGCGCCCCCGAGGCGATGGCCAGCAGCATGACCGGCAGCGTGTTCGAGGCCTGCACCAGCGCGATCAGCGTCGCGCTGTCGGTCAGCTGGGTCATCAGCCAGGCGGCCCCCACCGCCTGCACCAGCCCCCCGAAGTTCGAGACCAGCGTCGCCCCCCAGAGCAGGCGGAAATCGCGATAGCCCAGGGGCGCCAGGGCCCCCGGGCGGGGGGCGGGGGCGGGCATGTCGGGTTCGGGCGTCTTGGGATCGGCGGGTCGGGTCACGGGGCGGCCTTTTGCAGCGGGACCGGGCGGATGGGCCGCCCGGAACGGGGCCAAGCCTAGGCCGGTCGGTTCCGGGCCGCAATCCGCGCCCGCACCGGCGGTTTGCACCCGCGCCCGGCGATGCCGCCCGGACCGGCACAACCTGCGCGGCAAACCCAGGCGGGCGGTGTTTTCCGCGCGGGCGATGAAACCCAACCACACGCCAAGGTGTTCGGATCACGCGAAAAGGTGACTGACCTGACACCGCCAAGCCACAGAGGCCGGGCACAAGCGCGGCATCAGACCGCGCATCGGCCAGCCGGGGTTGACGCCGACCGTCGCACGGCCCCATGGACAAGGGCAAGACATGCGCGCGCCTTGCGGGGCTGTGGCGCAGGATGATGACAGATGCTGCCACGGGTTTGTCTCTGCCGACGGGCCCGGCGATGAACAAGGAACATGCAACGATGCGCCTCGCTTCCCTTTTTGCGGCGCTGGCTCTGGGGCTGGCGGCCTGCGCGCCCTCGCAAGAGACCGCCACCTCTCCCCAGCAGCCGGTCCAGATCCCCGAGATGTACCAGGGCCGGGTCGATACCGGGCCCGAGGGCGAACCGATCCAGATACCGGCAGTCCGCGCCGCCTATCTCAACGACCGCAACATGCGCCAGCTTGTTCCCTATAATGGCACCGAGGCGCCCGGGGCGATCGTCGTCGATCCCTATGCGCGGGTCCTGTACCACGTGCAGCCCGGCGGCCAGGCGATGCGCTATGGCGTGGCCGTGGGCCGTGCGGGCCTGACCTTCGAGGGGCGCGCCACCATCGCCCGCAAGGCCAGCTGGCCCAGCTGGCGGCCCACCGACAACATGCTGCGGTCCGAACCCCAGCTCTACGGCCAGTTCGCGGGCGGCCTGCCCGGCGGCACGCAGAACCCCCTGGGGTCGCGGGCGCTGTATCTGTATCAGGGCAGCGTCGACACCTATTACCGCATCCACGGCACGCTGGACCCCTCGTCGATCGGCAAGGCAACCTCGGCAGGCTGCATCCGGATGTTCAACCAGGACGTGATGGACCTGTTCGAGCAGATCCCCACCGGCACCGAGGTCGTCGTCCGCTCGGCCGAGGAGAGCCTGCGGCTGGAAGGTCCGATGACCGAGACGCCCGAGGGCTATGTCGTCCCCGCGACCCCGACCGTCGAGGTCGCGGATCCGGCGCTGGCCATGGCCGCCCCGGCCACGGTCCAGGCCATGCCGCAGGCGGCGATCCAGACCACCACGCTGCCCGCGACCCTGCCCGCCAGCCAGCCCGTGACCCTGCCGGTCAGCCAGCCGGTCATGGATCCCTATGCGGCGATGTCGGCGGCCCCCGCGGCCAGCCCGGTCCAGCCGACGGTGGTCAGCGATCCCTTTGCCAGCCCCGAGACGCCCTTCGTCTCGCCGGTGGAAAGCGCCGTTCCGGCCCGCTGAGGCAACGGGCAGCAGCGTCACAAGAACAGGGCCCCGGCACGTTCCGGGGCCTTTCCAATTGCAAAACGGTGCGTTCCTGCGCAAAGTCGTGCCGAAAGTTCAGCCGTTTGTCGAAGGTCATGCGATGCCCAATCACTCCAAGCAGGAACAGGAAACGCTGTCCGGGGACCTTCTGGCCCTGGCCGAACAGGGACGGCAGCCCGCCTTGGGCGCGCTGGACGATTCGGCGCTGCTGGCGCTGATCACCGCGCTTGACCAGGCCCGGACCCAGGCCGAGACCGCCGAGGATCCCGACAGCGCCAAGCTGCTGCTGGCCGCCACCCGCCGCGCCCAGGGCGAACGGCGCGGGCGCGGGCTGCGCTCTCCGCTGCAGGCGGCCCCGGCGGGGTCCGCGAAATCCACGGCCGCGGCCAAGCCCGCGCGCGCGGGCCAGGGGCTCAAGCGCAAGGGCGCGACGATTCCCCGCAAGCCCGCCGGACGCAACCCGGCCGAGGCGCGCAAGACCGACCTGCGCACCGAGCCCCATCGCATGCCCAAGCGGCGGGCGGCGCCCGCCGAGGCCGCGGCCACCGACCTTCCCCCTGACAGCCCCACAAGGACATCCGGCATGACCGACGCAACGACCACCGCTGAAAAGCCCGCCGACCAGATCGCGACCCAGGCCGCGCCCCAGGCTGCGACGAAGCCCCGCAAGGGCCCCGCGACCGCCGCCGACAAGGAGGCCGCGAAGGCTGCCCGCAAGGTCGAGAAGCAGAAGGCCAGCGCCGCCCAGAAGGATGCCGAGAAGCAGGCCAAGATCGCCGAGAAGGAGGCCGCCCGCGCTGACCGCAAGGCCGCCCGCAAGGCCGAGAAGCAGCGCGAGAAGGATGCCGAGAAGGAAGTCCGCCGCGCCGAGCGCAAGGCCGCCGCATCCGCCACCAAGGGCAAGGCCGAGAAGGCCGAGGGCAAGAAGCCGGGCGCAGGCAAGGCCAAGCCCGGCAAGGACAAGGACCGCAAGGCCAAGGCGGACAAGCAGGGATCGTGACGCGACGCCTCTGCCCTCGCTCCGGTTGCCCGCGATGATCCGGATCCGCCGCATGGCCCTCGGTGCCCTGATGGCCCTGACGCTGTCGGGCCTCATGGCGCCGGGCCTGTCGGCGCGTCCCGCCGTGGACGCGATCGACGGGCGCCCCGCCCCCCGCCAGACCGAGGACCGGCGCTGCACGGATGACGGGCGCGACTGCGTGGTTCGGCAAAGCTATGCCGCCGATGTCTGCAAGCTGATCGAGCGCACGGCCTCGGAACACGCCCTCGACCCGGCCTTCCTCGCACGTCTCCTGTGGAAGGAAAGTCGGTTCGAGCCCTCCGCGGTCAGCCCCGCCGGTGCCTTGGGCATCGCGCAGTTCATGCCCGGCACGGCCGAGATGTACCGGCTGGACGACCCCTTCAATCCCGCCCAGGCCATCCGCAAGTCGGCATGGTATCTGGGCCAGCTGCGCGACCGCTTCGGCAATATCGGCCTGGCCGCCGTCGCCTATAACGGCGGCGAGAACCGCGCCGCCCGCTTCATCGCCCGCAGCACGACCCTGCCCTTCGAGACGGTCGACTATGTCGAATCGATCACCGGCTTCAGCGCCCATCGCTGGCGCGACAACGCCCCGCCCGCCGATGAACTCAAGCTGGCCCTGGCGCCCGACCAGCCGTTCCGCCCGGCCTGCGAGCGCATGGCCGGCGAACGGACCCTGCGCGAATTCACCACCCAGCCCCCGGCCATGCCCTGGGGCGTGATCGTGGCCAGCCATCCCAGCCAGTCGGGCGCCGCCCAGCAGGTCGCGCGGCTGAACCGGACGCTGCGCCCGATCCTGGATGACGGCGCGCGGGTGGGCTATGTCCGCAAGCGCATGAACGGCATGCCGCGCGCGATCTACACCGCGCAGGTCGGCTACCCGACCCGGACCGAGGCCGCGCGCTTCTGCACCCGCTTCCAGCGCCTCGGAGGCCGCTGCATCGTCCTGAAGAACTGACCCCTTTCATCTTGGCTGAAATATCCCCCGGGGGTCAGGGGGCAGGATGCCCCCTGCCTGCCTCTTACAGGAAACTCTGCGGATCGATGTCGACCGACAGCCGCAGGTTGGTGGGCAGGCGCACCCCCGCCAGCCAGTCCGAGATCGCCGCCTGCAACGGCGCCTGCCGCGGCGCGCGGATCAGCATCCGCATCCGGTGCCGCCCGCGCACCCGGGCGATGGGGGCGGGGGCGGGCCCCCACAGCTCGGCCCCCACCTCGGCCAGGGGCGCGGCCAGCCCGGCCAGATGGCGGGCGAAATCGCTGACTACGTCCAGGTCGGGATGGGACAGGATGATCCCCGCCAGCCGTCCATAGGGCGGCATGCCCGCCGCCTGCCGCCCCGCGGCCTCGGCATCCCAGAAGGCCTCGTCCTGCCCCGACAGGATCGCGCGGATCACCGCATGGTCGGGCTGGTGCGTCTGCAGCAGCGCCACGCCCGGCGCGGCGCCCGAGATGCGTCCCGCCCGCCCCGCCACCTGCCGCATCAGCTGGAAGCTGCGCTCGGCCGCGCGCAGGTCGGCGCCCTGCAGGCCCAGATCGGCATCGACCACGCCCACCAGCGTCAGGCGCGGGAAGTTGTGCCCCTTGGCCACGATCTGCGTGCCGATGATGATGTCGGTATCGCCCTCGGAAATCTCGGCGATCGTCTCCTTCAGCGCGCGGGCCGAATGGAACAGGTCCGAGGACAGCACGGTGGCCTTGGCGTCAGGAAAGCGGGCAGCAACCTCTTCGGCGATGCGCTCGACGCCGGGGCCGATGGGGGCCAGCTTGCCCTCGACCCCGCAGGAGGGGCAGGCCAGCGGAATGGGCCGCGTCTCGCCGCATTGATGGCAGACCAGACGGTTCTGGAAGCGGTGCTCGACCATGCGGGCGTCGCATTGATGACAGCCGATCTGCTCGCCGCAGGCCCGGCAGACCGTGACCGGCGCGAAGCCGCGGCGGTTGAGGAAGATCAGCGACTGCTCGCCCTTCTCCAGTCGGGCGGTCACCGCAGCCGCCAGGGTCGGAGAGATCCAGCGCCCCGGCTCCATGGCCTCGGCCCGCAGGTCGATGGCGGCCATCTGCGGCAGTTCGGCCTCGCCATAGCGCGAGCGCAGGTCCAGCCGCGCATACTTGCCCGAGGCCGCATTGGCCCAGCTTTCCAGGGAGGGCGTGGCCGAGGCCAGCACCACCTGCGCCCGCGCGATGGACGCGCGCAGCACCGCCATGTCGCGGGCTGAATAATAGACGACATCCTCCTGCTTGTAGCTGCCGTCATGTTCCTCATCGACGACGATCAGGCCCAGATCGCGGAAGGGCAGGAACAGCGCAGACCGGGCGCCGACGACCAGCCCCACCTGCCCCCGCCCGGCCATGTGCCACAGGCGCCGCCGTTCGGTGCGGGTGATGCCGCTGTGCCATTCGCCGGGCCGCGCGCCGAAGCGCGCCTCGACGCGGTCCAGAAACTCGGCCGACAGCGCGATCTCGGGCAGCAGCACCAGCGCCTGACGCCCCTGCGCCAGGCATTCGGCGACCGCCTCCAGATAGACCTCGGTCTTGCCCGATCCGGTGACGCCGCGCAGAAGGGTCGTGCCATAGGCGCCGCCCCGCACCGCGCCCCGCAGCCGGTCCGAGGCCGCCTGCTGATCCCCGTCCAGCGCCTTGCCGGGCCGGCCCGGGTCCAGCGCGGGATAGGGCAGATCGCGCGGCGCCTCGATCTCGGCCAGGGTGCCGGTGCCGACCAGCCCCTTGACGACCGAGGTGCCCACGCCCGCCAGCTGTGCCAGCTCGGAGGCCGCGAAGCTGGCCCCGCCATGCTCGGCCATCACGGCCATCACGCGGGTCCGCGCCTCGGTCACGCGGGGGATGACGCCCGATCCCGGCACGATGATGCGGCGCGCGGCGGGGGGCTGGTCGATGTCGGGCGCCCGCGTCGCCATGCGCAGCATCAGGGGCAGCGGCGTCAGCGTGTATTCCGCCGCCCGCGTCAGGAAATCCAGGAAGCCGGGCGAGAACGGCTCGGCGTCCAGCACGCGCCCCACCGCGCGCAGCTTGGCCAGGTCGAAATCGCCCGTGCCCTCGGCCCAGACCAGCCCCAGCACCCGGCGCGGACCCAGAGGCACCAGCACCAGCTGGCCCTGCCGCACGCCGTCCTCGGGCGCCAGATAGTCCAGCACCCCCACGGGCTCGCAGGTCAGCACCGCGATCCGGGCGCCGGGGGGGAAGAAGACGGGGGCATGGCTCATGGTCCGCGATAAAGACGAGGGCGCGGCCCGGTTGCAAGCCCCCGGTCCGCGCGGGCGGCGGCGTTGCGCCCTTTCGGCCCGGCCCCATCTGCGATATGAGGCAAGGGAACATCCCCCAAGGAGCAGGGTCATGAAATTCTTCGTCGATACCGCCGATATCGCGGCGATCAAGGAACTGAACGATCTGGGCATGGTCGACGGGGTCACCACCAACCCCTCGCTGATCCACAAGTCCGGCCGCGCCATCGCCGAGGTCACCGCCGAGATCTGCGCGCTGATCGCGGGTCCGGTCAGCGCCGAAGTCGTGGCCGAGAAGGCCGAGGACATGATCGCCGAGGGCCGGCACCTGGCCAAGATCGCAGACAATGTCTGCGTCAAGGTGCCCCTGACCTGGGACGGCCTGAAGGCCTGCCGCGTGCTGACCGACGAGGGCCGCCAGGTCAACGTGACGCTGTGCTTCTCGGCGGCGCAGGCGCTGCTGGCGGCCAAGGCGGGCGCGACCTTCATCAGCCCCTTCATCGGGCGCCTGGACGACATCCACTTGGACGGCATGGACCTGATCTCGGACATCCGCGAGATCTATGACAATTACGGCTTCGAGACCGAGATCCTGGCGGCCTCGATCCGCACGGTGAACCATATCGTGGACGCGGCCCGGATCGGCGCCGACGTGATCACCGCGCCGCCCTCGATCATCAAGACGATGATCACCCATCCGCTGACCGAGAAGGGTCTGGCGCAGTTCGACGCCGACTGGAAGCAGAGCGGCCAGAAGATCCTGTAACCGGCCAGCGGAGGGCCCAGGCCATGACCGACGCGCTCGATCCCTCTTTGGGTCAGCCCCCTCTGGACCCGGCGGTCCGCGACCGGCTGCTGGCCGATCCGGGCGCCATCCTGGGCGACCGCGACCTGATGCGCGCCCTGGTCGCGGCGCGCGAGGCTCAGGCGGGCGCGAATGTCATCGACATCCGCGGCCGCGCGATGGAGGCGCTGGAGACGCGCCTCGACCGGCTGGAGACGACCCATGAAAGCGTGATCGCCGCCGCCTATGACAACCTGTCGGGCATGGCGGTCGTGCACCGGGCCGTGCTGGGGCTGCTGGAATCGGCCGATCTGGCCGAGTTCACGGCTGCCCTGCACTCCGACATCGCGCCCCTGCTGCGGATCGAGACGCTGCGCCTGATCGTCGAGGCCGATCCCTCCCTGCCCCTGCCGCCCGAGGCGGTCCGGGTGCCGCAGGGCAGCATCGACCCCATCATCGCGGCGGGCCGCCGTGCGCCGCGCGGCAACGACATCGTGCTGCGCGCGGCGCTGGTCCTGACGCGGCCCCTGCATGGCCGCACCATCGCCTCCGAGGCGCTGCTGCCCCTGGATCTGGGCGCGGACCACCCGCAGGCGCTGCTGCTGATGGGCAGCGCGGACGCAACCCGCTTCCTGCCCGCGCACGGGACCGACCTGCTGCGCTTCTTCGCGCAGGTCTTCCGGCTGGTCCTGCTGCAGCATCTGCGCCGATGAGCGGCCTAATGGCCCCCGCCACCGCCCATGCGCTGGACCGCTGGCTGGAGACCGAGGCCGCGACCCGCGACCGGTCCGACCATACCATCACCGCCTATCGCGCCGACCTGCTGGCCTTCCTGCAGTTCCTGGGCGGCTATTGGGCCGAAGCCGTCTCGCCCGCGGCCCTGGCGCGACTGCGGCAGGCCGACATGCGCGCCTTTGCCGCGTCCGAGCGGGGTCGGGGTCTGGGCGCGCGCTCGCTGGCGCGGCGGATGTCGGCGGTGCGGTCCTTCCTGCGCTGGATCTCGGACCGCGAGGGGATGGATCTGTCCGCCGCCCTGTCCACCCGCAGCCCGAAATACACCCGCAGCCTGCCCCGGCCCCTGACGCCCCTGCAGGCGCAGGACACGCTGGACAGCGTGGCCGCTCACGCGACCCCCTGGGTCGGCGCCCGCGATCTGGCGGTGCTGACGCTGCTCTGGGGGTCGGGGCTGCGCATCTCGGAGGCGCTGGCGCTGAACGGGACCGACTGGCCCTTTCCGCAGGGACTGATCATCCGCGGCAAGGGCAGCCGAGAGCGGCAGGTGCCGGTGCTGCCCGTGGCCCGCGACGCCGTGGCCGAATACCTGCGCCTCTGCCCTTGGGGCCACCGCACCGACCAGCCACTGTTTCGCGGCGTGCGCGGCGGGCGGCTGACCAGCGCGGCGGTCGAGGGCGCGATGCGGCTGGCCCGCGCTGCACTGGGCCTGCCCGCCAGCGCCACGCCCCATGCCCTGCGCCACAGCTTCGCCACGCATCTGCTGGCGGCGGGCGGCGATCTGCGCACCATCCAGGAACTGCTGGGCCATGCCAGCCTGTCGACCACCCAGGTCTATACCGGGGTGGACGACGCGCGGCTGATGGCCGTCTATCACGCCGCCCATCCGCGCGGTTGAACCGCCGCCGCCCGCCCCGCGTTTGCCCCCATCACGACACATGAGGCCATCATGACCGACCATGCGATCTTTCACCGCCCCCTGGGGGCCAACCCGCCCGCAGGCTACGACCAGGCGATCTTCGGGATGGGCTGCTACTGGGGGGTCGAGCGGCTGTTCTGGCAGCAGAACGGCATCTGGTCGACCGAGGTGGGCTTTGCCGGGGGCGAGGTTCAGAACCCCACCTATGACCAGGTCAAGCAGGGCGATACCGGCCATGCCGAGGTCGTGCGGGTGATCTATGACAGCTCGCTGATCAGCTATGACCACCTGCTGCAGCTGTTCTGGGAAAACCACGATCCCACGCAGGGCGACCGGCAGGGCAACGACGAGGGCTCCCAGTACCGCAGCCTGATCGTCACCTTCACCGACATGCAGACCTCGGCCGCCGAGGCGTCCAGGATCGACTATGACAACCGCCTGGCGGTGCAGGGCTTCGGCAAGATCACCACGCAGATCATCGAGGGCGGCATCCCCTTCTGGCCCGCCCACGAGGCCCATCAGCAATATCTGGAGAAGAACCCGGACGGTTATTGCGGGCTCAAGGGCACCGGGGTAGAGGCCAGCATGCCCAATCCGGACCCGATCTGATGCCCACCTATACCGCGCTGACCCACCTGCACGGCCGCGAGGCCGCCGAGGCCCTGTCCGAGGCCTGCGAGGAGCTGACCCCCGAGCCTGTGGGCACCGGCTTCTTCGAGATCGAGGACGGCTCCGAACGGTGGGAGGTCGGCGTCTACTTCACCGAGACGCCGGACGAGATCGCCTTGGCCCTGCTGGCGGCGGCCTATGGCGCGAACCCCTTCCTCGTGTCCGAGGTGCCCGATGTCGATTGGGTCGCGCATGTGCGGCGCGAGTTGACCCCGGTGCGCGCGGGCCGCTTCTACGTGCATGGCAGCCACGATGCCGACGACATCCCGCACGGCGCCGAGGCGCTGTGCATCGATGCCGCGATGGCTTTCGGCACCGGCCATCACAACACCACCAAGGGCTGCCTCGAGGCGCTGGACCGGCTGGCGACCGAGGGCTTCACCGCCACCCGCATCGCCGACATCGGCTGCGGCACGGCGGTCCTGGGGATGGGGGCGGCGCGGATCTGGCATGTCACGGTGCTGGCCAGCGACATCGACCCGGTGGCAGTCGACACGGCGGCCGCCAACGTGATCGCCAACGGGCTGGACGGGCGCGTCGTCTGCATCGAGGCGGCGGGCTTCGATCACCCGACGCTGGAACAGGCGGCGCCCTATGATCTGGTGCTGGCCAATATCCTCAAGCAGCCGCTGATCGACCTGTCGGGCGACATGGCCCGCCACATGGCGCCGGGCGGCAGGATCATCCTGTCGGGCATCCTGACCACGCAGGCCGACGAGGTGACGGCCGCCTACGGGGACGCGGGCTTCGCACCCGATCGGCGCGACGATCTGGGCGACTGGACGACGCTGGTGATGACTCGCACCTGATCCCCGGGCCATCCCGTTTAGACATGAAAAAACCCCCGCGTGCAGTTTGCCGTGGGGGTTCGTTCGTCTTGGAAGGGGTCGGTCGTGGCGTCAGAAGCCGCGCGCAATCCGCTCGATGTCGCCGCGGCACAGACCGATATCGTCCAGCTCGCGGTCAGACAGGCGGCCCAGCTCGCGACGCGTCACGCGGGTTTCGCGCCAGGACGCGAACAGCGAGACGATCTGCGCTGCGACGTTCCCCACGCCTCCGACAGCAGTGGCGCTGCGGTTCGTTTCGATCGTCGACATCATATCACCTGTTTTCAGTTTGCCCTGTCAGCGAGCACATTTCGGATACACAGGAGATAGTTTGGGCAGCCTGCGAAGAGTAGCGGTGAAACCGGCAAACCCGCTATGCGAATCCCGCAGCCGAAAGGCCGGTTTTCGTCGCAATGCGGTCATAAACCCCCGGTTGTGCCCGGTTTGCAGGCAATAACCCTAGCGCCAGTCGCCCAGGGCGGCCTGCCACAGCGCCAGTGCCGCCACCGCCGCCGTATCCGCGCGCAGGATTCGGGGGCCCAGGCTGACCGGCGTGACGAAGCGCAGCCGCGACAGATGCGCCCGCTCGACGGCCGAGAACCCGCCCTCGGGGCCGATCAGGATGGCCCAGGGCCCGGGCGGCAGGCCGGCCAGCGCCTCGGCCGGACCCACCCGCGCCTCGTCTGCCCAGAGGATGCGCCGCGCGGGATCCCACCCGTCCAGAAGCTGCGACAGGGGCACGAGATCGGCCACCGGGGGCACGAAGGTGCCGCCGCATTGCTCGGCCGCCTCGACGGCATGGGCCTGCAGGCGATCCTGGCGGATGCGTTCGGAATTGGTGTGGTCGGTCGAGACGGGCTGGATGCGGGCGGCGCCCATCTCGGCCGCCTTTTCGACGATGAAATCCGTGCGCGCCTTCTTGATGGGCGCGAAGACCAGCCACAGGTCGGGCGGGTCCTGCTGCGGCGCGGTCTGGGCGCCCACATCCAGCGTGCCGCCGTGCTTGCCCGCCTCGGCCAGCGTCGCCGCCCACGCGCCGTCGCGCCCGTTGAAGACCGTCACCGCGTCGCCCGCGCGCAGCCGCATCACGCCCGACAGGTAATGCGCCTGCGCCCCGTCCAAGGGGACGGGTTGCCCCGCGACCAGCGGCTGATCTATGTAAAGCCTGATCCTTGCCATGATGGATGCGACGCTATGCAAAGCCGGACCGAAAGGCCAGACGCCGTCGTCGACGCGCCCGCCGACAACTGGGTGGACCGCTTCGCGCCGCCCCGGACGCGGCCCTGGCTGAGGCTGAGCCGCGCCGACCGGCCCATCGGCACCTGGCTGCTGCTGCTGCCATGCTGGTGGGGGATCGGGCTGGCGATGATGGCGGATGCGCCGCGCCTGTTCGATCTGTGGATCGCGCTGGCCTGCGCCCTCGGCGCCTTCGTGATGCGCGGCGCGGGCTGCACCTGGAACGACATCACCGACCGGGCCATCGACGCGCAGGTGGCGCGGACGCGGTCGCGGCCCCTGCCCTCGGGGCAGGTCGGGCTGCGCGGCGCCTATCTGTGGCTGGGGCTGCAGGGGCTGGTCGGGCTGGCGATCCTGGTGACGCTTGGCCAGGCGGCGGTCTGGATGGGGGTCGCCTCGCTGGCGCTGGTGGCGATCTATCCCTTCGCCAAGCGCTTCACCTGGTGGCCGCAGCTGTTTCTGGGCTTTGCCTTCAACTGGGGCGTCATGCTGGCCTATGCCGCCCATATGGGCCGGGTCGACGCGGCCCCGGTCGTCGCCTGGCTGGGCGCGATCGCCTGGACGATCTTCTACGACACCATCTATGCCCATCAGGATGTCGAGGATGACGCCCTGATCGGCGTCAGGTCCACCGCCCGCCTCTTTGCCGACCGCAGTCCGCAGATCCTGGCGGGGTTCGCCGTGGTGGCGGTGGCGGTCCTGGCGGTGGCGGTCGGGCTGACGGGTCGCAATCAGTTGATGGGCTGGGCGGGCGTACTGGCCTTCGGGCTGCACCTGATGTGGCAGCTGCAGAAGTTCCACCCGGATCAAGGGGATATCTGCCTTGAACTGTTCAGATCCAATCGCGATTCCGGGCTGATTCTTGCGCTGTTTCTTGCCATTGCCGGGCTGGCATGATTGCGCGGCGCCCGCCCCGGCGCTAGACGTGGCGCGCTTGCAACAGCCACAGGTTTTTTCGCATGCCCACCGCGCGACGCCGCCTCTCCACCTCGCTGGCCACGGTGCTGATCCTGGCGGGCGGCGCCGGGCTCAGCTGGGTCGGGGCCGAGGCGGCGGCCACCTATCTGGAAGACCGGGCCGCCCGCGACGTGTCGCAGGTGCTGGCCGCGCAGGGCCATGACTGGGCCGGGGTCGTGGCCGACGGGCTGCTGGTGCGCCTGACCGGCACCGCCCCCTCCGAGGTCGACCGCTTTCGCGTCGTGACCCAGGCCGCGACGGTGGTGGATGCGGGCCGCATCCTGGACCGCATGACCGTCGCCTCGGTCGAGGCGATGACGCCGCCGGATTTCACCATCGAGCTGCTGCGCAGCGACCAGGGCATCTCGCTGATCGGGCTGGTGCCCGCCAGCACCGACCGCGCGGCGATCCTGCGCACGCTGCGCACGGAGGGCGGCGAGGTCACCGACCTGCTGGAGGCCGCCAACCATCCCGCCCCGAGGGCTGGGACGACGCCCTGCGCCTTGGGCTGCAGGCGGTCGGGATGGCCGGGCAGTCCAAGGTCTCGATCACGCCCGGCCATGTCCGCGTCGCGGCGCTGGCCGCCGACCGCGCCGATCAGGGCCGGCTGGAGGCCGCGCTGCGGCAGGCGGCGGCCCCGACCCTGAACCTGGACCTGCAGATCTCGGCCCCGCGCCCGGTCATCGCGCCCTTCATCCTGCGCTTCGCGATGGACGGGGACGGGGCGCGCTTCGACGCCTGCGCGGTGGATGACGAGGCCGCCCGCGACCGCGTGACCGAGGCCGCCCGCACGGCGGGCCTGGCGGCGGTGCCCGATTGCGTGCTGGGCCTGGGCGCGCCGACCGAGGACTGGGCCGATGCGGCGGTGGCAGGCATCACCGCCGTCGCCAGCCTGGGCCAGGGGCAGGTGACGCTGTCGGATACCGACGTGGCGCTGGTCGTGCCCCCGGGCGTCGAGCGCGCGCGCTTCGATCTGGTCGCGGGCCAGCTGGAGGGCGCCCTGCCCCCGGCCTATCGTCTGGAGGCGCGGCTGATGGAGGCCGAGGCCGCCCCCGTCCCGGTGGAGTTCGAGGCCACCCTGGCCCCCGCCGGCAGCCTGTCGATGCGCGGGCGGATCGCCGATACGCAGATGCGCCAGGCGGTGGACAGCTTTGCCCGCTCGCGCTTTCAGGTGGCGCAAAGCGGGCTGCAGACCGACGCGCAGGTACCGGGCGGCTGGACGGTCCGCGTGATCGCCGGGCTGGAGGCGATGGACGCGCTGGAATCGGGTCAGGTGCGGGTGACGCCGGAGATGATCGCGCTGAGCGGCGTCTCGGGCGATCCCCATGCGACCGACCGCGCGGCGGCGCTGCTGTCGGACCGGCTTGGCGCGGGCGCGCGCTACGAGCTGGCGATCGGCTATGACCGGCGGCTGGACCTGGCCCTGGGCCTGCCCGATGGCGAGGAATGCGTGGCCCGGCTGAACCTGATCATGTCGGAAAGCGAGATCGGCTTCGAGCCCAGCAGATCCTCGGTCGCGGGCGATCCGGGCCCGACCCTGGCGCGCTTTGCCAGGGCGATGGAGGAATGCACCGAGTTCCAGATCGAGGCGGGCGGGCACACCGATTCGCAGGGGTCCGAGGGGTTCAATGCCGAACTGTCGCGCAGCCGGGCGCAGGCCATCGTCTCGGCCATGGAGGAGACGGGCATCGACACCGCGAACATGACCGTGCGCGGCTATGGCGAAAGCCGCCCCATCGCCACCAACGAGACCGACGAGGGCCGCGAGGCCAACCGCCGCATCGAGTTCCGCCTGCTGTCCCCGCATCCCGTCCGCCGCGCCCCCCTGCCCGCGCCGGTGGCGGTGAGCGGCGTGACCGGCGAGATCGTGGTGCCCCTGCCGGATGGTCCGCCGCCCGCGATGGCCGGCGCGATGCAGGGGCCGCGCCTGCCGCCCGCCATGGGCCCGGTGATGCCGCAGGCCATGGGTCCGATGCTGCCCGAGGCGCCTGCGCAGATGCAGGGCCCGCAGCTGCCCCACAGCCGCGATGCCTCGGGCATGGTGCCGATGACCGTGGGCGTCAGCGAGGAATTCCAGACATTGGAAGCGCGCGAGGAGAGCCTGCGGGTTCCCGTCCTCGACGCCGATCCAGCCACCCCGCGCCCCGGTGCCCGCCCTGCCAGCGTGGCCGGCCGGACGGGCGCCGCAGACGAGGCGACCGACGAATGACCCGATCGGAATTCATCACCGTGACCGCGCTGATCCTGTTCGGCGCCTTCCTTCTGGGCTGGCTGGCCAGCTGGCTGGTGCACCGGCTGGCCCGCCCGGCCCGGACGGACATGACCGAACTGGACCGCATGGCCCATCAGATGCACGAGGCCGAGGAGGCGCGCGAGGCGATGCTGGCCGTGCTGGAGGACCGTACCGCGCGGCTGACCACCGCGCAGGCCGAGCTGCAGACCGCGATGGAGGGATTGCGCGACAGCCGCAACGAGATCGAGGAGTTGCGCGACTATATCGAGCGGGCCTTGGCGCGGCGGTGAGGGCGGCAGGGGCGCGCTCGCGCCCCCCGTCGCGTCCCGCGACTCCCCCGAGGATATTTGCGGACCGTCGCAGGGGGGCGAGGCAGAGGCGGGCGCCCCCGCCCGCCCGTCGTCAGATGCCGGCGTCGATGATGGCGCGGGCCAGGATCGGGACGGTGTCGCGATTGAGGCCCGCGATGTTCAGGCGCGAATCGCTCACCATGTAGATCGCCGCGTCGGTCTTCAGCGCTGCCACCTGCTCGGGGGTGGCGCCCAACCGTGAGAACATGCCGCGGTGATGGGCGATGAAGTCGAAGCGGTCGCTGCCCGACAGGTCGCGCAGATCGGTCGCCAGCTGGTCGCGCAGGGCCAGCATGGTATTGCGGACCTCCTCCAGTTCCGCCGCCCAATCGGCGCGCAGCGCCTCGTCGGTCAGGATGGTGCTGACGATGCGGGCGCCGTGGTCGGGCGGGAAGGAGTAGTTCTGGCGGTTCAGATAGGCCATCGAGCCCTGCGCCAGATCCCGCGCAGCGGTGTTTTCGGCCAGCGCCATCAGCAGGCCGGTGCGTTCGCGGTAGATGCCAAAGTTCTTCGAGCAGGAGGCGGCGATCAGCACCTCGGGCAGGCGGGCGGCGATCAGGCGCGTGCCCTCGGTATCGGCGTCCAGCCCGTCGCCGAAGCCCTGATAGGCCAGGTCGATCAGCGGGATGGCCCCCGAGGCGTCCAGGATCCCGGCCACCTCGGACCATTGCTCCAGCGTCAGGTTGGCGCCGCTCGGGTTGTGGCAGCAGCCGTGCAGCAGCACGATGTCGCCCTTGGCGGCCTGCGCGATGTCGGCCTTCATCCCCTCGAAATCGACGCCGCGGGTGGCGGCATCGAAATAGCGGTATTGGGTGAAGGGCAGGCCCATGAACTTCATGATCGACAGGTGGTTGGGCCAGGTCGGGTCCGAGACGAAGACCCGCACGTCCGCATTGGCCAGCCGGGCCAGTTCCAGCGCCTGACGGATCGCGCCAGTGCCACCCACCGTCGCGACCGAGGCCAGGCGGTCGGCGGGCACCTCGGACAGGATCATCGAGGCCAGCGCGCTGCGGTATTCGGCCTCGCCCGCCAGGCCGGTATAGGCCTTGGTGGTCTGGGTCTCCCAGATGCGGTGCTCGGCGGCCTTGACGGCGCGCATGACCGGGGTGACGCCCTGCGGGTCCTTGTAGACGCCCACGCCCAGGTCGATCTTGCCCTGCCGGGTGTCGGCCTTGAACTCCTCGATCAGCATCAGGATCTTGTCGGGGGCTTGGGCCGTGAGGTTGGACAGCATGTCAGGCGTCTCCGGTTGCGATGTTCAGGTCGGGATAGCTGCCCCATTCGGTCCAGCTGCCATCATAGAGCGCGTGGTTGCGGTGGCCGATGCGTTCCAGCGCGAAGGACAGGATCGCGGCGGTCACGCCGCTGCCGCAGGTGGTGATGGCGGGCTTGGTCAGGTCGACCCCGACCTCCAGGAAGGCGGCGCGCAGGGCGTCGGGGTCGATCATCGTGCCGTCGGCATGGAACAGCCGGCCGAAGGGCAGGTTGCGGGCGCCGGGGATATGACCGCTGCGCAGGCCGGGGCGCGGCTCGGGCGCCTCGCCGCGGAAGCGTTCGGGGCTGCGGGCGTCGATGATGTGGTGATCGTCCAGCTTGGAGGCCGCCGCGACCTGCGTCACGTCGCGCACGAGGCCCGCCTGCCGCTGCACGGTGATGTGGCGGTCGCGCAGGACGGGGGGCATGTCCTCGGTCGGGCGGCCCTCGGCCTGCCACTTGGACAGGCCGCCGTCCAGCACGGCCACGTCGGCCTTGCCCATCAGGCGGAAGGTCCACCAGACGCGAAAGGCGCTGCGGACGTCGGAGCTATCGTAGATGACCACCTGATGGCCGTCGCCGATGCCCATCGCGCGCATGCGGCTGATGAACAACTCGACCGGGGGGGCCATGTGCGGCAGGGCAGAGCGCTGGTCGCTGATCGCGTCGATGTCGAAGAAGCGCGCGCCGGGGATGTGGGCCGCGTCGTATTCGGCGCGGGCCTCGCGCCCCGAGGCCGGCATGTGCCAGCTGGCATCGATGATGCGCAGGTCGGGATCCGACAGATGCGCGGCCAGCCAGTCGGTCGAGACCAGTGTCTTGGGATCGTCCTGCATCGCCCTGAGCCCCCTGCTGTGCCGCCCCGATCTACAGGGGCGCGCGCAGGGCTGCAATGCCGCAGGGGGCTATCCCTGCTTCAGAAGCCGCTGTTTCTGGCGGTTCCAGTCGCGATTGGCGCTGGTTTCGCGCTTGTCGTGGTTCTTCTTGCCCTTGGCGACGGCGATCTTCAGCTTCACGATGCCCCGGTGGTTGAAATACATCACCAGCGGCACCAGCGTCATGCCCTCGCGCGCGGTCGCCTGCCACAGGCGGGCCAGCTCGCGCGACTTGACCAGCAGCTTGCGGCGGCGGCGTTCCTCGTGGCCGAAGACGCCCGCCCGGGCCAGCGCGGCGATATAGCCGTTGACCAGCCACAGCTCTCCGCCCTCGACCGAGGCATAGCTTTCGGCGATGTTGGACTGGCCGGTGCGCAGGGACTTCACCTCGGACCCGGTCAGCATGATGCCCACCTCGAGATCGCTCTCGATGAAATAGTCGAACCGGGCGCGCCGGTTCTCGGCGATCACCTTGTAGTTCTTGCTGTCGTCATCCTTGGCCATGACCGTGTCAGATAGGGTCGGCGGGGGCCCGTGTAAAGGTTTCCTCGCATCGGCACGACACCGGCGGCGGCCCGCGCGGGCGGGCGGGGGACGGCGGATCGCGTCTTGCACTTTTGTCGGAGGGGCGCCTTGATGGCGCCGGGGCGCGGCGGTCAGGTCCGCCAGGCGCCGGATCGACAGGGATGAGGGGGTAGGTCATGCGGCATGGCGGTCAGGTTCTGGTCCAGGCGCTGCGGGCGAACGGGGTGACACGGGTGTTCTCGGTGCCCGGCGAAAGCTTTCTGGCGGCGCTGGACGGGCTGCATGACAGCGGCATCGCCAATGTCGTCTGCCGCCACGAGGGTGGCGCTGCGATGATGGCCGAGGCCGCGGGCAAGCTGACCGGGCGGCCCGGCGTGGCCTTCGTCACGCGCGGCCCCGGCGCCACCAATGCCAGCGCGGGCGTGCATGTGGCCCAGCAGGACAGCACGCCGATGATCCTGTTCGTAGGCCAGATCGCGCGCGGCGACCGCGACCGCGAGGCCTTCCAGGAGGTGGATTACCGCGCCATGTTCGCGCCCCTGGCCAAATGGGTGGCGCAGATCGACCAGACCGACCGGATCGCGGAATATGTCACCCGTGCCTTTCATGTGGCGCAGTCCGGCCGCCCCGGCCCCGTCGTGCTGGCCCTGCCCGAGGACATGCTGTCGGACCGGACCGACAGCCCCGACCTGCCCCCCGCCCGCCTGCCCCTGGCCCATGTGGCGCCCGAGGCGGTGCAGGCCGTCGCGGATGCCCTGTCGTCGGCCCGGCGCCCGCTGGTCGTCGCGGGCGGCAGCCTGTGGTCGCAGGCCGCCGCCGACGATCTGGCGCGGTTTGCCGCCCGGTGGGATCTGCCGGTGGCGGTGCCCTTCCGCCGGCAGGACCGCATGGACAACCGCCTGCCGCACTATGTGGGCGATCTGGGGGTGGGGATGAACCCGGCTTTGGGCGCGGCCCTGGCCGAGGCGGACGTGATCCTGTCGCTCGGCTCGCGGCTTGGGGA
The DNA here is from genome assembly GCF_004683865.2 of Paracoccus liaowanqingii. NCBI lineage: Bacteria > Pseudomonadati > Pseudomonadota > Alphaproteobacteria > Rhodobacterales > Paracoccaceae > Paracoccus > Paracoccus liaowanqingii. The sequence continues at coordinate 361,418 of NZ_CP038439.1, read as the reverse complement.
CACGCTGACGGATGGCTACGCGCTGATGGACCCGGTGCGCCCGCATGCGCGGATCATCCATGTCCATCCCGATCCCGACCAGCTGGGCCGGTTGTGGCGGGCCGATCCGGGGCTGGTGGCCGATCCGCGCGCGGTGGTGGCGGCGCTGACCAGGTGCGAGGCCCCCGCCCCGCGCTGGTCCGACTGGCGCACCCGCCTGCGCGGCGCCTACGAGGCCTGGCAGACGCCCCGCCCCACCCCCGGCGCCCTGCGGATGGAACAGGTGGTGACCTGGCTGGCCGGCAACCTGCCCGCCGATGCCATCGTGACAAACGGCGCGGGCAACTATGCGTCCTTCCTGCACCGCTATTACCGCTGGCAGTGCTTCGGCACGCAGCTGGCGCCCACCTCGGGCTCGATGGGCTACGGGCTGCCGGCGGCCATTTCCGCCAGCCTCGCGCATCCGGGGCGGATGGTGGTCTGCCTGGCGGGCGACGGCTGCCTGCAGATGACCGTGAACGAGCTGTCCACCGCCGCGCAATACGGCGCCACGCCCATCGTGCTGGTGGCCAACAACGGCCGCTACGGCACGATCCGCATGCATCAGGAGCGCCACTATCCGGGGCGCGTGTCGGGGACGGACCTCTTCAACCCCGACTTCGCGGCGCTGGCGCGCGCCTATGGCGGGCATGGCGAGCTGGTCGAGCGCGACGAGGATCTGGCCCCCGCCTTCGAGCGCGCCCGCCTGTCGGGCCGCCTGGCGGTGATCGAACTGCGCCTGGACCCCGAGGCACTGACCCCCGGCGCCACGCTGACCCAGACCCGCCACGCGGCGCTGGAAAAGCAGGCATGATCCCGGGCCCGCGCAACCTGATCACCGATGTGGCCGGGCTGCGCGTGGGCAACGCGCAGGACGTGGTGCTGCGATCGGGCGTGACGGTGCTGACCGCCGACCGCCCCCTGGCGGCCAGCGTCCATGTGATGGGCGGCGCGCCCGGCACGCGGGAAACCGACCTGCTGGCCCCCGACAAGCTGGTGGGCGGGGTCGATGCGCTGGTGCTGTCGGGCGGCTCGGCCTTCGGCCTGGCCGCCTGCGACGGGGTGATGGAGGCGCTGCACGCCGCCGGGCGCGGCTTTGCGGTCGGTCCGGCACGGGTGCCCATCGTGCCCGGCGCCATCGTCTTCGATCTGCTGAACGGCGGCGACAAGGACTGGACCGCCAATCCCTATCCCGCGCTTGGCCGTGCCGCGTGGACGGCGGCGGACCCCGATTTCCTGACGGGCAGCATCGGGGCGGGGATGGGGGCGATGACCGGCACGCTGAAAGGCGGGCTGGGCTCGGCCTCGGCAGTGCTGGACAGCGGCGTGACGGTGGGGGCGCTGGTCGTCGTGAATGCCTTGGGCCGGGCCACGGTGGGCGACGGCCCGCAGTTCTGGGCCGCCCCGTGGGAGCTGGGGGACGAGTTCGGCGGGCTGGGCCTGCCCCGCCACTTCCCCGCCGCCGTCGAGCCCTTCCCCGACAAACGGCTTGGCGAGGCCACGACCATCGCCATCGTCGCCACCGATGCCGCCTTGGACAAGGCCGGGCTGCAGCGCATGGCGATCGCCGCCCACGACGGGCTGGCGCGGGCGCTGGTGCCCAGCCACACGCCGCTGGACGGGGATCTGGTCTTTGCCGTCTCAACCGGCGAGCGGCCGCTGCCCGATCCGCTGGTCCACCCACTGGCCGACGCCTTCGCGCTTGGCCATGCGGCGTCCTGTGTGCTGGCGCGGGCCATCGCCCGGGCGATCCATGCCGCCCGTCCGCTGACGGGGGACCTGCAGCCCTGCTGGCAATCGCGCTTCGGATGAAAAAAGGGCGGCGCGACCAGCGCACCGCCCCCGAGAGATCGCCAAGAGGGACAGCTCAGCGATTGATGAATGAACGCAGCATCTCGGGGGGAAGTTGCGCGCCCCGCCCGCGGCCGACGTTCACGTTTCCGTCACATTCGGCCCCGGCCCCGGGCGCTTTGACAAGGCGCCATGGCCGTGGTCATCTGCGCCCGACCCCAGCCTTCGAGGACGCCATGACCCAGCATTCCACCGATCTCAAGACCCTCCTGCGCGATCCCTCGCTGCTGGAGACCCGCGCCTTCGTGGCGGGCGCATGGGTCGATGCCGATGACGGCGCCACCTTCGAGGTCAGAAACCCCGCCCGGGGCGACGTGATCGCGAACGTCGCCGACCTGGGCCGGGCCGAGGTCGCCCGCGCCATCGACGCCGCCCAGGCCGCGATGGGGGACTGGGCCGCCCGCCCCGCCAAGGAGCGCGCGCAGGTGCTGCGCCGCTGGTTCGACCTGATGATGGAAAACCAGGACGACTTGGGCCGCATCCTGACGGCCGAGCAGGGCAAGCCCCTGGCCGAGGCCAAGGGCGAGATCGCCTATGGCGCCAGCTTCATCGAATGGTTCGGCGAAGAGGCCAAGCGCGTCTATGGCGAGACCATCCCCGGCCACATGCCCGACAAGCGCCTGACGGTCATCCGCCAGCCGATCGGCGTGGTGGGCTCGATCACGCCGTGGAACTTCCCCAACGCGATGATCGCCCGCAAGGCCGGGCCCGCGCTGGCGGTGGGCTGCGGCTTCGTCGCGCGCCCGGCGGCGGAAACGCCCCTGTCGGCGCTGGCCATGGCGGTGCTGGGCGAGCGCGCGGGCCTGCCCGCGGGCATCCTGTCGGTGGTCACCTCGTCGCGGTCCAGCGACATCGGCAAGGAGTTCTGCGAGAACCCGCTGGTGCGCAAGCTGACCTTCACCGGCTCGACCGAGGTGGGACGCATCCTGCTGCGCCAGGCGGCCGATCAGGTGATGAAATGCAGCATGGAGCTGGGCGGCAACGCGCCCTTCATCGTCTTCGACGACGCCGATCTGGATGCCGCGGTCGAGGGCGCGATGGCGTCGAAATTCCGCAACAACGGCCAGACCTGCGTCTGCGCCAACCGCATCTATGTCCAGGCGGGCGTCTATGACGCCTTCGCCGAGAAACTGGCGGCGGCGGTGGACAAGCTGCGCGTCGGCGACGGGCTGGAGGACGGCACCACCACCGGCCCCCTGATCAATGAGAAGGCCGTGGAGAAGGTCGAGGACCACATCCGCGACGTCACCGAGGGCGGCGGCACCGTCCTGACCGGCGGTGCCCGCATCGGGGGGCTGTTCTTCCAGCCCACCGTCGTCACCGGCGTCACCGACGCGATGAAGGTCGCCACCGAGGAAACCTTCGGCCCCCTCGCCCCCCTTTTCCGCTTCGAGACCGAGGACGAGGCGGTCGCGGCGGCCAACAACACCATCTTCGGGCTGGCCTCGTATTTCTACGCCCGCGACATCGGCCGCATCACCCGCGTGCAGGAGGCGCTGGAATACGGCATCGTCGGCGTGAACACCGGCATCATCTCGACCGAGGTGGCGCCCTTCGGCGGCGTCAAGCAGTCGGGCCTGGGCCGCGAGGGCAGCCGCCACGGTCTGGAGGACTATCTGGAGATGAAATACATCTGCCTGTCCCTGTAATACCAACAGCCCTAAGCTCTGACTCACGGGATTCCCTTCGACCTGAAAATCTGAATCATTGCCATCAAGAGATGGAGGTTCTGATGGCGATTGAGATCACTCGAACGGATATGTCGACAAGTGAGCTTCGGGCGGCGGCGGCGCGCACAAAGGATGCAAAAGCGGTGCGGCGGATTTTGGCGATCGCTCTTGTTCTGGAGGGCGCGGATCGCAAGACGGCGGCGGAGGCCTGCGGCATGGACCGGCAGACCCTGCGCGATTGGGTTCATCGCTACAACGCCGAGGGGATCACCGGTCTGTCGAACCGGTATTGGGCAGGCCCGACGCCGCTCCTGAACTCTGAGCAGAAAGCGGAACTTGCCCGGATGGTCCGTGAAGGGCCTGACCTTGAGGCCGATGGGGTGGTCCGCTGGCGCTGCGTCGATCTCAAGCGCAAGATCGAAGATCGCTTCGGCGTGGTCATGCACGAGCGGACGGTCGGCAAGCAGCTGGCAGCCCTTGGCTTCCGCCGCCTTTCAGTGCGCCCACAGCACCCCAGATCCGACCCGTTGGCACAGGAGGCATTTAAAAAAACTTTGCCGCTACGGTAAAGGCCGCCCTGCCGGAGACGGCGCACGGGAAGCCATTGGAGGTGTGGTTTCAGGATGAAGCACGCGTAGGTCAACAGGGGACGCTCACCCGGACCTGGGCCGAGTGCGGAACCCGGCCTCGTGCGCCGCGCGACACCCGCTACAAATGGGCCTATATCTTCGGCGCCGTCTGTCCATCGCGCGCCACGACCGCGGCACTTGTCATGCCACGTGCCGATACCTCGGCCATGAACGCTCATCTCGCTGAAATCGCGAAAACCGTCGCGTCGGGCGCCCATGCCGTGCTCGTGATGGACGGCGCCGGCTGGCATAACTCCAGCGCTCTGCGCATCCCCGACAACATCACCATCGTGACGCTTCCGCCCTATGCGCCAGAGCTGAATCCGGTTGAGAACATCTGGGCCTATCTGCGCGCAAACTGCCTCGCCATCACCGTCTTTGACACCTACGCAGACATTGTCGACCGATGCTGCAGCGCATGGAACGCCTTCGCAAACGACCCCGAGCGCGTCCGATCGATTGCCACGCGTGAATACGCAAAAGGGGTCAGTGCTTAGGGCCGTTGGTATAACTGCCCGTTTCTGTGACGTTTCGCCGACAGTCGCGGTTCCGCCCCCCTCGATGGGGAACGGAACCGCTCCTGTCCGCATTACTGATGCGACGGGCTGCCGCAGGGGTGGTCCAAACGCATTTCAAGGGGACATCACATGGCTGGTATGGGCTGGATTCTATCGATCATTCTGGGCGCGATCGCAGGCTGGATCGCTGAAAAGATCATGAAATCCGATCATGGTCTGCTGACGAACATCATCCTGGGCATCCTGGGCGCCGTTCTGGGCAACGCGATCCTGCGCATGATCATGGGCACTACGACCTACAGCGTGCTGGGCCAGCTGGTCGTCGCCGTCATCGGTGCCTGCATCCTGATCTGGGGCTATCGCGCGATCCGCGGCCGCACCTGATCAGATCCCGATCCCGAATGGAAAAGGCCGGCATTGCGCCGGCCTTTTTTCATGCGTCCAATTTTCATGGGTCCGAAGGGCAGCGCCGGCTCAGCGGCGCTTGCCCTCGTCCCCGTCATCCTCGTCGCCCGCGTCAGCCCCGGCATCGGTCTCGGCATCGGCATCGGGCAGGTTGAAGAAGCTGTCGGCATCGCGCGGCGGCTCGGGGCGCTTGTCCTCGCGCGACAGGCTGAAGTTCTCCAGCCCCGCGATCGAGCTGGGCAGGCGCGGCTCGTCGCCCATCGCCAGCGAGGTCTCGGTGCTGACCAGCTTGCGCCGCTCGTCATCGGTCATCACCCCGCCCTCGGCGGCCTTCTTCTTGGCGGCCTTCTGCACGGCGGCGTCCAGCTCGGTCTGGCGGCACAGGCCCAGGGCGACCGGGTCGATCGGCTGGATGTTGCCGATGTTCCAATGCGTGCGCTCGCGGATCGAGGCGATGGTCGGCTTGGTGGTGCCCACCAGCTTGGCCACCTGCGCATCGGCCAGTTCGGGATGGAACTTGACCAGCCACAGGATCGCGGCGGGGCGGTCCTGACGCTTGGACAGCGGCGTATAGCGCGGCCCGCGACGCTTTTCCTCGCCCTCGGCGGCAGGGTTGTGCTTGAGGCGCATGCGATAGATCGGGCTCGCCTCGGCGCGCTTGATCTCCTCGGGGTCCAGCTGGTTCGAGGCGACCGGGTCGAAGCCCTTGACCCCGGCAGCCACGTCGCCATCGGCGATGCCCTGGATCTCCAGCTCGTGCAGACCGCAGAAATCGCCGATCTGCTTGAAGCTGAGCGTCGTGTTGTCGACCAGCCAGACGGCAGTGGCCTTGGCCATCAGCGGCTTGCTCATGTCAGTCTCCTTCGCGTGTCTTGGTCCCGAACATGGGGGAGTGGGCCGGAAAAACGGCTTTGGCGGCTGCCATTCCTCGTTTTCGGGGGGAATTGCCGGACCGTATAGCGATTCCGGGGGCCGGGGAAAAGAGGATTCGCACGATTGCCGCGTGCCCTTGCGCCGCAGCCGGGCTAGGATGCCGCCCATGCGCGCATCCCTTCTGGCCCTGGCGGCCCTCATGATCCCCCTGCCCCTTGCGGCCCGCGATGTCGCGGGGCAGTTCGACTATTACGTCCTGGCGCTCAGCTGGCAGCCCAGCTGGTGCAGCGCGACGGGCGACGATCGCGGCGCCGCGGAATGCCGGGGCGGCACGGCGAAGGACTTCACCGTCCACGGCCTCTGGCCCCAGCACGAGCGCGGCTGGCCCCAAGATTGCCCGACGCCCGAACGCGACCCCGCCCGCCGCGACAGCGCGGCCATGGCCGACATCATGGGCTCGCCGGGGCTTGCCGCCTATCAGTGGCGCAAGCATGGCCGCTGCACCGGCCTGTCCGCCACCGGCTATTACGACGCCACCCGCGCGGCGCTGGACCAGATCCGCATCCCCGAGGTCTTCGACGATCTCGACCGCGACATCACCCTGTCGCCGGCCATCGTCGAGGAGGCGTTCCTCGAGGCCAATCCGGGCTTTGACGCCGACGGGGTCACCGTGACCTGCCGCGACGCGGCCCTGTCCGAGGTCCGCATCTGCCTGACCCGCGACCTGGCCCCCCGCCCCTGCGCCCCCGATGTCCGCCGCGATTGCGACCGCCCCCGCGTGCTGATGGAAGCGGTGCGCTGATCCCGAGCCTTGCCGTTGCGTCCCGCGACGGCCGGGGGCGCTTCGCCCCCCGGACCCCCCGAGGATATTTGGCGCCAAGGCGAAAGGGCGTGCGGTGCCCGGGGGGCCTTGAGGCCATGTTTGGCCGGATCACCTTCCGGCGCGGGAGGGACAGGCAGACCTGCCCTGCTTGGGTCTGCAAATATCCCCGCCGGAGGCATCCGGCCTCGCCTCAGGCGCCGTCGCCCGCCACGTTGAGGACGATCTTGCCGATGTGATCGCTGCTTTCCATGCGACGATGGGCCTCGGAAGCCTCGGACAGGGGGAATTCGCTGTCGATGGTCACGCCCACCGCGCCGGCGCCGATCATCGGCCAGAGCTGCTTGCGCAGGCGGTCGGCGATCTCGGCCTTGGCCACGTCGGACTGGGGGCGCAGGGTCGCGCCGGTGACCGTCAGGCGGTTCACCATGATCTGGGCAAAGTTCAGCTCGACCTTGGGACCCTCGAGGAAGGCGATCATCACCAGCCGGCCGTCCTGGGCCAGCGATCTGATGTTGCGCGGGATGTAGCTGCCGCCCACCATGTCCAGGATCAGGTCCGCCCCGCCCGCCTCGGCCAGGATCTTCACGAAATCCTGGTCGCGATAGTTGATGGCGGTGGCCCCCAGGGCCCTGATGGCGGCGCATTTGTCGTCGCTGCCGGCGGTGGCGAAGACGCGCGCGCCAAGCGCGCGGGCGATCTGGATCGCCATCATGCCGATGCCCGAGGTGCCGCCATGGACCAGGAACCGCTCGCCCCCCGTCAGCCGGCCGCGCTGGACGACGTTCGACCAGACGGTAAAGGCGGTCTCGGGCAGGCAGGCGCCCTCGCGCAGCGTCAGGCCCTTGGGGATGCGCAGGGCGTGGTCGGCGTGGCAGACCGCATATTCGGCATAGCCGCCGCCCGGCAGCAGCGCGCAGACCTGCTCGCCCTTGCGCCAGCGGGTCACGCCCGCGCCCATGCCCACGATCTCGCCCGAGGCCTCCAGCCCCGGCAGATCCGACGCGCCCGGCGGGGGCGCGTACTGGCCCGAGCGCTGCAGCACGTCGGGGCGGTTCACCCCGGCATAGGCGATCCGGATCAGGATCTGGTCGTGGCAGGGGACCGGCACGGGGCGGGTCGTGGCGCGCAGCTGGTCGGCGGCGCCGGGGGCGGCGATCTGGATCGCGGTCATGGTGTCGGGAAACATGGTCTCTCCTTAGCGGATCTTGCCGGGAAGCGCGCGGTCGCGGGGCGCCTTGATCCAGCCGAAGGCCGCATCGGCCAGCCGCGAGGCGCCGGGCAGGCGCCGCAGCCTGGCCTTGACCGTCTCGATGCTCATGATCCCGTCGATGCGGCGGTCGATGAAGCCGCGCGTGTCGGCCTGCCCCTCGGAGTCGTCGCCCAGCCAGAACAGCACCGTGGCCGAGATCACCGCCGCCAGGGTCGCGCGCTTGGAATACCAGTTCACGTCCTGCGAGCGGTCGCCGAGGCCCGTCCAGATGACATCCGCCGTCTCCCAGACCAGCTTCGAGGCGAGCGCCGCGTTCTGCGGCAGAGCCAGCGTCGCTGCCCCCGCGCGGACCAGTTCGGAATCGACCAGCTGCAACCGCTGCCAGACGGCCTGGGCCACGCGGTCGCGAAAGCGCCCCTCGGGCGGGGCGGCGGCCAGGGCCTGGCGCAGGGCCTGATCGGCGCGGCGGTGATAGGCGGCGGCCAGCCCGGCCCCGCCCTGCGGGAAATGCACCCGAGCCAGGGCCGGGCTCATGCCGATGTCGCGGGCGCCCGCGGCCAGGGCCAGGTCGTTCATCCCCTCGAAGGGCACGTGGATCAGCGCGGCCTCCAGAAGCGCGTCTCGATCGGTCTGGGTCATGCATACCTCGTCTGGACAAATGCGCCCGCTGCTGTTAGGGGGACGCTTCCTGCAATCTATCAACTCTAACCTAGGAAGGTGGTGACAACCACATGCAGGTCAATGTTCGCGACAACAACGTCGAACAGGCGCTTCGTGCCCTGAAGAAAAAGCTTCAGCGCGAAGGTGTCTTCCGCGAAATGAAGCTCAAGCAGCATTTCGAGAAGCCGTCGGTCAAGAAAGCCCGTGAAAAGGCCGAGGCCGTTCGCCGTGCCCGCAAGCTGGCCCGTAAAAAGGCACAGCGCGAAGGCGCGCTGTAAGACGACGCGATCTTGTGTCATTTGAAAACCCCCGCGACGGCGTGTCGCGGGGGTTTTCTTCATTCTGGGGGCCGGGTTGCAGCGGATCGGGGTGATCGCACCGCAGGGCCGGACGGGTCAGCCGTTGCTGTCGCCCTCGCCGCCATCCGAATCGCCGCCGCCCGAATCGCCGCCGCCCGAGTCGCCGCCCTCGGACCCGCCGCCATCGGAATCCCCGCCCGACTCACCGCCGGACTCGCCGCCGTCGGACCCGCCGCCGTCCGATTCGCCGCCATTCGAGCCGGCACCATCGGACCCGCCATCGGCCTCGCCCCCGTCAGAGCCGCCATCGGTCCCGGCACCCTCCGCGCCGCCGTCGTCAGACCCGCTGTCCTCCGACCCGTCGGGCGTGTCGCCGGACCCGTCGGCGGAACCATCTGAGGGCGTGTCACCGGGCGTGTCGGTGCCCCCCTCGGTGCCGTCCCCTGCCGCATCCTCGCCGGGGGCCGTGGCGTCCTCGCCCGGGGTCGTGCCGCTGCCGGTGGGCGCGCCTGCCAAGTCACCCGCGGACGAGCCTTCGGGCTCGGCCCGCGTCTCGACGCCGTCGACCGACACGAGGCGCGCATTGGCGGTGCTGTAGACCAGTTCGATCGGCACCCCCGCCCGCTGCGCGGTCACGGTCAGGATCGGGCCGTCGCGCTGGATGAACACGTCGGAATAGCCCTGGTTGGTCAGCGTGTCCGCGATCGCCTGGTAATTCTCGATGCTCTCGAAGCGGGGATAATCGCTTTCGCGGATGAACCCGCCCGAGGGCTGCTCTTCCAGGGCATCGTCGGGGACGATGACGCTGTTGCCCTGCGGCGTGTCGATGGTCGTGGTCTGGGCCATCGCGGTGGTCGCCAGAAGGCTGGCGGTCGCGGCAATCTGCGTGCCCCGCAACAGGGCTTTGAACGGCGTGGTCATGATCGTGGCCTCCCATGGCTGTTATGTCTGCGCTTGAAACGCCGCATGGGGCGGTAAGGGTCCGGCGAACCGGCACACAATCGCGACAATCTGACGCAACCCGGTCAGACGGGGATGGCGGTCGTGCGAAAGACGGTGCGCAGGGCGAAGCTGGAATGCATCTGCGCCACGCCGGGCAGGCGCGACAGATGCTGGCGGTGGATGCGGGCGAAGTCGTCGGTGTCCTCGACCACGATCTTGAGCAGGTAATCCGCCGTGCCGGCCATCAGGTGGCATTCCAGCACGTCGGGGATGGTGCGCACGCCGCGCTCGAAGGCATCCAGCACCTCGTCCGCCTGGCCCGACAGGGTGATCTCGACGAAGACCGTCGTCTGGCGGCGCAGCGCGCGGGCGTCCAGCAGCGCCACGTAGCCCGAGATCACGCCCGCCTCTTCCAGCCGCTGCACGCGGCGGTGGCAGGCCGAGGGCGACAGGTGGACCCGCAGGGCCAGCTCGGCATTGCTGATTCGCCCCTCTTTCTGAAGAAGGGACAGGATGCGTCGGTCTGTTGCGTCAAGATCGGCCATGGCGGCAGTTTCTTCGATCCCTCCGCCGCATTCCAGCAGGTTCTTCGACGGAGGTGGCGCAGGGGCGGCCAGCTTCGCAGCACCTTGCGGGCCAGGGGTGGCAGGATGGGACAATGGGATCAGGGAGAGAGCCATGAAGATCGGATGCCCCAAAGAGATCAAGCCGCAGGAATTCCGCGTCGGCCTGACCCCCGCCGCCGCCGCCGAGGCCGTGGGACGCGGCCATGAGGTGCTGGTCCAGACCGGCGCGGGCGAGGGCGCGGGATTTGCCGACAGCGACTTCACCGATGCGGGCGCGCGGATCGTGCCGGATGCGGCCTCGGTCTTCGGCGATGCGGAGCTGATCATCAAGGTCAAGGAGCCGCAGGCGGCCGAGCGGCGGATGCTGGCGCGGGGGCAGATCCTGTTCACCTACCTGCATCTGGCGCCCGATGCCGACCAGACCCGCGACCTGCTGGACAGCGGCGTGACCGCCATCGCCTACGAGACGGTGACGGATGCGCGGGGCGGCCTGCCTTTGCTGGCGCCGATGTCCGAAGTGGCGGGGCGGCTGGCGCCCCAGGTCGGGTCATGGGCGCTGCAGAAGGCCAATGGCGGGCGCGGCGTGCTGATGGGCGGCGTGCCGGGCGTGCGGCCCGCGAATGTCGTCGTGATCGGCGGCGGGGTCGTGGGCACGGCGGCGGCGCGCGTGGCGGTGGGCATGGGCGCCAACGTGACGGTCATGGACCGGTCCGTGCCGCGCCTTTCCTTTTTGGACGACATCTTCATGGGGCGCCTGACCACGCAGTTCGCCAGCGCCGCGGCGACGGCCGAGGCGATCCGCAGCGCCGACATGGTGATCGGCGCGGTGCTGATCCCCGGCGCCGCCGCCCCCAAGCTGATCAGCCGCGAGCAGCTGTCCACCATGCCGCAGGGCGCGGTGCTGGTCGACGTGGCCATCGACCAGGGCGGCTGCTTCCAGACCTCGCGCGCCACCACCCATCAGGACCCGATCTACGAGGTGGACGGGATCGTGCATTACTGCGTGGCCAACATGCCCGGCGCGGTGGCGCGCACGGCGACGCAGGCGCTTGGCAACGTGACGATGCCGCATCTGCTGGCACTGGCCGACAAGGGCTGGCGGCGCGCGCTGAGTGACGACGCGCATCTGCGCGCGGGCCTGTCGGTGCACGAGGGGCAGCTGACCTCGCCCCCGGTGGGCGAGGCGCTTGGGCTGGAGGCGATCACGCCCGACGCACTGCTGGGTCAGTAGCCGGGGCCGTCAGACCGGGCTGGGTCAGTAGCCGGGGGCCGTCAGACCGGGCTGGCGCGGTCGGCCAGCAAGTCGCGGATCTGCGCCAGCAGCTCCTCCTGGCTGGGGCCGGTGGGGGCCACGGCCTCCTCGGCCTTCTTCTCGCGCACGGCCAGGCTTTGCAGGCGATTGACGCCCTTGACCAGCAGGAACACGGCCCACGCGACGATCAGGAAGTTCAGCAGCGCCATCAGGAACGAGCCATAGGCGAAGATCGCCGCGCCGGAATCCCGCGCAGCCCCCAGGCTGGCGCCGTCGGCCACGCTGCCCGACAGGACCAGATACTTGTCGGTGAAGTCGATGCCGCCGGTCATCAGGCCCAGGATCGGATTGATCAGGTCGACGACCAGAGAGTTGACGATGCCCGTGAAGGCCGCGCCGATGATGATGCCCACGGCAAGGTCGATGACATTGCCGCGGGCGATGAAGGTCTTGAATTCCTGGATCATGACGGACGGTCCCTGATGACGCGCGACCCCGGGGGCCGCGCGTGAACTGTGCCGTCGGTCCGGATGAAATTCAATCATCCGGAAAGGGACCGGCCAAAGGGCGCCGGTCGGCCCTTATTCGGCGGGCTGGGCCTCGGCCAGCTTCTCGTCGATGACGGCCTTCATGCTTTCCCACGGCTGGTTCGAGACCTTCTCTCCGCCGATGATGAAGGTCGGGGTGGCCTCGATCTCGTCGGCGGTGGCATTCGCCTGGAAGGTCGCGATCAGCTGCTCGACCTTGCCGGTGTCGTTCCAGCAGGCGGTCATCTGGTCCTCGGTCATCCCGGCCTTCAGGCCGATGCGGCGCAGATTGGCGGCGATCTCGTCGCCGGTGCCGCCGGCCAGCCAGGTGGCCTGCTCGTCGAACAGCATGTCGGCCACCGGGTAGAACTTGTCGTCCCCGCCGCAGCGCGCCAGGATCCCGGCCCACAGGCCCGGCTGGTCGAAATACACGTCGCGCTGCACGAAGCGGACCATGCCGGTGTCGATGTAGTCGGCCTTCAGCTGCGGATAGACGTCGCTGTGGAAGTTCGCGCAATGCCCGCAGGTGAAGCTGGCATATTCGATCAGGGTCACGGGCGCGTCCTCGGCCCCCTGCGCGATGTCGGGCAGGGTCTCGGGGGTGGCGGCCTCCTGGGCCAGGACGGGGGCGGCCAGGGTCAGCGCGAAGACGGTCGCGGCAGAGCGGAGAAACATGGGACGTCCTTTCAGGGTTGTCATGTCGGGTCGGTCAGGTCCTGCGGCTGGCGACGTTCAGCGCCAGCTGCGCCATGGCCTGAGCCAAGGTCGGATCGGTGAACTGCTGCGCCACGCCCTCGGCCCGGGCCAGCAGCGCCGGATCGGGGGCCTTGGGCGCGCGCGGCGCATGGGCGAAGGCCGCCTGCCCCTCGGCAAAGCCCGAGGCGGCGGTCTGGGTCAGGGTGATCCGCTGCACGGCGTTGTAGCCGTAGCAGGCGTTCACCCGGTCGCGCAGCTGCGGCAGCTGCATTTCCACCATGGGCGCCATCGGCCCGGTGGTCAGCAGCGTCAGCGTGGCGCCGAACCCGCCGCGCGAATGGCTGACGCGCACGGGGCGCGTCACGGCGGCCAGCTGCGGTCCCGCGATCTCGGCCCAGTTGGTCAGCAGGCGGGCCACGGCGAATCCCCGTCCCTCGGCCGCCTTCTGCACGCGGTCGGCCAGCAGCGTGGCCGCCGCCTGGAAGCCGCGGCTGCGGCGACGGAACGGAGCTTTCGAGTTGCCGGACGGGTGGGCCATGGGCGCCTTTGCTGCTATCACGCCCTCATCCTTAGCCAGCCATCCCCCCGGATGAAAGCGCGCCCGTCCGAAAGAACCCACATAATTGCGTGACAGCAAGGTGATCTCCCCCGACCTTCTGGCCTGGTACGACCGCCACGCCCGCGCCCTGCCCTGGCGCATGCCGCCCAACGGCCCCGCCCCCGATCCCTATCGCATCTGGCTGTCCGAGGTGATGCTGCAGCAGACGACGGTCGCGGCGGTCAAGGCGTATTTCCTGCGCTTCACGACGATCTGGCCCACGGTGCAGGCGCTGGCCGCTGCGCCCGACGCGCAGGTGATGGGCGAATGGGCCGGGCTTGGCTACTATGCCCGCGCCCGCAACCTGCTGGCCTGCGCCCGCGCCGTGGCGGATCTGGGCGGCTTTCCCGACACGCGCGCAGGGCTGTCCGCCCTGCCCGGCATCGGCCCCTATACCTCGGCAGCGATCGCGGCCATCGCCTTCGACCGCCCCGAGACGGTGGTGGACGGCAATGTGGAACGCGTGGTCTCGCGCCTGTTCGCCGTGCAGACGCCGCTGCCCCGCGCCAAGCCCGAGCTGGTGACGCTGGCGGAGACCCTGACGCCCCGGCAGCGGCCCGGGGATTACGCGCAGGCGATGATGGATCTGGGCGCGACGATCTGCACGCCGCGACGGCCCGTCTGCGCGCTGTGCCCGGTGAACGCGCATTGCGATGCCCGCGCGCAGGGCATCGCCGCCGACCTGCCGCTGAAGACCCCCAAGGCGCCCAAGCCCCTGCGGCAGGGCACGGTCTGGCTAGCACGCCAAGGTGCCTCGCTGCTGCTGGAGCATCGCCCGCCCAAGGGGCTGCTGGGCGGCACGCTGGCCTTTCCCTCGGCGGGTTGGGACGGGCGCGATCTGCCGCCCCCCGGACCGGCCCGCTGGCGCGAGATCGGGCAGGTGCGCCACGTCTTCACCCATTTCACGCTGGACCTGACGGTGCAGATCGGCGATCTGACCGGCAATCCGACGCGCGGAGAGCTGGTCCGCCTGCGGCAGATCGACCGGGATGCCCTGCCCGGCCTGATGCGCAAGGTCTGGGATATGGCGCAGCCGCAGCTTCGGGGATAACGTCCCGCACATGAGCGACTCGCCCCCCCATCCCGGCCCCTCCCGCCTGCCCTCTGCCGCGCCCTTCTGGCTGTCCGTGGCGCTGATCCCGCTGATCGCGCTGGCCGCCTGGCAGGGCGCCTGGTGGTGGCTGCTGGTGCCGGTCTATGCGTGGTACCTGACCACCGCGATGGACGGCGTCCTGGGCCGGAACGAGGACAATCCCGACCCCGAGACGGCGACCGACCAGCTGTTCTGGCACCGCGCCGTGACGCTGGTCTGGTTCCCGCTGCAATTCGCGGCGATCTTCGGCAACCTGTGGCTGGTCGGCTCCACCGACCACCTGTCGGGATGGGAGGCCCTGGGTCTGTTCTTCGCCATCGGCGTCGTCTCGGGCAGCGTGGGCATCGTCTATTCCCATGAACTGCTGCACCAGAAGACCCCGTCCGAGCGCTGGCTGGGCGATCTGCTGCTGGCCTCGGTGCTGTATTCGCATTTCCGGACCGAGCATCTGCTGGTCCATCATTCCTGGGTCTCGACGCCGCGCGACGCGGTCTCGGCGCGCTACAACGAGGGGTTTCACCGCTTCTTCTGGCGCGTGCTGACCGACGGGCCGCGCAGCGCATGGGCCGCCGAGACGCGGTTCCTGGCCCGCGCGGGCAAGACGCCCCTGGACCGCCGCAACCCCTTCTGGCGCTACGCCGCGCTGCAGCTGGGGATGCTGGCGCTGGCGGTGATCCTGGCGGGCTGGGTCGGGCTGGGGCTGTTCGTGTTCCAGGCCTTCATCGCCGTCTGGCAGCTGGAACTGACCAACTATGTCGAGCATTACGGGCTGTCGCGCAAGCATCTGGGCGAGGGCCGCTACGAGCCCGTCCGGCCGCGCCACAGCTGGAACGCCAGCCACATGGCGACCAACTGGCTGCTGATCAACCTGCAGCGCCATTCCGACCACCACACCAAGCCCGACCGCCGCTTTCCCTTGCTGCAGACCTATGCGCCCGACGAGGCGCCGCAGCTGCCGATGGGCTATCCGGCGATGACCTTCCTGGCGATGGTGCCGCCCCTGTGGCGGCGGCGCATGAACCCCCGGGTCCGCGCCTGGCGCCGGCAGTTCTATCCCGAGATCGAGGACTGGTCTGCCTATAACGACGGCAGCCTGCCGATGCCGCGCAACGCTTTGTGACCAGCGTGCGGTGCAAGCCGCAACGGTGACCGCGGGACGCCGGAAATGCCTGCAATTTCTGGGTCTGGCGTCGCACGGGGCGTGCACCGGGCCGGCACAGGTGCGGCACAGGGCATACACCGCCGGCGCGCGGTCCCGGAAAGAATTGCCAGGATCAGCGAATCTGGCATGATCGGCGCCGGAACCTCCGGGCGGCGCTGACCTCCGGACGTTCCGGCGCAATCGCGCGCCCGGGTCGCGGTCTTCCGAAGCCTCGGGCATGTCCCCTTTGCCGCCCTGCGGCGGATCTTGGCAGGAGAGTGACGACGATGACGATCCGGGACAGCACGGCGCGCTATGGCGCCGTCTCACGGGCCTTTCACTGGGCCGTCGCGGCGCTGATGCTGTGGCAGTTCGGCGGCATGCTGAGCGAGAGGATCCTGGGCGAGGACAGCCCGCTGGCCGCCGCCCTGTCGGCCAACCACACGCAGGTCGGCACGATTCTGTTCGTGCTGATCGTGGCGCGGGCGGTCTGGGCGCTGGTCAATCGCGGCCGGCGCCCGGCGCATGGGCCGGGGCTGCGGGGCTATGCGGTCAGGCTGGGGCATTTCACGCTGTATGCGCTGATGCTGGCGGTGCCCTCGGCGGCGCTGCTGCGCGCTTGGGGCAACGAGCGGGCCTTCGCGCCCTTCGGCTTCCAGATCTTCGCACCGCGCAGCCCCGACGAGGTGGTGGCCACCGCCACCGCCATCGGCAGCAACTTCCATGGCGAACTGGCCTGGATCATGGGCGTGCTGATCCTGGGCCATATCGCGATGGCGGTCCTGCATCAGGTCGTGCTGCGCGACGGCACGCTGAAGCGGATGACGGGCTGAGCCGGGTCGTGGACTGAGCCGGGTCGCGGGCTGAGGCGGGGCACGGACGGGCGCCCAACTGAAAAACCCCGCCATGCGGACATGGCGGGGCAAGGTGGTTCCGGCGGCGCCCGAGGCGCGGGCCGGAACTGGCGAAGGGAATGGGGTCAGTTCGGGCGGGGGGCGTCGCCCTCCATCTCGGCGCGGATCTGCTGGCGCAGGATGTCCAGCGGGATCATCTTGCCCTCGCGCCGGAAATGCCAGTAGGTCCAGCCGTTGCAGGACGGCGCGCCTTCCAGCGCGGCGCCGACCTGGTGGATCGAGCCCTTGACGTCGTTGCCGATCAGGCTGCCGTCGGCACGCACCTTGGCCTTGTGGCGGTTGCCCAGAGAGAACAGCTCTTCGCCCGGACGCAGCATGCCGCGTTCGATCACCTGGCCGAAGGGGATGCGGATCTCGGCGCGCTTGGCGCGGGTGGTGGCGATGGCGTCGGCGTCGAAGCGACGCACGCGGGACAGGCGGCGGGCGGCGACCTCGCGATAGGCCTCCTCGCGCTCGATGCCGATATAGTCGCGGCCCAGCATCTTGGCGACGGCGCCGGTGGTGCCGGTGCCGAAGAACGGGTCCAGCACGACGTCGCCGGGGCTGGTGGTGCCGACGATCACCCGGTGCAGCAGGGATTCGGGCTTCTGCGTCGGATGGGCCTTGTCGCCCGCCGCGTCCTTCAGCCGCTCGCCGCCGTTGCAGATGGGCAGCACCCAATCGCTGCGCATCTGGATGCCCTCGTTCAGCGATTTGAGCGCCTCGTAGTTGAAGGTGTATTTCGAGGTCTCGGACTTGGCGGCCCAGATCAGCGTCTCGTGCGCGTTGGTCAGCCGCTTGCCGCGAAAGTTCGGCATCGGGTTCGACTTGCGCCAGATCACGTCGTTCATGATCCAGAAGCCCTGGTTCTGCAGCTCGGCGCCGACGCGGAAGATGTTGTGATAGCTGCCGATCACCCAGATCGCCCCGTCGGGCTTCAGAAGGCGGCGCGCGGCGGCCAGCCAGTCGCGGGTGAAGGCGTCATAGACCGCGAAGCTGGAGAACTGGTCCCAGTGATCGTCCACCGCATCGACGCGGCTGTTGTCGGGCCGGTGCAGGTCGCCCTTGAGCTGCAGGTTGTAGGGCGGATCGGCGAAGATCAGGTCCACGCTGCCCGCCGGCAGGCTGTTCATGATCTGGATGCAATCCCCGCCAAGGATCTGATTCAGCGGTAACGGGCACACGGAATCCGCGCGCTGGTCCTTGGTCTTGGTCATGCTCTGCCTCTGGGGAATGCCGGCTTTGTGCCGATCTGCTGCCCCCCAAAGATGAGTCAGAAGTGATTCGCCGTCAATTTCTTTTTCGAATCAGCCACTTATCAATTGCGCTTTACACAAGATATTGTGGACGGGGGCGAAGCTGCGCCTATGATGTGGGGTTACCCCCAGATCTAGCAGGGCGCGCTTGTGCGCCGGAGTGGGGTAACCGGCATTCGCCTCCCAGCCATATCCGGGGTGCTGTTGCGCCAAATCCACCATGATGCGGTCGCGCGTCACCTTGGCCAGGACCGAGGCGGCGGCGATGCTCACACAGCGCGCGTCGCCCTTGACCACGGCCGTGGCGGGCAGGTCCAGGTCGCGGGGCAGCATGTTGCCGTCGACCAGCACGTGGCAGGGGCGTTGGCGCAGCCCGGCCAGCGCGCGACACATGGCGAGATGGCTGGCACGCAGGATGTTGAGCGCGTCGATCTGGGCCACGTCGACATGGGCCACGGACCAGTCGCAATGCGCCATCAGCCAGAGGGCAAGCGCCTCGCGGCGCCTGGCGGTCAGCTGCTTGCTGTCGTTGAGGCCGGGCGGGATGTTGGCGGGATCCAGGATCACCGCCGCCGCCGTCACCGGGCCCGCCAGCGGGCCGCGCCCGGCCTCGTCCACGCCCGCCACCCGGCGCGCGCCCCGGGCGAGGGCCTCGGCTTCGAAGGCATAGTCGGGGGTCATGCGGTGATCCGCACCGCGGGGATGGTGACTTCGTCCAGATTGGTGCCCGTCCCCTCGCGGTCGACGACCAGGAAATCGGCGGCGCGGTCCAGGGGCGTCAGGACGCCGTGCCAGGTGCCCGCGCGCAGGTTCACGCCGGTGCCCGCGGGCACCAGGAAGGCGCGGGGCGTGCCGGGGCGGCCATCGAGATCAGGGGCCACGACCGACAGCCAGGGATCGGGGCCGAGCGGCATGAAGGCCTGCGAGCCCAGGGGGTGGCGTTCCAGCAGCGTGCAGTCATGGGGCAGGCTGACGGGCGCGCTGCGGAAGATCGACAGGATCGCCTCGCCCCCGCCGCGCTCGACGGTGGCCAGGGCGTGGTGACGCTCGCACCGGCCCGCGTTGATCAGGCGGTCGGCGGTGGCGCGGGGGGCCAGCACCTCGCCGAAGGGGGCGAAGGCGGCGGCGGTCAGGGCTTCGATGCGGATCGTGGTCATGGCGGCGGTTCTAGCGCGCCTGCGCCAGCCCGTCGAGGATCAGCTGCATCAGCCGGACGCGGGCCGTGGGGTCGCGCAGATGCGCGGCCTCGGTCCGGGCGGCCTGCGACATGGCGCGGCAGTCGTCCGGGTGGGCGCGGGCCCAGGCCAGCTTCTCCTCGAGGTCGGTCAGGTGGCGGGCCACCGGGATGAAATGCTGCCAGGGCCGGAAGCGCCCGGAATAGAAGACCTGCCAGCCGTCATCCTCGGCCAGCAGCACCGAATGGCTGTCCAGCGCCGGGATGAAGTTCGAGCCGTGGTCGTAGCCCGTCAGGCAGAGCTGATAGCGGAAGCGGCGCATCTGGGCGCGGGTCATGCGCGGGCGGCAATAGGGGGCCAGCAGCGGGTCCTGCGCGTAGGCGCGGAAGGCATGGGCCATGACGATGCCCACATCCATGTCGGGATGACCCTGGAAGCGCCGGATGAAGTCCATGCGGTTGGTGCGGCAGAGGCCGTCCCACGCGGCCTCGCGCGCCTCGGGGGTGGCGGCCTCGGACAGGCGGGCGAGCCAGGAATGGCTGGCGGAGCGGGGCCGGACCCCGGGGCTCATTTCCGAGCCCGAGATCATGCCGCGCCAGACCAGCCGGTCCTCCTTCTCGTCGAAGGGGATGTCGTCGGGGGGGCTGGCGGGGTCGAAGCCCGGCAGGCCGATGGCGTGCTGGTCGGGCAAGGGCCAGAGGACCGCGTTCACCGCCCCCGCGCGGCGGTTGTGGCAGAGGACGGGGCGGTCCAGCGGCTCGCCTTGGGGGCTGCCGAACCAACGGCTGTCCTCCATGTCGATCCAGACCGGGTCGCGGCGCTCCAGGCGCAGGATGTCGTTGAGGACGCCCTCGGCCCGGACCAGCTTGAAATGCCGCCCCTCGCGCGCCAGGGCCAAAGGCGGCTGGCCGGGGGGCGCGACTTCGGTGAACTGCCGCAGCGCGCCGCCGCGGGTGCGGACCTGCTGCCCGTCCCAGTGGCAGGCCAGGGGCGAGAGGCCCGCGATGCCGCCCGGCGCCTGCGGGTCCAGCCCGGACAGGCAGAAGCGGGCCACATCCTCGGCCCAGCCCGGCGGGGCGGAGGGTGGGTCGGGCCGGTCGAAGAGCGCCATCAGCCGCGCGCCCGAGGCCGGCGGGGCGGGGTCGGGCCAGCGGGCGGCGGGCACCTTGGGCAGAGGCAGGACCCCCTCCAGCCGCGCGGCCAGATCGGCGGGGGGGCAGGTCGCCAGATCCACGACGATCAGGCGCGGATCATCCGCGAACAGCTCTTGCATCCGGTCCAGATGGTCCTGCAGCTGTTCCTGCCACAGGGCCGGCAGGGCGACGGGGGGCAGCGGATCGGGGCGATGGGCCTGGTCGAAGGCATGGCAGGCCAGCGCATCCGAGCCTACGCGGGTCAGCGACCAGGGCTCGACCGGGGGGACGGTCAGCAGGAACAGGGCATGGGGCAGGCGGTCGCGCAGGAAGGCGGCGCAGCGCCACGCCTCGAGCGGCGGGCGCCAGAGCGGCTTGTGCCGGAACAGCCCCGCGACAAGCCGCGCCTGCGGCCAGTCGGTCAGGGGCGCGGTGCCCTGCCCCATCGCATAGAGGATGTCCGAGGCCAGCCGCCCGCCCTCGTGGCAGACCGCGACATGGCCGTTGGCGCGGAACAGCCTGGCCAGCGCCCGGTCGACGGGCCCGTCGGGGCCGATATGGATGATGACGGGGTCCGTCACGCGCGCTGCGCCGCGCCGCGCGGCAGCAGCACGGTCAGCAGGCCCAGCACCGGCAGGACCGAGCAGATCAGGAAGACCGCCTCCAGCCCCCGCGAATCGGCCAGCACGCCGAGCGCCGCCGCCGCGATCCCGCCCATGCCAAAGGAGAAGCCGAAGAACAGCCCCGCGATCATGCCGGTGCGGCCCGGCACCAGTTCCTGCGCGAAGACCACGATGGCGGGGAAGGCCGAGGCCAGGATCAGCCCGATCATCACTGCGAGGATGCCCGTGGGCACCAGCCCGACATGCGGCAGCGCCAGCGTCAGGGGCAGCACGCCCAGGATCGACACCCAGATGACGGTCAGGGGCCCCACCCGGTCGCCGATCACGCCGCCCAGCATCACGCCCCCCGCCATGCCGGCGAGGAACAGGAACAGCATGATCTGCGCCCCTTGGGTCGACAGGCCGAACTTGTCGATGGTGAAGAAGGTGAAATAGCTGGTCATCGAGGCGCTGTAGATGTTCTTGGTGAAGACCAGAAGGGCCAGCACGGCGATGGCGCGGATGACCGTCTTGCGCGGCAGGTGCAGGGTCCGGTCGGCGGTGGCGGCACTGGCGCGGCGGCGTTCCTCGGCCCAGGTTCCCACCTGCCACAGGATCGCGGCGCCAAGCGCCGCGGCGACCGCGAACCACGCCACGGCGGGGCGGCCGAGCGGCACCACGATGAAGGCCGCCAGCAGCGGTCCCATCGCCTGCCCGCCATTGCCGCCCAGCTGGAACAGCGACTGCGCCGTGCCGAAGCGCCCGCCCGAGGCCAGCCGCGCCACCCGCGAGCTTTCGGGATGGAAGACCGCCGAGCCGATGCCGATCAGCATCGCGCCCGCCAGCAGCATCTCGTAGCGCTGCGCGAAGGCCAGAAGCACCACCCCGGTCAGGGTGGACATCATCCCGAAGGGCAGCGAGCGGGGCTGCGGATGGCGGTCGGTGGCCATGCCGATCAGCGGCTGCAGCAGCGAGGCCGTGACCTGGAAGGCGAATGTCATGATCCCGATCTGGGTGTAGGACAGCGCGAATTCGACCTGCAGCAGCGGATAGATCGCCGCCAGCATCGATTGCATCACGTCATTGACCATATGGCACAGGCTAATGGCCACCAGCACCCCCCAGGAGGTCAGTGCCGCGGCCTGCGGGACCGCCGGACCCGAATGTCGTGTGGGAATGAAACGCATCGGTCCGCCGTCGTCCTTGCAGGACCTGCATCTAGCAGAGCGGTCGCAAAAGAAAAGGGTTTCCGGTTGTGTGGGCAGGGCGGCAAGGCCCCACCCTTGGCGATTTGGACAACTGGCCCTGACGGTGAAATCGTCTATTCATTATCGATAGAAGTTTTTTCACGAGTCCTAATATGTCTAGTTTGCATGCAGCTGCCCCCGGCCTGATCCGACCATCGGGACCGGAGACCGACCGCCGCCGGTTGAACACCTGGCAGGCTGTCAGGGCCGATGTGCTGGATCGCATCCGGTCCGGCGAATGGCCTCCGGGCAGCCTGATCCCCACCGAACAGATCCTGTCCAAGGAAATGGGCTGCGCCCGGGCGACCGTGAACCGCGCGCTGCGCGAACTGGCCGACAGCGGCATCGTGCAGCGCCGCCGCAAGGTGGGCACCCGCGTCACCGCGACCTCGTCGCGCCGCGCGATGATGTCCCTGCCGGTGATCCGCGACGAGATCGAGGCCCTGGGCGCGCGCTACGGCTATCAGATGACCGACTGCCTGGCGCGCCCGCCCAGCCCCGAGGCGATGCAGGCCCTGCAGGTGGATGCCGGCGACAGCATGATCCTGGTCAAGTCGCGCCACATGGCCGACGACCGCCCGCATTGCTGCGAGGCGATCTGGCTGAACCCCCGCGCCATCAACCTGCCCGACGCCCGGCTGTTCGGCACCGTGCCGCCGCAGGAATGGCTGGCGCGGTCGCTGCCCGTGGCGCAGAGCCGCTTTTCCATTCTGGCCGAAGGTGCCACCGGCGCCTGCGCCATGAACCTGCTGGTCGCCGTCGGCACCCCGGTCATGGCGATCGAGCGGGTGAACACCCTGAACGGCCTGCCGGTGTCCTTCGCCCGGCAGTTCTATCCTCCGCATCACCGGCTGGTCCTGAAGGACTGACGGCGCCGCCCCTTACGGGGGGCAAAGGACCGGTCGCCCTCGGGGGCACCGGTGGCCCGCGCGCCGGATCAGGCGCGCGGCAGGTCGGCCAGAAGGTCGGCGAAATGCTCCATCAGCCGGTGCTTGAGCACCTTGCCCGTCGCCGCCGCCGGCAGCGGGCCGGTCAGCAGGATCCGCGTGGGCCGCTTGTAGGCCGACAGCCGGGCCGCGGCATGGGCGGCCAGCGCCTCGGCGGTCACGGCGCCCGGAGCGGTCAGCTGGCAGAAGGCCAGGACCTCCTCGTCGCCGCCCGGGCGGACATGGCCGATCACCGCCGTCTGCAGCACCGCCGGATGGTCGTTCAGCGCCGCCTCGACCTCGGGCGGGTAGACGTTGAAGCCGCCGCGGATGATCAGCTCCTTGCTGCGGCCGACGATGTGCAGGCGCCCCTGCGCGTCCAGCCGCCCCAGATCGCCGGTATGCATCCAGCCTTGGGCGTCCAGCACGGCCGCCGTGGCCTGCGGATGGCGGAAGTAGCCGCGCATGACATGGGGGCCGCGCGTCAGCACCTCTCCCGTGCCGGGTTCGCGCCCGACCGAGGCGTCCAGTGCGATCTGCACGCCGGGCAGCGGCACGCCTGCCGAGGGGTCGGGATCGCCCTTCGCATTGGCGGTGATGGTGACGCCCGCCGTGGTTTCCGTCATGCCGTAGCCGTTCTGCAGCGCGAGGCCGTAGAAGGCCTCGGCCCGGCGCTTCCAGTCGGGATCGAGCGGCGCGGCGCCGCTGCTGACATAGCGCAGCGGGCCGGTCAGGCGGTCTAGGCCGCGGGTGCGGGCCTCGGCCATGATCGCGGCGTGCATCTGCGGGACGGCGGGCAGGACGGTGACGTCGCGGGCCAGCGCGTCCAGGGTGGCGGCGGCCGAAAAGCGTGGATGGAGGCGCAGATGCGCGCCCGCCGACAGGCCCGCGCACATCATCGAGGTCAGGCCGAAGACATGGGTCAGCGGCAGCACGCCGTGGATCACGTCGGCGGGGCCGATCCCGCGCAGCCGGGCCGAGGAGAGGCCGCCGAAGATCAGGTTGCCATGGGTCAGCATCACGCCCTTGGGCAGGCCCGTGGTGCCGGTCGTGTAGAGGATCACCGCCGTCATGCCGGTCCCGGGCTCGGGCGTCTCGGGGGTGGTGTCGAAGGGGCCCGCGACCTGCAGCGCGGACTGGGCCAGCGTCACCGGCCGGGCGCCGGCGGCCGCGGCATGGGCGGAGGCCGGGTCGCTGACATCGCCCAGATAGACGGTCAGGCGGGGGTCGGTATGGCCCGCGATCTTGGTAAGCTCCGGGCCGGTCATGCGGGCGTTCACCGGCACCGCCACCGCATCCATCCGGCTGGCCGCCATCAGGAGCACCGGGACCGAGGCCGCGTTCTCGGCCACGATCAGCAGGCGGTCGCCGGGGCGCATGCCCAGATCCCGCAGGTCCTGTTCGGTGCGGGCGATCGCGGCGGTCAGCTCGGCGTAGCTCAGCTCGCGCCTGTTCCAGTCGGTCAGGGCGGGCCGGTCCGGATGGGCGGCGGCGGCGCGGTCGAGCAGCTGGTGGATGCGGGTGGGATCGGTCATCTGTCCTCGCGGAGGCGGCGGAAATCGGGGGGGCGCTTGGCCAGGAAGGCGCTGATGCCCTCGGCGGCCTCGGGGGCGGCAAGGGCCGTGGCCATGGCATCGCGTTCGGCGGTCAGGCTCGCCTCGAAGGCGGCGCTGCGGGCGTCGGTCAGCAGGCGCTTGATCGCGGATTGCGCCTCGGCGGGGCCGTGGGCCAGGTGGTCGGCCAAGGCCATGGCGGCCATGATCGCCTCGCCCGGGTCGGTCAGCTCGTTGATGAGGCCCAAGGCATGCAGGCGTTCGGCGCCCACCGGCTGGCCGGTCAGGGCCATCTGTGCGGCCATCTGCGGCGGCAGGCCCGCGGCCAGCGCCGCCGTCAGCCCGCCATCGGGGACCAGCCCCGCCGTCACATAGGCCGCGGTGAAGCGCGCGTCGCGGGCCGAGATCACCATGTCGCAGGCCAGCGCCAGCGACAGGCCGGCGCCCGCGGCGCCCCCTTCCACCACGGCGATCACCGGGCGGGGGCAGTGGACCACGGCGCGGATCAGGTCGTTCAGCGCGTCGATGCGGGCGCGGCGGGCCTCCTCGTCCATGGTCTGTGCGGTGATCAGCATGTTCAGATCGCCGCCCGCGCAGAAGAAGTCGCCCTCGCCCATCACGATGACCGCGCCGATGCGGGGCTGGTCTGCGGCCAGCCGCAGCGCGTGGTGCAGGCCCGCGTGGAACTCGGGCGTCAGGGCGTTGCGCCGCGCGGCGTTGCGGTTCTCCACGACGAGGCGGTCGCCGAGATCGCTGATCTCGCAATGGGGGTTGGTCATCAGGTCGGTCATGCGGGCACCTTGGACGATTTTCGGAACACGCCGGTCGCGGTGGCGATCAGCGTGCCGTCCTGATGGCGCAATGTGCCCTCGATGAACAGGGTCGAGCGGCCGCCGCCGGTCACGCGGCCCGCGGCGGTGACCTGTCCGGGTCGGCCCGGCGCCAGATAGTTCACCGTCAGCGCCAGCGTGGTGAAGGGATGGCGCCCCGACGGATCGACCGTCAGGCTGCCTGTGGCCCCCATCGCGCTGTCCAGAAGCGTGGCGGCCAGCCCGCCATGCAGCATGCCCTGACGGTTCAGGTGTCGGTCATCCAGATCCAGGACGCAGCGCGCGCTTTTGTCCGACTGGCTCACGTCGAGGACATAGCCGATCAGGCGCTGCGTGCCGGTCTCGTCGCGGATCAGGTCGCCGGTCATGCGAAGGCCGGTTCGCCGCGCGCGAAACGCTCCAGATGCCAGTCGGCATCGCCCATCGCCGTCTCGGCGGCCAGCAGGCGGCGGATCATGCCGCCGAGCGCGTATTCCTCGGTCATGCCGATGCCGCCATGCAGCTGCACCGCGTCCTCGGCGACCAGACGGGCGACGCGGCCCACGGTGACCTTGCAGGCCTGCACATGGCGGTCGCGCAGCGCCGGTTCGGCGTCCAGATGGCCCGAGAGGTTGGTGACGGCCGAACGGGCCTGTTCGACCTCGACCGCCAGATCGGCCATGCGATGGGCCAGCGCCTGGAAGGCGATCAGCGGCTGGCCGAACTGCTTGCGCTGTTTCAGATAATCCAGCGTCAGGTCGACCGCCGCCGTGATCGCGCCCAAGGCGAGCGCCGAATGGGCCAGCACGCCGCGCGCCAGGGGGCCGCCGAAATCGGCGATGGCGCCAAGCCGGGTGGCGGGGGCATCTTCCAGGATCAGGTCGGCGCCGCGCTGGCCGTCCAGCATCGGATAGGGGCGGATCGTCACGCCCGGCGCGTCGGGCGCCAGCCGCCACAGCGCATCCGCCGTGGTGACCAGGATCGCCGCCGCACCCTCGGCGCCCGCCACCATGGTCTTGCGCCCGGTCAGGCGGTCGCCCTGGACCGAGATCGCGACGCCCCGGTCATGCCGCGTGCCGGGCTCGGCATCGGCGAAGGCCAGGGCCGCGCCGTCTTCGGCGGGCTGGCCCGCCTGCGCGAAGGCGGCGGCGGCGATCATGGCCGGGATCAGCGGCAGGGCCACCCCGGCCCGGCCCAGTTCCTGAAAGATCAGCGCGATGGCCGCGCCCGATCCGTCGAAGCCGCCCTCGTCCTCGGTCAGCAGGGCCGCCGGCACGCCGGCCTCGACCAGCGCGGGCCAGAGCGCCTCGCCGGTATGGCGGGTCAGGATGCCGCGCAGGCTGTCCTGCAGCATGCGGTGGTCGTCGGAAAGCTGGAAATCCACGGGATCATCCTTTCGCCAGGGCGCCGGCAATGATGCTGCGCTGGATCTCGTTCGAGCCGCCATAGATGGACAGCTTGCGGTTGTTCAGCCAGGTGGCCGTGGCCGACAGGGCCTCGTCGGCGCCGTCCGGGCCCTCGTTGCCGAGCGTCGGCAGGGCCGAAGCCTGGCCGCCATAGGCGCGGCGGGTCAGGGCATCCAGCCGCTGGCGGATCTGGGTACCCTTGATCTTGAGCATGCTGCTTTCGATGCCGGGCGCCTGCCCCTGCGCCGCTTGGGACAGCATCCGCAGGTTGGTCGTGGACATGGCCATCAGCTCGATCTCGACCTCGGCCAGCTGCGCGGCGAACAGGGGGTCCTGCGACAAAGGCTGGCCGCGATGGACCTGCGCGCGGGCCACGCGCTGCAGGTTGTCCAGCGCGGCGGTGGCAAAGCCCACGCCTGCGATGTTGGTGCGCTCGTGGGTCAGCAGGTACTTGGCATAGGTCCAGCCCTGGTTCTCCTCGCCCACCAGATTGGCCACGGGCACGCGGACCTCGTCGAACCAGACCTCGTTCACCTCGGCGGTGCCGTCCAGAAGGACGATGGGGCGGACGGTGACGCCGGGGCTGTCCATGTCGATCAGCAGGAAGCTGATCCCCTCCTGCTTCTTGCCCTCGGTCGAGGTGCGCACGAGGCAGAAGATCATGTTGGCGTGCTGGCCGAGCGTGGTCCAGGTCTTCTGCCCGGTCACGACGTAATGGTCGCCCTGCCGCACGGCGGCGCAGCGCAGGCCGGCCAGATCGGACCCGGCGCCGGGTTCGGAATAGCCCTGGCACCACCAGTCGTCGCCGTTCAGGATGCGCGGCAGCCAGTGGTCCTGCTGCTCTTTTGAGCCGAACTTCTGCAGGACCGGGCCCAGCATGGCGATGCCGAAGGGCACGATGCGCGGGGCATGGGCGCGGGCGGATTCCTCCTCGAAGATATGGCGCTGGATGGGGGTCCAGCCTGCGCCGCCGAATTCGGTGGGCCAGTTGCCGGCCAGCCAGCCGCGCGCCTGCAGCTTGGCGTGCCAGCCCTCCATCTCGGCCTTGGTCAGCTCGTCGTGCAGGCGGACCTTGCGGGCGAGGCCCGGGTCCAGCTCGGCCTTAAGGAAGGCGCGGACCTCGTCGCGGAAGGCCAGCTCGTCGGGGGTGAAACGCATGTCCATCAGAAGATCTCCAGAAGTCCGGCGGCACCCTGGCCGCCACCCACGCACATGGTGACGACGCCCCAATGGGCGCCCCTGCGGCGGCCTTCGCGCAGGATGTGGCCGGCGGTGCGGGCGCCGGTCATGCCGAAGGGATGGCCGATCGAGATCGCGCCGCCATTGACGTTGTATTTTTCCGGGTCGATGCCGAGCGTGTCGCGGCAATAGAGGCACTGGCTGGCGAAGGCCTCGTTCAGCTCCCACAGGTCGATGTCCTGGACCGTCAGCCCGTGGCGTTCCAACAGGCGCGGCACGGCATGGATCGGGCCGATGCCCATCTCGTCGGGCGCGCAGCCCGCGACGGCGAAGCCGTGAAAGGCGCCCAGGGGCTCGAGGTTCAGCGAGGCGGCCAGGGCGGCGTCCATCACCAAAAGGGCCGCGGCCCCGTCCGAGAGCTGCGAGGCGTTGCCCGCGGTGACGAACTGGCCCGCGCCGCGCACGGGCTCCAGCTTGGCCAAGGCCTCCAGCGCGGTGCCGGGGCGGTTGCCCTCGTCGGCGGTGATGGTCACCTGACGGTCGCTGCTCTCGCCGGTGGCCTTGTCGGTGACCGACATGGTGACGGTCATCGGAATGATCTCGTCGTCGAAGATCCCGGCGGCCTGGGCTGCGGCGGTGCGGGCCTGGGACTGGACGGCGTATGCGTCCTGCGCCGCGCGCGTGATGCCATAGCGGGCGGCCACGATGTCGGCGGTCTCGATCATCGGCATGTAGAGGTCGGGGCGGTTGGCCTCGATCCAGGCCTCGCGGGAATGGCGGACGGGGGGCTGGATCAGCGAGATGCTTTCCACGCCGCCCACCAGCACGGCGCGGGCGCCTTCCTGGACGACCATCTGCGCGCCCATGGCCAGCGCCTGCAGGCCCGAGGCGCAGAAGCGGTTGACCGTCGTGCCCGCCACGCTGTCGGGCAGGCCCGCGCGGATCACCGCCTGCCGGGCGATGTTGCCGCCGGTGACGTATTCGGGATAGCCGCAGCCCCAGATGCTGTCCTCGACCAGCGCGGGGTCGATGCCCGCGCGGTCGATGACGGCGCGGGCGGTGGCCCCTGCCAGCACCGCGCCATGGGTGCGGTTGAAGGCGCCGCGCCCGGCCCGGCCGATGGCGGTGCGGGCGGTCGAGACGATGACGGGTCGGTTCATGGCTTGGGTCCTTCGTTCAGCTCGGCCAGGCGGCGCCCTTCGGCCACCAGATCGCGCAACAGGGGCGCGGCCTGCCAGAAATGGTCATCCTCGGCGGCGAGGGCGTCGATCTGCGCCAGGATCTGGGGCAGGCCCTGCGCATCGGCCCAGTGCATCGGCCCGCCGCGCCAGCGCGGAAAGCCGTAGCCGTTCAGCATGACCACATCGACATCCAAGGGCCGCAGCGCGGTGCCGTCGGCGACGGTGCGGACGGCCTCGTTCACCAGCGCGGCCATCGTCCGGTCGACGATCTGGGCGTCGGTGAAGTCGCGCGGGGCGATGCCCAGATCGGCGCGGACCTGCGCCAGCAGGGGCTCCAGCTCGGGGTCGGGCTGCGGCTTGCCGCCGTCATAGAGGTAATAGCCGCGCCCGGACTTGCGCCCCAGGCGGCCCAGTTCATACAGGCGGTCGGCAAAGACCGGCACGCGGTCGCGGGGGTGGCGGGTGGCCGCCTTGCGCTGCCGGGTCATCCAGCCGATGTCCAAGCCCGCCAGGTCGCTGACCGCATAGGGGCCCATCGCGAAGCCGAAGCCGGTCAGCGCGCGGTCCACCTGATAGGGCGAGGCTCCGTCCAGCACCATCGCATCCACCGCCGCGCGATAATGCGACAGGATGCGGTTGCCGATGAAGCCGTCGCAGACGCCCGCGCGCACGGCGATCTTCTTCAGCCGCTTCGCCAGCGCGAAGCCGGTCGCGGTGACCTCGGGCGCGGTGCGGTCGGCCACGACCACCTCCAGCAGGCGCATGACATGGGCGGGCGAGAAGAAATGCAGCCCGATCACGTCCGCCGGGCGCGAGGTCGCGGCGGCGATGGCGTCCACGTCCAGATAGGAGGTGTTGGTGGCCAGCACCGCGCCGGGCCTGGCCACGCGGTCCAGTTCGGCAAAGACCTGGTGCTTGACCTCCATCGTCTCGAAAACCGCCTCGATGATCAGGTCGGCGTCGCTCAGCGCCGCATAGTCGGTGGCGGTGCGGAAGGTGTCGGCAAGGATCGCGTCGCGCGCGGGGGCGGCCAGCTTGCCGCGCGTCACGGCGCCGTCCAGCAGCTTGGCGACGGTGGCGCGGGCGGTGTCGGCGGCGGCCGCGTCGCGTTCGATCAGGGTCACGTCCAGCCCGGCCAGCAGGCAGGCCGCCGCGATCCCCGCCCCCATCGTGCCGCCGCCGATCACGCCGATGCGGTCGAGCGCGCGCGGATCGACGCCCCTGATCTGCGGCAGGTGGGCCACGGCGCGTTCTGCGAAGAAGGCATGGATCAGCGCGGCGCGCTGCGGGCTGTCCATCAGGGCGCGGAAGGCGGCACGCTCGACCTCCATCCCGTCCGCGAAGGGCAGGGCCAGCCCTTCGGTCGCGGCATCGACGGCGGCGCGTTGGGCGATCTGGCCGGGCAGCTTGGCCGCCAGCGTCGCAGTCAGCGCCTCGGTGGCCGCGGGATCGGCGGGCGGGGCGGGCAGATCGCAGGTGCGGCGCGGGGGCTGGCCTGCCAGGCGCTCGGCCATCTGCATCGCGGCATCGGTCAGATCATCCGGCGCCACGGCGTCGATCAGGCCCAGGTCGCGCGCCTCGGCGGCGCCCATCTGCCGGGCCGAGGTGATCATGTCCAGCGCGGGCATCAGCCCGATCAGGCGCGGCAGGCGCTGCGTGCCGCCCGCGCCGGGCAGCAGGCCCAACGTCACCTCGGGCAGGCCCATGCGGGCGCCGGGGGCGGCGATGCGGGCATGGCAGCCAAGCGCCAGCTCCAGCCCGCCGCCAAGCGCCGTGCCGTGGATCGCGGCCACGACGGGCTTTTCCAGCGCCTCGATGGCGGCAATGACGTCGGGCAGCGACGGATCCTGCGGGGGCTTGCCGAATTCCGAGATGTCGGCCCCCGCGACCCAGGTGCGGCCCGCGCAGAGGATCACGGCGGCCCGTGCGCCCTCGTCGGCGGCGAAGGCGCGGGCGGCTTCGATCAGCCCCGCGCGCACCGCCTGTCCGGTCGCGTTGACCGGCGGGTTGTCGATGGTGATGACGCCGGTGGCGCCGCTGCGGTGATAGGTGACGGGCATGGAATGTCCTTCAGTCGGTGGGCGTGCCGGGCCAGGCGGGGCTGCCTTGGGTGCCCACGAGGCGTTGCAGGCGGGCGACGGTGTCGCGCAGGGCGGGGCCGACCTCGGCCGTGATGCGGTCGTCGGGCAGCACGTCGTCCAGCGCCCCGCAGGAAAA
Source organism: Paracoccus liaowanqingii (assembly GCF_004683865.2). Classification (NCBI taxonomy): domain Bacteria; kingdom Pseudomonadati; phylum Pseudomonadota; class Alphaproteobacteria; order Rhodobacterales; family Paracoccaceae; genus Paracoccus; species Paracoccus liaowanqingii. The sequence goes on along the minus strand of NZ_CP038439.1, from coordinate 330,070 downwards.
GGCCACCGGCCCCGCTAGCCGGGGCGAGCGGAAGGGCACCGACACGGCCGAGATGGTGCGGGTGTGGCGCAGGTCGCGCCGCACCACGGTGTAGCCCTGCCCGACCAGCTGGGCGCGCGCCTCGAGCCGCAGGTCCTGCAGGGTGCCGCCGTCCAGGGGGTTCTCGGGGCGGTCCTCCAGCAGGCCCGCGAATTCGGCCTGCGTGGTGGCGCCCAGCACCGCAAGGCCCGAGGACGAGCCGCCCACCGGCAGGCGGTGCCCGACCTCCAGCCAGATCGAGGCCACGCGCTGCGGGCGCCAGGTGCGCATCAAGGCCACCTTGTCGCGGTCGCGCACGGCGAAGAGGACCAGCGTGCCGGTGCGGTCGGCCAGGGCCTGCATCATCTCTTGCGCGGGATCGAGGAAGGCCAGCGAGGCCGCCGCCACATGGCCCATCGCCAGAAGCGTGGGGCCGGGGCGATAGCGGTCGGCGCGCTGCGGCTGCGTCAGGTAGCCCAGGCAGCCCAGCGTGAAGGTCAGCCGCGAAACGGTGGATTTCGGCAGGCCCGTGCGTTCCGCGATCTGGGCATTGGTCAGCCCGTCATCCCCCGCCCGGAAGGCACGCAGCACCGACAGGCCCCGCGCCAGCGTGCTGGCGAAGGCGCGGTCCTGCTCGTAGGCCGGGCGGGGGTCGGACATCACATCGATCCGGGGATCAGAAGCGAGATCACGGGGAAGAGGATCAGCAGCACCAGGACCAGCATGTCGATGGCCAGGAAGCGCGTCACCCCCGCGAAGATCTTGTCGATCCCCACGGACTTGGTGACGTTGCTGACCACAAAGACGTTGAGGCCCACGGGCGGGGTGATCAGCCCGATCTCGAGCAGCTTGACGACGATGACGCCGAACCAGATCAGGTTCAGGCCATAGCCCTCGACCAGCGGGACCATGAAGGGCAGCGTCAGGACCATGATGCCGATCGGGTCCAGGAACATGCCCAGGACCAGATAGATCACCACCACCACGACCATCAGCATGGCGAAGGACAGTTCCGCATCCGCGACCCAGCCCACGACCGCGCCGGCCATGCCGGTCAGGGCCACGAAGCTGACGAAGATCTTGGCCGCCCCCGCGATCAGGAAGATCGCCGCCGTCTGCGTCAGGCTTTCGCGGATCGCGCGCCAGAAGACGTCCAGCGTCAGGCGGCGCTGCGCGAAGCCGATGATCGTGGTCAGCACGACGCTGACGGCGGCGGCCTCGGTCGCGGTGAAGATGCCGCCATAGATGCCGCCCACGATGACGACGAACAGCAGGACGGCGGGCCAGGCGGCCAGCGCGGCCTCCAGCCGGCTGGCATCGCTGGCCTCGCCGCGCGGGGCGGCGGCGGGGTCGCGGGCGACCCACCAGGCGATGACCAGCAGCATCCCCGCCAGCGACAGCAGCCCGGGCAGGATGCCCGCCAGGAACAGCTGCGCGATCGAGGTCTCGGTGAAGATGCCGTAGAGGATGAAGAGGACGGAGGGCGGGATCAGCGAGCCGAGCGTGCCGCCCACCGCCACCGAGGACGTGGCCAGGCGCGGGTCATAGCCCATGCGCAGCATCTCGGGCACGCAGATGCGGCCCATGGTCGAGGCGCAGGCGATGGACGAGCCCGAGATGGCCGAGAAGCCGCCGCAGCCCAGGACCGAGGCCATCGCCACGCCGCCGGGCAGCTGCCGCAGCCAGACGGCGGCGGCGTCGTAGATGCGCGTGGTGATGCCCGCGTAGAAGGCGATGTTGCCCAGGGCCACGAACAGCGGCACCATCGACAGGTCGTAGGAATGGACCAGGTCGAAGAAGTTCGAGAACAGGACCGAGCTAGTCGGGTTCAGCGCCCGGTCGGGCATCCAGCCGCCCGCGCGGGTGGCATAGATCAGGAAGGTGCCGACCCCCGCAACGCCCGCCAGGGCGAAGGCGATGGGGACGCGCGCGGCCAGCAGCACCAGGACCGCCGCCATCGCGACAAGTCCGATCGTCATGGCATCCATCAGATCACCTCGTTTCCGTCAGAGTCGAGGATCGCGTCGCCGCGCCGCAACTGGGCCAGGTCGCCCGCCAGCAGGATCGCCAGCCGCACCCAGGTCAGCACCAGCCCCGTCAGGAACAGGGCCACGCCGGGCCAGCGCAGCAGGTTCAGGTCGCCATAGTAGAACTCGCCCGAGCCGTAGGTCTGCGCCGTCACGCGCCACGAGGCGTAGATCAGCGGCGCCAGCGCCAGCAGGCCCACCACATGGCCCAGCACAATCAGCTGCGACCGGCGGCGCACGGGCAGCCGGTCGCTGACGAAGGTGACGGCGACGTGGCTGCGCGCCGCCGTCGCCGCCGCCACGGGCAGGATGATGGCCGCGACCATCAGCTCCCGCACGATGATGATCGCGTCGGGCACGCTGGAGCCCAGCACCGCGCGCATCGCCACATTGGCGAAGATCACCACGCCCAGGGCGATCAGGGCCAGGACGGCCAGGTCCAGCAGAGTCCGCTCGATCAGGCGCATGGGATCAGCCGCGATCCCAGGGATAGCCCTGGCTTTCCAGCTCTTCGGAATATTGCGCGATCAGGCCGCGATATTCCTCGAGCAGGGCGGCACCGTCCAGGCCCGCCGCATCGGCGCGGGCGGTCCAGTCGTCCAGATAGGGCTGGGCGGCCTCGGTCAGGCGGGCGCGGTCCTCGTCCGAGAAGCTGACGATCTCCTTGCCGGCCTCTTCCAGCATGGCGATCGATTCGGCGTTCGCCTCGCCGATGATGCGGCCAAACTCGTCCGCCAGGCCCTCGCCCGCGGTCATCACGACCTGCTGCTGTTCGGGCGACAGGTTGTCGTACATCGACTTGTTCATGACGATGCCCAGGGCGCCGACCTGGCCCCAGTCGATGAAGGTGTAGCTGTCGAAGACCTCGTCGAACTTCAGCGCCGCGACCAGATAGGAATAGGTCTGCGTGCAGTCGATCAGCCCGTTCTCGAGCCCCTGGTAGGCCTCGTAGACGGTCATGTCGACCAGCGTGGCGCCGAGGTCGCGGAAGGTCTGGCCATAGGCGCCCACGCCGCGGACCTTCTTGCCCGCCAGCTGGTCGACCGAGGTGACCGCCGGTCCCTTGCAGCCCATCTGCACCGCCGAGGTGGTGTAGGTGCCCACATAGACCAGGTTCTGCGCGGCCAGATTGGCCTGGATCTGCTCGTTGTTGCGCATCAGCGCGTCGGTGGCCTTCATGCCGACCCAGGGGTCGGGATTGTCCAGCGGCAGGTCGGCGATGCCATAGGCCACCAGGTCCTGCGGGAAATAGACACCGATGACGCTGCCCAGATCGGCCACCCCGTCGCGCAGCGACTGCACGGCGGCGCGTTCGGAAAACAGCGCGCCCCCCCAGGTGATGTCCAGGCGCAGGTCGCCCGCAGACTGTTCGGCCACCTGATCGGCGAACCATTGCGTGGCCTCGGCCCGCGCGCCCCGGTTGGGACCCGGCTCGCCATAGATGAGGACGGTTTCGGCGGCGGCGGACGTGGCCAGCGCGGCCATCAGCCCGCCCGCCATCAACGCCGTGAAAGACGGTGCAGTCATGGTGAAAACTCCTCCCAGTTCCACCATGCAGGCTGCCATTCCGCAGAGCGGAACGCAACATCCAATTGACCGAAACGTGAGGGATGGTTCATCTGGCGGATATCCGCCATATGCCCGATGCTGTCCTCCAGACAAATGGAGCTTTCATGACCTCCCCCTTCGCCCCCCGGTTCGCGCTGGCCGTGTGTCTTGCGCTCGGCTTCACCCTTCCCGCGGCGGCCCAGCAGGACCTGCCCTTCAGCGCCGACGACATCGAGGCGGCGCAATATGGCGGGGGCGACCTGCCCGGCGGACGCTCGGCGCTGACGGCCAAGGTGCAGCTGCTGCTGGACCGCTCGGGCACCTCGCCCGGGGTCATCGACGGGTTCAAGGGCGGCATGAGCCAGAGCGCGATCAAGGCGTTCGAGCGGCGCACCGGCCTGCCGCAGGACGGGGTGATGGACCCCCATGTCTGGAACCTGCTGCAGTCCTATGCGACGCGGCCCGTCACCCAGACCTACGTGATCACGCCCGAGGATGCGGCGGGGCTGGTCGCCGCGATCCCCACCGACTATGCCGAGAAGGCGCTGATGGCCGAGCTGTCCCATACCAGCGTGGCCGAGCGTCTGGGCGAGCGGTTCCACATGGACGAGCGCTTCATCGCCTTCCTGAACCCGGGCACGCCGCTGGCCCCCGGCGCGACGATCCGGGTCATGGCCCCCAACCCGCCGCTCCGCGGGTCGGTGGCGCGGATCATCATCGACAAGGACAACCGCCGCGTCGCGGGCTATGACGCGCGCGGGCAGATGGTGGTGGATTATCCCGCGACCATCGGCTCGACCGCGACGCCCTCGCCCGCGGGGACGCATCAGGTGCGCAACGTGGCGATCAACCCCAACTATACCTACAACCCGGACGTGAACTTCCGGCAGGAGGGCAACGACAGGCCGCTGGTCATCCCGCCCGGGCCGAACGGGCCGGTGGGATCCGTCTGGATCGGCCTGACCAAGCCCACCTACGGCATCCACGGCACGCCCACGCCCTCGCAGCTGTTCCACAACGCCTCGAATGGCTGCGTGCGGCTGACGAACTGGGATGCCGAGGAGCTGGCGCGCATGGTCGCGATCGGCGGGACCACGGTCGAGTTCCTCGATTCGGGCGTCACCATCGCCGAGGTCACCGGGGCGGGCCGCGCCACCACGCCGCCGGTCGCGGCCATCGCCCTGCCCGAGGGCACGGTGCAGACCGCCACCCCCGATCCGCAGCAGCCGCTGGCCCTGCCCGACCCGATGGCCCCGCCCGCGGCGGTGGCGCCTGCGGCCGCCAACCCCGCCACGGTCCTGCTGGACGGGCTGGAGACCCCGACCGAGCCCGCCGCGCCGGTGACGCCCGTCCCGGGCGATCCCGCCGCCGATCCGCTGAGCGAGGCGCTGACCGGCGCGCTGCCCGAGGGCTTCGTGGTCCCGCTGCCGGACGAGGCGCAGCCGTGAGCGCCGCCCGGCATCTGGCGCTGATCCTGGCGCTGGCCGTGGCCCTGCCCGCCGCCGCGCAGGACCGCCCGCCCGCCGAGGCGGCGGAGGTCCTGCCCGACGGCGACCGCCCGCCCGAGCGACCGTTAGAGCTGGGGCCGGAGGATGCCGGGGCGGAGGCCGAGGGGGGTGCCGAGGCGCCGGCCGATGTCACGGCCGCCGATCCGACGCCTCCCGAAGAGGGCGCCCCTGACGATGGGGCCGCCGAGGGCCGCACCGCCGCGGAGGTCGCCGGGGACGACGGCCCCGCCGACGACACCGCGCCCGAGACCGCCGCAATCGGCGAGCCTTTCGGCCCCCCGCCCCCGCCCGTCTGGTTCACCCTGGCGGAAAGCGATGGCGAGACCACCGCCTGCCGGATGGCGCTGAGCGTGCTGGGCACCCGCTTCACCCCCGAGCCGCCGGTCACCGATCCCGACCTGCGCGATTGCGGCATCGCCCGGCCGATCCGCGTGACAGAGATCCTGCCGGGGGTCGAGCTGACCGGCAGCCCGGTCATGCGCTGCGCCACGGCGCGGTCGCTGGCGCTGTGGGTGCAGGGTTTCCTGCGCCCGGCGGCGGCCGCCCTGCCCGAGGGCGGGCGGCTGGTCGCGCTGCAGACCGGCCCCGCCTATCAGTGCCGCGACCGGGTGGGCACGGGCGCGGCCGATCCCAAGCCCTCGGAACACGGCTACGGCAATGCGGTGGACGTGATGGGCTTCGTCTTCGAGGGGGCGGACCCGGTGCCGGTGCAGCCCCGGGTCGGCGACGGCAATCCCGAGGAGAGCTTTCTGGCGGCGGCGCGCGGCACGGCCTGCCTGATGTTCTCGACCGTGCTGGGGCCGGGATCGAACGCGGCCCATGACGACCACCTGCATCTGGACATCGCCGCCCGCAACGGCGGGTGGCGGCTGTGCGAATAGGGCCGCGTCAGCGGCTCTGCCGCTCCATGTCCAGATAGGTCGGGTCGAACCGCGCCAGCATCGCCAAGCCCTTCCAGTCGAGGATCCGGATGTCGGCCCCCGACCAGCGGATCAGCCCCCGGTCGCGCAGATCGCGCACCGCCCGGTTCACGTGGATGGGCGAATAGCCCAGGATGTCGGCCAGCTCGCGCTGCAGAAGCGGCAGCGAGAAGCGGTGATCGGCGGACGCCCCGACCGCGTTCAGGCGGCTGTAAAGCTCGCACAGAAGATGCGCCAGATGCGCGCTGGAGCGCAGCGAGGCGGCCGCGACCAGCCATTGCCGGTGCACCGCCGCGTCGATCAGCGTCGCCATCCACAGGAGCCGCGTCAGGTGGGGGAAGTTCTCGGTGATCTCGGTCAGCTCCTCGTGGTCGATGAACTCGACCTCGGCGGGGCCCACGGCGACCACGGCATGCTCCAGGCCGGCAAGCACGAATCCGTGCAGGTCCACGAAGTCGCCGGGCACGTGCAGGGCCGTGATCACGCGCTCGTCGGGGCGGCCCACCAGCCGGTGGGACCGGGCCGACATGCCGCGCAGCATCATGCAGCTGCGATGCGCCAGCCGGTCGGCGGGGACGATCACCTCTCCGGGGGCAAAGCTTACATGCTCGGTTCGCAGGGATCTCAGGCGGGCCAAGTCGCGCTCTGGCAGGGTGTCTCGCCGTTGAAGAAACCGAACAAAATACTCAGTAATTGCCATTCCGCCCCTACTTTCTCGGCAACCGGACAGTTGCAAATCGGGATTCCGGGCGCAATGCCCGGTGGAGGAATTCTAACATTCATTAGTCCTTCAAACGCGCCGAAATTCAAGTTGGTTTCATGGACAGGGCTCAGGCCCGCGACCGCACCGGCAGGCGCAAGGCCGCCTCCAGCGCGGCGAAACTGTCGGCGACCGAACCGCAGCGGCGGGTCACGAAATCGTCCAGCTGGGGAAACAGCCGCACCGCCTCGTCCAGCTTGGCATCCGATCCGGGCGCGTAGAGGCCCGCGCGGATCATCAGCTCCGACTCGGCATAGGCGCCCAGGGCGACGCGGGCGCGGGCGATCAGCGCATTCTCGACCGCGCTGGCGGCGTCGGGCAGAGAGCGGGACACCGACCGCACCACGTCCACCGCCGGATAGCGCCCGCGTTCGGCGATGGCGCGGTCCAGCACCACATGGCCGTCCAGCGTGCCGCGCAGGATGTCGGCCACCGGCTCGTCCATGTCCGACCCCGCCACCAGTACGCTGAAGATCCCGGTGATGTCCCCCGCCCCCTCGGGCCCCGGCCCGGCACGTTCCGCCAAGCCCATGATCAGGTTCGACACCGAGGGCGGAAAGCCGCGATAGCTGGGCGGCTCGCCCGCCGCCAGGGCGATCTCGCGATGCGCCTCGGCAAAGCGGGTGATCGAATCGGCCAGGAACAGCACGTGGCGGCCCTGGTCGCGGAAATGCTCGGCCACGGTCATCGCGGCCCAGGCACAGCGCCGCCGCACCAGGGGCGAGCGGTCCGAGGTCGCGGTGACGATCACCGCCCGCGCCATCCCCTCGGGGCCCAGGGTCTTGTCGACGAACTCGCGCAGCTCCCTCCCCCGCTCGCCGATCATGGCGATGACCACCACATCGGCCTGCACGCCGCGCGCCATCTGCGACAGAAGCGACGATTTCCCCACGCCCGAGCCCGCGAACAGCCCGATCCGCTGCCCCGCGACGACCGGCAGCAGCGTGTCGAAGACCGCCATCCCCGTGGCCAGCCGCCCCCCCAGCCGCCGGCGGGTGACGGCATCGGGCGCCTCGCTGCGAAAGCCGCGCGCGACCGGGCCGGGGCGCAGCGGGCGCCCGTCCAGCGGCTGGCCCAGCGGGTCGATGATCCGCCCGATCCAGTCGTCCGAGGGGGCGATTCGCGGCGCGAAGAGCAGCTCGACCGCGGCGCCGACCGACAGGCCCTCGATCGTGCCCTCGGGCAGGACCTGCGCGCTGCGCGGGGTCAGGCCCACGATCTCGCCGCCCAGATCGCCCCCGGCCAGCGCGATGCGCACCCGGTCGCCCACCGAGGCGCGGTCGTTGAGCCCCTCGACGCTGATCAGCCCTGCGCGGATCGACTGGACGCGGCCGTGATAGGTGACCAGCCGCAGCTGCGACAGGCGGCGGGCGATCGAGTCAAGTTTATCCATCGGGCGGTCCTTTTCGGGCGATGCGGGCGGCATCCTCGAAACGATTTCTAAACCTCTGCAGGTTAAGACCGGGTTTAGCGGAATTGAGGAGAAGCCTCATGTTTGACCAGATCGAGATGATGCGGATGGCCCGGGCGATGGGGCTGCACGTGCAGCAGCGCCATGTCGAGGTGGCGCGCAACATCGCCAATGCCGACACGCCCGGCTACCGGGCCACCGACCTGCAGGACTTTGCCCAGACCTATCGGCGCGACGACGGGTCGGGGCCGCTGAAGGTCAGCCATCCCCGCCATCTGGCCAGCCCGGACTGGTCGCCCGCCGAGGCGCGGGTGATCCAGGTCGCGGGTCCCGTCTCGCCCAACGGCAACTCGGTCTCGCTGGAGGAGGAGATGGTCCGCGCCGCCGAGGTCAAGCGCCATCACGACCTGTCGCTGGCCGTCTACCGCTCGGGGCTGGACCTGATGCGGGCCAGCCTGGGCCGCAGGTAGGGAGGGACGCCGATGACCGATCCGATCTCGCCCCTCAGGATGGCCGCCTCGGGCATGCGCGCGCAGACCGAACGCCTGCGCCACACGGCCGAGAACATCGCCAATGCCGACACGCCCGGCTATCGCCGCAAGATGGTCACCTTCGAGGAGGCGGTGCGTTTCGGCCGCCCGACCGGAGAGGTGGCGGCGGGGCGGATGCGGCTGGACCAGACGGTGCTGCCGCGCATCCACGACCCTGCCCATCCGATGGCCGACCCGGACGGGTATTACGACGGGTCCAACGTCGATCTGGTGATCGAGCTGGCCGACAGCCGCGAGGCGGGCCGCAGCTACGAGGCCAACCTGCGCATGTTCGAACAGACCCGCCAGATGGGCGCGTCGCTTCTTGATCTTCTTCGCCGCTAGAAAGGTGCCGCCATGCTGTCCGGACTGAACGCCGCCACTGCCTATTCCGCCGCCCGCCAGGCCGTCGCCCCCGAACCCGGGACCGGCGCGCGCACCTTGGAACGGGTGGGCCAGGCCGCCGAGGATTTCGCCGCCCAGATGGCGATGGTCGACGAGGTCTCGACCGGGGCGATGACCGGCAAGGTCACCACCCAGCAGCTGGTCCAGACCATCGCCGAGGCCGAACTGACGCTGAACACCGTCGTCGCCATCCGCGACAAGGTGGTCGAGGCCTATCAGGACATCCTGCGGATGCCCGTGTGATGGGCGAGACGGTCCTCTTCGACATGCTGCGCCAGGCGCTGCTGATCTCGGTCCGCATCTCGGCCCCGATGCTGGGCGTGGCGCTGGTCGCGGGCGTGGTGATCGGCCTCTTCCAGGCGCTGACCTCGGTGCAGGAGATGACGCTGACCTTCGTGCCCAAGGTGGGGCTGATGCTGGTCGTCTTCTGGGTCTCGATGAGCTTCATGACCACCGCCCTGTCGGATTTCTACCTGGGCGAGATCATTCCCCTGATCGCGGGCAGCTGACATGGACAACGCCGTCTATGCCAGCCTGTCCCGCCAGTCCGGCCTGATGGCCGAGATGCGCGTCGTGGCCAACAACATCGCCAACGCCAACACCGCGGGGTTCCGCCGCGAGGGCGTGATCTTCGCCGAGCATCTGGCCGCGCTGGACCGCCGGGGCGACACGCTGTCCATGGCCCATGCCCGCGGCCGCCTGCTGGACCTGACCCAGGGCGTGCTGACCCAGACGAACAACACCCTGGACCTGGCGATCGAGGGCGCCGGATTTTTCCTGGTCGAGGCGCCGGACGGCCTGCGCCTGACCCGCGCCGGCGCCTTCACCCCCTCGCCCGAGGGCGAGCTGATGACCTCGGAGGGCCACCGCCTGCTGGACGAGGGGCAGGGCCCGATCATCCTGCCGGCAGGCGCCGGCACGGTGGCGGTCGGGCCTGACGGGACCCTGTCCTCGAACGGGCTGCCCTTCGGGCGCATCGGCCTCTTCGCGCCCCCCGAGGGGGTCGACCTGACCCGGCAGGGCGGCACCGCCTTCACCCTTGAGGGCGAGCCCGAGCCGGTCCCCGACGGCCGCATCCGCCAGGGATTTCTGGAGGAGTCGAACGTCGACCCGGTCTTCGAGATCACCCGCATGATCGAGGTCCAGCGCGCCTACGAGCTGGGCCAGAGTTTCCTGGATCGCGAGGATCAGCGGATCCGCGGCGCGATCACCGCCATGACCCGATAAGGAGCCCCCATGAGAGCCCTGCAGATCGCCGCCACCGGCATGAGCGCCCAGCAGACCCGCGTCGAGGTCATCTCGAACAACCTCGCCAACATGTCCACCACCGGCTACAACGCCCGGCGCGCCGAATTCGCCGACCTGCATTACCAGCAGGCCGCCCGCCCCGGCAGCGTGACCGCCGCCGATGGCACCGTCATCCCGGCGGGCGTCCAGCTGGGCCTGGGCGTGCGCCCCACCGCCGTCAGCGTGAACCTGCAGCAGGGCGCCCTGACCCAGACCGGCGGCGATCTGGACCTGGCCATCGAGGGCGACGGCTATCTGGAGGTGACGCTGCCCTCCGGCATCTCGGGCTATACGCGCGACGGGGGGCTCAAACGCTCGGCCGAGGGGCAGGTCGTGACCTCGGACGGCTATCCGGTGGTGCCCGACATCACCATCCCCGACGATGCCCGCACCATCACGATCAGCGCGGGCGGCGAGGTCTATGCCTATTTCAGCGACCGGGTCGAGCCCGAGATGCTGGGCCAGTTGACCCTGGCCGGCTTTGCCAACGAGAAAGGGCTGGAGGCGATCGGATCGAACCTGTTCATCGAGACCGCCGCCTCGGGCGGGGCGCAGGTCGTGGCGCCGGGCCAGGACGGTCTGGGCACCCTGCGGCAGGGCTATCTGGAGGAAAGCTCGGTCGATGCCGTGCGCGAGATCACCGAACTGATCAAGGCGCAGCGCGGCTACGAGCTGAACGCCAAGGTCATCACCGCCGCCGACCAGATGCTCGGCGCCACCGCGCAGGTGCGGTGATGCGGGCCCTGATCCTGGCCTTGGCGCTGCTGCCCGGCGCGGTCGCCGCCGGCGGACTGGGCGCGGCACGGACCCTACCCGCCGGCAGTGTCATCGCCGCGGCCGACCTGACCGTCATCGACACTGACCGCCCTAGCCTGACCGACCCGTCCGCCGCCATCGGCATGCAGACCCGCATCACCGTCTACGAGGGCCGCCCGCTGCATGCCAACATGCTGCGACCGCCGCGGCTGATCACCCGCAACCAGATCGTCCGCCTGTCCTTCCAACGCGGCGCGCTGCGCATCGACACCGAGGGCCGGGCCCTGTCCGACGGCGCCGCCGGAGAGCTGATCCGGGTGATGAACATGGGCTCGCGCAGTACCGTCAGCGCGCAGGTGATGTCCGACGGCACGCTGGCGGTGACCCCGTGAAAGGAAGACCGATGAGACCCCTGCATCTGCTGTGCCTCGCCCTTGCCGTCTCGGGCTGCGCCCGCGCCGCCCATGTCGGCCGCCCGCCCGAGCTGAGCTCGCCGCGCGAGACCGAGGAGTTCTTGGCGATGACCAATCCGCCGCTGCACCTGCCGCTGGATTCGGGGCGTCCCGAGGCTGCCGCCTCGCTTTGGGCCGGAACGCAATCCTCGCTGATCAGCGACCGCCGGGCGGCCATCCGGGGCGACATCCTGACCGTGGTGATCGAGATCGACGACAGCGCCAATATTTCGAACAGCTCGGGCCGCAACCGGACCTCGGGGGAAAGCCTGTCAATCCCGCAGATGGTCGGCATCCCGCAACGCCTGTCCGACAAGCTGCCCGAAGGCGCCAGCTTCGACAATCTGGCCGATGCGTCGTCCTCGTCCTCGTATCGGGGCAACGGCACCATCACCCGCCGGGACGAGCTGACCCTGCGCGTGGCCGCGACGGTCGTCGACACCCTGCCCAACGGCACGCTGCAGATCGAGGGCACCCAGGAGGTCCGGGTGAACTTCGAGATCCGCGAGCTGACGGTCAGCGGCTTCGTGCGGCCCGCCGACATCGATCGCAGCAACGAGATCGCCTATGACCGCATCGCCGGGGCCCGCATCTCCTATGGCGGGCGCGGCCAGATCACCGATGTGCAGCAGCCGCGCTATGGCCAGCAGATCGCCGACATCATCCTGCCCTATTGAGGTGCGCCCGTGATCCGCAAACTCATCCCCCTCGCCCTGCCGGTCCTGGCCCTTGTCGGGGGCGCCTTCGGCGGCGACATGCTGCGCGGCCCCGCCCCGGTCGATGAGACCGGCGTGGATGCCGCCGCGGCGGGCGAGGACCCGGCCACCGGCGACCATGCGGCGGCCGGTGACGATGATCACGCCGTTCCCGCCGAGGCCGGCTGGTTCACCTTTCCGACCCAGTTCTTCGTGCCGCTGGTGCGCCAGGGGGACATGCGCGACATCATGATCCTGACGCTGACGCTGCAGACCGACGCCGCCAGCGCGCCCGCCCTTGCCAAGAAAGAGCACGCCCTGCGCGACGCCCTGCTGCGGGCCCTGATGATCCATGCCAATACCGGCGGGTTCGACGGCAACTATACGGCCGACCGGAACCTGGCCCTGCTGCGCGAAAGCCTGCGCGCGGCAGGCCAGGCGGTCACCGATCTGCCGCTGACCGCCGTCCTGATCGAGGATATCGCCCTGCAGCCCGGCTGACCCGTCTTGCCCTTGCCGGCCCGAGGGGCCAGAACCTGTCCGATCCCGGAGGCGCCCCGCCGCCTCCGGGTTTCGGCGTCGCCACGAAAGGGACCGTCATGCCGCAGCCCCATGTCGTGATCCTGCTGGCCAGCTATCAAGGCGCCCAACATCTGCAGGTGCAGCTGGACAGCATCGCGGCCCAGAGCCATGAGGCGTGGTCGCTGGTCGTGTCCGATGACGGCTCGACCGACGGGACGCTGGAGATCGTGCAACGCTTTGCCGCGGGCGGGGCAGCGGGTCGCGTCACCTTGGTCGAGGGTCCCCGGCGTGGCGCCACGCAGAATTTCCTGTCGCTGCTGAGCCACGTTCCCCCGAGGGCGCTGGCCGCCTTCTGCGATCAGGATGATCGGTGGCATCCCGACAAGCTGTCCCGCGCTGTCGAGGCCTTAGCGGCGACGAGTGGCCCGGTGCATTATGCCGCCCGCACGATCATCACCGATGCCGCCCTGCGTCCGATCGCCGGATCGCGCCACTTTCACCGCCCCCTGGGGTTCCGCAATGCCGTGGTGCAGGCCTGCATGGCGGGCAATACCTCGGTCTACAATCCGGCGGCTGTCCAACTGTTGCGGCAGGCCGCGCCGTATGCCCGGCGCGCCGAGGTTGTCGCCCATGACTGGTGGGCCTATCAGGTGACATCGGCCTTTGGCGCAAGGATGATCCACGACCCCCGACCCGCGCTGCTCTATCGTCAGCATCCCCGCAGCGAGGTCGGACGCAACGACACCCTGCCCGCCCTGACCGCCCGTCTGCGCAAGCTGCTGGCCGGAGATTTCGGGACCTGGCTGCAGGCCAACCATGCCAGCCTGGCCCCTCTGGACCTGCCCCCGGACAGCCGTGCCAGCCTGAACCATCTCCACCGCATGCTGACATGCCCGGGGCCGCAGGCATTGAGAGCCATGCGGCAGGGGCGCTTCTATCGGCAGACCAAGGCGGGAACGGCGGCCCTGGCCCTGTCGGCAGTGTCGGGCGCGCTGCGCGCCTGACCGTCACTCGACGATCAGGTCCGCATGCAGCGCCCCGGCCGAATGGATCGATTTCAGGATGTCGATCATGTCGCGCGGCCGCACCCCCAAGGCATTCAGCCCCTCGACCAGATCGCTCAGGCTGGTTTCCCCGGCCACCTCGACGAAACCGATCCCCGGCTCCTGGCGCAGTTCCACATCGGTGCGCGGCACCGTCACCGTCTCTCCCTCGGAAAAGGGATTGGGCTGGGCCACCACCGGCGCCTCGGCCACCCGCAGGGTCAGGTTGCCCTGAGACACCGCGACCCGAGAGATCCGCACCCGCTCTCCGACGACAATGGTGCCCGACTTGTGGTCGATCACGACCTTGGCGCGATCCTCCGGCTCGATCAGCAGGTTCTCAATCCGGCCCACGACGCGGGCGGGGTTCACGTCGCCCAAGCCGCGAAAGTTCACCACGACCGTGCCGCTGTCCAGGGTTACGGCCAGCTGGCGGTCGAAGTCGCGATTGATCGCATCCTCGACCCGCGTCGCGGTGGTGAAATCCGCGTTGCGCAGCGCGATCCGGATATTGTCGATGCCGGCGAAGTCGAACTCCACCTCGCGTTCGACCCGGGCGCCGACGGGGATGGTGCCGGTGGTGGGCACGCCCTCGACCACGCGGGCGGCGTCGCCTTGGGCGGCCGCACCGCCCGCGATGATCGACCCCTGCGCCACCGCATAAATATTGCCGTCCGCCGCTTTCAGGGGCGTCATGACCAAGGTGCCGCCCAGCAGGCTTTGCGCATCCCCGATGGCCGAGACATTCACGCCGATCCGGCTGCCCGACCGCGCGAAGGGCGGCAGCGCCGCCGTGACGATCACCGCGGCCACATTCTTGGACCGCAGGGCATCGTCGGTGACATTCACCCCGAGGCGTTCCAGCAGGCCGGCCAGCATTTCCTCGGTGAAGGGAGCGTTTCGCATGCCGTCTCCGGTACCATCCAAGCCAACCACGAGGCCGTAGCCCACCAGATCGTTGCCCCGGACGCCATCGAAATCGGCCAGATCCTTGATGCGCACCGGCACCGCGCCGGCCGAGATGCCGAAGGCCAGCCACAGGGCGAAAGCCAGCATCACCCTCATCGCAGGAACTCCGTCAGCCGCAGCTTGGACAGGCGCGCGGTCACGGCATAGATCGCCTCGAGCTGGTACTGGACCTCGGTCAATGCGGCGGTGGTTTCCATCGGATCGGCGCGCAGCAGGTCGCCGCGCCCCCGCTCCAGCGTGGTCAGGCTGGCACCGTTGACGACCAACGCCCGCTCGACCGTCTGCTGGGCCTGACCGACGCGGCCCATCTCGCCCAGCATGGCCGTGTCGGCCGAAACCATCACATTACCTCCCATGGCCAGCAGCTGGCGGCGCTGGTCGGGCGCCCCGTCCAGCACACCCCGCGCGACGATCGCGGTCGTGGCCAACCCCTTGAGAAGATCGCGGATGGCGGGAGAGGCGGCCGTCGTGGCCATCTCGACCGCGATGGTGTCGCTGACCGCGACGCGCTGCGCAGGCCCCAGGGTTCCGTGATAGGCCTCGTCCAGAAAGCCGCCCGCGCCTGCCGGGGCATCGAACCAGTCCGAGATGACCTGCGCGACGTCTGCCGCCGTCGTCAGGCCGGCGGTCAGCACCTCGAGCCTGTCCAGCATAGCTGCGGGCGAGGACAGGGGCACCGTGTCGGCGGCCTCGCCAGCCATCAGATAGCGGCTGCTGTTCATGCCGTTCAGGCGCCGGACCACCGCGTCCAGGGCGTTCGCCACGTCGGAGGCGCGGGTGTCGGGCAGCAGCGGATCCCCCAGGAAGGGGTCGGTGGCCAGGGCGATCCCGAGGTCCCTCGTTTCCGCGCGGATGCCCTCGAACATGTCCTGCACGGCCTGCAGGCGGATGTCGGCCTCGCGCCCGTTCTGGGACAGCTGATGGGTCATGGCGATCCGGTTCTTGATCTCGTTCAGGGCGCGGGTATTGCCGTCGAGGCGCTGGCCCAGATCGGCCACCTGCCCGGTCGCCAGTTCCTCGGTCAGCGTCGCCAGCGTCGTCCTGGTGCGGGTCGAGGCGGTCTGCAGCGCGTAGGCGCGGGCTTGATCGCCGATACTGTTCAGGGTCACGGGCTACATCCTCAGGATCTGGTTGATCATTTCGTCCACGGCGACCAGCACGCGGGCATTGGCGGCATAGGATTGTTCGTATTGCAGCAGGCGCTGCATCTCGGCGTCGCTGTCCACGCCCTCGGCCATCATGCTGGCGGTGATGGTCAAGTGGCGGCTGCTGCGCACGGCCATGTCGGCCAGCGCCTCGACCCGCCGCGACGAGACCTGCGATTCGATCAGCCCGAAGCGCGAGGACAAGCTGGTGCTGCCCGAGAACCCGCTGCCCGGCTGCCCGGGGCGGGCTCCGTCCAGCGCCTCGGCCAGCGCGACCAGGATCGCCGACTGGCCGACCGGGTCCGGCGCCGCGGCCTGCAGCCCGGCGCGCAGGCGCCAGGACTGGCCACCCTCTGCCGGATCGACGGCCGCGTTCAGGGCGATCCGGCCCGCCAGCCCGACCAGGCCCGCGGCATCGGCCCGCATCCCGGCATCGGTGAACAGGCCGGCATCACCCGCCCCCAGGCTGGGATCGACAAGGGGATCGGCCAGCCGCTGATGCAGATCGAAGGCCAGATGGTCCAGTTCGGACTGCATCCGGGGGGCAAGGTCGTCGCGGATCTTGAAGTTCGCGGACAGCGAGCCGCCGCCGAACAGCCGCATCTGACCGGCGGTCAGGGCAGTCCCGTTCAGCGCCAGCAGCTCAAGTGGTGCGCCCACGACCTGCCCCGCGACGACCTGATCGGCGCCGGCGAATTCCAGCCTTGCAGGCACGCTGCCATCCAGCAGCATCGCGCCCTCGGTCGTGAACAGCGCGACCCGGCCCGCCTCGCGCGTGACCTCCTGCAGGGGGACGATTTTGGCGATGCGGTCGATCAAGCGCTGGCGTTCGTCCATCAGGGGCGTGGAGTCCTTGCCGTCCGCGTCCAGGATCGAGATCCGCGTGTTCAGCTGCGCCACCCGGCCGAGCGACTGGTTCATCACCGCCACATCCGCCACGATCGCGCGTTGCGCGGTGCTGCGCGTGGCCTCGACCGCCTTTGATGCGTCGTTCAGCCGCGTGGCCAGCCGGTCGGCGGCGCCGACGACCTGGGCCAGGCGGATCTCGTCATCCGGGCGGGTGGCGGCGGAGCTGAGCGCGGTCTGCAGGTCGGTGAGCGCGGTCGACAGCGCCAGTGCCCCGCCGGGCAGGCCCACGACCTCTTCCATCCGCTCGTGGAAGGCGGCGCGCGTCCCGGCATCGCCCACCGCCGCCGTGGCAAGCCGCGATTCCGACACCAGGCTGGCATTGACGATTCGGGCGATCCCGTCGACCCGGACCCCGCCGCCCAAGGCATTGGCAACCACGACCGTGTCGCGCCGGGCATAGCCCGGCGTCATGGCATTGGCGAGGTTCGAGGCCACCGTCTCGGTCCCCCGCGCGGTCGCGCCCAGGCCCGACATGGCGTTCGATATCGCCTTGGCAATGCTCATGTCCGGCCTCCTTCAGGCGGGCTTCGGGGGATGCGGTTCAGCGCTTGATGTTGGTGGTTTCCTGCAGCATCTCGTCGACCGTCTGGATGATCTTGGCATTGGACGAATAGGCCCGCTGCGTGGTGATCAGATGGGTCAGCTCCTGCGCGATGTCTGTGGTGGAGGCCTCGCGGGAATAGCCCGCGATCTCGCCCGTGGGGCCGCTGCCGGCATCCCACAGGAAGAAGCTGCCCGATTCGCGCGACGGCTTGAAGGCCTGGCCCTCGATCGCCTCGAGGCCGTTGGGATTGGACACGTCGACGACCGGGATGCGGTAGAGCGTCTTGATGAAGCCCGTGTCATAGGTGGCGTTCACCTGGCCCTG
This sequence comes from Paracoccus liaowanqingii, assembly GCF_004683865.2. Classification (NCBI taxonomy): domain Bacteria; kingdom Pseudomonadati; phylum Pseudomonadota; class Alphaproteobacteria; order Rhodobacterales; family Paracoccaceae; genus Paracoccus; species Paracoccus liaowanqingii. The sequence goes on along the minus strand of NZ_CP038439.1, from coordinate 312,297 downwards.
GCCGTCGATCTCGACCGTGACCAGCTGGCCCGCCGGGGCGCCGTTGCGAATGATGCTGGAGGGCGAGAAGGGCGCGGCCAGCTGCTTCAGCCCGGTGGCCCCGCCCGGCACGCCGACGAACAGCTCGATCTCGCCGCCGCCCACATCCAGCGTGATGGTGCCGCTGGCCGCGTCATAGGGTTCGCCTGTCAGCGCGGCGACCCCGGCGATGGTGCCGCCCAGGGCCTGGGTGTCGTCGAAGGTCACCCGGAAGCTGGACACCATCGCGTCCGCCGAGGCGCTGTCGCGCACCTCGACCAGCCAGCTGTTGGACAGCCCCACAGGGTTGGTCTGTTCGGGGTTGAAGCTGATGTTGAGCGATTCGAGCGTGCCCAGATTGCCGAAATACTGCACCTGCACCGGCACCGCATCGCCGCTGCCGGTGGGCGCGGTCTCGGTCGCGGGCAGGTTCGCCCCGATCTCGACCCGGGTCGTGGGGTCGCCGACCGGGCGGTTCGATTCGATCACGATGGGGCGCAGGGCGGCGGGCGTGTCGCGCGGCACCAGCGGGATGGTGCCATCCGCCGCGGTGGGCCAGCCCATCAGCACCAGCCCGCCCGAGGTGCGCAGGATCCCGTCAGCGTCGGGGCGGAAGGATCCGGTGCGCGTCATCAGCAGCGTCGGCTCGACGCCGTTCTTGACGTCCATCAGGCTGGTCACCGGCAGCATGCCCCGCCCGGTCATCGCCAGGTCCAGCGGATGGGAGGTGGTCACGACCGCCCCGTCCTGGGTCACCACCCGCTGCGTCGAGGTGCGCACGCCGCCGGCCGTGTACAGCCCGCGGCCCTGGCCCACGATCATCGTCTCAAACTCGGCCTCGGCGCGCTTGTAGCCGAAGGTCGAGGCGTTCGCGATATTGTCCGAGATCGTGCCGAGCCGCGAGGAATTGGCCGACAGCCCGGCGACACCGGCATTCATCGCAGAGGAGATGGACATGGACGACACCCTTCATGTTGCGCTCTTGTCCGTCACCTTGGCCGACAACCTTTAAGATAAGGCTAACCCGCCCGTCCTAGCGCAGCAGAATCAGCTCGATCCGGTTGTTCTGCGGGTCCATCGGGTTGCCCCGGCGGTTCTTGCGGTCGGCATAGCCCGACACGCGCTGGATGCGGGCGGCATCGAAGCCCTCGGCCTCCAGCAGGTTGCGCACGGCATGGGCGCGGGCATCCGACAGCGGCCAGACCGGCGAGGCGACCAGCGTCTCGGGATAGGCGCGCACATGGCCCGAGATGGCTACATCGTTGCGCACGTGATGGGTCACGCGGGCGATGATGCCCATCAGGTCGGCCAGCGCGGGCTGGGGCTGGGCGGTATCCTCGACGAAGAGCGGTGCGGCGGTCAGATCGCTCAGCTCGATCACCAGCCCCTCGTCGGTCATGCGGGTGACGACATGCTGCAGCAGGTTGGTCAGCTGTGCCGATTCGCCCCCCGTCCCGGTCAGGCTGTCCTGCACGGCCTGGGCGACCTCGTCGAAATCGCCGGCGCTGTCGCTGTCGGGCAGCGGCGCCTCGATCGCGTGGCGCACGCCCTCGTCCGGGCCGTCGCCCGCGCCGCTCTGCTCGGCCGAGGGGGTCTGGACGATGGTCGGCGCGAAATAGTCGGCCAGCCCGTGGCGCTGTTCCTCGGTCGTGGCGCTCAGCAGCCACATCATCAGGAAGAAGGCCATCATCGCGGTCACGAAATCCGCATAGGCGACCTTCCAGGCCCCGCCGTGATGCCCGCCCTCGCCGGACGCCTCGGTCCGCCGGATGATGATCATCGGCTTGTTCAGTCCCTTGGTCGCGGCCATCTCAGACACCCCTTGTTCCGGTCTGTCGTCAATCTCGGCTCAACGAAGGTTTCAAACAAGTTAACGGGTCAAATGCCCGGCATTCGGTCCTCAGTCATAGCTGCGGCGGTCCTCGATGACCTTGCCGTCATTGGGCAGGCTGCCGGGCGCCACCAGCACCACGTCGCCGCGCAGCTTCAGCGTGTCGAGGACCGAGGCGGCGTAGTCGCCCCCCTGCCCCGCGGTCTCCAGCTGGACGGTCATCACGTCCATCTCGCCCTGCCGGTCGGCGATGACGCGGGCGCGGGCGATGTCGGGATGGCGCGCGACCAGTGCCGCGACCTGCTCGGGGCGCACGAACATGCCCTTGATCTTGGTCGTCTGGTCGGCGCGGCCCATCCATCCCTTGATGCGCATGTTCGTGCGGCCACAAGGACTGGTGCCCGCCAGCACGGCGGACAGGTCGCCCGTGGCAAAGCGCACCAGCGGATAGTCGGGGTTCAGCGTGGTCACCAGCACCTCGCCCACCTCGCCCTCGGGCACCGGATCGCCGGTGCCGGGGCGCACGATCTCGACGATGACGCCCTCGTCGACGATCATCCCCTCGACCGCCTCGGATTCGTAGGCGATGTTGCCCAGATCGGCGGTGGCATAGCATTGCCGCGTCACGATCCCCCGGTCAGCGTAAAGCTGGCGCAGCGAGGGAAACAGCGCGCCGCCGCCCACCACGGCGCGGGTGAAGGCCAGCGCCACGCCCATCTGGTCGGCCCGGTCCAGGATCACCTTGAGGAAATCGGGCGTGCCCGCATAGCAGGTCGAGCCGATATCGGCGGCCGCGCGCACCTGCAGGTCGGTCTGGCCCGTGCCCGCGGGCAGCACGGCGGCATCGACGGCCCGCGCACCGGATTCGAACATCATCCCCGCGGGCGTCAGGTGATAGCCGAAGCAGTTCTGCACGATGTCCCCGCGCCCCACGCCCGAGGCGTGCAGGAACCGCCCCAACCGCCACCAGTCGCCCTCGCGCCGCCCGGGCTCGTAGATCGGGCCGGGGCTCTGGAAGATGTGGTCGAACTCGGCGGCGCGGCGGGTGGTGAAGCCGCCGAAGGGAGGGTGCTTGGCCTGCGCCTCGGACAGCTCGGCCTTGCGGATCACCGGCAGCCGGGCCAGCGCGGCGCGGTCGGTCACCGCCTCGGGGTCCACGTCGCGCAGAAGCCGCGCCAGCGCAGGCGCCGTCCGGGCGCGGGCGATGGCCAGAGGCAGGGCGCGCGCCAGCGCCTCGTCGCGGTCCGCCGCCTCGCGGGTTTCCAGATCGTCATAGAATGTCATGATCGCCCCCTCAGGCCAGCCAGCGCTTGCGGCGGCGATAGCTGCGCACGTCGCGAAAGGATTTGCGGCCCGCATCCGACATGCCCAGGTAGAATTCCTTGACGTCGGGGTTCTCGCGCAGCTGGGCGGCGGGCCCCTCCATCACCACGCGACCGTTTTCCAGGATATAGCCCTGATGGGCAAAGCGCAGGGCGACGTTGGTGTTCTGCTCGGCCAAGAGGAAGGTCACGCCCTCGCCCTCGTTCACGGCTTTCACGATCTGGAAGATCTGTTCGACCAGCTGCGGGGCCAGCCCCATCGACGGCTCGTCCAGCAGGATCATCTGCGGCCGGCTCATCAGCGCGCGGCCCATCGCGGTCATCTGCTGCTCGCCGCCCGAGGTATAGCCCGCCTGGCTCTTCCGCCGCTCGCGCAGGCGCGGGAAATAGTCGTAGACCATCTCCAGGTCGCGCTTGATCGCGGCCGTGCCGTCGCGGCGGGTATAGGCGCCGGTCAAGAGGTTCTCCTCGACCGTCAGATGCTCGAAGCAGTGCCGACCCTCCATCACCTGGATGACGCCGCGGCGCACCAGCGCCGCCGGATCCAGCGCGGTGATGTCTTGGCCCTGATAGGTGATCGCCCCCTTGGTCACCTCGCCCCGTTCGGACGCCAGCAGGTTCGAGATCGCCTTCAGCGTCGTCGTCTTGCCCGCCCCGTTGCCGCCCAGCAGCGCGGTGATGCCGCCCTTGGGCACGGTCAGGCTGACGCCCTTCAGGACCAGGATGACATGGTTGTAGATCACCTCGATATTGTTGACGTCCAGCAGCGTCTCTTTGGTCTCGGCATCGAACATGGGCGGCCCCCTGTGGCGGGTGGGTCCCGGCGACGGGTGGTGCCGCCGGGACAGGATGTCAGCAGTCGCGCGGAGTGATCCCGGCCTCGGCGGCATAGGCGGCGCTGTCCTCCTCGATCAGTGCGCTCAGCACCTCCTGATCGGGCTCGGTGAACTCGGTGATCAGGTTCCACTGGCCGGCGGTGGCGTCCCATTGCTGCAGGCGGGCCATGCCGCTGCCGCCGTGGTTCTCGCAGCTCATCGCGATCTCGGGGCCGAAATCGGGCAGGCCGATCTCTTCCAGCCGCTCGGGCGTGATCGACAGGTTCTCGAACCCGTCGCGCAGCTGCTCGGGGGTGATCTCGTCGGTGCCGGACATCTCCTGAGCGGTGCGGATCGCCTCGGCGATGACCACGGCGGCGTACATGCCCCGCGAATAGACGGCCGAGCCCACATGCTGCCCGCCCTGGCTGGCCTTGCCCGGATCGATCACATGCGTCTGCAGGTCGTCATAGAGCGGATAGTCCATGCCCACGCCGTTGAAGGTCAGCGACTTGTAGCCGTCCGCCGCCGCCCCCGCGGGCTGCACGTCGATCTCCGATCCGGCCCACCAGATGCCGATGAAGTTCTCCATCGGGAAGCGGATGTTGGCGGCCTCCTGGATGGCGACCTGGTTCATCACGCCCCAGCCATACATGATGACGTAATCGGGCTGCTCGCGGCGGATCTGCAGCCATTGGCTCTTCTGCTCCTGGCCCGGCGCCTCGACGGGCAGCTCGGTCAGCGAGAAGCCGTGCTTCTCGCCCAGCTCCTGCAGGGTGCGGATCGGCTCCTTGCCATAGGCGCTGTTGTGATAGACCAGCGCGATGGTCTTGCCCTCCAGGCTGCCCTCGTTCTGGTCCAGCAGGTACTTGACCGCGACCGAGGCCCCGTCCCAGTAGTTCGCGGGCGCGTTGAAGACCCATTCGAAGACCCGCCCGTTCTTGGCCGAGGTCCGCCCGTAGCCCGGCGTGTAGAGCACCTTCTTGTCCACCGCGACCTTGGGGATCAGCTGATAGGTGATGCCGGTGGACAGCGGATTGTAGATCAGCGCGCCGGTGTCCTTGGTCGCCTCGTAGCACTCGACGCCCTTCTCGGTGTTGTAGGCCGTCTCGCATTCGGGGACCTGCACGATCTGCCCGCCGATGCCGCCGTCGCGTTCATTGAGCAGCGTGAAGTAGTCGTTGAACCCGTCGGCATATTGCGTGCCGTTGGCGCCGTAGGGCCCGGTCCGATAGCTGAGGTTCGGCACGACCAGATCGGCCAGAACCGGACCCGCGGCCATGACGGCGGCGGCGACGAGGGCGGGGAAAGTCAGTTTCATTGCAGGGTCTCCTCCCAGAGATGATGTGCCGGTTGCCCGGGTCGGGGCCGTGAACTCAGTGCGGGAACGGCCACAGCCGCAGTTTTTCCTTGGTCAGGCGCCACAGGCGGGCCAGCCCGTGCGGCTCGACGATCAGGAAGGTCACGATCAGCGCGCCCACGATCATCAGCTCGATATGGGCGGCCAAATCGGTGGGCCAGCCGAGGTTGCCGACCAGCACGTTCTTGAGCAGCACCGGCAGCAGGACCATGAAGGCCGCGCCCGCGAAGCTGCCGAAGATGCTGCCGAGGCCCCCGATGATGATCATGAAGAGGACGAGGAAGCTCTTGTTGATGCCAAAGGCCTCGCCCACCTCGGCCGCCCCCAGATAGACCGCGAACAGAAGCGCCCCCGCGATCCCGATGAAGAAGCTGCTGACCGCGAAGGCCGAAAGTTTGGCGCGCAGGGGGTCGACGCCGATGATCTCGGCGGCGATGTCCATATCGCGGATCGCCATCCACTTGCGCCCGATCGAGCCGCGCGTCAGGTTGCGCGCCACCCAAGCCAGAAGGAAGGCCAGGACCAGGCAGACCAGATACTTGGCCGGCGCGCTGGTCGTGGGGCCGGTGACGGCAAAGCCCAGGATCTCGCGCGTGGGCGCGGTGATCTGGCCCGAGGCGGAATAGTTGTAGAACCACGGCACCTTGTTGAAGAGCCAGACCAGGAAGAACTGCGCCGCCAGCGTCGCCACCGCCAGGTAGAACCCCTTGATGCGCAGGCTGGGCAGGCCGAACAGCACCCCCACCCCCGCCGTGATCCCCCCGGCCAGCAGGATGTGGATCAGGATGCTGACACCGGGAAACGAGGTCATCAGCTTGTAGACCGCATAGGCACCCACCGCCATGAAGCCCCCGGTCCCCAGGCTGACCTGCCCCGCATAGCCGGTCAGGATGTTCAGCCCCAGGGCCGCGATCGCATAGATCAGGAAGGGCACCAGCACCGCATTGGCCCAGTAGTCGTTGATGACGAAGGGAATGATCCCGAAGGCCACCGCCAGCACCGTGTAATAGCCCCACCGTTCCAGCCGGATCGGAAAGGTCTGGCCGTCCGCGCGGTAGCTGGTCTTGAAATCGCCCGCCTCACGATAGATCATCGCGTCTCTCCCTTCCGTGCCGTCGCAGCGGGGGCCAGCCCCCGCACCCCCGGGATATTTGTGCCAAGATGAAGACCAGCCGTGTTCATCTTGGCTGAAATATCCCCGCCGGAGGCATTCATGCCATCCATCGTCAGACCCTCTCGATGATGCGTTCGCCGAACAGGCCCTGGGGCCGGAAGACGAGGAAGATCAGGGCCAGGACATAGGCGAACCAGGTCTCGGTCGCGCCGCCGACCATGGGGCCGATGGTGAATTCGAACAGCTTCTCGCCCACGCCGATGATCAGCCCGCCGACGATGGCGCCGGGGATCGAGGTGAAGCCGCCCAGCATCAGGACCGGCAGCGCCTTGAGCGCGATGAGCGACAGGCTGAACTGCACCCCCGACTTCGTGCCCCACATGATGCCCGCGACCAGCGCCACGAAGCCCGCGATCGACCAGACCATCACCCAGATGAAGCGCAGCGAGATGCCGACCGACAGCGCCGCCTGATGGTCGTCGGCCACCGCCCGCATCGCGCGGCCCTGCTTGGTGTATTGCGCGAAGGCCACCAGCGCCGCGACCAGCACCACCGCGATCAGCGTGGCCCACAGGTCCAGCCGGTCGATGAAGAAGCCGTAGCCGAACCACTGGGCCGTCGCCGCCTCGATCCCGTCCGAGATGCCCTGCGGCAGGCCCACGTCCAGCGTCTTGATGTCGGCGCCCCACATCACGTCGCCCAAGCCCTCCAGGAAATAGGCCAGCCCGATGGTCGCCATGAAGAGGATGATCGGCTCCTGTCCCACCAGATGCTGCAGCACCAACTTCTCGATCAGGAAGGCCAGGCCCACCATCACCAGCGCGGTCAGCGCGATGGCCAGGGCCGCGGGCACCGTCCAGCCGAAATGGTGGATCTGCGTGCCGAGCGCCGCGTTGATCAGATGGGCGAAGGGCACCTGGCCGTTCTGGATCGACACCAGCGTCATCGCCGCGAACAGCGCCAGCACCCCCTGGGCATAGTTGAACACGCCCGAGGCCTTGAAGATCAGCACGAAGCCCAAGGCCACCAGCGCATACATCACGCCCGTCATCAGCCCGTTCAGCACCACCTCGGCGGCAAAGACAAACTGGTCCATCAGCGGCCCTCCCAAAGATCGCGATCAATCATGGGCCACCCCCAGATAGGCGTCGATCACCGCCTGGTTGCCGCGCACCTCGGCGGGGGTGCCGTCGCCGATCTTGCGGCCGTAATCCATCACCACCACCCGGTCGCTGAGGTCCATGACCACGCCCATGTCATGCTCGATCAGGCAGATCGTCGTGCCGAACTCGTCGTTCACGTCCAGGATGAAGCGGGACATGTCCTCCTTCTCCTCGACATTCATGCCGGCCATCGGCTCGTCCAGCAGCAGAAGCTGCGGCTCGGCGGCCAGGGCCCGGGCCAGCTCGACCCGCTTCTTCAGGCCGTAGGGCAGGCGCCCGACCGGGGTCTTGCGGATGTTCTGGATTTCCAGAAAGTCGATGATGCGCTCGACGGCGGCGCGGTTCTCGGTCTCCTCGCGCTCGGCCCTGCCCCACCACAGGGCCTGGGACAGGAACCCCGCCTTCATGCGGTTCAGCCGGCCGGTCATGATGTTGTCCAGCACCGTCATCCCCTCGAACAGGGCGATGTTCTGGAAGGTGCGGGCGATGCCGAGACGCGCCACCTGGAAGGGCTTCATCGGGCCGCGCGGGGCGCCCTTGAAGATCACCTCGCCCTCCTGCGGGTGATAGAAGCCCGAGATGACGTTCAGCATCGAGGACTTGCCCGCGCCGTTCGGGCCGATGATCGCGCGGATCTCGCCCTGCCGGATGTCGAAGCTGATGTCCTTGATCGCCACCACGCCGCCGAAGCGCAGGGTGATGTTCTTCAGCTCCATCACCACGGGGCCGATCTGCCGCGCGCCAGCTGCCAGGTTGTCCTGCATCATCATTCCGCCGCCGCCTTCCGGGCGCCCGCATCGCCGAAGACGCGCACGTCCTCGATCCGCAGGGTCGCGCTGATATGGCCCTTGCGGCCGTCCTCGTAGGTCACCTCGGTCCGGGTGTGGATGCTGGAGGCGCCGTCATAGAGCGCCGCCACCAGATCGTGGAACTTCTCGCCGATGACGGCGCGGCGGACCTTGCGGGTGCGCGTCATCTCTCCGTCGTCGGGGTCCAGCTCCTTGTGCAGCACCAGGAAGCGGTGGATCTGGCAGCCCGACAGCATCGGATCCTCGGCGACCGAGGCATTCACCGCCTCCACATGGTCGCGGATCTGGGCGTAGACCTGAGGGTGGCCCGCCAGCTCCTGATAGCTGCCATAGGCGATGTTGTTGCGCTCGGCCCAGTTGCCCACGGCCGTCAGGTCGATGTTGATCATCGCGGTGCAGAAGTCGCGGCCATTGCCCAGCACCACGGCCTCCAGGATGTTGGGATAGAACTTCAGCTTGTTCTCGACATATTTGGGCGCGAACATCGACCCGTCGGCCATCTTGCCCACGTCCTTGGCGCGGTCGATGATGCGCAGATGGCCCGTCTCGGGCTCGAAGAAGCCCGCGTCGCCCGTGGCCACCCAGCCCTCGGCATCCTTGGTGGAGGCGGTGCTGTCAGCGTTCTTGTAGTATTCGACGAAGGTGCCGGGGCTGCGGTAATAGACCTCGCCGTTCTCGCCGATGCGGACCTCGACCCCGGGGCTGGGCACGCCCACCGTGTCCGAGCGCACCTGCCCGTCGGGCTGCTGGGTGATGAAGACCGAGGCCTCGGTCTGGCCGTAGAGCTGCTTGAGGTTGATCCCGAGCGACCGGTAGAAGTCGAAGATCTCGGGCCCGATCGCCTCGCCCGCCGTATAGCCCACACGCACGCGGCTGAGGCCCAGGGTGTTCTTCAGCGGGCCGAAGACGAACAGCTTGCCGAAGGCATAGGCCAGCCGGTCGGCCATCCCCACGGGCTTGCCGTCCAGCAGCGCCGGGCCCGCGCGATGCGCGACCGCCATGCCGCGCCGGAACAGCCAGCGCTTGAGGCGCCCGGCATCCTCCATGCGGATCATCACGGATGTCAGCTGCCCCTCGAAGACGCGGGGCGGGGCGAAGAAATAGGTGGGCCCGATCTCGCGCATGTCGGTCATCATCGTATGCGCACCCTCGGGGCAGTTGACGGTGAAGCCCGACCACATCGCCTGCCCCACCGAGAAGATGAAATCGCCGACCCAGGCCATCGGCAGATAGGCCACGATCTCTTCGGCCTCGGTCAGGTGGTCGAACTGGGCGGTGTTCTTCGCCGTCTCGATGATGTTGCGGTTGGACAGCACGACGCCCTTGGGCTTGCCCGTGGTGCCGCTGGTGTACAGCATCACGCAGGTGCTGTCGTAATCCAGGCCCGCCACTATGGCATCCAGCCGGGGGCCAAGCTGGCCCGCCCCGGCGCGGCCCTGCGCCTGCACCTCGGCCAGCGAGGCCATGCGCGCGGCGTCATAGCTGCGCAGCCCGCGCGGGTCGGTATAGATGATGCGGGCCTCGGCCCCGGTCGTCTCCTCGACCTCGCGGACCTTGTCGACCTGCTCCTGATCGCCGCAGATGACGAAGCGGGCGCCGCAATGCTCCAGCACATAGGCCATCTCGGCGGCGACGGCGTCCTGATACAGCGGCACCGGGATCGCGCCGCACATCTGCGCGGCGATCATCGCCCAGTAATGCGCCGGACGGTTGCGCCCGATGATCGCCAGATGGTCGCCCGGCCCCAGCCCCTGCGCCATCAGCCCCATGGCCAGCGCCCGGATCTCGTCGGCGGCCTCGGCCCAGGTCCAGCTTTGCCAGATCCCGTATTCCTTCTCGCGATAGGCGGGCCTGCCGCCGAACCGCGCCACGTTGCGCGCCAGCAGCGCAGGCACGGATCGCAGATCGCCCGGGGGCGTCGTTGGCTGCGTCATCTTCCCTCTCCTCCCGACGCGCCCGGTCCCCGAAGGCCCCAAGGCGCGTGATCAGCCGGGACCTCCTCCGCCCCGGTGACCGCTTCACCATTGGCGCCAATCCTTGCGCCAGTTTTGCCCGAATCCAACAAAATGTTACGGCGCTTGCGCAGATCGTCCCCGATGCTACTGCTGAGACCCGGAGGACCACCCATGCACCAGCCCGAGGCCGATCCCGTCACCCGGGCCGAGATCCGCGCCGACCTGACCCGGTCGGGGCTGAACCTGATCGGTCAGGCGCTGTCGATCTTCGACGCCGACCTGCGGCTGGCCCTGTCGAACCGGCAGTATCAGGCGATGTTCGACCTGCCCGACGCGCTGACCCGGCCCGGCACCAGCTTCGACGACACCATCCGCTATCTGGTCCTGCGCGGCGAATACGGCACGCAGGACGACCCCGAGGCGGCGGTCGCCTTCCGCGTGGCGCAGGCCCGCACCTTCCAGCCCCATTACTTCGAACGCGAGCGGGCCGATGGCCGGTGGGTCGCGGTCGAGGGCGCGCCTCTGTCGCAGGGGGGCTGGGTCACCGTCTACACCGACATCACCGACATCAAGCGGCAGGAGGCGCTGCTGCGCGCCCGCTCGGACGCGCTGTCCCAGCAGGTGCTGCTGAACGCCGAACGCCTGGCCGCCGCCAACCGCAAGCTGGCCGCCACCAACGCCGCCCTCTCCGAGGCGCAGCGCATCCTGACCCGGACCGAGGCCCGCACCCGGCAGGTGACCGAGATGGTGCCCGCCCATATCGCCCATATGGATGCGCAGTACCGCTATACCTTCTCGAACCGCCGCCTGCCGGTGATCTTTCCGGGCGCGGCCGGCGACATCGTCGGCCTGACGCTGGAACAGGCCCTGGGCGCGGCCACCGCCCGCACCCTGCGCCCCTATATGGAGCGCGCGCTGGCGGGCGATCCGCAGGTGTTCGAGATCACACACCCGACCTCGGGCCGGCGCATCCGCATCGCTCTGACGCCCGACCGCGACGGCCAGGGCGTCTACATCCTGTCCACCGATGTCAGCGCCGAGGTGCAGTCGCGCGAGGCCCTGGCCCATGCCGCACGCCGCAATCTGGCCGCAAGGCTGACCTCGGGGATGGCGCATGATTTCGGCAACCTGCTGACGATCATCCTCGGCCTGCAGGGACGGCTGGCCGCCCGCGACCTGCCCCCCGAGGCCGCCGAGGACGTGCAGGCGACGCTGGCCGCCGCCCGGCGCGGCGCCGCGCTGCTGGACCGGCTGGCGCGGATCACCGGCGCGCGCGACCCGGCGCTGGAGCCGGTGGACCTGCCCGCCCTGCTGGCCGATCTGGCCACCCTGTCGCGCCCCTCGCTGGCCGAGGGCACGCGGCTGGACCTGGCGGTGGCCCTGCCGCCGGGGCAGCTGCTGCTGGACCCGGGCGCGCTGCAGGATTCGCTGCTGAACCTGGTCCTGAACGCCAATGCCGCGATCACCCCGCCCGGCCGCATCACGCTGAAGGCGCGCCGCAACGGCGACTGGCTGGAGCTGACCGTCGGCGATACCGGCCCCGGCTTCACGCCCGAGGCCCTGTCCCGCGCGACCGAGCCCTTCTTCACCACCAAGAAGGGCCAGGGCTCGGGCCTGGGGCTGTCGATGGTCTATGACCAGACCAAGATGGTCGGCGGCACGCTGCGCCTGTCCAACGGCCCGCGCGGCGCGCAGGTGGTGCTGCGCCTGCCCTGGCGCCCGGTCGCGCGCCGGATGGTGCTGCTGGTCGAGGATGACGATCTGATCCGCGCGCAGGTCCGCGACCAGCTGACGGGTCTGGGCCATGCGGTGATCGAGGCCGCCAGCCTGACCGAGGCCCGCGCCCTGACCGACCTGCCGGGGCTGGGACTGATCCTGTCCGACATCCAGCTGGGCGACGGGCTGGGCCCGGATCTGGCCGATGCCGTGCCCTCGGGTCCGGTGCCGCTGATCCTGATGACCTCGCTGCCGCAGGGCCACCCGCTGCGCGCCCGCGCGCCCGGCCCGGTGCTGACCAAGCCCTTCACCCAAGGTCGCCTCGCCGCCGTTCTGGCCACGGCTCTGGCGCCCCCCAAGGATCCCGCATGACCGATGCCCCTCTGATCGCCATCCTGGACGACGAGCCCCAGATCCGCCGCCTGCTGTCCCACGCGCTGGAACAGGCGGGGTTCCGCACCCAGTCCTTCGCCCGCGCCACGGAATTCGAGGCCGCCCTGCGCCGCATCACCCCGGATGCCTGCCTGATCGACCTGGGCCTGCCCGACCGAGACGGGCTGGCGCTGGTCCACCGGCTGGCCTCCGAATCCGGCGCGGTGATCATCATCGTCTCGGGCCGCGCGCAGGTGCAGGACCGGGTGACGGGGCTGGAGCTGGGCGCCGACGACTACATCACCAAGCCCTTCGAGCCCGCCGAGGTCGTGGCCCGCATCCGCGCCCGCCTGCGCCGCCCGGCCCAAGGCGCGGCCAGCCGCCCCCGGACCCTGCGCTTCGCCGGGTGGAGCGCCGATTTCGACCGCTACCTGCTGACCGCCCCCGACGGGACGGAAACTCCCCTCAGCCACGCCGAGGCCGAGGTGCTGCGCCTCTTCACCGACAACCCCCGCCGCCTGATCACCCGCGCCCAGATGCTGGAGACCCTGGGCGGCACGGCGGGCGACAGCTTCGACCGCGCGATGGATGTGCGCATCTCGCGCCTGCGCACGAAACTGGGCGAGGATCCCAAGAACCCCCGCCTGATCAAGACGATCTACGGCGCCGGCTACATCTTCCTGGCCGAGATCACCTGACCCCCCCGCACCCCCAAAGCCTTCCGGGCGACAGCGGCGAAAGCCGCCCCCCATCGAGGGGGCCGCCTTCCGCGCGGGCCCGTCGCCCCGCCGCAACATCGCGCCGGATGACCCCCGGGCCTTGCCAGCTTCGGTCCTCAAATATCCCGCAGGGGGGTCCGGGGGGACGTGACGTCCCCCCGACTGCCGCCTGCCCCCAGGGGCAGGCAGGATCTCAGGCCCCGCGATCCCATCCGCTGATGGCCTTGCTGTCCATGAACTCCTCCAGCCCCATCACGCCGCCCTCGCGCGCCCGGCCGGATTTCTTGACCCCGCCGAAGGGCGCCCCGGCGCCGCGCGACTCGCCGTTCATCTCGACCATGCCCGCCTGCAGCTGCCGGGCCAGGCGGTTGCGCCGCGCGCCGTCCTGCGACTGGACATAGTTCGTCAGCCCGTAGGGCGTGTCGTTGGCGATGGCCACCGCCTCGTCCTCGCTGTCGAAGGGGATGATCGCCAGCACCGGGCCGAAGACCTCCTGCTGCGCGATGGTCATGTCGTTGGTCACGTCGGCAAAGACCGTGGGCCGCACGAAATAGCCCCGGTTCACGCCCTCGGGCAGGCCGGTGCCGCCCGCGACCAGCCGCGCGCCCTCGTCGATGCCCGCCTGGATCAGCCCCTGGATCTTCTCCCACTGGGCCTTGGACACGACCGGCCCGATATGCCGGCCCGGACCATGGGCGCTGGCCACCGCCGTCTCCTGCGCCACCCTGGCCGCCACCTCGACCGCCCGCTCATAGGCCGAGCGTTCGACCAGCATCCGCGTCGGCGCGTTGCAGGACTGGCCGCTGTTGTAGAAGCAATGCCGCGCCCCGCGCACCACCGCCTTCTCGTCGGCATCGGCAAAAACCAGGTTGGCGCCCTTGCCGCCCAGCTCCAGGCAGACCTTCTTCAGGCTGTCGGCGGCCGCCTTGCTGATCGCGATGCCCGCGCGGCTGGAGCCGGTGAAGCTGATCATCTCGACATCGGGATGCACCGACATCTGGCTGCCCACGCCCGGCCCGTCGCCATTGACCAGGTTGAAGACCCCCGCCGGCACCCCGGCCTCGTCCAGGATCTCGGCGAAGACCATCGAGGACAGGGGCGCGATCTCGGAGGGTTTCAGCACGCAGGTATCGCCCGCCAGCAGCGCCGGGATCACCTTCAGCGTCACCTGGTTCATCGGCCAGTTCCAGGGCGTGATCAGGCCCACCACGCCCACCGGCTCCCATGCGATCATGGTGGTGGGGGCGTGATCGCCCAGGGGGCGGATGAACTCGAAGTTCCGGAACGCCGCGATGAAGTTGCGGGTGTGCCAGGCCCCGGCCTCGGCCTGATCCTCCAGCGCCATGTCCTGCGGCGCGCCCATCTCCAGGCTCATGGCGCGGGCCAGATCGAGCATGCGCCGCTCATAGACCGACAGGATCCTCTCGACCACCGCCAGCCGCTCGGCGGGGGGCGTCGCGGCCCAGGCCGGGAAGGCCCGCTTGGCCGCCGCCACCGCAGCATCCGTATCAGCCTGATCGCCAAGCGAGATCACCGCCACCGGTTCCTCGGTCGAGGGATCGATCACCTCCAGGTCGCGCGTCCCGGCAGGCGCGACCCACGCGCCGTCGATGTAGAATTTCCGCTGATCCAGCAAATCGGCCATCTCGCCCTCCTAGGTCGTCATCTGGGCCAAAGCCTGTCACCGCCGTCCGCGCTTCGCAAGACCCCCCTCATCTGGCAGGGGGCACTGGCAATCCGCCGCGGGCCGCTTATGTTTCCCCCTGAACCAACCCATCCGAAAGGACCCCCATGTCCCTGCGCATCAACGACATCGCCCCCGACTTCACCGCCAATTCCACCGAGGGGCAGATCAATTTCCACGACTGGCTGGGCGACAGCTATGCCGTCATCTTCAGCCATCCGCGCGACTTCACCCCGGTCTGCACGACCGAGTTCGGCGCCGTCGCGCAGCTGGTCCCCGAATTCGAGAAGCGCGGCACCAAGGTGCTGGGCGTGTCCGTGGACAGCGTGGACGATCACCAGAAATGGAAGGCCGATATCGGCAAGCTGGCGGGCGTTCCGGCCGATTTCGCCATGATCGACGACAGCGACCTGACGGTGGCCAAGGCCTATGACATGCTGCCCGCCGACTACTACCTGCCGACCGAGGGGCGCACGCCCGCCCATTCGGCGACCGTGCGCACGGTCTTCATCATCGGCCCCGACAGGAAGGTGCGCCTGACGATGACCTATCCCATGTCCGTGGGCCGCAACTTCGCCGAGATCCTGCGGGCGCTGGACGCGGTGCAGAAGACCGACGGCGTGCCCATCGCCACCCCCGCCAACTGGGTGCCGGGCCAGGACGTGATCGTCGCCCTGTCGCTGGACGACAAGGCGGCCGAGGACCGGTTCGGGCCCTTGGACATCAAGCTGCCCTATCTGCGCTATGCCAAGGATCCGGCGTAGTCGGCGCGCGGCCCGGCCTCAGCCGGGCCAGCCGTACTGCGCCAGCAGCGCGGCGATCGCCCGGTCGTTGCCCTGCCCCTGCCGGTTGGCGGCGCGCAGGGTGACGGCCTGGCTGCCCTGCCATTCGAAGATCCGGGCGCGGCCGCCGATCTTGCGCGGCTGCGATCCCGCCATCCGGTGCATCCAGTACAGCCAGACATCGTCCGCGCTCGGCGCCAGTCGGGTGAACAGATCCTCCCGCGTCACGTCAGGATGGAAGACCCCGGGCGCATAGATCACCCCGCTGACGCCCGTCGGAAAGACCGCAGGCCCCGCCTCGGGCGCGCGCAGGTTGTGATCCCAGTCCTCGTAGGGCGCGGGCCGGTCCGGGCCCGCCATCGCCACCCGATGCGCCCGCAGGCAGGCGATGCCGCCCCCCTTTCCCAGCCCCGCGACCAGCCGCTCCAGCCAGTCGGCGGGGTAATGCACGTCGTCATCCGCCGTCGCCAGATGCGCCTCCGGGTGGGCCAGCAGCACGGGGATGATCTTCTTGTAGGACCGCCAGTCCGGGCAGGTCCGGATCTCCAGCCCCGCCATGTCTTGGATGGCAGGTGGCAGGTGGGCGGCGTCGCCCTCGGCCAGCCACAGGATCACCCGGTCGGGCTGCACCGTCTGGCGCAGCAGCGATCGCAGCGTCGGCGCCAGCGTCGCGAAGCGCGGCGGATGGCTGGTCACCGACACGATCAGCGCTGAGGGCAGGCCATGCGCCCGCCCCGGTCCGGCGGGCCGCGCCTCGGTCTCGGCCAGGGCGTGCTTCAGGCGGCGGCGATGCTTGAAGCGGCGGAAGGCGTCGCGGATCACGGCTGCTGCCAGGCGCGGCGCAGCCAGCCGATATCGCCGATGCGGCGGTACCACTTGTGCCCGCGCCCGGCAAAGACGTCCTCCATCTTGGGCGCCCCCGCGAACAGCACGATCTTCGCCCCCGCCGGCAGCGAGGGGTCGCGCAGATAGCTGGCCAGATGGCGCGGCACGCAGTCGTTCTTGAAGCTGACGCACCAGCCCTTGGGCCAGTAATGCAGGTGCCCCGCCTTGGCCAGCTGCGCCGACTGGAACTGCTGGCTGATCTCATATCCCGCCGTCGCTGCCGCCGGATCGGACAGATAGGCGTCCAGCACATAGGCATGCGCCCCCACGCGATAGCGGAAGACGCTGGAATTGCCGACGCTGTGCAGGAACCGGTCACGCCCGGGATTGACCCGGCGCAGCGGCTTGGCGCGGAAGAGGTCGTCGTCGCGGATGATGAAGAAATCGCCCGGCAGATCGAAGAAGGGCGCCAGGTCGTCCACCACGACCAGATCCAGGTCCAGAAACAGCGCCGTCCCGCTGAGGCCGCCCAGATCGCGCCGGAACAGCGCCAGCTTGCGCCAGCGCGTGTCGGAATGCCCCTGGGGCAGGCCCAGCTCGGGCAGAGGCATCGCCTCGACACCCTCCTCCAGGCCCGCCGCATCGTCGGTGAAGCAGATGAACCGGTGCGGCCGGTCCAGATGCCGCCGCACCTGCGCCGCCAGCCGGTTGACATCGGCACTGCTGTAGAGCGTGCCCCATTTCATGGTGAGGATCAGAAGGGGGTCGCTCATGGCCGGGCATCCCCGCGGAACTCGGCATCCCATGTCTCGACCTCGCGCGCGATCGGGTCGGGGAAGTCATGATGCAGGCCGCTCTCGATGATCTTCGCGCGCTTGCCCACCATCATGGGAACCCTCTGCTTCTTGAGGAACGGAAACCCCAGGGCCGTCATGACCGCCGGGTGCAGCGCGGTCGAAAAGACCAGAATGTTCGTCCTGGAGATCTGGTCCCTCAGGGCATCCCGGACGTCCAGCGCGGACAGCCCGTCCTCGTGCAGAAGCGGCTCGATGACCGCGGCATCCTTGCGATTGACCTGGCATTGATGCCGCAGGATCTGACCCATGGTGTCCTCGTCGTCCAGTGTCAGCAGATAGTGGACCACCTGCTTCCAGCTGTGCAAGCCGCCCACGCGATAGCCCCTTTCCGCGAAATGCCGGGCCAGCCGCAATTCGCGCAGCTGGATGACGATCCGCTTCGAGCTGACCAGCGACATCTTGGTCCAGTACCGCCAGAACTCCGGATCCTCCAGAAGCCGCTGCGAGAAGCGGAAGAAATAGGACTGGATATGGGAGCCGTCCAGATTGCCGATCGTCCGTTGCCGCCAGTCCAGATCGACGAACAGCCCCCAGACATCCTCGGGGGCGGCGCGGCTGCGGTCCAGGATGTCCGAATCCTCGGACAGCGGGAACCACATGCTGTCGTTCATCACATAGAGGGCGCGGGGGCGGATGCCCCGCTCCGACAGCTGCAGGATCCCCTCGCGGTAGCCGCCGAAATCATATCCGACATTGGGCCGCTCGACCACCAGATGGGCGATGCCCGCCAGCGTCTGCCGATCATCGTCGCTCAGGGGGGCGTTCGAGACGACCACGGCGGCCACCCCCCGGGCGGCCATCCAGCGGATCTGCCAACGCGTCGATTCCAGCAGCCCCGCAGGCTGATAGATCACCAGCACCGAGATCTCGTCCAGCGCAGCCTGCGCGCCATCGGTCACGTGGACCGACCGGGCGCGGCGCCGATCATAGGCCACGCGCGCGACATGGCCCCAGGACGGCAGGACCAGCCCGGCCACCTGGCGGCCAAGCCGGCGGGTCTCCCGTGCCAGCTTCTGCGAGAGGGTCAGCTTTGGCGGCATGAAGGACTTTTGCGTCACGAAAGGACCTTGATGCAGAAGTCGCGCGACTGTCGGCATGACAACCTGCGCAACGGATGAGGGGGCGGTTGGCCCGCCCCCCGTCCAGAAAGTGCAGTCGGATCAGCCTTCGGCCGATTCCTGCTGCTTCTCGTCGATCTCGGCGCCGGTTTCCTGGTCGACCATCTTCATGCCAAGGCGGACCTTGCCACGGTCGTCGAAGCCCAGCAGCTTGACCTTGACCTCTTGACCCTCTTTGAGGATCTCGTTCGGGTGGGACAGGCGGCGGCCCGCGATCTGGCTGACATGGACCAGCCCGTCGCGCTTGCCGAAGAAGTTGACGAAGGCGCCGAAGTCGACCAGCTTGACGACCTTGCCGACATAGACCTTGCCCTCTTCCGGCTCGGCCACGATCGAATAGATCATGTCATAGGCCTTCTTGATGGACTCGGAATTGGCCGAGGCGATCTTGATGACGCCCTCGTCGTTGATGTCGACCTTGGCACCCGAGACCTCGACGATCTCGCGGATGACCTTGCCGCCCGAGCCGATGACCTCCCGGATCTTGTCGGTCGGGATCTGCATCGTCTCGATGCGCGGCGCATGCGCGCTGAACTCGCTGCGACCCTGGGTCAGGGCGTTGGCCATCTCGGCCAGGATGTGCAGACGACCGTCCTTGGCCTGGGCCAGGGCCTGCTCCATGATCTCGGGCGTGATGCCCGCGACCTTGATGTCCATCTGCAGCGAGGTGATCCCGTTCTGGGTGCCCGCCACCTTGAAGTCCATGTCGCCCAGGTGATCCTCGTCGCCCAGGATGTCGGTCAGCACCGCATAGCGGCCGTCGTCTTCCAGGATCAGGCCCATGGCCACACCCGCGACCGGCGCCTTCAGCGGCACGCCCGCATCCATCATCGACAGCGAGCCGCCGCAGACCGAGGCCATGCTGGACGAGCCGTTCGATTCCGTGATCTCGGACACGACGCGGATGGTGTAGGGGAAGTCGGTCGGTGCGGGCAGGACCGCCTGCAGCGCGCGCCATGCCAGCTTGCCATGGCCGATCTCGCGACGGCCGGGGCCCGCGACGCGGCCGACCTCGCCCACCGAATAGGGGGGGAAGTTGTAGTGCAGCAGGAAGTTCGAGCGCGAGTTGCCGTGCAGCGCGTCGATGATCTGCTCGTCATCGCCGGTGCCCAGCGTGGTCACGACCAGCGCCTGCGTCTCGCCGCGGGTGAACAGGGCCGAGCCGTGCGTGCGCGGCAGGATGCCCACTTCGGACACGATCGAGCGCACCGTCTTGGTGTCGCGACCGTCGATCCGGGCGCCGCCGCTGATGATGTCGCCGCGCAGGATGCCGGATTCCAGCTTTTTCAGCGCCGAACCCAGGTTGGCATCGGCCAGCTCGTCCTCGGACAGCTGCTCCTTCACCTTGGTCTTGGCCGCCGAGACGGCGTCCTGACGCTCGGCCTTGTCGCGGATCGCGTAGGCGGCGCGCATGTCGGCCTCGCCCAGGGTCTTCACGCGGGTGTAGAGCGCGCTGTAGTCGGGAGCCTGATAGTCGAAGGGCTCCTTGGCGGCGTCCTCGGCCAGCTCGATGATCAGGTCGATCACCGGCTTCAGCGCGTCATGGCCGAATTTCACGGCGCCCAGCATTTCCTCTTCGGTCAGCTCGTAGGCTTCCGATTCCACCATCATCACGGCGTCGCGGGTGCCGGCGACGACCAGATCCAGGCGCTGCTCGGGGTTCATGCGCAGCTTGTCCATGTCCTGAACTTCCGGGTTCAGCACATATTCGCCGTTCGAGAAGCCGACGCGGGCGGCCGCGATCGGGCCCATGAAGGGCACGCCCGAGATGGTCAGCGCGGCGCTCGTCGCGATCATCGCGACCATGTCGGGATCGTTGACCAGGTCGTGGCTCAGCACCGTGCACATCACCAGCACTTCATGCTTGAAGCCGGGGGCGAACAGCGGGCGGATCGGCCGGTCGATCAGGCGCGCGGTCAGCGTCTCCTTTTCCGACGGGCGCGCCTCGCGCTTGAAGAAACCGCCCGGGACCTTGCCGGCGGCATAGTATTTTTCCTGGTAATGCACCGTCAGCGGGAAGAAGTCCTGGCCCGGCTTCGGCGACTTGGCGAAGGTGACGTTGGCCATCACGCTGGTCTCGCCCAGGGTGGCGATGACGCTGCCGTCGGCCTGGCGGGCAACCTTGCCCGTTTCCAGAGTGAGGGTTTCCTGGCCCCACTGGATCGATTTCTTCACTTCATCAAACATCTGATTTCCTCAAAGGGTGCACCGGCCCTCCGGCCACCCATGTCATGTATCGCGGCCCCATTGCCGCCGCCCCTAATCCTTTGCATGTGCCCCGGGGCCGGGCCGCACGTCACAGATGTCAGGGGCAATACAGGAAATCCCCCCATTTGGGAAGTGTCGTGGCACCGGCCCGCAACCGCGGCCGCGACGGCCTCGGGACCCATCGCCGCAGGCCACGATCAGGGCGCCTCGGGCAGCCCCGCCGCCATCCCCGCCAGCGCAGCGACGTCGCGGCTGAGCCGCCGCCCGCAGGCCAGCCCCGCCAGCGGCACCCAGGCCGCGTCCAGCGCATCGTCGGCAGCACGGGGCTCGCCCGATTGCCAATGGCACAGCACCGCGACCAGCACGAAATGGTGGCGCAGTTCGCCCGTCCCGTCGCGGTCCAGCGCATCGAGGGCGGTCAGCACCCGGTCGGCGCGGGCGATGACGCCTGTCTCCTCGCGCAGCTCGCGTTCGGCGGCGGCCAGCAGGGTCTCTCCGGCGTCGACCTTGCCGCCGGGAAAGCCCCAGAACCCGGCATCGGGCGGATTGGCCCGTTGCACCAGCAGCGCATGGCCGTCGCGCAGGACGACGGCCAGAACGGCGACCACGGGTCTGTGCGGGGAAACGGGGGTCATCCCTCCGTTCTAGCGGTGGCCGCGCCGGGTGCAAGCCGGGGCCATCGCGGCGGCAGAACGCAAGACGCCCGCGACAGGGTCGCGGGCGGTGCGGCATCACGCCAAGGCGCGCAGGCTCAGCGACGCAGGCCCAGCTTGCCGATGAGGGCGGTGTAGCGCGCCTCTTCCTTGTTCTTCAGATAGTCCAGCAGCTTGCGGCGCTGCGCGACCATCATCAGAAGGCCACGACGCGAGTGGTTGTCCTTCTTGTGCGACTTGAAGTGCTCGGTCAGGGTGACGATGCGCGAGGTCAGGATCGCGACCTGCACCTCGGGCGAACCGGTATCGCCTTCCTTTGTGCCGAATTCCTTGATGACGCGGGCTTTTTCTTCGACGGTGATCGACATCGGGATCTCCTTTGGAAACAGGGGTGGGGGCGCAGGCCGGGATGTCGTCCAGCAAGGTCCATAGGATGCACCGCACGGGCCGGATGCCCGGCGGATGCGCGCGTCTAGCCGAACGGCGCGCGAAAGGAAAGCCCGTTCAGGCCGGGACCGGCTCGATGCGCACATCCTCCAGCCGCAGCCCGCCGCCGCCCAGGAAGCGGCCCACCGGGTCGCCGTTCATCTCCAGCAGATAGGTGCCGTCGCCGTCCTCGCGCAGGGTCAGCAGTGCGCCCTCGGCCAGATCGGCCCGCACATGCAGGGTGATCTGGTCCTCGGCGGCGTCGTAATCGGCGATGGTGGGGAAACCCTCGGGAACGTGGCGCAGCACGAAGGTATCGGCCCCCGCATTCCCCGAGGCGAAGTCGTGGGCGCCGGGCATCAGCACGTCGTCGCCCTCGCCGCCGTTCATCCAGACCGTCTCGGGGCCGTCATGGCCGATCAGCACGTCGTTGCCGCGCCCGCCGTCCAGATCGTCCGACCCTTGGGTCGAGACCAGCAGGTCGTCGCCGTCATGACCCGAAAGGATGTCGTTGCCCGCCCCGCCGAACAGCGAATCATTGCCCGCGCCGCCCAGCAGCGTGTCGTCGCCCGGATCGCCGAACAGCAGGTCGTCGCCGCCCTGCCCGGCCAGGACGTCGTCGCCCGCCCCGCCATGGATCACGTCGTCCCCGCCAAGCCCGTAATCGGCGTCGCCCTGGATCCAGTCGTTGCCGTCGCCGCCATGGATCGTGTCGTCGCCCAGACCGCCGCGCAGGTCGTCGCCCCCGCCGCCTCCGCGAATCATGTCGTGGCCGGTCGAGCCCATGATGAAGTCCAGATCGTCCGACCCGTCGAAGGCGCCGCCGGGCGCATCGTCCTCGGCCTCGGACTCGGTCTGCGGGGGGTCCTCGGGCCCGGGCATCACGGAATCGTCGGGCCCGGGCATGATGGGCGGCAGCGCCTCCTCCTCGGGTTCGGGGGCGTCTTGGTCGTTGTCCTCGTCCTCGGCCTTGGTGCCCGCGACCATCCCCGATCCGTCGACCAGCAGCCCCGCCATCAGCACGCCCAGTAGTCCGCCCAGAATCATCATTCGCCCGTTCCCGCACCCGCGAGGCCCACTGCCTGCAGCGCGATCATAGCGTTTCGGGCGTTCAACCCACAGGAGAAAGTTGACAATAGCTTAACGGCTGCCGGGCGCGAGAGACCCGGCCATGAAAAAACCCGCCCCTTGCGGGGCGGGTGATGCTGTCGTTTCCCGTGACCTGCCGGAAGCCCGGCCAAGTCCCCGCGGATCAGCCCTGACGGGCCTTGAAGCGGCGGTTGGTCTTGTTGATCACGTAGACGCGGCCCTTGCGGCGCACGACCTGGCAGTCGCGGTGCCGGCTCTTGAGCGAGCGGAGCGAATTGCGAACCTTCATCGGTTGTCTCCATCGTCGCGGCGCTGCGCT
The DNA here is from genome assembly GCF_004683865.2 of Paracoccus liaowanqingii. Taxonomy (NCBI): domain Bacteria; kingdom Pseudomonadati; phylum Pseudomonadota; class Alphaproteobacteria; order Rhodobacterales; family Paracoccaceae; genus Paracoccus; species Paracoccus liaowanqingii. Next base: position 289,142 of record NZ_CP038439.1, on the reverse strand, counting down.
GCCGCCAGGAAAACGAAATGCCCCCGGTTGTGGCCGGGGGCGGCGAAATATTGGTGGGCGGTACTGGGATCGAACCAGTGGCCACTACGATGTCAACGTAGTGCTCTACCGCTGAGCTAACCGCCCGTTCCTCGGTGATTCCATCACGTTTCCTTGCGAAAACCCTTTGGGACCCCCTCGGTTCGCGTGTCTATAACGAGGGTCTCGGGGGTATTCAAGACCTATCGGCAACCAGGATTTCAGGTTTATATGCGCCATCGCAACGGATGCCGAGGACTGTCCTTGTCCCAGCCTGACCTGTCTCCCGACCTGTCATACGTGCTGACACGCCCGGACGCCTGGCTGTCCGGCGTGATCTTTGCCTCGCCCCATTCGGGACGCGACTATCCCGACTGGTTCCTGCGCGAGACGCGCCTGCCGGTGGCCGCCCTGCGCTCGTCCGAGGATGCCTTCATCGACCGCCTGATCGCGCCCGCCATCCGGCATGGCGCGGTGACGCTGGCCGCGCGCATTCCGCGCTGCATCGTGGACCTGAACCGGGGCGCGGACGAGATCGACCCGCTGGTCGTGCGCGGCGTGCCGCGCCATCCGCTGAACCAGCGCACCCTGGCAGGGCTGGGGGTAATTCCCCGCGTCGTGTCGCAGGGCCGCGCGATCCACGACCGCCAGATCGACCGGGCCGAGGCCGACCGCCGCATCGACAGCTGCTGGCGCCCCTATCATGCCGCCCTGTCGGGGCTGATCTCGCAGGCCCGCGCCCGCTTCGGGCAGGCGATCCTGATCGACATGCACTCCATGCCCCATGACGCGCTCGGCCATCTGCAGGGCACGCGCCCGGACATGGTGCTGGGCAACCGCCACGGGCTGTCGGCGGCGGCGCGCGTCTCGGACGCGGTCTGCGGCGCCATCGAGGCCGAGGGCTGGACGGTGCGGCGCAACTCTCCCTTCTCGGGGGCCTACATCTGCTCGGCCTATGGCCGGCCCGCGCAGCATGTCCATGTCGTGCAGCTGGAGATCGACCGCTCCCTCTACATGCACGAGGCGACGCTGACGCCGCGCGCCGACTTCGACGACTTCGCCGCGCGGATCGACCGGATGATGGGGCGCCTGACCAGCCTGCTGGCCGATCCGGCGGGCGGCCGGATCGCCGCCGAATAGCCGCAGTGGACTTTCACGGCGCCAAGCTGCTGCTGACCCGGGACGGGCGGATGCTGACCTATCTGCGCGACGACCGCGCGGGCCTGCCCTTCCCCGGCCATTGGGACCTGCCCGGCGGCGGCCGCGAGGGGTCCGAGACGCCCCTGGACTGCGCGCTGCGCGAACTGCACGAGGAATTCGGCCTGCGCCTGCCCCCCGACCGCCTGCGGGGCCGGACCTTTCCGTCCCATGCCGCGCCGCCGATGATCTCGTGGCTGTTCGCGGGCACCCTGACGGCGGCCGAGATTGCGGCGATCCGCTTTGGCGACGAGGGGCAGCACTGGCGGATGATGCCCGTCGCGGAGTATCTGGCCCATCCCCGCGCCGTGCCGTATTTCTGCGCCTGGATCAGGGCGAGCTGGCCTGCACCGCCATGACGCGGCGCACCAGCGGGCGCAGGCTGTCGCCCTTGACCGCCCAGCTGGTGGCGAAGGCGAAGCTGGCCGCCGTCTCCAGCCAGAAGACCGGGCGCAGCGGCGCCAGCACCTGATCCAGCCCGGTCGCGAACAGCAGCCCGATGGTCCCGATGCTGCCGATGATCGTCCAGCCGCAGACCCGATAGATCCGGTTCGAGGCGCGCTTTTCCGGCCCGTCCTCGACCCCCTTCACGAACAGCACCAGGCAGAACACCGCCAGCGCCCCGAAGAACAGCCCCGCCGCAAGGGTGTGGATCAGCGCCGACGGCCCCGCGCCCAGCAGGCATTGCAGCGCGGTGCAGGGGGACGGGGGCCCAGTGGTCGGCAGCAGCGCCACCAGCGCGACCGACAGGGCGGCCAGCCGCGCCATGCGCTTGTCGGTAATGATCTCGCCCGCGTCGGGGCGGAACCCCTCATAGCTCCACAGGAACACCGCCTGCGCGATCAGGGTGCCCACGAAGATCTCGCGCATGGGGGAATGGTAATAGGCCGACAGGCTGGTCCGCAGCCCGCCCGGCTCGACCAGCGAGGCCGCCAGCAGCGCCAGCGGCAGGAAGAAGCCAAGCGCCCCGATCGCTCGCCGCACGGACAGGAAGGACAGGACCAGCTCGTTCTGGGCTTTCTGCCGAATGCCGTCGCCCGCCATTTCCGCCCCCTTGCCATGCCAGGCGATGGTGGCCCGGGGGCGGGCATCCGGTCAATGCGGTTCCCGCCCGGGCGGGGCTTGCAGCAAGCAGATCAGACCGTTCAGACCATTTGCGACAGGATCGACTGCGCCGCCGCGCGCGGGTCGGCGGCCTGCCAGATCGGGCGGCCCACCACGATGTGATCGGCCCCCGCCGCCAGCGCGTCGCCCGGCGTCTCGACCCGCTTCTGGTCGCCGCGTGCCGCGCCCACCGGCCGCACCCCCGGCGTCACGATCAGCCGCGACCCCGGCAGGGCGCGAATCGCCGCGGCCTCCTGCGGGGAACAGATGACGCCGTCGGCGCCCGCCTCATAGGCCCGGGCGGCGCGTTCGACGGTGATCTCGTGCAGATCGCCCGCCCGGATCATCCCCGCATCCATGTCGGCGCGGTCCAGCGAGGTCAGGACGGTGACCGCCAGGATCTTCATGTCCGACCCTGCCGCACCCTGCATCGCGGCGGCCACGACATGCGGATCGCCATGCACGGTCAGGAAATCCAGCTCGAACTGCGCCAGGCCCCGCACGGCGGCCTCGACGGTGGCGCCGATGTCGAACAGCTTCATGTCCAGGAAGATGCGCTTGCCATGCTCCTGCTTCAGCTCGTTGGCCAACCCCAGGCCGCCGCCGGTCAGCATGCCCAGCCCGATCTTGTAGAAGCCCACGGCGTCGCCCAGCTGCTCGGCCAGCTTCAGCCCCGCCAGCGCGTTCGGCACATCCAGCGCCACGATCAGCCGGTCATCCATCCTGCATCCCCTTTTGCGTGATGCGCGCCTTATGGCACGGGGGCGGGACGCTTGAAAGCGTCGCCACTGCCCCCCAAATCAGCACAAGACCCGGACCCGGGCGTGCCGCATCAGGGCGTCTGACAGACCGGGGGCTTTTGACAAAGGAGAATGCCCGATGAACATGGAGAAGTTCACGGAACGGTCGCGCGGCTTCCTGCAATCGGCCCAGACCATCGCGATCCGCGAGAACCAGCAGCGCGTCATGCCCGAGCATCTGCTGAAAGCCCTGATGGACGACGACCAGGGGCTGGCCAGCAACCTGATCACCCGCGCGGGCGGCGACGCCAAGCGCGTGCGCGACGCGGTCGACCAGGCCGTGGCCCGGCTGCCCAAGGTCTCGGGCACCGGCAGCGGTCAGGTCTATGTCGACCCGACCCTGGTCCGCGTGCTGGACGAGGCGGAGACCGTCGCCAAGAAATCCGGCGACAGTTTCGTGCCGGCCGAGCGCGTGCTGATGGCGCTGGCGCTGGTCAACACCCATGCCCGCGACGCGCTGACGGCGGGCGCGGTGAACGCGCAGGCGCTCAATGCCGCCATCTCGGACATCCGCAAGGGCCGCACCGCCGACACGGCCTCGGCCGAGGACAGCTACGAGGCGCTGGAGAAATACGCCCGCGACCTGACGCAGGCCGCCCGCGACGGCAAGATCGACCCGATCATCGGCCGCGACGAGGAGATCCGCCGCGCCATGCAGGTCCTGTCGCGCCGCACCAAGAACAACCCCGTGCTGATCGGCGAACCCGGCGTCGGCAAGACCGCCATCGCCGAGGGGCTGGCGCTCCGCATCATCGACGGCGACGTGCCGGAATCCCTGCGCAACAAGCGGCTGATGGCGCTGGACATGGGCGCCCTGATCGCGGGCGCCAAATATCGCGGCGACTTCGAGGAGCGGCTGAAATCCATCCTGAAGGAGATCGAGACCGCCGCCGGCGAGATCATCCTCTTCATCGACGAGATGCATGTTCTGGTCGGCGCGGGCAAGGGCGACGGCGCCATGGATGCCGCCAACCTCATCAAGCCCGCGCTTGCGCGCGGAGAGCTGCACTGCGTCGGCGCCACCACGCTGGACGAATACCGCAAGTATATCGAGAAGGACGCCGCCCTGGCCCGCCGCTTCCAGCCCGTGCTGGTCGAGGAGCCGACCGTCGAGGATACGATCAGCATCCTGCGCGGCATCAAGGAGAAATACGAGCTGCATCACGGCGTGCGCATCAGCGATGCCGCACTGGTCGCGGCGGCGACCCTGTCGCATCGCTACATCACCGACCGCTTCCTGCCCGACAAGGCCATCGACCTGATGGACGAGGCCGCCTCGCGCCTGCGGATGGAGGTCGACAGCAAGCCCGAGGAACTGGATCAGCTGGACCGCCAGATCCTGCAATTGCAGATCGAGGCCGAGGCGCTGAAGAAGGAAGACGACACCGCAAGCCGCGACCGGCTGGAGCGTTTGGAGAAGGATCTGTCCGGCCTGCAGGAGCGCAGCGCCGAGATGACTGCCCGCTGGCAGGCCGAACGCGACCAGTTGCAGGGGTCCAGAAACCTCAAGGAACAGCTGGAACGCGCCCGCGCCGATCTGGAACAGGCCAAGCGAGAGGGCAACCTGGCCCGCGCGGGTGAACTGTCCTATGGCGTAATCCCCGGTCTGGAAAAGCAGTTGGCCGAATCCGAGACCGGCGACGGGCGGATGGTGGAAGAGGCCGTGCGCCCCGAACAGATCGCCGAGGTGGTGGAACGCTGGACCGGCATCCCGACCAGCAAGATGCTGGAAGGCCAGCGCGACAAGCTGCTGAAGATGGAGGAACAGATCGGCAAGCGCGTCATCGGTCAGGCCGAGGCGGTCACCGCCGTCTCCAATGCCGTGCGCCGCGCGCGGGCGGGGCTGAACGACGAGAACCGCCCCCTGGGCTCGTTCCTGTTCCTGGGCCCCACCGGCGTCGGCAAGACCGAACTGACCAAGGCGCTGGCCGAATACATGTTCGACGATGATTCAGCGATGGTCCGCATCGACATGTCCGAGTTCATGGAAAAACATTCCGTGGCCCGGCTGATCGGCGCCCCTCCGGGCTATGTCGGCTATGACGAGGGGGGCGTGCTGACCGAGGCCGTCCGCCGCCGCCCCTATCAGGTGATCCTGTTCGACGAGGTCGAGAAGGCGCATCCGGATGTCTTCAACGTGCTCTTGCAGGTGCTGGACGATGGCGTCCTGACCGACGGTCAGGGCCGGACGGTGGATTTCAAGCAGACGCTGATCATCCTGACCTCGAACCTCGGCAGCCAGGCCCTGTCGCATCTGCCCGAGGAGGCCGACGCCTCGGACGCCCGCCATCAGGTGATGGAGGCGGTGCGCGGCCATTTCCGGCCCGAGTTCCTGAACCGCCTGGACGAGATCATCATCTTCCGCAGGCTCTCGCGGACGAACATGGACGGGATCGTCAAGGTGCAGATGGGCCGGCTGGAACGGCGGCTGGCGGCGCGCAAGATCGTGCTGGACGTGGACGATGCCGCGCGCATGTGGCTGGGCGATCAGGGCTATGACCCGGTCTTCGGCGCCCGCCCGCTGAAACGCGTGATCCAGCGCGCGCTGCAGGATCCTCTGGCGGAGCTGCTGCTGTCCGGCGAGGTGCTGGACGGCGCGACGGTCAAGGTCAGCGCCAGCCCCGACGGGCTGCTGGTCGGCAACCGCGTGGGCCAGGCCGGCCCCCGCCTCGGCGCCATCGGCGAGGGACCGCGCCCGACCGTGCCGGTTCACTGAGCCCCTCTGGAGCAAGAGGCCCCGGAGCGATCCGGGGCCTTTTCGGTCAGGGCATCTCGGCCAGGAAGGCCTTGACCAGCGTGGCCGAGTTCTCGGAGGCCAGCGACATGAAGACGCCCATCTCGTTCTCGCCCTCGCCGCCGCCCGCCAGGTCCGACAGCGACCGGAAGGCGATGAACGGCACCTGATTGGCCCAGGCCACCTGCGCGACGGCGGCCGATTCCATGTCCACCACCTGCGCCTCGAAGGTGCCCGCCAGCCAGTCGCGCAGCTGCGCGTTGTCCATGAAGGACGACCCCGACACGCCGTTCCCGCCGACGCGGATCTGCGGCGGCTCGGTCAGGCAGGCGTTATCCGCGTTGCAGGCGGCCAGGTCGGTCTCCTCGGCCACGCGGCCCGCGACCTCCAGCAGGGCCGGATCGGCGGGGAACCAGAACCGCCGCTCGGGCGCGCCGCGATCCGAGGCGACGGTCGTCTCGCGGGTAAAGATCATCCCCTCGTTCGCAAAGGGCGAGTCCAGAAAGCCCGGCAGCTCGAACGCCTCGCCCACCTGCCGCGCCATGACCGTCTCCAGCCACTGGCCCCATTCGGCGGCCACCACCACGTCGCCGATGTTCAGCGAGGGATCGACGCCGCCCGCGATGCCGGAAAAGACGATCGCCTCGATGTCGAACCGCTCCAGCGCCATCTGCGTGGTCATCGCGGCATTCACCATCGACACGCCCGACAGGAACAGCACCACCTCCTGCCCCGACAGGGTGCCGGTGATGAATTCGGTGCCGTTGATGGTCTGCGTCTCGGCCCCCTCCAGATCGGCCTGCAGACTGATCCATTCCGGCTCGAAGGCGGACATGACCGCGATGCGCCCGGTCTGGTCATGGGGGGTCTGGTCATCCGGGCTGTGGGCGGCCAGCGGCGCGGCACTCAGCAGCAGGGCAAGGGCGGGACGGATCATGGGGCGGGCCTTTCACGATGTGCAATTTCCGCCCCCGGCTTAGGCCGCCCCACCTGCGATGGCCAGAGCCCGCACCCTGTCGCCGCGTCACGGCTTGCCCACTGCCCAAACGCGCGGCATCGTGGCCGCACTCAAGGGAGGACCCCATGCTGCCACTGATCCTGCAGAACCTGCGCATCCCCGTCATCGCCTCGCCCATGTTCATCGTCTCGGGCCCAGATCTGGTCATCGCGCAATGCAAGGCGGGCATCGTCGGCAGCTTTCCCGCGCTGAACGCCCGCGAGAAGGACGGCGAACCGTGCCTGCTGGACGCCTGGCTGACCCGGATCGAGGAGGAGCTGGACCGCCACAACCAAGCGAACCCCGACCACCCGGCGGCGCCCTTCGCCGTGAACCAGATCGTGCATCGCAGCAATGCCCGGCTGGAGCGCGACATCGAGATCTGCCACCGCCACAAGGTGCCGATCTGGATCACCTCGCTTGGCGCGCGGGTCGAGGTGAACCAGGCCGCCCATGACTGCGGCGGCATCGCGCTGCATGACGTGATCAACAATGTCTTCGCGAAAAAGGCCGTCGAGAAGGGCGCCGACGGGCTGATCGCGGTGGCCGCCGGCGCTGGCGGCCATGCCGGCCCGCAATCGCCCTTCGCGCTGATCCAGGAGATCCGCGACTGGTTCGACGGTCCGCTGCTGCTGTCGGGCTCCATCGCCACGGGCCGCGCGGTGCTGGCGGCGCAGGTGATGGGAGCGGATCTGGCCTATATCGGCAGCCCCTTCATCGCCACGACCGAGGCCCAGGCCGAGCCCGCCTACAAGCAGATGATCGTCGACAGCGGGGCGGGCGACATCGTCACCTCGTCGCTGTTTACCGGGGTGTCGGGCAACTATCTGGCGCCCTCGATCCGCAAGGCAGGCTTGGACCCGGACGCGCTGGAGGGCGCGGATGCCAGCGCGATGAACTTTGCCGACGGGTCCAGCAAGCCCAAGGCCTGGAGCACGATCTGGGGCGCGGGCCAGGGGATCGGCGCGGTCCGCGACATCATGCCCGCCGCCGCCCGCATCGACCGGCTTGCGGCGGAATATCACGCCGCGCGGGACGCGGTTTCGCGATCCTGACCTTTGCGGATCGGCCCTCCGCTTCCCATATAGAGGGCGGACGGCACCATTCCCGGAGGACAGAGTGGCCTATCAGAAAACCCAGGATGCGATCGACCGGCTGACCCCGGACCAGTATCGCGTCACGCAGGAGAACGGCACCGAACGGGCCTTCACCGGCGAATACGACCATCATTTCGACGCCGGCATCTATGTAGACATTGTCTCGGGCGAGCCGCTGTTCGTCAGTTCGACGAAATACAACTCGGGCTGCGGCTGGCCGGCCTTCACCAAGCCCATCGCGGACAACGTGACCGAGCATCGCGATGTCAGCCACGGCATGGTCCGGATCGAGGTCCGCTCGAAGCACGGCGACAGCCATCTGGGCCATGTCTTCCCCGACGGTCCGCAGGACCAGGGGGGCCTGCGCTACTGCATCAACTCGGCCTCGCTGCGCTTCGTGCCCAAGGACCGGATGGAGGCCGAGGGCTATGGCGACTATCTGACCCAGGTCGAGGAGGCCCATCATGACTGAGCGCGCAATCCTGGCCGGCGGCTGCTTCTGGGGCATGCAGGACCTGATCCGGCGCCTGCCCGGCGTCGTGTCGACCCGCGTCGGCTATTCCGGCGGCGACATCCCCAACGCCACCTATCGCAACCACGGCACCCATGCCGAGGCCATCGAGATCACCTTCGATCCCGACCTGATGAGCTATCGCCGGCTGCTGGAGTTCTTCTTCCAGATCCACGATCCCAGCACGCCGAACCGCCAGGGCAACGACATCGGCCCGGGCTATCGGTCCGGGATCTACTATGCCGACGAGGCCCAGAAGCAGGTGGCCCTGGACACGATCGCGGATGTGGACGCCTCGGGCATCTGGCCCGGCCGCGTCGTCACCGAACTGGCGCCCGCCGGCGATTTCTGGGAGGCCGAGCCCGAGCACCAGGATTACCTGGAACGCTTTCCCAACGGCTATACCTGCCACTTCCCCCGGCCCGATTGGGTCCTGCCGAAGCGCGCGGCAGCGGAATAGATCGCAAGGACCGGGGGGCTTCGCGCCCCCCGGACCCCCTGCGGGATATTTTCATGAAGAAGAAGGCGTTTCGGGTTTCGGGGGGCTGACGCGGAAGACGGCGCAGTAGAGCGCGGGGACGAAGACCAGCGTGATCAGCGTGCCGGCGACGATGCCGCCCATCATGGCGAAGGCCATCGGGCCCCAGAAGACCTGCCGCGAGATCGGGATCAGCGCCAGCGAGGCGGCCGCCGCCGTCAGCAGGATCGGGCGGGCACGGCTGTCCGAGGCCTCGAACACCGCCTGCCACTGCGTCCGGCCCTTGTGCAGCAGCTCCTGGATCTCGTGCACCAGGATGACCGAGTTGCGGATCAGGATGCCGATCAGCGCCAGGATCCCCAGGATCGCCACGAAGCCCAAAGGCACGCCGAAGGGCACCAGCACCGCGACCACGCCGATCAGCCCCAGGGGGGCGGCGGCGAAGACGACCAGCGCCACGCGGAACCCCTGCATCTGCGCCATCACCAGCACCGCCATTATCAGCAGCATCACCGGCACCACCGCCGCGATCGGCGCCTGGCTGTCGGCCGAGCTTTCGACCGAGCCGCCGACCTCGACCCGCACCTCGGCGGGCAGGCCGGCCTGATACTCGGCCACCCGCCCGGCCAGCGCCGTCACCAGCGTCGCGGGCTGGTCGATGGTGGCGATGGCCGCCTTGACGGTCACCGTGGGCAGCCCGTTCCTCTGCAGGATCAGCGGCTGCTCGGAGCCGTATTCCAGCGTCACCAGCGCCGAGAGGGGCACGTTCGGCCCCTCCGTCAGGTTCAGCTGCAGGTTGCGGATCGAGGCCAGGGACTGCCGGTCGGTCGCCGCCCCCCGCGCCACCACGTCGATCAGGAAGATGTCGTCGCGCAGCTGCGTGACGCCCGCCCCGCTGAACAGCGCCGACAGCGCCTGCGCGATGTCGCCGCTGGTCACGCCCAGCCTGCGGGCCTGGTCCTGGTCGACGACCAGCCGCACCATGCGCGCGGGCTCGTTCCAGTCCAGCGCGATGTCGCGCAGGCGCGGCTCGGTCGCCAGCACGCTGGCCAGACCCCGCGCCGCATCGCGGGCCGCATCGGCATCGGGCGCGGTCACGCGATACTGCACGGGCTTGCCCACCGGCGGTCCGATCTCGAGGTTCTTGACATAGATGTCGGTGCCGGCGAATTCCTCGGCGGCCAGCAGGTTCAGCTGCGCCTTGACGCGGTCGCGCGCGGCCAGGTCCGGGGTCTGGATGACGATCTGGCCCATATGCGGCCCCGCCGTCGGCACGTCCATCGACAGCACGAAGCGCGGCGCCCCCGACCCCACATAGGAGGTCCAGAACAGCACGTCGTCATTGTCCGAAAGGCTGGCCTCCAGCCGGTCCATGTCGGCGCGGGTGCGCCCGATCGAGACGTTCTGGCGTCCGGTGATGTCGACCAGCACCTCGGTCCGGTCCGAGGTCGGGAAGAACTGCTGTTCGACGAAGCGCATCCCCCAGACCGAGGTCGCGAAGATCGCCAGCGTCACCGCGATGGTCAGCCACTTCCAGCGCATCGCGCCCCGCAGCAGCCGATGGAACCCGCGCCGCAGCCGCCCCGGCCCCTTGGCGTGATGGCCCATGTCGGCGCGCAGGAAGGTCACGCCCAGCAGCGGCGCGAACAGCACCGCCACGATCCAGGACACGACCAGCGACACCGCGATCACCACGAACAGCGAGAAGGTGAACTCGCCTGCCGCCGAGCTGTTCAGCCCGATCGGGATGAAGCCCGCCACCGTGACCAGCGTGCCCGTCAGCATCGGGAAGGCGATCGAGGTCCAGGCATAGCTGGCCGCATCGGTCAGGCTTTCGCCGATCTCGAGCCGCGAGATCATCGTCTCGATGGCGATCATCGCGTCGTCGACCAACAGGCCCAGGGCGATGATCAGCGCGCCGAGCGAGATCCGCTGCAGGGTGATGCCGTAGAGATCCAGGATCACGAAGGTGATGGCGAGGCACAGCGGGATGGTCAGCGTCACCACCAGCCCGGCGCGCAGGCCCAGGCTGATAAAGCTGACGACCAGCACGATCGCCACGGCCTCTGCCAGGGCGGTGACGAAATGGCCCACCGCCTCCTCGACCACATGGGGCTGGTCGGCGATCTTGGCCATCTCGATGCCGATGGGCAGGTCGGCGGCGATGCGGTCCATCAGCGCCTCCAGCTCGGCGCCGAAATCCAGGATGTTGTCGCCCTGCCGCATGCCGATCTGCAGCCCGATGGCCGGCTGGCCGTTGTAGCGAAACAGCGACGAGGGCGGATCCTGATAGCCGCGCGTGACCGTCGCCACGTCGCCCAGGTTGAAGAAGCGCTGGCCCACGCGCAGGTTCACCGCCTCGATCGCGTCGGCGGTGTCGAACTGCCCGCCCACCCGCACCAGGATGCGTTCGGGCCCCGCCTCGATCACGCCCGAGGGGGCAATGGCGTTCTGCTGGGCCAGCGTGGCGATCACCTGCGCCTGGTTCAGCCCCAGGGCCGCCAGCCGGGCGACCGAGAATTCCAGGAAGATCTGCTCGTCCTGCACGCCCAGCAGCTCGGTCTTGCCGGCGGCGTCCAGCGCCGCGACCTGGCGGCGGATCGCCTCGACCCGGTCGCGCAGCTCACGCGGGGTGAAGCCGTCGCTGGTGAAGGCATAGATGTTGCCGAACACGTCGCCGAAATTGTCGTTGAACTGGAAGCCCGCGAATTCCTGCGGGAAATCCGGGCGGATGTCGCCCATCATCTCGCGCACGCGCTTCCAGACCTCGGGGACGGCGGGGCCGCGGATGGTGGGGTCCAGCTCCACATAGACCACCGCCTGCCCCGGCATGGTGACCGAGCGGGTGAAGTCCAGCTCGTCCAGCTCCTCCAGCTTGGTCTCGATCCGGGTGGTGACCTGCTTGAGCGTCTCGTCGATGGTGGCGCCGGGCAGAGCCGCGCCGATGATCATCGTCTTGATGGTGAAGTCGGGATCCTCCTCGCGCCCGAGGTTCAGATAGCTGATCGTGCCCGCGATCATCGACACGATCAGCAGGAACCAGACAAAGCTGCGATGCTTCAGCGCCCAGTCCGACAGGTTGAATTTCGTCACGGCTCCAGCCTCCGGCCGACTTGCTGGCCGGGGGCCAGGGATGAGACGCCGCGAATGACGATCTCGTCGCCGGTCCGCAAGCCCGAGGTGACGGACACGCGGCCCCGGAAGGGCGCGGCGGCCTCGACCGGGACCGGTTCGACATGCGCCATCTCGCCGTCTCGGGTGACGCGCCAGACGGCGCTGCCATCGTCGGTCGTGACCAGCGCCTCGGCGGGCAGCGACAGCGAGGGCGCGTCGCGCGTGCCAAAGCGCACCCGCACCAGCGCGCCCAGCCGGAAGGGCGCGTCGGGCGGCAGGGTCAGGTACAGCCGCCGGGTACGCGTGGCGCTGTCGGCGATGGGATCGATGCGGTCCAGCGTGGCCGGGATCTGCGTGTCGGGATCGTTGCGGTGCCAGACGGTGAAGCCCGCCCCGGTCTCCAGCCCCAGAAGCGCCGGCTCGGGCAGGTCGATGACCACCTCGGGCGTATCCTCGGCCGACAGCTGCAGGACCGGCGCCCCGGCCCCCACCACCGCGCCCGGCGCCTCATAGATGGCGCTGATCACCCCGTCGAAGGGGGCGGTCATCCGGGCGAAGCCCTCGGCATCCTCGGCCTGCGCCAGTTCCGACCGCGCCTGTTCCACCGCCGCTTGCGCCGCGCTGGCGGCCTGCTGCGCCTGTTCCAGCTGCGCATTCGAGGCGACGTTGCGCTCGGCCAGCGCCTGCGTGCGCTCCAGCGTGGCGCGGGCGGTGCGGTCGGCCACCTCGGCGGTGTCCAAGGCCGCGCGGGCGGCGCGGGTGCTGGCCACCAGATCGTCGGTCGACAGCTGCGCCAGCAGCTGGCCCTGCGCGACCTTGTCGCCCAGATCGGCGGGGCGGGCGATCATCCGCCCCAACGCCTGGAAGCCCAGCTGCACCTGGCTGCGCGCCTCGACGATGCCCGGGATGCCCCGCGCCTCGGTGTCGCGGTCGGCCAGGATCACGCTGACCACCGGGCGCGGCGGCCCGGGAGTTTCTTCGGCATGCAGGCCGAAATCCAGCCAGTCGGGCAGGCCAAGCGCCGCCCCCGGGCCCGAGGCCACCGACAGCAGCGCCGCCAGGACCAGCACCCTCACGGCGCCACCCCGGCCGCCTGCACGCGGCGCCCCGGGTAAAGCAGCTGCGAGCCGTCCCCCACCACGCGCTGCCCCTCGGCCAGCCCCTCGGCCACATAGATCGTGCCATCCCCGAAATGCGCGATCCGCACCGGGGTCAGCGCCACGCGGTCCTCCGCGTCCACCGTCCAGACCGCCGATCCGTGGCCCTGCCGCATCAGCGCGGTCCAAGGCACGACCACCCCGTCATCGCGCGCCACCTGCAGATGCCCGCGCACCGAGGCGCCCAGCAGCCCCGTCGCCTGCGCCTGCGTCTCGATGCGCGCGCGCACCGTGACGGTCCCCGTCTCGGGATCGACCAGAGGAGAGACCTCGGTCACCGTCCCGGTCATGTCGGGGCGGTCGATGTCCAGCGTCTCCAGCCGGATCCGGCGGCCCGGGATCTCGCGCAGGGCGGGATCGTCGGCCGCCTGGAACACCGCCTCCAGCCCCGACAGCGCCGCCAGCTCGATCACGGGCTGGGCGGCGGCCACGACCTGCCCCGGCGTCACGGATTTCGCGGTCACCACCGCCTCGGCAGGCGCGCGCAGCACCGCGTCGTCCAGTGCGCGGCGGGCCTGCTCGACGGCGGTCTCGGCGCGCTCCTGCGCGCCCACGGCCTGGGACAGCGCCTGTTCGGCCTGATCCGCCGCCGCCCGCGTGCCCACGCCGCGCGTCAGCAGCGCATCGGCGCGGTCGCGCGCCTGGCGCGCCTGCTCGGCCCCGGCGCGCGCGGCGGCCAGCCCGGCCTCGGCCACGTTCAGCGCCTGATCCTGCTGCACCGCGTTCAGCCGGGCCAGCGCCTGCCCCGCCGCCACCCGGTCGCCCTCGGCCACCAGCACCTCGGTCACGCGCCCGCCCTGGCGAAAGCCCAGATCCAGCGTGTCCACGGCCTCGATCTGGCCGGACAGCTGCACGTCGAGGGCAAGGGGTTCGGTCCGGGCGATCACGATCTGCACGCGCAGGTCGGGGATGTCCTGGGCCCGGGCCCCGGGCGCCAACGCCGACAGGACCGCCAGGCACAGGCCCGCGGAAGACAGCTTGAACATCCCGGGGACCCTCCGACTCGGTACCCCCGATATGTCATCCCTTTCGCGGGGGTTGAAAAGCCCCCTGACTTCAGGTCACCGCTGCCTTGCGGTGATAATCGTCATGATCCCAGCTGCCATCGCGCAAGATTCGGGCAAGAATCGAAACCGCTCGGTTCACATCTTCCAGATCGTTGTAGAGCGGCGCGAAGCCGAAGCGCAGCACGTCGGGCGCGCGAAAGTCGCCCACGACCCCGGCGGCGATCAGCGCCTGCATCACCGCAAAGCCCTGCGGGTGGCAAAACCCCACCTGTGATCCGCGCCGCGCGGGATCGCGCGGGCTGTTCAGGACCAGTCCTTGGCATTCGGCCTCGACGCCCGCGATGAAGGCCTGCGTCAGTTCGATCGAGCGCGCGCGCAGGTCGCTCAGCGACACCCCCTCCCAGACATCCAGCGCGGCCTCCAGCGCGGTCATGGCGATGACCGGGGGCGTGCCCACCCGCATCCGCTCGATCCCCGGGGCGGGGCGGTACTCGGGGTCGAAGGCGAAGGGGGCGGCATGGCCCATCCAGCCCTGCAGGATCGGCTGCGCATCGTCCGCATGGCGCGGATGGGTCCAGATGAAGGCCGGCGCGCCGGGCCCGCCATTGAGATACTTGTAGGTGCAGCCCACCGCGAAATCCGCATCCGCCCCGGTCAGGTCCACGTCCACCGCCCCCGCCGAATGCGCCAGATCCCAGATGGCCAGCGCCCCGGCCGCATGCGCCCGCGCGGTCAGCGCCGCCATGTCGTGCAGCCGCCCGGTGCGGTAATCCACCTCGGTCAGCATCATCACGGCCACGCTGTCGTCCAGCGCGGCCTCGACCTCCTCGGGGGCCACGACGCGCAGGGTCGCGCCCATCGCCCGCGCCAGCCCCTGCGCCACGTACAGGTCCGAAGGGAAGTTGCCGCTGTCCGACAGGATCACCCGCCGGTCGGGCCGCAGCGCCAGCGCCGCGCTCAGCGCCTGGAAGACCTTGATGGACAGCGTGTCGCCCATCACCACCTCGCCCGGGCCCGCCCCGATCAGCCGCGCCACGCGGTCGCCCACATGCCGGGGCTGGGCATACCAGCCGGCCTTGTTCCAGCCGCCGATCAGCATCTCGGACCATTCCGCGGCCATCATCCCGGCCACCCGGCCCTGGGCCGCGACCGGCATGGGACCCAGGGAATTGCCGTCCAGATAGGTGACGCCCCGGGGCAGGTGAAAGGCGGCGCGGGTCTTGATAAAATCGGACATTTTAGGCTCCCTCTTGACCTGACGCTAGCAGCGCGCTTGGCTGCCGGAAAGAGGGGCCGCCATGCTGTACCAGATCACCGATTGGGACGACGCCTACGCCAATGGCGCCCATATCCCCGAGGCCGAGGCCTTCCTGCCGCGCTGGACCGCGGCGGCGGCGGCCTTCCGCGCCGCCCACCGCCCGCTGCCCCTGGGGCGCGGCCACCTGTTCCTGCCGGCCAGCACGCCCAAGGGGCTGCTGGTCTTCGTCCATGGCGGCTACTGGATGCGCTTCGATCCCAGCACCTGGTCGCATCTGGCGGCGGGCGCGATCGCCCTGGGCTGGGCCTGCGCGATCCCCGCCTATCGCCTGGCGCCCCGCGTCCGGATCGCGCAGATGACCTCGGACATCGCGCGCGCCGTGGCCAAGGCCGCCTTCAACGTCGCGGGCCCGGTGGTGCTGACCGGCCATTCCGCCGGCGGCCACCTCGCCGCCCGCATGGTCTGCGAGGGGGTGCTGCCCGACCGCCTGGCGGCACGGATCACGGCCTGCGTGCCCATCTCGCCGCTGAGCGACCTGCGCCCGCTGCTGCGCACCGCGATGAACCAGAAGCTGCGCCTGGATCCCGAGGAGGCGCTTTCCGAAAGCCCGGCGCTGCTGACGCCGCGCATGGGCATCCCCGTCACCACCTGGGTCGGCGCGGCCGAACGGCCTGAATTCATCCGCCAAGCCCGGCTTCTGGCCGATGCCTGGGCGGGGCTGGGGGTGGCCACCGAATGCGTCATCGCCCCGGGCCGCCACCATTTCGACGTGATCGACGGGCTGACCGACCCGGCCAGCCCGCTGATGCGCCGCCTGCTGGATCACAAGGACTGACGGTAATCGAAGGTGTCGGGATCGGGCCCGGTGCGATGGCCCCGGTCCAGCGCGTCGATGGCCGCCATCTCGTCCTCGGTCAGCCGGATGTCCAGCGCGGCGAGGTTCTCGGCCAGCCGCTCGGGGTTCTCGGATTTCGGAATGACCGACAGCCCGTGCTGAATATGCCAGCGCAGGATCACCTGCGCCGGGCTGCAGCCGATCCGCGCTGCCGCCCCGGTCACCGCAGGCGCCGCGAAGCTGTCGCCCCGCCCCAGGGGCGTCCAGCTCTGCGTGACCACGCCCAATTTCGCATTCACCGCCCGCAGCGGCGCCTGCGTCAGCGAGGGATGCAGCTCGATCTGGTTCAGCGCCGGCACGACCCCGGTCTCGTCGATCAGCCGCGCCAGATGCGCCTCGTGGAAGTTCGCCACCCCGATCGAGCGCACGCGCCCCTCGTCGCGCAGCCGGATCAGCGCCCGCCAGGTGTCGACATAGGCGTCCATCAGGGGCAGCGGCCAGTGGATCAGGTACAGGTCCAGATGGTCCAGCCCGACCCGCGCCATCGTCGCGTCGAAGGCCCGCAGCGCCGCGTCATGGCCCTGCGCGTCGTTCCACAGCTTCGAGGTGACGAAGACCTCGTCCCGTGCCACGTCGCTGTCGCGGATCCCCTGCCCCAGCCCGCGCTCGTTGCCATAGGCCGCCGCGCCGTCGATCAGCCGATAGCCCAGCTCCAGCGCCCGCGCGACCACCCCTGGCGTCGCCTCGTCGGAAATCTGCCAGATCCCGGTGCCCATCTGCGGCATCCGGCGACCATCGTTCAATGTCATCATCGGTTGGGTCATCATCGGTTGGGTCATCACGACCTCCCTGTTCCTGCCCGCCCCCAACGCCCCACGGGCCCCCCGGTTCACCCCGCCCCCGACCCCCCTCCCGCCCCCGCCCTTTCATCTTGGCCCAAATATCCCGGGGGGAGTCCGCAGGACGGGGGGCAGCGCCCCCCTCCTCGCCCCCCCTGACCCACGACCGCCCCCCGGCGGAACCCCGCCCCCGCCCTGCCGTTGAGCGGCGCATTCCCCAGCCCGAGGCGCCCATGGACCAGCCGGTCATCCCCTTCGATCTCGCCCGCATGTTCATCGGCGACCACCCGCCCCTCTTCTATGCCGAGATCCTGGTCCGCACGCTCCTGATCTACGTCTACGCGCTCCTGATGATCCGCTGGATCGGCGGGCGCGGCGTGGCGCAGCTGTCCATGGTCGAGTTCCTGCTGGTCATCGCGCTCGGCTCGGCGGTGGGCGACGCGATGTTCTATCCCGACGTGCCGATCCTGGCGGCGATGGCGGTCATCACCATCGTGGTGCTGGTCAACAAGATCCTCGACCGGCTGATCGTGCGCTTCGACCGCGCCAAGGACCTGATCGACGGGCGCCCGATCATGCTGGTCCGCGACGGCACCATCCTGCACGACGGCGCCACGCAGCGCGACCTGGGCCTGGCCGAGATCAAGGCGATGCTGCGCCTGGCCGGCATTGCCAATCTGGGCGAGGTGCGCGCCGCCTATCTCGAGGCCGGCGGCGGGCTCTCGGTCTTCCGCCGCAGCGAGGCCGCCCCCGGCCTGTCGCTCCTGCCCCCCGCCCATCTGATCAATGGCGGCCCCGAACCCGACAAGGCGCTTGCGATGGACGGCCGGACATGCTGTTCCCAATGCGGCGCCGAGGCCCCGACCCGGGCCGATCCGGCCCCCTGCCCCCGCTGCGGAAGCCGCGACTGGCAGGCCCCCGAATGGCCCGAGGGCGCGCCGCGCACCGAAGGCAGTGCAAAGCCGATGGAGTGACGCATGAAGGTCTACACGCTGGTCGTCGAACTGGGCCGTCGCACGGGCGACGGCCTGCCCAAGGGCGCCACCGGGGCGGGCCTCGTCTGCTATGCCGCCGGCCATGACGAGGGCGAGGCCGTGCGCGAGACGGTGGCCATCCTCAAGCAGGCCGACATGGCGCCCCTGGACGTCTCGGGCTACGGCACGCTGGACGAGCGGCTGGCCGAGGGCCACGAGATCGACGAGACCGAACGCGCCCTGATGGACCGCGCGCTGGCCGAGAACTCGGTCATCATCGCGCAGATGGTGCCGTGGTTCGGCGGCGAGGCCGATCCGGATTCGCTGATGAACTGACCGGCGAGCATGGCGCGCGCGTGGTCGGACGCGCAGGGGGGCGCTGCCCCCCGTCCCGTTCCGGGACTCCCCCCGGGATATTTGTGCCAAGATGAAACGCGACGGCCGCGCCTGTCGCGGCCTATCCAAGTCCGATCCGTTCGGCTAGGGTTGTGTCAATCAACCAGTCCGGGCGCTTGCGACCCGGCATCAAGAAACCACGGCAGTCACGAACAGGCATTTCCCCATGAGCATTTCCCGCATCTTCCTGTCCACCACCCTGATCGGCGCGCTGGCGGCCTGCGCCTCGCCCATGTCGCGGATGCCCTCCGGCATGCCCGTCGCGCCGCAGGCCTCGGTGACCCCCACCCCGATCCCCGCCGCATCGCCGGGCGACGAGGCCGGGCTGCAGACCTTCGTCCAGCAGTTCCGCCCCCGCGCGCTGTCCTCGGGCATCTCGGCTTCGACCTATGACCGCGCCATGGCCCTGGCCCGCTACAACCCCGAGGTGATCCGTCTGGACCGCCGCCAGGCCGAGTTCTCGCGCCCGGTCTGGCTGTACCTGGACAGCGCCGTGTCCGATGTCCGCATCACCACCGGCCGCCAGAAGCTGGCGCAGCTGAACCCGACCCTGGCCCGGATCGAGGCGCAATACGGCGTCCCGCGCGAGGTCGTGCTGGCGGTCTGGGGCATGGAATCCAACTTCGGCGCCAATCGCGGCCGGATGCAGATCATCCCCTCGCTGACGACGCTGGCCTATGACGGCCGCCGCGGAGAGTTCTTCCAGAGCCAGCTGATCGCCGCCCTGCAGATCCTGCAGGCGGGCGACACCGACCCGGCCAACATGCTGGGCAGCTGGGCCGGCGCGATGGGCCACACGCAGTTCATGCCGACCTCCTATCTGGAATATGCCGTCGACTTCACCGGCGACGGCCGCCGCGACATCTGGTCCGAGGATCCGACGGATTCGCTGGCCTCGACCGCCGCCTATCTGGCCCGCAGCGGCTGGCAGCGCGGCGCGCCCTGGGGGGCCGAGGTGCAGCTGCCTTCGAACTTCAACATGAGCCTGATCGGGAAAGGCACCCGCCGCTCGGCCAGCGACTGGTCGGCGCAGGGCGTGCGGACCATGGGCGGCGGCGGGCTGCCCGGCGGGTCGGGCTCGATCATCATGCCCGCCGGCGCGCGCGGCCCGGCCTTCTTCATCAGCGACAACTTCCGCGCCATCCTGCGCTACAACAACTCGGACAACTACGCGCTCGGCGTGGCCTATCTGGCCGAACGCATCGCGGGCCGGTCCGGCATCCAGGGGGCCTGGCCGCGCAACGACCGCGCCCTGTCGACCGGCGAGCGCGAGGAGATCCAGCGCCGCCTGGCGCAGCGCGGGCTGTATCAGGGCGAGATCGACGGCCTCTTCGGCTCGGCCACGATGGAGTCGGTCCAGGCCTTCCAGCGCTCGATCGGCGTGGCGCCCGACGGCTACCCGACCTCGATCCTGCTGGACCAGCTGCGCCGGTGACCGACGCGGCCGACGGCCTCGCCCCGGCGGGGCCGTTCCCGCCGGCCGACCGGGCGGCGGTCTATCGCGCGATCCGCGAGCGCCGCGACGTGCGCGGCCAGTTCCGCCCCGATCCGATCGATCCGGCCACCCTGCGCCGCCTGCTGCAGGCCGCGCATGACGCGCCCTCGGTCGGGCTGTCGCAGCCGTGGAACTTCATCCTGCTGCGCGACCCGGCCCTGCGGGCCCGCCTGCATGCCGCCTTCCAGACCGCCAATGCCGAAGCCGCGGCCCGCTTCCCCGACCGCGCCGCGCTCTATTCCGCGCTCAAGCTGGAGGGGATCCTGCAGGCGCCCCTGAACCTCTGCATCACCTGCGACCGTAGCCGGGGCGGAGACCATGTCCTGGGCCGCACCCACGACCCGGCCACCGATCTCTACTCCACCGCCT
Source organism: Paracoccus liaowanqingii (assembly GCF_004683865.2). Classification (NCBI taxonomy): domain Bacteria; kingdom Pseudomonadati; phylum Pseudomonadota; class Alphaproteobacteria; order Rhodobacterales; family Paracoccaceae; genus Paracoccus; species Paracoccus liaowanqingii. The sequence continues at coordinate 268,762 of NZ_CP038439.1, read as the reverse complement.
GCGCCGCGCAGAACCTGGCGCTGGCCGCCCGGGCCGAGGGCATCGGCGTGGGCTGGGTCAGCATCTTCCGCCAGGACGACCTGCGCCGCATCCTGCGCCTGCCCGACCACGTGGTGCCGGTGGCCTATCTCTGCCTCGGCCATGTCACCGAACTCTACCGCCAGCCCGAACTGCAGGCGCGGGGCTGGGCCAAGCGCCTGCCCCTCGAAGACCTGATCCTTGAGGACGGCTGGAAGACCCCGCCCCCCGCCTGATTTCATCTTGGCGAAAATATCCCGGGGGAGTCCGACAGGACGGGGGCAGCGCCCCCCTCCTCAGGCCAGATGGTCGCGAAAGGCGTCCAGAACCTCGGCATAGACCGCGCGCTTGAAGGGCACGATGTTCTCCAGCAGATCGCCGGCGCGCATCCATTGCCAGCGGTCGAATTCGGGATGGGCGGTCTCGATGTCCACATCCCCGTCTGCGCCAAGAAAGCGCAGCAACAGCCATTTCTGCCGCTGCCCGCCGAAGCGGCCCTTCCAGACGCGGCCCAGCATGTCGGGCGGCAGGTCGTAGAAGACCCAGCCCGGCGTCTCGGCCAGCACCTCGACCAGATCCGGGGCCACGCCCGTCTCCTCGGTCAGTTCGCGCAGCGCGGCCGCGCGCGGGGTCTCGTCCCCGTCGATCCCGCCCTGCGGCATCTGCCAGGCGCCGGGCATGTCCAGCCGGTGGCCCGCAAAGACCAGGCCGTCGCGGTTGATCAGCACCACCCCCGCGCAGGGCCGGTAGGGCAAGCCCCCCGGTCCCGTCCGGTCGGGCGCCTGGGCCTCAGCCCCGGTCGGCCGCGTCATCGTCGCCCCCCGCGCCCTCGCCCGTCACGGCGGGCGTCTCGGCGGCGGGCACCTGGTCGGCGCGGAAGTTCACCGCCGCCAGGCCCTTCAGGACATCGACCGCATAGGCCAGCTGATAATCCTCGTCGCGCAGCGCGGCGGTGGCCTCCAGCTCGGCGGCCTCCTCCTCCATCTGCTGGCGCAATTCGTCGCTGACATCGTTGCCAAGCGCGCCGCGCAGATCCGCCTCGGACCGGCTGAAGCTGCTCTCGCTGCGGGGCTCGTCCTCGTCATCGGTCGGCACGGGCCGGGGCTGGGCCACCAGGATGTCTGGCTGGATGCCCAGGGCCTGGATCGACCGGCCCGAGGGCGTGAAGTACCGCGCCGTGGTCAGCCGGATGGCGCTGTCGGCGGTCACCGGCATCACCGTCTGGACCGAGCCCTTGCCGAAGGACTTCTCGCCCACCACGATGGCGCGGCGATGGTCCTGCAGCGCGCCCGCGACGATCTCGGACGCGCTGGCCGATCCGCCGTTCACCAGCACGACCATCGGCTTGCCCTGCGCCAGATCGCCGGTCTCGGCGTTCCAGCGCTCGCTCTCATCGGAACTGCGGCCCCGCGTGCTGACGATCTCGCCGGCGTCCAGGAAGGCGTCCGAGACGCTGATCGCCTGGTTCAGCAGCCCGCCCGGATTGTTGCGCAGGTCCAGCACGAAGCCGGTGACCCGGTCGATCCCGCCGGCCTCCTCGACCGCGCTTTCCAGCTCGGCCAGCAGCGTGTCATAGGTCTCGTCGTTGAAGGTCGAGACCCGCAGCACGACCGCATGGCCCTCGACGCGGCTGCGCACGACGGTCAGCTTGATCGTGTCCCGCGCCATGGACAGATCGAACGGCTCGGTCTCGCCCTCGCGCAGGATGGTGATGGTGATCTCGGACCCGATGGGGCCGCGCATCATGTCCACCGCCTGATCCAGCGTCAGGCCCAGCAGCGATTCGCCGTTCACATGGGTAATGAAATCGCCCGGCTCGACGCCCGCATTGGCGGCGGGCGTGTCGTCGATGGGGGCCACGACCTTGACCATGCCCTCTTCCTGGCTGACCTCGATCCCCAGGCCGCCGAAGCTGCCGCGCGTCTGCGTCTGCATGTCGGAATAGTCGTCCGCCGACAGGAAGCCCGAATGCGGATCCAGCGAGGTCAGCATGCCGTTGATGGCCGCCTCGATCAGCTCCTTGTCGTCGGGCGCCTCGACATAGTCGGCGCGGATCCGCTCGAAGACGTTGCCGAACAGTTCAAGCTGCTCGTAGATGGGCGCGCTGCGCCCGGTTTCCTGGGCCAGCAGCGGACCTGCCAACTGCGTTGTGACCAGAGCCCCGGCCAGAACGCCCCCCAGTCCCGCGATCAGATAATGTTTCATGGCGGCCTTTCTGCCTCAGTCCTCTTGCGGCCCGACGACGGGATTGAGCACAAACCAGTCGGCCGGGTCCAGCGTTTCGTTGCCACGGCGCAGTTCCAGATACAGCGTCTCGCTGCGCCCGGCCTCGGCCCCGCGGGCCGCGTCCGAGACGAATTGCGACCCGAATTCCTGGGCGGGGGCCTCGGTGCCCCCCATCAGCCCTATCGGATCGCCTGCCTTCAGCACATCGCCCACCTCTCCGAACACCTGAGAGAGGCCCGCGAAGATCAACAGATACCCCCGCGCGGGCTCGGCGATCATCACATTGCCGTAATCCAGGAAGGGACCGCGGTAGCGGATCGTCGCAGGCCAAGGCGTCTGCACCAAGGCGGCGGGCGCCGTGGCGATCACCCAGCCCGGGCGGCTGACGCCCGCGGCGTCGGGTTCGTCATAGGGGCGCAGGATCGTGCCGACCACCGGCAGGGGCAGGCTGCCCTGCGCACCCTCGAAATCCTCCATCGGCGGACCCACGTCCTTTTCCATGCTGGAGATGCCGGTGGCGAACTGGTTCAGGCTTTCGGCGGCGGCGCGCAGCTCCTGCAGCTCCTGCGGATCCTCGGCAAAGCGCGTGGGCATGGAACTGCGATCGCCCGCCGCGCTGGCCAGCAGACGCCGCGCCTCCTGCACCGAATCCAGCCCCGACCCCAGCATGCCGGCGGCATTGGCCTGCAGCTCGCGCACGGTGGCGATCTCGTCCAGATCGGCCTGCAGCGCCTCGGCCTCGGCCCGCAGCCCCGGGGTGATGCCCGACAGGATCATCCCGGTGCGCGCATTGGCCAGGGCGCCCGCCGGATGCAGCAGCATCGTCGATTCGGGGCTCTGCTGCAGCGCGGTCATCGCGCCCAGCACGCGGCTCAGCTGGCCGCGCTGCGCCTCGAAGCGGTCGCGCAGCTCGGCCTCGCGGGCGCTGGCCTGCCGCAACCCGTCGCGCAGCGCCGACAGGCCCAGCTCATAGCCGCGGATCACCTCGGTCAGGGCCACGACCTGATCGTCGGCGCTGACGGCCTGGGCCAGCTGTCCGATCGCCGCGCGCAGCAGGGCGGCGGCGGCCTCGGCGTCTGCAACGGCCTGGTTGGCGGGGCTGGTCTGCGCGACGGCCGGCGGGGCCAGGACGGCAGGGGCGGCACAGGCGGCGCAGAGCGCCAGGACAAGGCGCATCCTCATCGGGTGATCAGACTTGTGCCGGTCATCTCGGCGGGCTTTTCCAGCCCCATCAGCTCCAACACCGTGGGCGCCAGATCAGCCAGCCGCCCGTCGCGCAGATGGATGCCCGGCGGGCCGCCGTAGACGATGACCGGCACCGGGTTCAGCGTGTGGGCGGTGTGCGGCCCGCCCGTCTCGGGATCGATCATCTGCTCGCAATTGCCGTGATCGGCGCAGATGACGGCGACGCCGCCCACCCGGTCCAGCGCCTCCAGCATCCGCCCCAGCCCCCGGTCCACCGCCTCGCAGGCCCGCGCGGCGGCGGAGAGGCTGCCAGTATGGCCCACCATGTCGGGATTGGCGAAATTCACCACGATCAGGTCGTAGTCCTGCCCGATCACCTCGACCAGGATGTCGGCGACCTCCTCGGCGGCCATCTCGGGCGCCAGGTCATAGGTCGCGACCTTGGGGCTTTGCGGCATGTGGCGATCCTCGCCCGGCTCGGGGGTCTCCTTCCCGCCATTGAGGAAGAAGGTCACATGCGGGTATTTCTCGGTCTCGGCCAGCCGGAACTGGCGCAGCCCCTGCGCGGCCACCCAGGCCCCCAGGGTATTGCTGACCTGCTGCTTGGGATAGGCGGCGGTCATGAAGGTGCCGTGGCGGGTCGAATAGTCGACCATGCCCAGCATCCCCGCCCAGTCCGGGCGCGGGCCGGTCTCGAACCCCTCGAAGACCGGATCGCCCAGGGCCGACAGGATCTCGCGCGCCCGGTCGGCGCGGAAGTTCAGGCAGAACACCCCGTCCCCATCCCGCGCACCCGCATAGCCGCCGATGACGAAGGGCGGCACGAACTCGTCCGTCTCGCCCCGCGCATGGGCGGTCGCGATGGCGCTGGCGGCATCCGGCGCGGCCTCGCCCCGGCCTTCGATGATGGCGCGATAGGCCCGCTCGACCCGCTCCCACCGGTTGTCGCGGTCCAAGGCGAAATAGCGCCCGATGACCGTGCCGATGCGCGCGCCCGCGGGCAGCCCGTCCTGCAGCTGCGCCAGGAACCCCGCCGCGGAGGAGGGCGCCACATCCCGCCCGTCGGTGATCGCATGGATGACGACCGGCACCCCCGCCCCCGCCACGGCCCGCGCCGCCGCCAGGACATGCGTCAGATGGCCATGCACGCCCCCGTCCGAGATCACGCCGATCAGATGCGCCGTCCCACCCGAGGCCGTCAGCCGCGCCATGAAGTCCTGCAGCGCCGGGTTGCGCCCGAAGCTGCCCTCCTCGATGGCCAGATCGATCGCGCCCAGATCCATGGCCACGACCCGGCCCGCGCCGATATTGGTATGGCCCACCTCGGAATTGCCCATCTGTCCGCGCGGCAGGCCCACGTCGGGCCCGTAGGTCAGCAGCCGGGCGTTCGGGCTCTCCCGCATCAGCCGGTCGAACTGCGGCGTCGCCGCCTGGTCGGGGGCGCTCTGCTCGGGACGCTCGGACAGGCCCCAGCCATCGAGAATGCACAGGATCACGGGTTTGGTCATGACGGCCTCGCGGTTTTGGCAGTCATACGCAAAGCGGGCGCCAGCAGCAACCGACGGACCGGGGGCCAGCCCCCGGACCCCCGGGATATTTCCGTGAAGAAGAAAGGGGCCCACGCGTCCGAGACTCGCGTTTCTTCTTCACGAAAATATCCTCGGGGGAGTCGCCGGAACGGCGACGGGGGGCAGACGGCCCCCCTGCTGCGGCAGCGTCACGCGCGATGATAGGGGGAACCCGCGAGGATCGTCGCCGCGCGATAGAGCTGTTCGGCCAGCATCACCCGCACCAGCAGATGCGGCCAGACCATGCGGCCCAGGCTGATCTGCCAGTCGGCCCGGGCGCGCAAAGCGGGATCCAGCCCGTCCGCCCCGCCGATGACGAAGCAGACGTCGCGGGCCTGGTCGCGCCAGCCCGCCAGGCGCGCGGCGAAGTCCACGGATGTCGGCTGATCGCCGCGCTCGTCCATCATCACGACGGAAGCGCCGGGCGGGATCGCGCGCGACAGCAGTTCGGCCTCGGCGGCCATGGTGCCCGCGCGCCGGTCCTCGACCTCGTGGACCTGCACGGGCGGCAGGCCGAGGCCCCGGCCCGTCCTGGCGAAGCGGTCGAGGTAATCCGCGACCAGCGCCGCCTCGGGGCCGGTCTTCAGCCGCCCCACGGCGGCGATGTCGATCCGCATCCGGGCGCCCGGATCAGTCCTGGGGCTGGTAGGCCGAGGGCTGGGCAGGCTCACGCACGCGGGCCAGCGCGTCGGCGGGCATCCACATCTTCTCCAGCTGGTAGAAATCGCGGACTTCGGGGCGGAAGACATGCACGATCACGTCGTCCGTGTCGATCAGCACCCAATCGCCGGCATCCTTGCCCTCGATCCGCGGAGAGCGGCCGGTGGCCTGCTTGACCCGCTCGGCCAGCTTCTCGGCGATCGCCCCCACCTGGCGCGAGCTGCGGCCCGAGGCGATCACCATGTGATCGGCGATGGCCGTGCGACCGCGCAGGTCGATGGTGATGACCTCCTCGGCCTTGTCGTCATCCAGAGAGGTCAGGACCAGCGACAGGATCTCGTCGCTGCTGGGTCCTGGATTCGGGGCAGTCGGCCGATTGGCCGACGGGACGTCTTGTGACAGGGTTTCATCCTCCGGTCCGCGCGCCGATAGCCCCCGGCGCCGGGGTTCCCTCCAACATAGCATCTTTTCGGCCCATCTCAATCGGCTGCGCCAATTTCCTTGCCCGAACGCCCCGGGATGACTTGATCGGCGGGCGCGGCTGGCCTAATCTTGGCCGATGATGCGTTATTTCGACATCCATGACCGCGCGCGCCTGCCGCAGCGCTTCTATGGCGAAACGCTCTGCGTGACCGCGCGGGGGTGACGGCACGCGGGCATCCGCATGCCCGGCCCCTCCCTGCACCCTGCATCACAGCCGAAAGACCTCAGCCATGACCATTCCCGCAGCCCACGCGCCGCGCACGCTTTACGACAAGATCTGGGACGCCCATGTGGTGGACCGCCAGGACGACGGCACCTGCCTTCTCTACATCGACCGCCACCTGGTCCACGAGGTGACCAGCCCGCAGGCCTTCGAGGGGCTGCGCATGACCGGCCGCACCGTCCGCGCGCCCGAGCGCACGATCGCCGTGCCCGATCACAACGTCCCCACCACGCTGGACCGCCAGCAGGGCATCGACAACGAAGAAAGCCGTATTCAGGTCGACGCGCTGGACCGCAATGCCCGCGAGTTCGGGGTGGTCTACTACCCCGTGAACGACGTGCGCCAAGGCATCGTGCATATCGTCGGCCCCGAACAGGGCTGGACCCTGCCCGGCATGACCGTCGTCTGCGGCGACAGCCACACCGCCACGCATGGCGCCTTCGGCGCGCTGGCCCACGGCATCGGCACCTCCGAGGTCGAGCATGTGCTGGCCACCCAGACCCTGATCCAGGGCAAGTCGAAGAACATGAAGGTCGAGATCACCGGCCGCCTCGCCCCCGGCGTGACCGCCAAGGACATCGTCCTGCGCATCATCGCCGAGACGGGCACCGCGGGCGGCACCGGCCATGTCATCGAATATTGCGGCGAGGCGATCCGCAACCTGTCGATGGAAGGCCGCATGACCATCTGCAACATGGCGATCGAGGGCGGCGCCCGCGCCGGCCTGATCGCGCCCGACGAGGTGACCTTCGCCTATGTCCAAGGCCGCCCCCATGCCCCGAAGGGCGCCCAGTGGGAGGCCGCGGTCGCCTGGTGGAAGACGCTGTTCTCGGACGACGGCGCGCAGTTCGACAAGGTCCTGACCATCCGCGCCGAGGACATCGCCCCCACCGTCACCTGGGGCACCTCGCCCGAAGACGCGCTGCCCATCACCGCGACGGTCCCCGCCCCCGAAAGCTTCGCGGGCGGCAAGGTCGATGCCGCGCGGCGCAGCCTTGACTACATGGGCCTGACGGCGGGCATGCCCCTGACCGACATCGCCATCGATGCGGTCTTTATCGGCAGCTGCACCAATGGCCGGATCGAGGATCTGCGCGCCGCCGCCGACGTGCTGCGCGGCCGCCGTCTGGCCCCGGGCGTGCGGGGCATGGTCGTGCCCGGCTCGGGCCTGGTGCGCGCCCAGGCCGAGGAGGAGGGGCTGGACACGGTCTTCCTGGAGGCGGGCTTCGAATGGCGGCTGGCCGGCTGCTCGATGTGTCTGGGCATGAACCCCGACCAGCTGAAGCCGGGCGAGCGTTGCGCCGCGACCTCGAACCGCAACTTCGAGGGGCGGCAGGGCTACAAGGGCCGCACCCATCTGATGAGCCCCGCGATGGCGGCGGCGGCGGGCGTCACGGGGCGGCTGACCGACATCCGCGCATTCGCCCGCGAGCCCGCCTGATCATGGCGCGCGCGCGGACAGCTGCGGCCTCAGCGAGGCCGCAGGCGGCCATGCGGGCGCCGCAGCAGCCACAGCGCGTTCAGCGCGATCAGCACCAGCCCGGCATTCTCCAGCAGGAAGTTGTTCGACAGGCCCAGGCTGGCGCCGCCGAGGATCTGGTCGACGTTATGGATGCTGACCGCGCGCAGCATCACGAAGCCCAGCACCAGGATCAGCCCCGCCAGCGCCAGCGCGTTCTGCGCGATCCGGCCGCGCAGCACCGCCATCAGCACGCCCATGGCCATCAGCAGCACGATCAGCAGCGTGCCGATGAAGGCCACCTGCACCACGCGGCGGTCGTCGTACCAGCCCTGCGCCCGGGACAGGCACTTGCCCGCCTCGGTCAGGACGGTCTGCAGGTCCAGCTGCTTGTTCACCGCCAGGAAGGCCAGCAGCACGACCAGCACGCCCCAGAAGATCCGCAGCGGATCGTCCGCAAGGCGGCGCCAGACCAGCCCCGACAGCAGCGCCGCCACCGCATAGGCCAGCACCGTGACCCATCCGGTCAGCTCCGGATCGCCAATCTGCGGGCTCCACTGGCGGGCCACGCAGGACCGAAGCTCGAACACCGTCACGCCGTCACCCCCCGATTTTCACACGGGTCAGTTTAGCCCGAATGCAATCCAGACACGAGGACCCATGGAAAAATTCACCCGCCTGACCGGAATCGCGGCCCCCATGCCGCTGGTCAATATCGACACCGACATGATCATCCCCAAGCAGTTCCTGAAGACCATCAAGCGCTCGGGCCTGGGCGTGAACCTGTTCGACGAGATGCGCTATGACCGCGCGGGCGCCGAGATCCCCGATTTCGTGCTGAACAAGCCCGCCTGGCGCGACGCGCAGATCCTGATCGCGGGCGACAATTTCGGCTGCGGATCGTCGCGCGAGCACGCCCCCTGGGCGCTTCTGGACTTCGGCATCCGCTGCGTGATCTCGACCAGCTTCGCCGACATCTTCTTCAACAACTGCTTCAAGAACGGCATTCTTCCTGTGGTGCTGCCGCAGGAGGCGGTCGATGCGCTGATGGAGGATGCCGAACGCGGCGCCAATGCCCGCATCACCGTCGATCTGGAGACGCAGACCGTCACCGCCTCGGACGGCACCAGCTACGGCTTCGACGTCGACGCCTTCCGCAAGCACTGCCTGATGAACGGGTTGGACGACATCGGCCTGACGATGGAAAAGGCCCCCGCCATCGACCGGTTCGAGGACGGGATGGCCCAGGCCCGCCCTTGGATCTGAGGGCGCTTGCCCTTGCCCTGATGCTGGCCGCCCCGGCCCAGGGCCAGACCCTGCGCCTGGCCACTTGGGATCCCGGCCTGACCCGCGACGGGCCGGGGCTGCTTCTGCGCGACATCGCCCGCGACGACCCGCAGGTGTTGGCGGCTGCCCGGGTCATCGCGGCGATGCGCCCCGACGCGATCCTGCTCACCGGCCTGGACTGGGATCTGGACGGCCGCGCGCTGGCGGCCTTTGCCGATCTGCTGGCGGACCAGGGCCACCCCCTGCCCCACCGCCATGCCGGCCCCCCGAACCGAGGGGTCCAGACCGGCCGCGACCTGGATGGCGACGGGCGCGCGGGCCAGCCCCGCGACGCTCAGGGCTATGGCGCCTTCACCGGGCAGTCGGGGTTGGCGCTCCTGTCGCGCCTGCCCATCGCCAGCGTCACCGACCACACAACGACGCTCTGGCGCGACATGCCCGGCCACCGGATGCCCGACGGCCCCCATGGGGATGTGCAGCGCCTGTCCTCGTCCGCGCATTGGGACATCGCCCTCACCACGCCCGCGGGCCCGCTGCACCTGCTGGCCATGGCCGCCACCCCCCCGGCCTTCGAGCCCCGCAACATCGCCCGCAACCATGACGAGGCCGCCTTCTGGCTGGACCACCTGCCGGGCGCCCCCTTCGCGGTGATCGGCAACCTGAACCTCGATCCCGTGGATGGCGACGGCGATCCCGCAGCGCTTGCGGCCCTGCTTGCGGTGACACAGGACCCCGAACCGCGCGGCGCGTGGCAGCCGCCCCAGACCGGTCCCAATGCCGACCATCAGGGCGATCCGGCGCTGGACACGGCGGAATACGACCGCCCCCCCGGCAACCTGCGCTTGGACTACATCCTGCCCGCGCAGGGCCTGCGCGTCATCGATGCGGGCGTCCTCTGGCCCGCCCCGGGCGACCCGCTGGCGGGATCCGTGGCGCTGGCCTCGCATCGCAAGCTGGTCTGGGTCGATCTAGACCTCGAATGAGGCCACGGCCCCCCAAGCCAGATCCAGATCCGCCCCGGTCACGCCATAGGGCGGCAGCACATAGACCGTGTTGCCCAAGGGCCGCAGCAGCACCCCCTCGGCCATGACATGCGCCCGCATCCGCGGCCCGACCTCGGACAGATAGCCGCCCTCGGGCACCACCAGATCCAGCGCCGCGATGGTCCCGCAGCGACGCGGATTGGTGAAGCGCGCGTCCCCGGCCAGCGCCGCCAGCCGCTCGGCCTGCATCGCGCCCAGGGCCTCCAGCCGTGCCTGCATGGGGCTGGCCTGCCACAGCCGCACCTGCGCCAGCGCCGCCGCGCAGGCGATCGGGTTCGCCGTGTAGCTGGAGGAATGATAGAACGTCCGCCGCCGGTCCACCGAGCGATGCGCCTCGAAGATCCGCGCCGTCGCCAGCGTCGCGGCCAAGGGCATCACCCCCCCGGTCAACCCCTTCGAGGTGCACAGGATATCGGGCGCCACCCCCGCATGATCGCAGGCCCACAGCCGCCCCGTGCGGCCCCATCCGGTCATCACCTCGTCGGCGATCATCAGCACGTCATGCCGGTCGCAGATCGCCCGCAGCCCGGCCAGGACCTCGGGGCGATACATCCGCATCCCCCCCGCGCCCAGCACCAGAGGCTCCAGGATCAGCGCCGCCATCCGCCCCGACGCGGCCAGATCCTCGAAGGCCGCCAGCGCCGCCGCCCCGTCGCCCGAGGGGAAGGGCAGCCGATCCACTGCGAACATCAGCGGATCATAGGCGGCGTTGAACACCCCCCGCTCACCCATGCTCATCGTGCCGATGGTGTCGCCGTGATAGCTGTCCATCATCACCGCGATCCGGTGTCGCCCGTCGCCCTCGTGGCGCCAGTATCCAAGCGCCATCTTCAGCGCGACCTCGACGGCGGTGGACCCGCTGTCGCTGTAGAAGACGTGCTTCAGCCCCGCAGGCGCCATCTCGATCAAGGCCTCGGCCAGTTCCTCGGCAGGCGCATGGGTCAGCCCGGCGAAGATCACCTGATCCAGGGTCCCCGCCGTCTCGCGGATCGCCTCGACGATCTCGGGCTGGTTGTGGCCATGCGTGACCACCCACCAGCTGCTGATCGCATCCAGCAGCGGGCCCCGGTCGGTCTGGATATAGGCGCCCCGCGACCCCGTGGCCCGGGGCGGCGCAGGCTCGGTCGCATGCTGGAAGAAGGGATGCCACACCGCACTCATGCGAAATCCTCCGCCCGGAAATTGTCACGCATCGCCTGCGCCAGCGCGGCCCGGTCCAGCCGCGCCAGATGCGGCAGCCGCCCCAGCACGCGGACCCGGCCGATCTGCCCGATGGTCGCCATGTTGTCAGCGTTCGGATCACCCGCGAAGGCCACCCCGTGGATCGGCACGCCCCGCGCCCGCAGCGCCTCGATCGCGCTCAGGCTGTGGCTGATCGTGCCCAGCCCGGTGGCGCAGACCAGCACCACCGGGATCTGCCAGCGCGCGAACAGGTCCGCGAACAGCACCTTCCGGGTCACCGGCACCAGGACACCCCCCGCCCCCTCGATCACCAGCCGGTCGCCGGGCGGCGGGGTCAGCGCATCGGCGTCGATCGCCACCCCCTCCAGCTCGGCGGCCCGGTGCGGCGACAGGGGCTCGCGCAGCATCACCGCCTCGGGATGGGTCGGCGCGCCCGACAGCCGTTCGACTTCGGCCCGGTCGCTGCCCGGCTGCGCAACATCCGTCAATCGACCGCGCGTTGTCGGTGTACGCCCTGTGCACGTGCCGTGCTGCCCCGGTGCATCCCCGGTGAGGGCCGCATTCGGCACATTCCCTGCCAGCCCGGACTGCACAGGCTTCCAGTAGGCCGCGCCGGTCAGGCCGCACAGACCGGCCGCGAAGACCGTCTTGCCGACATCCGTCCCGGTGCCTGTGATCACAAATCGGGCCATAGCTCCTCCAGCACCTCGGCCAGGCGGATCACCTCCGCCTCCGAGGCATTCAGCGTCAACGACACCCGCAAGCGCGAGGTCCCCTCGGGCACGGTCGGCGGCCGGATCCCCCGCACATCCAGGCCCCGCGCCTGCACCTGCGCCGCCAGCGCCATCGTCGCGGCGTCGGGTCCCACGATCAGCGGCACGATCTGGCTGCCGCTCAAGGGCACCTGCGGCAGGCGCCGCCCCATCTCGGCCCCGAACAGGGCCACGCGCTCCTGCAGCGCCGCCTGCCGCCACGGCTCGTCCTCGAGGATCGCCAGCGCCTCCTGCCCCGCCACCGCCATCAGGGGCGAGGGGGCGGTCGCGAAAATGAAGGGCCGACACCGGTTTACCAGGAAATCGATCAGCACCCGTGCGCCGCAGATCAGCGCGCCCGACCCGCCCAGAGCCTTGCCCAGGGTATGCAGCGTCACGACATTGTCGCGCCCCTCCAGGTGATGCGCCAAGCCCCGGCCCCGGGGCCGAAGACGCCCGTCGCATGCGCCTCGTCCACCATCAGGAACCCATGCGCATCCGCCAGACCCATCAGATCGTCCAAAGGCGCGCGGTCGCCATCCATGCTGTACAGGCTCTCGACCGCGATCCACACCGCCCCGGTCCCGCCGCCGCGCCGCCAGGTCGTGATCACATCCTCCGCATGCCCCGCATCGCCATGCCGGAAGGTCGCCACCTGAGCCCGTCCCGCCCGCGCGCCCTCATGGGTGCTGGCATGCGACAGGGCATCCATCAGCAGCAGATCCCCCCGTTGCGGCAGCGTTGTGATCACAGCGAAGTTGGCGACATATCCCCCGCCGAACCCCAGCGTCGCCTCGGCCCCGAAGAACCCCGCCGCCGCCGCCTCGAACGCCGCCTGATCCTCGGTCTCCCCCCGCAACAGCCGCGATCCCGCAGCCCCCACCGGCACCCCCCGCTCCAGCGCCCCGGCGACAGCCGCCCGCAACCGCGCGGACTGCGCCAAGCCAAGGTAATCGTTGGACGAAAAATCCACACCCCGCCGGGGGATCAGCCCCCGCAGCCGCGCCGCAGCCGCCAGCGCGCCCAGATCCTGCCGATAGAACGCCAGCCGGTCCACGATGCCCTGCCCCTTCTTCTTCACCGAAATATCCTGGGGGTCCGGGGGTGAAACCCCCGGTCGCTCAGCGCAGGATCGGAACTGCCGGATCCCGCGCCGCCTTGGGCGCCGGCTGATGCTCATGCGCCTGCATCGGCTGGATTCCCAGCTTGGCGAACAGCCGCATGTCGCTGTCCTCCGAAGGGTTGTCCTTGGTCAGCAGAGTGTCCCCCACGAAGATCGAGTTGGCTCCCGCCAAAAAGCACATCGCCTGCAATTCCTCGGACATCGCCGTGCGTCCCGCCGACAGCCGCACATGGCTCTGCGGCATCATGATCCGCGCGGCGGCGATGGTGCGCACGAAATCGATCGGATCGACCGGAGCGGCATCGGCCATCGGCGTCCCCTCGACCGGAATCAGCATGTTGATGGGCACGCTGTCGGGCGGCTCGGGCAGGTTGGCCAGCGTCACCAGCATGTCGACGCGGTCCTGCGTCCCCTCGCCCAGTCCCAGGATCCCGCCCGAGCAGACCTTGATGCCCGCCTCGCGCACGCGGGCCAGCGTCTCCAGCCGGTCAGCGAAGGTGCGCGTTGTGATCACATTGCCGTAATGCGCCTCGGAGGTGTCGATATTGTGGTTGTAGTAATCCAGCCCGGCCTCGGCCAGCTGACGCGACTGATGGCCGTCCAGCATGCCAAGCGTCATGCAGGTCTCCATCCCCAGGGCGCGCACGCCCTCGATCATGGCCACGATCTGCGGCATGTCCCGTTCCTTCGGACTGCGCCAGGCGGCTCCCATGCAATAGCGCGTGGCCCCGGCATCCCGCGCGCGGCGCGCCTCGGTCAGCACCCGCTCGACCTCCAGCAGCTTCGAGGCCGACAGGCCCGAAGCGTGGCGGGCCGACTGGCTGCAATAGGAACAATCCTCGGGGCAGCCGCCGGTCTTGATCGACAGAAGCCGGCTCATCTGCACGCGGTTGGGGTCGAAATGCTGCCGATGCACCGTCTGCGCCTGATACAGCAGGTCCATCAGCGGCTGGTCGAACAGCCGGCGCGCGGCCTCGGCGGTCCAGATGTCGCGGGGCGTTTCGGTGGTCGGATCGCTGTGCAGCATGGCTTCCCTCGGTGACTGGCCGTTCTGCCTAGCATTCCCGCACGAGGCTGTCCAACCGCCCGGCGCGATTCTACCCTCCGCCCTGCCCGCGGCGCTGCACCATGTCCTGCCGCAGGCCTGCCAGCACCTCCGCCCGCCCGAATTCCCGGGCGGCCTGCTGACGCGCGACCTCGAATTTCGGAGCCAGACGCTGCAGTTCCTGATCCGCATGGCGCAGCTCGCGCGCGGCCCGCCCGGCCTGGGCATTGGCCAGCCGCGCCTCGGGCAGGGTCAGTGGCGCGGTGCTGTCATAGCTTTGCGCCAAGGCCATCCGCAATCCGTCCGCGTGCTGGCGGGCGCGGATCATATGCGCGTTGAAGGCGGCAAAGCTTTTCAGCTCTCGCTCGGCCCTCAGCCGGGCGATCCGCTCCAGCTGCTGCAACTGGGCGATCCGGTCTACCATCCCGCCCTCGCCTTCTGGCGCATCCTCTCGGCAAAGCGGATCGCGGCGGCGGCGGCGGCGAAATGGTCGCGCCGGATCTCCTGCCCGACCTTGACTTGGGCATGGATCGCACGGGCGCAGGGCGGATCGGACCAGATGGGCACCCCCTCCTTGACCGCCCGGGCGCGGATGCGGGCCGCGACCTCGTCCGTGCCCTTGGCCACGCAGACCGGCGCCCGCCCGGACCCGCGCTTCCATTGCAGGGCGACCGCATAATGCGTCGGGTTCACGATCACCACATCCGCCCCCGCCACGTCGGTCAGCATCTGCTTCATCGCCAGGTCCACGGCACGCTGGCGCCGCGCGGCCTTCAGATGCGGATCGCCTTCGGAATCCTTGTGCTCGTCCTGCATCTCCCTGTGGCTCATGCGGTTCTTGCGACGATGGTCGACCCATTTCCACAGCATGTCCGGCAGCGTGAACAGGATCGAGATCGCCAGCCCCAGCACCAGCACCTGGCCCAGGATCGTGACAAGTCCCGCGACCCACTGCCCCTCGGCCATGGCCGAGGCACCGATCCGGTCCAGCAGCGACATGAACAGCATCCAGCCGCCCAGACAGACCAGCCCCGCCTTTCCCAAGGACAGCGCAAAGGTGACCAGCCCGTTCGCCCCGAACTTCTGGCCCGCATTCTTGACGATGTTGATGCGCTTGAAGTCCGGTGTCAGCTTCTGCGGCGAAAAGATCAGGCCGCGGGTCGCCACCAGCCCCAGCAGGATGGCGACGACAAGGATCATCGCCAGCGCCACGGTCGCCAGCGCCGCATAGCCCCCCAAGGCGCGGGCCAGCGGGGCGGTCCCCCCGGGGCTCCAACCCTCGGCACCCATGGCGCGGGCGGCCAGGGACATCCACTGCCGGATGGCCAGTGCTACAGCCAACATTCCGGCCAGTGCCGCACCCAGATACATCATGGCGGCGTTCAGTTCGGTCGAGCGGGGGATGTCCCCCTTGTCGCGGGCCTGCCGCAGTTTCTGCTCGGTCGCCTCGAAGGGCTTGTCGCTGTTCTCGCTCATTGGATCGGACCTACGGGATCGGCGGCAGCATGAAGCCCAGCACCGCATCCGCCCAGATGCCCAGCAGCAGGGGCGCCAGGACCACCAGTGCCGCCAGTGCCAGCAGGATCGAGGCTGGCGCCCCGATGAAGACCACCGGCAGCGCCGGCATCACCCGGTTGATGACCGCCGACAGCGACTGATACAGGAACCCGCCCAGGGTGAAGGGTGCCGCCAGCAGCATCGCCAGCCAGAAGCTGTCGGCGACGATCCGCACCACGGCCATCGCCAGCCCGTCTGCCGCCGGCAGGCTTGCAGGGGGCCAGAGGGTCAGGCTGTCGGCCATCAGCTCGACCAGCATCACCGGCAGGCCAAGCGCCATCAGGATGGCGATCCCCGCCAGATGCAGCATGTTCCCGATCGGATGGGGCGACATCTCGTTCTGGACGCCCATGATCTGCGACAGCGAGGCCGTCGCCGCGATGGCCGTGGTGGCAATGTCGATGGCCAGGGCCAGAAGCCGCAGCATGGTCCCGGCGGCCAGTCCCAGAAGCATCTCGATGCCCACCTGCCGAACCAGCCCGAGCGGCTGCAGCGGGATCTGGATCGCCGGTGCCAGTCCCGACAGAAGCGGCGTCAGCGCCAGGGCCACCGCGACCTTGACGCGGCCGGTGATCACCCGCTCCCCCAACCCGGGCAAGACCAGGATGCAGGCCTGCAGGCGGACATAGACCAGCACCAGCGACCATTCCAGCCCCGGAAAGATGGCCTGAAGCTGGTCCCACATCATGCCGCCTCGACCGTGCCCAGCAAGCGCAGTTCGGCCGAGGGGTCGACCTCTTCCAGACCCAGGACGGGGACCGCCATGCCGTTGGCGCCCAGCACGGCACGGATCATGCGACGGCGATGGTCGGGCGTCAAAAGCACGGTGCGCGCGGCAGGCTCGGCCAGGGACAGCGACTTGCGCACGGCATCGACCAGCCTGCGCGACATGGCGGGGGTCATCGCCCCGCCGCCCGGCCGACCCGTCTCGCCATCGGCGCGGACGAACTCGGCCTCCCATGAGGGATGCAGCTGCAGGGCCGCCAAGCGGCCCAGATCGTCGGCATATTGCTGGGTGATCTGCCCGCGCAGGCGCTTGCGCACCAGCTCATAGATCGCCTCGGGCTGTTCGATGCCGCGGAACTCGCAGATCGCGTCCACGATCAGCGGCAGGTTGCGGATCGAGATCCGCTCCTCCAGCAAAGCCCTCAGGATCGCCAGCAGGGTTTCAGGGGTCACCTTGTCGGGGACCATGCTGTCGAAATATTTGCGATAGCGGTCGGCGCGACCCGTGTCCGACAGGGTCTTCAGCTCTTCGATCTGGCGCTGCATGGCGCCCAGGGTCAGCAGGGCGGGAAGGTTGGCCTTGACCACCTCCATCAGGTGGGTCGACAGAACCTCCATCGGCGTGACGACGGTGGCGCCCATGGTCGCCGCATCCTCCTGGTCGTCGGGCTGGATCCACTTGGCGGGGCTGGCATAGACGGGCTCTCGCACGGAAATGCCCCGCAACTCGGCCAGCACCGCATCCGGCCCAAGCGCCAGGATCTCGGCCGGACGCAGGGTGCCGCGTCCGCGGATGACGCCCTGGATCCGGATCTGGTAATCGCCCGGCGCCAGATCGTCGGTATCGGTGATGCGCACATCCGGCAGGATCAGGCCGAAGCTGCGCGCGATATGGATCCGCAGGTTGCTGATCCGGCTGCCCAGGCCCCGCGCCTGATCCAGTGCGGTCACGATCAGGTCGGACCCGATCTCGACGCTGATATCATCCGTGTCCAGCACGTCCCCGATCCGGGCGGCAGGCTTGGCGCCGACATCCCCGGCGGCCAGATCCGGCAGGGCCTCTGCGGCGGCCCGCATGTGGCGCGCGATCTTCCACGCCAAGGTGGCCATACCCGCCGCGATCCCCAGAAACAGCGCCTTCGGCATGCCCGGTACAAGCGAGATGATCACCATCGCCGCCGCCACCATCGCCGCCGGTTGCCAGCTGCGGCTGAACTCGCTCGACAGAAGGCCCGCCGTCGTCTCGGTGGCGCCCCCGCGCGACAGCAGCAGGGCGGCCGCCATCGAGGTGATCAGCGCGGGGATCTGGCTGACCAGCCCGTCACCGACGGTGAGGTGGGAATAGGTCGAGACCGCCTCTCCCAGGGGCATGCCGTGGACGGTGATGCCGACGGCCAAGCCGACGCAGAGGTTGATCAGGGTGATGACGATCCCCGCCACTGCGTCGCCCTTGACGAATTTTGAGGCCCCGTCCAGCGAACCGAAGAAGCTGATCTCGCGCTGTTCCTGGATGCGGCGGCGCTTGGCCTCCTGATGGTCGATGGCGCCGGCATTCAGGTCGCCATCGATGGCCAGCTGCTTGCCGGGCAGCGAATCCAGCGCGAACCGCGCCGCAACTTCGGCCATCCGGCCCGAGCCCTTAGTGATGACCATGAAGTTCACCACCGAGATCACCGCAAAGACCGTGATCCCCACCAGGATCGAGCCCCCGGCGACGAAGTTGGCAAATCCGTTGATGACCTGCCCTGCCGCCTCGGTCCCGTTCTGCCCGTCCGTCAGGATCAGCCGGGTCGAGGACACGTTCAGCGACAGCCGGATCACCAGACTGACCAGCAGCAGGACGGGAAAGGCCTGGAAGTCGGTCGGTTTCTCGACCAGCGAGGCCATGACCAGGATCAGCACTGCCGATGCGATCGAGATGGCGATGCCGAAATCCAGCACCCCGGCCGGCAGGGGGATCACCAGCGAAATGACGACCAGGACCAGCCCGCCGGTGACCAGCAGGGGAGCGTCCAGAAACCTGCCCGACTTGCCCGCCACGGCGCCGATGGGGGTCATTTTGCAAGCTCCGTTTGGGGCTGGGCGGGACGAAGAACGTCCTCGACCGTCCAGGGTCGATCCGTCAGCAGCCCGACGCGGCGAAGAAAGGCGATGGCCAGCAACCGGTCCGCGCTGTCCATCTGCAACAAAAGGACGCGGTAGTCGCGGGGCAGCCCCTGCCCCGACAGCAGCCAGTCCGACGCGTCGCGGGCTAACTGCTCGGCATCCGTGGCGGCGGCGGATCCGGCGGCCAGCGACATTGCCACAAGATAGGGGGCTGCCCGTCTCATCAGGCGGCCTTTTTCAGCTCGCGCAGCGCGCCTTCCAGCGTGTCGAAGCTGGGCCGGACATGTTCCGGGACGCTCTGGCGGCCGACCTCGACGCAGAGCGTCGTGGCATGCTGGTGCAGCCCGGCGACCAGGACCGACTTGACGACCTCGTAGAAACCCAGATCCTGCTTGACGACCGACCCGAGCCGGTTGGCCAGCGGCGCGACGAAGCCGTAGGAGAGGAACACCCCCAGGAACGTCCCCACCAGCGCCCCGCCGATCATCTTCCCCAGGACCGCCGGCGGCTGGTCGATCGCGCTCATCGTCTTGATGATTCCCAGCACCGCCGCGACGATCCCCAGTGCGGGCAAAGCGTCGGCCATGGTCTGCAGGGCGTGGGGGACGTGCATCTCCTCCTCCCGCAGGGTGGCGATGCGGCGCGAGAGCATGTCCTCCACCTGGTAGGGATCGTCATAGTTCAGGCTGGCCGACCGCAGCGTGTCCGAGATCAGCGAGACGACGTGATGATCCGCCGCCAGGCGCGGATAGGCGGTGAAGATGGGCGATTCGCCGGGATTCTCGATATGCTGTTCCAGCGCGACGGGGTTCTCGCGCGCGATCTTGAGCAGCTGGAACATCAGGCACAGCACGTCCTGATGGTCCTGCGCCGTCCAGCGAGGGCCCTTGAACGCCCGCATGAGCCCGCCCAGGGTCGCCTTCAGCACATCGGTGCTGTTGCCCAGGAAATAGGACCCGACGGCGGCGCCCATGATCATCATCATCTCGAAGGGCAGCGCGTGAAGGATCACGCCCATCTTGCCGCCGGCTAGAAGATAGCCCCCGAACACCATGGCCAGCGTAACGAAGATTCCGACGAAACCGAACATGATGCTTGTCCTTATGGGGTGCGGACGCTGCGCGCGCCCATCTGGGCGGTCAGCAGCGCGGCTTGGCGGGGATCGACGGCGGCGATGATGCGGGCGCCGGCTTCGGGCTGGACGCGCATCAGGATCTCGGCCGCGAAATCGGCGGGAAGGTTGGTCAGGATGGCGGCGGCCTCGGCCGGCTTCATCTGGTCGTAGAGGGCGATCAGCCGGTCGATATCGGTCCGCACGGCCTGGGTCGCGCCGTCGCGATCGGCGTTCGTGCGGCCTTTCTGCGCCCGCAGGTCGCCCAGATGGTCGCGCAGGCTTGCCTCGGCCTCGGCGATCTCGGCCTTCTTGGCGTCCAGCGACGCCATGTAGCGTTCGATGCGGAGGGCCCGGTCGCGCAGCTCCTCAGCCAGGGCCACGGCCTCGGGGACATCGCCACAGCCGTCCAGCAGGTCGGCGGGGGCCGCAACGGCGACGGTCGAGAAGAGGCGCGACAGATCGGCCCCCTGCCACAGCATGGCCCCGGCGGGCAGCGCGAAGAGCAGCGTCAGCGCCGGCAACAGGGGCCTAGCCATGGGTCACCTCGGACCGCTTGCGCAACCGGCGTTGAGCGGACGCGGGCGGTGGCGCCTCGGCAGCAGCGGCGCCGATCCGCTGGCGCAGGTCCCAGATCGCGCGTTCACGCCGCGCGGTCTCGATCTCGTCGGCCAGACGGCTGCTGGCCTCCATCGCCTCGTCACGGGCCGAGCGGATCGCCCGTTCCAGCCGGTCGACCTCGGCGGCCATCACGGCGATCGCGCCGCCCAGGCCGGTTTCCAGATCGTTCAGCTTGCGCAGGCGGCGGGCCAGCGTCAGGCAGAACAGCCCCAGTCCCAGGCAGGCCAGCAGCAGCATCCCCTGCATCAGTTGGTCCATCGTCATTTGAATCGAAACTCCGTGATCAGAAGGTCCTTGACCGGCTCTTCGCCCAGGACGAAGCGCGAGCGGGTGACCAGTTCGGCGCGGATCACCTCCAGCACCCCGCGCTTGTCATAGGCGGCGGGATCGACGCCCGAGAGGAAGGTCGTGAAGGCATCCGAGACCCGGGGCATCAGATGCGTGACCTGGCCCTTGTGGTGGCTGTCCGTCTCGATCGTGGCCGACATGACCATGCTGCGGGCGCGCCCCCCGGGCACGATGATCTCGATCGTGGGCACCTCGACGAACTCGACGCTCAGATGTGCGCCGGAGGGCGGCGGCTCGGCCGGGCCGGACAGCATCGCGCCGGGCGACCAGAACCCCAGGAAGGTCGAGACGAACCCGGCCCCGCCCAGAAGAGCGGTCGCCAGGATCACCATCAGCAACCCCTTCTTTCCGCGCTTCTTTTCGGCCGGCAGGGCCGCGGGTTCGGTCATCGTGATTCTCCGTCCTGACAGGATGGAGATACCAGCTTGCGACTAACCAAATCTTAACACCGGCCATGGCATTTGAAGGTCAGACGACCCCGACGCGCTGATTCGAAAGGAACGGTTTTGCAAAAACTGCAGGACTACTGGAACGAGCGAAGCTCTCAACAGCGGGTGATCCTGGGGGCGGCCTTTCTGGGCGCATTTCTGGTGATCGCGCTGTTCGGCTGGCTGGCCAGCCGGCCCAGCATGGCCCTGATCTATGGGGGGCTCGACTCTGCCCAGGCCGGTGAGGTGATCGCCGGGATCGAGCGGGTCGGCGTTCCCTACGAGGTGCGCGGCGATGCCATCTGGGTGGCGGTCGACCAGCGCGACCGGCTGCGCATGGACCTGGCGGCGCAGGGACTGCCCGCGGCCGGCAGCACCGGATACGAGCTGCTGGACGGCATGTCGGGATTCGGCACCACCTCGCAGATGTTCGACGCCGCCTATTGGCGTGCCAAGGAGGGCGAGCTGGCGCGCACGATCCTGGCCCTGCCCAACGTCCAGACGGCGCGCGTGCATCTGGCGCTGGACACCGGGCGCGGCTATCGGCGCGACCGGAACGGCAGCGCCTCGGTCACGCTGACCACGAACGGCCAGCCGATCAGCCGCGATCAGGCGGCCTCGCTGAAATACCTGATCTCGTCCGGAGTGCCGGGGATGCAGCCGGACCGCGTGACCGTGATCGATTCGCAGCGCGGCATCGTCGCCTCGACCGAGGATCAGACCGGGGCCGACCGCGCGGCCGAGATGAAGCGCAATGTCGAACGCATCCTTGAGCCGCATGTCGGGGTCGGCAATGCCATCGTCGAGCTGAACCTGGACCTGATGACGGAAACCGAACTGCTGACCGAACAGCGCTTCGACCCCGAGCAGCGGGCGCTGATCTCGACCGTCACCGAAGAGACCACGGACGAGAGCAATTCGACCGGCACCGGGGCCGTCACGGCGGCCTCGAACCTGCCCGATGCCGAGGAGCAGCCGGGCGACAGCAGCCAGAGCGCACGGGCCGAAAACCGCAGCCAGGCCAATTACGAGGTCAGCCGCACCACCCGCGAGGTGCAACGTCAACCCGGCGCGACCCGGCGCCTGACGGTCGCGGTGCTGGTCAACGGCGTGCCCCAGACCGATGCCGAGGGTCAGACGACGTTGGCCCCCCGCCCGGATGCCGAACTGGAGACTCTGCGCGAACTGGTCGCCTCGGCGGTAGGTTTTGACGCGGCGCGGGGCGACCTGATCACCGTCAAGTCGCTGCCCTTCGCCAGCCTGGGCGAGGGCGGCACGCTGGCGGCGCCCGGTTTCCTGGACCGGCTGGCTTTGAACGATCTGGCACGGATCGCGCTGATCGGGATCTTTGCGCTGGCCATCATCTTGGCGGTCCTGCGCCCGATGCTGCGCAGCCGGTCCCAGCCAGCGGCCCCGATGCTGGATGACAGCCTGCCGCCGATGCCCCCGATGGCGATGATGGCACCGATGATGTCGCCGATGTCCGGTGGGCTGGACGGCTTCATCAACGAGGACTTTTCCACCTCGCCCGATCACCCCCGGATCGCGCCCTTCGATTTCGCAGGAGTCGAGCCCCTCGCCCTGCCCTCGGCCGATCCCGTGGCCCGCCTCAAGGCGATGATGAAGGAGCGTCATGAGGGAAGCGTCAAGATCCTGTCGGGCTGGATCGACAACAAGGAGAGCGTGAATTGAGCCTTGCGATGTTTAAATTAGAATCCTTTTCCGATGCGGTGGCCAGGCGGCCGGTCGAGGTGACCTTCAGCCGCGCGGATCTGGATCAGGCCTTCGCCAACGGCCAGTCGGCTGCGCAGGCCGAGGCCGAGGATGCGGGGCTGCGGGCGCTGCAGGACAGCCTGCATCGGCTGGCCGACAGCCTGGCTGAGGACGAGGCCCGCCGCCACAGGTTGCGGCAGGAGGCCGTCGAGGCCTTGTCCCCGCTTCTGCATCAGATCCTGGACCTGATGGCGCCGCCCCGGTCCTCGCGCCGCCTGGAAGAGGCGTTGCAGGCCGAACTGCTGCGCCTGTCGCAACGCGCGGACCCGTTAAGTGCCCGGATCGCCTGCGGCAGCGGGCTGCGCCCGATGGTTCAGCACTGCATGGATGTGGCCGGTCTGGACGGCATCGTCCTTGACGAGATCGCCTTGGACCGCATCTCCGTCACGCTGCAGGGCGGCCGTATCGAGCTTGCCCCCCAGGACATCGCCGACAGCATCCGCGCCCTGATCGCAGAAATCACCGAGGAGGACGGGACATGGACGCCCTGAAGCATCTGATCGACACCGACACGATCCAGGTCGAGGTGACCATCCGCCTCGGCCGCACGCGACAGACCGTTTCACAATTGTCGGCGCTGCGTCCCGACGATGTGCTGGTGCTGGATCAGGCCATCGAGGACGGGGTCGAGATCTGCATCGGAGACAAGGTCATCGCGCGCGGCGAACTGACCGGCGATGGCGGAACCGAGGACCGGCTGTGCGTGCGGGTGGTGGCGGCGTCGGGGACGCCGTGATCCGTCTGGCCCTTCTGCTGACTTGGGTGATGCTGCCCACGACCGCCGCCGGGCAGGGGCTGGGCGAGGCGCTCGGTCCCGGCCTGGGCGAGAACGCGGTGACGCTGGTCCTGCTGCTGACGGCCCTATCGCTGGCTCCCGGCATCGCCATCATGGTGACGGCCTTTCCGTTCATCGTCACGGTCCTGTCGATCCTGCGCCAGTCCATCGGGCTGCAGCAGTCGCCTCCGAACATGCTGATCATCAGCCTGGCGCTCTTTCTGACGTGGTTCATCATGGATCCCGTCTTGCGCGAAGCCTGGCAGGTGGCGGGCCTGCCCTTGCAGCAGGGTCAGATCGACATCGCCGAGGCCTTCCAGCGAGGAATCCAGCCGTTCCAAGGCTTCATGGCAGCCCGCACCGATCCGGGCACCTTGGCGAACCTGGCCGAAATCGCGCCCGGGGCCGGGCCCCCGGATCGGCTGTCGGTGCTGATCCCTTCGTTCATGCTGTCCGAGATCCAGCGCGCCTTCGAGATCGGCTTCCTGATCGCCCTGCCCTTCCTGATCATCGATCTGGTCGTGGCAGCGGTGCTGATGTCGATGGGCATGATGATGCTGCCGCCGGTGGTTGTCTCGCTGCCCTTCAAGCTGGCCTTCTTCGTCGTCGTCGACGGGTGGGGCATGATCGCGGGGGCGCTGGTGCGCAGCTATGGATAGGGGCGGGGTCCAAGCCGCCGGGGCCTGCCCGGGGTCAAGCGCGGCGCGTGTCAAGCGAGCCGACGCCCAGAACCGACAGCACCTTCGCCTCGATATGGCGGGCGTTCAGGGCCGAGGTATCGTACATCGCCTGCGGGGCGTCATGGTCCACGAAGGCATCGGGCAGGACCATCGACCGGAAGCGCAAACCGCTGTCGAAGACCCCCTCCTCGGCCAGAAGCTGGGCCACATGGCTGCCGAAGCCGCCGACGGCGCCCTCCTCGATGGTGATCAGCGCCTCGTGATCGCGGGCCAGACGCAGGATCAGGTCACGGTCCAGGGGCTTGGCGAAGCGCGCATCCGCCACGGTCGGCGTGATGCCGCGGGCCATCAGCGCCTCGCGGGCGGCCATCACCTCGGACAGGCGGGTGCCGAAGGACAGGATGGCGACCGTCTTGCCCTCGGCGATCATGCGGCCCTTGCCGATGGGCAGGACCTGCCCGCGCTCGGGCATCTCCACCCCGGTGCCCTCGCCGCGTGGAAAGCGGAAGGCGATGGGTCCGCTGTCATGGGCGGCGGCGGTGGCCACCATATGGACCAGTTCCGCCTCGTCGGCGGCGGCCATCACCACGAAGCCCGGCAGGTTGGCCAGAAAGGCGATGTCATAGGCGCCCGAATGGGTCGGGCCGTCCTGGCCCACCAGCCCCGCACGGTCGATGGCGAAGCGCACCGGAAGGTTCTGGACCGCCACGTCATGGACGACCTGATCATAGCCGCGCTGCAGGAAGGTCGAATAGATCGCGCAGAAGGGCTTCATCCCCCCCGCCGCCAGCCCGGCGGAGAAGGTCACCGCATGTTGTTCGGCGATTCCCACGTCGAAGCAGCGGCGCGGAAAGCGCTGCGCGAACTGCTTGAGCCCCGTCCCGTCCGGCATGGCCGCCGTGACACCCAGGATGCGGTCGTCGCGGGCGGCCTCGTCGATAAGCGCCTGCGCGAAGACGGCGGTATAGCTTGGCGCGTTGGATTTCGCCTTGGCCTGAACGCCCGTCACCACGTCGAATTTGCCCGTCGCATGGCCCCGGTCGGCCGCCGCCTCGGCCGGGGCATAGCCTTTGCCCTTCTTGGTGACGACATGGATCAGGACCGGCCCGTCCGCCCGCGCCCGCAAGGTGCGCAGCAGCGGCAGCAACTGTTCCATGTCATGCCCGTCAACCGGACCGATATAGGAAAAGCCCAGCTCCTCGAACAGGGTGCCGCCGACCGTCATGCCCTTGAGCATCTCCTTGGCCCGGCGCGCGCCTTCCTGCAGCGCGTCGGGCAGCATGCCCACAGCCCCCTTGGCCACGGCCTTCAGCTCCTGAAAGGGTCCACCGGCATAAAGCCGCGTCAGATACGAGGACATCGCGCCAACCGGCGGAGCGATCGACATCTCATTGTCGTTCAGGATCACGAACAGCCGCTTGCCCTCGTGGCCCGCATTGTTCAGCGCCTCATAGGCCATGCCCGCGCTCATCGCGCCGTCGCCGATGACGGCGATCGCATCTCCCGGGTCGCCGCCCAACTCGCGAGCCATGGCAAAGCCCAGGGCCGCGCTGATCGAGGTCGAGGAATGGCCCGCCCCGAACGGATCGTAGGGGCTTTCCGCCCGCTTGGTGAAGCCCGCCAGCCCGCCGCCCATGCGCAGCGTGCGGATGCGGTCGCGCCGCCCGGTCAGGATCTTGTGGGGATAGCACTGGTGGCCGACATCCCAGATCAGCTTGTCGCGCGGCGTGTCGAAGACGGCATGCAGCGCCACGGTCAGCTCGACCACGCCCAGACCCGCGCCCAGATGGCCGCCGGTCGCGCTGACGGCACTGATCGTCTCGGACCGCAGCTCGTCGGCCAGATGGCGCAATTCGACATCGCTCAACGATTTGAGGTCGGACGGCAGCGACACACGGTCGAGCAGGGGCGTCTTGGGTCGGTCGGTCATGGGCTGGCCCTCCTCCGGGACGGGCGATCAGGTATCGCGCTCGATAACGAAACGCGACAGGGCGCGCAAGTTTCCGGCGGCTGCGCCATAATCACGCAGCGCCGCGTCCGCGACACCCACCAGGCGCCGCGCCTCGGCCTGCGCGCCGGGCAGGCCCAGCAGCGAGACGAACGTCGCCTTGCCGGCCCCCGCATCCTTGCCCACGCGCTTGCCGGTCGCGGCCTCGCTGCCGGTCACGTCCAGGATGTCGTCGGCGATCTGGAAGGCCAGGCCAAGCGCATCGGCATAGCGGTCCAAGGCCGCCGGATCGTCCCCCGCGATCAGCGGTCCGGCGGTCGCGGCAAAGCGGATCAGCGCACCGGTCTTGCCGCCCTGCAGCCGGGTGATGGCCTCCAGGTCCAGCGGCGTGCCGGCGGTCTCGGCCGCGATGTCCAGCGCCTGCCCCCAGACCATCCCCCGCGCGCCCGAGGCCCGGGCCAGCGCCGCCACCAGCCGCAGCCGGGCATCGGCCGTACCGATGCGGGCATCCGCCAGCAGCTCGAAGGCCAGCGTCTGCAGCGCGTCGCCCGCCAGGATCGCGGTCGCCTCTGACCAGCGGACATGCACGGTCGGCTGGCCCCGGCGCAGGTCGTCGTCATCCATCGCAGGCAGGTCGTCATGGACCAGGCTGTAGGCATGCAGCGCCTCGACCGCCGCCGCCACCGGCAGGGCGGCATCGTCAGGCACCCCGTGCAGGCGCGCCGATTCCATCACCAGGAAGGCCCGCAGCCGCTTGCCCCCCTGCACGGCATAGCGCATGGCCCGGGACAGATCGCCGTCCGGCAGGGTGCCGGTCGCGCGATCCAGCTCGGCCTGCACATCGGCCCGGACCCGGGCCAGACGGTCCTGCATCACAGGCCCTCGACCGGCTCGGCGCCCGCAGGCTGGCCGTTCGCCGCCAGGGTGATCTTCTCGACCCGCTCCTCGGCCTCGCGCAGGCGGGCCTCGCAATGTGCGCGCAGGGCCGCACCCCGCTCGTACAGCGCGATGGATTCCTCCAGCGTCGCCTCGCCGGTCTCCAGCTTGCCGACCGTGGCCTCCAGCTCGCGCATGGCCTCCTCGAACGAGAGGGTGGTGATATCGCTCATTCCGTGGCCTCCAACAGCACCGTCACATGGGCCCGGACCGAACGTTCCAAGGCCGCAAGATCATAGCCGCCTTCCAGACAGGATACCACGGGGGCGCCGCAGTCGGCCGCCGCCCTGCAGATCGCGCGGGTCAGCGCGGCGAAGTCCGCGTCCTCCCAGTCCAGCTGGGCCAGCGGATCGTCGCGATGCGCGTCGAACCCGGCCGAGACGATGACCAGCTGCGGCGCGAACGCGACCATGCGCCGCAGCGCGCCCGCCCATTCCGCCTGCGCCAGAGCCCCGTCCGAGCCCGGCGGCAGCGGCAGGTTCAGCACCTGCCCCTGCGCGCCCGTCTCGGACGCCGCGCCGCTGCCCGGATACAGCGGCATCTGGTGGCTGGACACGAACAAGGCCCGCCCCTCGTCCCACAGCAGATCCTGCGTGCCGTTGCCGTGATGCACGTCGAAGTCCAGCACCGCCACGCGGTCCAGCCCGTGGTGATCCAGCGCCCGCTTGGCGGCGATGGCCACGGTGCCGAACAGGCAGAACCCCATCGCGGTCGCCGTCTCGGCATGGTGGCCCGGCGGGCGCATGGCCACAAAGGCCGCCCCCGCCTCGCCCGCCAGCACCGCGTCCACCGCCGCGCAGGCGCCGCCGACCGCGCGCAGGGCGGGCTCCAGGCCGCCCGGCGACAGGTAGGTGTCGGCATCGATCTGGCGCACGCCGTCCGAGGGAACGGCCGCCCGCAACCCTTCCAGATAGGCGGCGGGATGACAGCGCAGCACCTCGGCATCCTCCGCCACGGGGGCCGCGCGGCGATCCAGCGCCAGCCCCTCCAGCCCGGCCATGACCGCGCCATGGCGCGCCACCTGCTCGGGATGCCCCTCCGGGGTCGCATGCGCCGCCGCGCTGTCATGGGAATACAAGATCACGCTCATCAGGCCCTCCTGCCCTTTGACCCGACGCTAGAAGCCCGCGCCACAGGCCACAACCCCAAGCCGGGCGTTCATCCCGGCGGAAATATCCCGGGGCTGAGCCGCGCCCGAAAAAGGTCCGGGGGACCTTTTCAGCGGCGAAGGCGCAGGACGGGGGCAGCGCCCCCCCTCTGTCGCCGCCGCTCAGACCGTCAGCCGCTGCCCGTCATGCCCGGCCACGCGCAGCGCCATCAGCGCGCCCTCGGGCTGATCCTCGGCAAAGCGCACTTCGGTGAACTGTTCGGTCCGTCCAAGGCGCGGCCCCTCGGTCAGCACCCGGTGCAGGACCCCCCGCTGCGCCTCCAGATGCAGGCGCAGCGCCGCGTCGCCCGCCGCCCGCAGCCGGGCGGCGCGGTCGCGGATGGCGGGCCCCGCGACGGCGGGCATCCGGGCGGCGGGCGTGCCCTTGCGCGCCGAATAGGGAAAGACATGCAGGAAGGTCAGCCCGCACTCGGCCACCAGCCGCACCGAATTCTGGAACATCGCCTCGGTCTCGGTCGGAAAGCCCGCGATGATGTCGGCGCCAAAGACCATGTCGGGCCGCAGGCGCCGCGCCTCCTCGCAGAATGCGATGGCATCGTCGCGCAGATGGCGGCGCTTCATGCGCTTGAGGATCATGTCGTCGCCCGCCTGCAGCGACAGGTGCAGATGCGGCATCAGCCGCGGTTCGGAGGCGATGGCCAGCATCAGGTTCTCGTCCGCCTCGATCGAATCGATCGAGCTGATCCGCAGCCGCGCCAGATCCGGCACCAGCCGCAGGATGCGCATCACCAGATCGCCCAAGCGCGGCGTGCCCGGCAGATCGGCGCCCCAGCTGGTCAGGTCGACCCCGGTCAGCACGACCTCGTGAAAGCCGCGCCCGACCAGCCGCTTGATCTGCTCGATCACCACTCCCGCCGGAACCGAGCGCGAATTGCCCCGGCCAAAGGGGATGATGCAGAAGGTGCAGCGGTGATCGCAGCCGTTCTGGACCTGCACATAGGCGCGGTGGCGCCCGAAGCCGTCGATCAGGTGCCCCGCCGTCTCGCGCACCGACATGATGTCGTCGACGACGACCTTCTCGGTGTCGCCGATCAGGTCGGGCGCGCGCAGCCCCGCCCAGGTCGCGGGCTGCATCTTCTCGTGATTGCCGATGACCTTGGTCACCTCGGGCATGGCGGCGAAGGTCTCGGGCTCGGTCTGGGCGGCGCAGCCGGTGACGATGACCGGCACGCCGGGGTTCTCGCGCGACAGGCGGCGGATCTCCTGGCGGGCCTTGCGCACGGCCTCGGCGGTGACGGCGCAGGTGTTCACGACGACCGCGCCCGACAGGCCCGCGGCCTCGGCCATCTCGCGCATGGCCTCGGTCTCGTAGGCGTTCAGCCGGCAGCCGAGCGTGGAGAAGACCGGCGCGCTCATGCCAGCCACGCGGGCGTCAGGACCCCCTCGAAGACCACAGCCGTCGGGCCCTCCATCCAGACGCCGTCGTCGCGCCAGTCGATCAGCAGCCGTCCGCCCGGCACATGGACCGTCACGCGGCGGTCCGTCAGGCCCCGCCGCACCGCCGCCACCACCGCCGCGCAGGAGCACGACCCCGAGGCCAGCGTCGCCCCCGTCCCCCGTTCCCAGATGCGCAGCAGGATCTCGGTCCGCGACAGGATCTGCACGACCTCGACATTGGTGCGCTGCGGATAGAGCGGGTGATGCTCGTGTTCGGGGCCGAAGCGGTCCAGCTCGACCGCGCCCGCGTCCGGCACGAAGAAGGTCAGGTGCGGATTGCCCATGCCGGTGGCCACCGGATCGCCCGCGATGGGCAGGTGATCCGGATCGACCTCGCGGGCCAGCGGGATCGCGCGCCAGTCCAGCACCGGCGCGCCCATGTTGATCCGCGTGATCCCCCCGCCCGCATCCTCGGCCAGCAGCATTCCGTGATCGGTCCGCAGCCGCAGCGCGGTCGCGCCCGTGCGGTCCATCAGCCAGCGCGCGATGCAGCGGGTGGCGTTGCCGCAGGCCGCCGACAGCGATCCGTCGGCGTTCCAGAAGACCAGCCGCGCATCGGCATCCTCGCAGGGCTCGAGGGCGGCCAGCTGGTCGAAGCCCACCCCGCGATGGCGGTCGGCGATGCGCGCGACCAGACCCGCGTCGGGACGCGGTGTCCCGTCGCGCAGATCCAGGACCACGAAATCGTTGCCCAGCCCGTGCATCTTGAGGAACGGGAGGCCGGTCGAAGGTGCATGCGTCATGCGGCGCGATATAGGCCCCCCGGATCGATTCCGCCAGCGCGTTTCATTTTTCCGCTTGACCCCACCGGCCACCCCCCCTAGGAACCGCCTCGTGATGGGCCCATAGCTCAGTTGGTAGAGCAACTGACTTTTAATCAGTGGGTCACAGGTTCGAATCCTGTTGGGCTCACCACTGTATCCTCCTGCTTCCGCTGGCGAAACGTGTCCCGCGCTCAGGCGACGGATGCGACGCATCCCGGGCCGGTCCGCCGGGTCTTGTCATGGATATCATCCCCGCGCGACCACCTGACCTCTGGCCCTTGGGGGCCCAAGCCCTTACATCATGCCTATGCGCAAGATCACCCTTCCCGAACGCCCCGACCTGGCCGCCAAGGCGGCCGAAGTCGGCTTCACCTTCGCCCATATGCATGGCGAGCCCTATTGGGACGAGACCTCGGCCTATCGCTTCACCCTGGCCCAGATCGAAACCGATCTGGAGGGTCCGGCAACCGAGCTGCATGCGATGACCCGCGAGGCGGTCGGCCGGATCGTGGCCGATCCCGCGCTGATGGACAGGCTGGGCATCCCGCAGGCGCATCAGGCGCTGGTGGCCGACAGTTGGGCGCGGCGCGAGCCCGAGATCTATGGCCGCATGGATCTGGCCTATGACGGCACCGGGCCGGCCAAGCTGCTGGAATACAATGCCGACACGCCGACATCCCTCTATGAAAGCGCGGCCTTCCAGTGGCAGTGGCTGGAGGACCAGATGGCCGCCGGCCACTTGCCCGAGGGCGCCGACCAGTTCAACGGCATCCACGAGGCGCTGGTCGAGCGCTATCGCGAACTGTTCCCGCCCAATACCGACATCCACTTCACCGCCGTCGCCGACAATGCCGAGGATTACGCCACCGTCGAGGCGATGGCCTGGGCCGCGCGCGAGGCGGGCATGGGCGCGCATTACAGCGACCTGGACAAGCTGGCGGTCAGCAAGGACGGCCAGTTCCTGGATGCGGACGACCGCGTGATCGGCACGCTGTTCAAGCTGTATCCGTGGGAGGATCTGCTGACCGACGACTTCGCCCGCCATATCGCCAAGTCGGGCTGCATGTTGCTGGAACCTGCGTGGAAGGCCGTCGTGTCGAACAAGGGGCTGCTGCCGGTCCTGTGGCAGATGTTCCCCGGCCATCCGAACCTGCTGCCCAGCTTCTTCGCCGATGACGTGGCCGATGCGCTGGTCGCGGGCGGGCAGCCGGTTCCCGACGTGGCCCAGGCCTTCGCGCCGGTGGCCGAGCAGTTCCGCGCGGCCCATGTCGTCAAGCCGATCTTCTCGCGCGAGGGCGCGGGCGTCGTCATCGTCGAGGGCGGCGAGGTCACCGAGGCCTCGGACAACCGCGATTACGACGGCCATGCGCGCATCGTGCAGGCCTATCACGTGCTGCCCGAATTTGACGGGTTCCGCCCGGTGATCGGCGCCTGGATCGTGGGCCATGCCTGCGCCGGCATCGGCATCCGGGAGGACCGGGCCCGCATCACGCAGGACCTGTCGCGGTTCAAGCCGCATTTCATTGCGGAGTGATCCGCTGCCCAAGGAGGGGATATGAGGAAACGTTCCAGAACCGTCGCGCTGACCATCCTCGGCGCCGCCGCCTTCACCGTCGCCGGCTGCCGCGAGGAACAGGTCGAGGCGCAGGCCTTCCCCGATCTGGCCAGCTGCCAGGCCGCCGCCAGTGACGGCGGGCTGGTCACCGCCACCGAATGCAGCCAGGCCTTTGCCGAGGCCGAGGCCCTGCATGTCGAGGCCGCCCCCCGCTATGACAGCCTTGCCGTCTGCGAGGAGCAGCATGGCGCGGGCAATTGCGGGTCCGAAGAACAGCAGGTCAGCAATGGCGGGTCGGGCGGCATCTTCATGCCGCTCTTGGCAGGCTATCTGATCGGCAGCATGCTGGGCCGCGCGGGCGGCGGCATGGCGGCCTCGCAGCCGATGTACCGCAATGCCACGGGCGGGTTCACCAATGCCTCGGGCACCACGAACTTCGGCAGCAATGCGGGCCGCGCGCAGATGGGCGCGCAAAGCTTCGCCCGCCCCGCCGCCACGGCAGGCCGGGCACCGATGACCAGCGCCACGGCCGCCTCGCGCGGCGGGTTCGGCAGCGCGGGCGCGGCGCGGGGCGGCTTCGGAGGCTGACGCAGCGGGCACGGGGTCTGGGGGACCGGACCCCGCGCGCCGCCGCATCGGCAGCCAGTCATCGCCCGGGGTCCGGGCGGGGCCAGGGGCACGGACCTGCGACGGCAGGGGTCGGAACCAATTTGTCGCACGGGCATTTCGCCTGTTGACCGTGGCCGCCCCGGATGGCCCGATCCACAGGTATTCGACGCCCCCGCGCGACAGGAGAGACGACCATGAAAGCCATCACCCCCCTTGCCGCCCTGCTGATCGGACTGGGATCGAGCGTCTCGGCGCAGGACATTACCGTCTCGTCCAAGATCGACACCGAAGGCGGGCTTCTGGGCAACATGATCCTGATGGCACTGCAGGCCGCCGACCTGCCCGTGCAGGACCGCCTGCAGCTGGGCGGCACGCCGATCATGCGCGATGCGATCACCTCGGGGCAGATCGACATCTATCCCGAATACACCGCCAACGGCGCCTTCTTCTTCAACGAGGGCGACAGCGAGGTCTGGAAGGACCCGCAGGCGGGCTTCGATCGCGTGTCCGAGCTGGACATGGAGCAGAACCAGATCGTCTGGCTGACCCCCTCGCCCGCCAACAACACCTGGGCCATCGCGCTGCGTCAGGACGTGGCGACCGAGAACGGGCTGGAGACGATGTCGCAGATGGGCGAATGGATCGCGGGCGGGGGCGAGGTCAAGCTGGCGGCATCGACCGAGTTCGTGACCTCGGCGGCGGCGCTTCCAGCGTTCCAAGAGACCTACGGCTTCGCGCTGACCCCCGACCAGCTGGTGCAGCTGTCGGGCGGCGATACGGCGGCGACCATCGCGGCGGCGGCGCAGCAGACCTCGGGCGTCAACGCGGCGATGGTCTATGGCACCGATGGCGGCATCGCGCCCGCCGGGCTGGTGGTGATGACCGATGACGCGGGCGTGCAGCCCGTCTATCAGCCCGCCCCCATCATCCGGTCCGAGGTGCTGCAGGCCTATCCGCAGGTTCGCGACATCCTGGCCCCGATCTTCGAGTCGCTGGACCTGGAGACGCTGCAGGAGCTGAACGGCCGCATCCAGATCGGCGGAGAGCCCGCCGCCGCCGTCGCCGAGGATTACATGACCACCGCGGGCTTCCTGGACTGATGTCCTTGCGGCTGGACCGGCCCGGCCTGCTGTTCGCCGCGGTCGGGCTGGCCGGGCTGGCGCTGCCCCTTGTGCAGTTCAAGCCGAACCGCATCGTCCCGGGCGAGGGGCTGAGCCTGCCCGCCGCCCTGCCCTTGGGCCTGCCACTGCTGCTGGGCCTGGGTGCGGTCCTGCTGGCGGGCTGCCTGCGCTGGCCCCCTGCCCTGCGGCTCCTGGCGGCGGCTGCGGGACTGGCGGCGGTGCTGCTGGCACTTGGGGGGGCCGCAACCTCGCTGACGCCCCCCGACGACACGCTGGTCCGCGTCGCGCCGGCCAGCGGCTTCTGGCTGCTGGCACTGGCCTTCGCGCTGATGCTGACCGACGCCTTGACGCGCCTGCGCCCCGCCTTGTGGCTGCGCGGGCTGCTGCTGATCGGCGCGATCGCCGCGCTGGCGGCGCTGCTGGACTCGGGCCTTCTGGACGGCGTGTCGGTCATGCGCGAATACGCGGCGCGTCAGGACATGTTCTTGCGCGAGGCGCAGGCGCATCTGGTGCTGGCCTTCGGATCGCTCGGGCTGGCGCTGCTGGTCGGGCTGCCACTTGGCGTGGCGCTCTATCAGGCGCGGGCGATGCGGGGGCCGGTCCTGTCGGTGCTGAACATCCTGCAGACCATCCCCTCGCTGGCGCTGTTCGGCGTGATGATCCCGATCTTCGGATGGATCGCGGCGAACGTGCCCGGCGCCGCGCAGGCGGGCGTGGCGGGGATCGGCCTCTTTCCGGCGCTGGTGGCCCTGTTTCTCTATTCGCTGCTGCCCGTGGTGTCGAACACGCTGACCGGCCTTGCGGGCGTGAACCCCGCCACCCGAGAGGCCGCGATCGGCTTGGGCCTGACGCGGGTGCAGCTGCTGACCTGGGTACTGGTGCCCTTGGCCCTGCCGGTGCTGCTGGCCGCCGTGCGCATCGTGCTGGTCCAGAACATCGGGCTGGCCGTCATTGCCGGGCTGATCGGCGGCGGGGGCTTTGGCACCTTCGTCTTCCAGGGGCTGAACCAGACGGCCATGGACCTGGTCCTTCTGGGCGCCCTGCCCACCATCGCGCTGGCCCTGGTCGCGGGCATCGCGCTGGACCTGGCGGCCGAGGCCGCCGACCGCCCCGCCACCTCCCGGCAAGGAGCCTGAGATGATCGAGATCCGCGCCCTCACCAAGATCTACGACGGCACGCCCGCGGTCGAGGATGTCACCCTGACGGTCGAGCCGGGCCAGATCGCGGCGCTGGTCGGCACCTCGGGCTCGGGCAAGACGACGCTGCTGCGCATGATCAACCGGCTGGTCGAGCCGAGCTCGGGCCAGGTGCTGATCGACGGGCGGGACACCCGCGAGGGGCCGGCCCATCTGCTGCGCCGCCGCATCGGCTATGCGATCCAGGGGCACGGCCTGTTCCCGCATCGCACCGTGGCGCAGAACATCGGTACCGTCCCGCGCCTTCTGGGCTGGCCTGCGGACAAGATCCGCGATCGGGTGGACGAGCTGCTGTCGCTGTTCCAGATGGAGCCCGACGCCTTCCGCGACCGCATGCCCTTCGACCTGTCGGGGGGCCAGCAGCAGCGCGTGGGCGTGGCCCGCGCCCTGGCGGCCAAGCCCGACCTGCTCTTGATGGACGAGCCCTTCGGGGCGCTGGACCCGGTGATCCGCGCCAAGGCGCAGGCCGATCTGCGCGACATCCAGCGCCGCTTGGGCACGACGCTGATTCTGGTCACCCATGACATGGAAGAGGCGGTGTCCCTGGGCGACCGCATCGCCGTCATGGACAAGGGGCGCCTGGTCCAGTACGCGCCCCCGTCCGAGATCCTGACCGCCCCCGCCACCCCCTTCGTGCGCGACCTGATCGGATCGGACCAGCGGCCCTTCCACCTGCTGTCCCTGACCCCGGCCTTCGCGCTGGCGGCCGAGGGCCATGCCGCGGGCCCGGCCATCCCCCGCGACGCCAGCCTGCGCGACGCACTGGCCGAATGCCTGTGGAGCGGGCGCGACGCCCTGCCGGTCGAGGGCGGCGGCGTCATCACCTTGGCGGCGCTGCGGGCGCAGGCGGCGCCTCCGGCGCGGGCGGCGGAATGACGGGGCGGATCCTGCTGGGGGCGGCGCTGCTGGTCCTGCTGGCCTTCCTGGCTCGTCCCGAAAGCTTCGCGCCGCTGTTCGACCCCTTCACCCGCAACGACGCGCCCGCGATCTACGTGCAGACGCCGCTCTGGTCGCTGACCCTGTCGCATCTGGCGCTGGTGGGGATCGCGGTGTTGGCCTCGACGGCGGTGGCCCTGGTGCTGGCGGTGCTGGTCACCCGCCCCTCGGGGCGCGAGTTCCTGCCGCTGGCGCGCACGATCACCAGCGTGGGCCAGACCTTCCCGCCCGTCGCGGTGCTGGCGCTGGCCGTCCCGATCATGGGCTTCGGCGCGGGTCCGACGCTGGTCGCGCTGTTCCTCTATGGCCTGCTGCCGGTGTTCGAGAACACGCTGGCGGGCCTGACCGGCCAGCCGCCGAACGTGGCCGAGGCCGCGCGCGGCATGGGCCTGACCCCCGGCAGCGGCTGATGCAGGTCGACCTGCCGCTGGCCCTGCCGGTGATCCTGGGGGGGATGCGGCTGACGGCGGTGATCTCGCTCGGCACGGCGACCATCGGCTCGACCGTCGCGGCGCGGACCCTGGGCGAGGTCATCATCGCCGGGCTTCTGTCCGCCAACACCGCCTTCGTGCTGCAGGGGGGCATGGTCGTGGGCATCATCGCCGTGCTGATCCATGCGGGCTTCCAGGGGCTGGAGCGCCGCGCCGCGGCCCGCATCGGGCTGGCCCGCTAGCGCGGCACCCTCAGCGCCGCCGACAGCGCCCCCGCCACGGCGGGGGCGCTGTCCGTCACGCCGGCGTGACCGGCTCGGCATGCCAGATGTCGCGCATGTAGCCCCGGATCGTGCGGTCGGACGAGAAGAACCCCGACCGCGCGATGTTCAGGGCCGCCATGCGGTCCCAGTCCGCCCGGTCGGCATAGGCCCGGTCCACCGCCCGCTGCGCCGTGAAATAGGCGTCGAAATCGGACGCCACCAGGAAGGGATCGTCGTTCCAGGTCCGGTCCAGCAGCGCATAGCAGCTTTCCGCGCGCCCGAACCGCCCCTCGGCGATCAGCTGCAGGGCGATCTTCATGTCCTCGCTGGCCTCGATGGCGGCGCGGGCATGGCCCGGGCGGGCCTTCTCGATCGCGGCCTCGTCGGCGGTCAGGCCGAAGAGGAAGAAATTCTCGGGCCCCACATGCTCGCGGATCTCGACATTGGCGCCGTCCAGCGTGCCGATGGTCAGCGCGCCGTTCATGGTGAACTTCATGTTGCCGGTGCCCGAGGCCTCCTTCCCCGCCGTGCTGATCTGCTCGGACAGGTCGGCGGCGGGGATCAGATCCTCGGCCATCGAGACGTTGTAGTTGGGCGGATAGGCGATCTGCAGCAGGTCGCGCGTGACCGGATCGGTGTTGATCGTCGCGGCCACGTCGTTGATCAGGTGGATCACCGATTTCGCCAGCCAGTAGCCCGGCGCGGCCTTGCCGCCGAAGATCTTGACGCGCGGGGTCCAGTTGGCGTTGGGCGACTCGTGGATGCGGTGCCACAGCGCGATCGCCTCCAGCACATTGAGCAGCTGGCGCTTGTATTCGTGCATGCGCTTGACCTGCACGTCGAAGATCGCGTCGGGATCGGCGCGCACGCCCAGACCCGCCAGCAGCCCGTCCGACAGCGCGACCTTGTTGGCGCGCTTTGCCGCGTGCAGCCGGTCCAGGAAGGCCCCGTCCCCGGCATGCGCCTCCAGCCCCGACAACTGGTCCAGATCCTTGGTCCAGCCGGTGCCGATGGTCTCGTCCAGCAGCGCGGTCAGGCCCGGGTTGGCCATGCGCAGCCAGCGGCGCGGGGTGACGCCGTTGGTCTGGTTCACGATCCGGTCGGGATGCAGCTTGTGCAGGTCGGCAAAGACCGTGTCCTTGACCAGCTCGGTATGCAGCGCCGAGACGCCGTTCACGCGGCTGGCCATGATGAAGGCCAGCTCGCCCATATGGACCTGATCCCCCTGCACGATGCCGACCTGCGCGGGGCGGCCCGAGGTGACGCGGTGATCCTCGTCGATCATCTGGATAATCTGCATGTGGCGGGGCAGGACGCGGCCCATCAGCCATGTGGACCAGCGTTCCAGCGCCTCGGGCAGCAGGGTGTGGTTGGTATAGTTCAGCGTGCGCCGCGCCAGATCCTGCGCGCGCTCGAACGGCAGGCCGTGATCGTCCATCAGCAGGCGGATCAGCTCCGGCCCGGCGATGGCGGGATGCGTGTCGTTCAGCTGGATGGCCACCTTCTCGGGCAGCATCTCCAGATCGCCATGTTCGGCCAAGAACCGCGCCATGATGTCCTGCAACGCTGCCGAGGTCAGGAAATATTCCTGCTTCAGCCGCAGTTCCTTGCCCGATTCCGTCGTGTCGTCGGGATAGAGGACGCGCGACAGCGTCCGGGCCAGCGCCTCGGGTTCGGCCGCCGCCGTGTGGTCGCCCGCATTGAAGCGCTTGAGATCCAGAAGCGTCGTCGGCAGCGCCCCCCACAGGCGCAGGCTGTTGGCCCAGTGCCCCTGCCAGCCGATGACCGGCGTGTCATGGGCGCGCGCGATCACGCTTTCACCCGGCTGCCAGACGGCGCGGCCGTCCACCGTCTCGACATGGCCCTTGAAGCCGATGGTGTAGCTGTAGTTGATGCGCACGAATTCCCACGGATGGGGCTGGTTCAGCCAATCCTCGGGCGTCTCGACCTGCTGGCCGCCCTCGAAGCGCTGGCGGAACAGCCCGTGCTCGTAGCGGATGCCATAGCCGAAGGCCGGGCAATTGAGCGAGGACAGCGATTCCATGAAGCAGGCCGCCAGCCGCCCCAGGCCCCCGTTGCCAAGCGCGGCGTCGGGTTCGTCGTCCAGGATCACCTGCTCGTCCAGGCCCAGCAGGGTCAGCGCCCGGCCCATCGCGGGCTCCAGCTCCAGGTTCACGATGGCGTCGCCCAGGATGCGGCCGATCAGGAATTCCATCGACAGGTAGTAGACCCGTTTGGCGCCCTGATCGCGGGCCGCACGGATGGCGCCGACCCAGGGGCCGACCATCAGGTCGCGCACCGTATAGCTGACCGCCAGCCGCCAGTCGAAGACGGTCGCGAATTCCGGGCCACGCCCTTGAGTATGGGTCAGGTGATGCAGGATCTGGTCGCGCAGATCCTCTGCCGTCAGAACTTGGGTCACATTCGGCCTTTCGCATGTCCGTCACGCCGTGCGGCGCGATCATTTGCCGTGAACGTGGTGACAGCTTTCGGCAAAGTTGAAAAGCCCCGGTTTGCTTCCCGTCCCGGGCAGCGGGTTTGCGCGCCCGGCAGGGCTTTGCCCGCCCGGAACTGCCCAAGGGACGGGCGGCGGCGAAACGATCACGCCGGATCGTCGGGAACCGCCAGCACGAAGGCCGCCACGCTGTCGGCAGAGATCAGCGCGGACAGCCCGCCCGGATCGTCCACCGCATCGTCGCGCGCGCTGTCCAGACGGCGGCGCCACGCGCCCTGCGCGGCCTCGGGCAGGACCACCTGCGCCTTGGGGCCGTTGTTAAAGACCAGAAAGACCGCGCCGGGCAGCGCCGCATAGGCGGGCGTCCCCGAGGCCATGCGCATCTCGGCCGCCAGCAGGCGGCGGTCGGGGTCGTTCCAGTCGGCGGTCGTCATGGGCGCCCCGTCGGCGCGGCGCCAGAAGAGGTCGGGCAGCCCGTCCTGCGCCCGCGGCTGGCTGTGCAGGAAGCGCCGCTGCCGCAGGATCGGATGGGCGGCGCGAAAGGCGATGACCCGCCGCACGAAGCCCAGGAAGGCGGGATCGGCAGCGTCCCAATCGACCCAGCCCGTGGGATTGTCCTGGGCATAGGCGTTGTTGTTGCCGCCCTGCGAATTGCCCAGCTCGTCGCCCGCCAGCAGCATCGGCGTGCCCTGCGACAGCATCAGCGTGGCGATCAGGTTGCGGCGGCGGCGGTCGCGGCGGGCCAGGATGGCGGGATCGTCCGTCGGCCCCTCGACCCCCATGTTGTCGGACAGGTTGTGGTTATGGCCGTCGCGGTTCTCCTCGCCATTGGCCTCGTTGTGCTTGTCGGCATAGCTGACCGTGTCCATCAGCGTGAAGCCGTCATGGGCCGCCACGAAGTTGACCGAGCTTGTCGCCGCCCGGCCGTCATGGTCGAAGCGCGCCGCCGATCCCGCCACGCGCTTGGCCAGCTTGCCGATCCGCCCCGGATCGCCCCGCCAGAAGCTGCGCACCTGGTCGCGGAAGCGGTCGTTCCATTCCGCGAAGGGCGCGGGATAGGCGCCCAGCTGATAGCCGCCGGGACCGATGTCCCAAGGCTCGGAGATCAGCTTGACGCGGTTCAGCACCGGATCCTGCCGGATCGCCCGGAACAGCGGCGCGTCGCGGTCGAAGACCCCGCGCGTGCGCCCCAGGACCGAGGCCAGGTCGAAGCGGAAGCCGTCGACATGCATCACCTCGACCCAATAGCGCAGGCTGTCCATTACCAGCCGCAGCGTGAAGGGGCTGTCCAGGTCCAGCACGTTGCCGGTGCCCGCGTCGTTGACGTAGAAGCGCGGATCCTCGGCCAGCCGGTAGTAGGCGGCATTGTCCAGCCCCCGGAAGGACAGGGTCGGGCCCAGCTCGTTGCCCTCGGCGGTGTGGTTGTAGACCACGTCCAGGATCACCTCGATCCCCGCCGTGTGAAAGCGCGCGACCATCTGCTGGAACTCGGCGATCTCGCCCGTCTGCATGTAGCGCGGCTCGGGCGCGAAGAAGGCGCAGCTCATGTAGCCCCAGTAGTTCGTCAGCCCCTTGTCGGTCAGGAAGCGGTCGTCGGCGAAGGCGTGGACGGGCATCAGCTCGATCGCGGTGACGCCTAGCCGCGTCAGATGTTCCAGCATCGGGTCCGAGGCCATGGCCAGGTAGCTGCCGCGATGGGGAATGTCGGGGCGCCCGGCGGTCAGGCCCTTCACATGCGCCTCGTAGATGACCGTCTCGGACAGGGGGCGGCGCAGGGGGCGGTCCTCGCCCCAGGCAAAGCTGGGATCCACGACCACCGACCGGGGCATGTGGGGGGCGCTGTCGCGGCGGTCGAAGGTCAGGTCGGCGTCGGGCCGCCCCGCGCGATAGCCGAACAGCGCGTCATGGGCGGCGGGCCTGCCGGTCAGCCGCTTGGCATAGGGGTCGATGAGCAGCTTGTTGGGGTTGAAGCGGTGCCCCTCGGCCGGCAGGTAGGGGCCGTGGACCCGGTAGCCATAGCGCTGCCCCGGCGCCAGCCCGGCGATGTGGCCGTGCCAGACATGGCCGTCGCGTTCGGGCAGGTCGACCCGGGTTTCGCGGTTCCGCTCGTCGAAGAGGCACAGCACCACCCGCTCGGCATGTTGCGAGAACAGGGCGAAGTTCACCCCCGCCCCGTCGAAGGTCGCGCCCAGGGGGGCCGATCGCCCGGCGGTCATCGCATATCCGTGGATCATTCGCATCCCGTCGTCAAAGGGCCGTCATCCGGGCCAAGTCCCGCAGCCTGCCGTCGATGCATCGTCGGATCGGTCGCCGGGCGCAAGCCTATCCCCGATGGGTGAGGGTTGCGTAAAGATCGGCATAGGCCTGGGCCGACCTGCTCCAGCCGACGGGCTGGGCCATGGCGTTCCGCTGCAGGCGGGACCATGTGTCGGGATCGCGGTACAGCGTGCCGAGCCGCGCCAGCGCGCTGCGCAGCGCGCCGGCCGTGACCGGGGCGAACTGGATGCCCGTCGCCACCCCCTGCGCCAGCGCGGCGGGAGAGGCCGGGATGACCGTGTCGGCCAGCCCTCCGGTCAGCGCCACGACCGGCACCGTGCCATAGCGCAGCCCGTACATCTGCGTCAGGCCGCAGGGCTCGAACCGCGAGGGGACCAGGATCGCATCCCCGCCCGCGATCAGCCGGTGCGAGAAGGCCTCGTCATAGCCGATGCGGACCGCCACGTTCGGATCCCGCGCGGCCTGCCGGAACGCCTCCTCCAGCCCCGGATCGCCCGAGCCCAGCACCGCCAGCTGCCCGCCCTGCCCCAGCAGTTCGGGCAGCGTCTCCAGCACCAGGTCCAGCCCCTTCTGATGGGTCATGCGCGAGACGATCACGCAGAGCGGCCCCGCCGCCTGCGGCAGGCCCAGTTCGGTCTGCAGGGCGGCCTTGGCGTGGCGCTTGTCCGCCGGGTCGTCATAGCGGATGATCGCGGGATCGGTGGCAGGGTTCCACATCGCGTCGTCGATGCCGTTCAGGATGCCGGTCAGCGCGCCCTGCCGGCGGCGCATCACCCCGTCCAGCCCCATGCCGAACTCGGGGGTCATCAGCTCCTCGGCATAGCTGGGCGAGACCGTGGTCAGCGCATCCGCCCCCATCAGCCCCGCCTTGAGCGCCGAGACGGCGCCGTAAAACTCATAGCCCTCGGGGTGGAAGCGCCAGGGATCCAGCCGCAGCGCGTCGATCCGGGTGCGGTCGGTCGCGCCGGTGAAGGCGATGTTGTGGATGGTCAGGACGGTGCGCACGTCGCCCGCCCCGAAGCCGCGCAGGTATTCGGTCATGAACCCCGCCTGCCAGTCATGCCCGTGCAGCACCTGCGGCCGCCAGCCGCCCGCCCCGTGGGCCGCGACATGCGCGCCCACCCATGACAGGGCGGCGAAGCGTTCGGGATTGTCGGGCCAGTCGCGCCCGTCCGGCCCGGAATAGGGATTGCCCGGCCGCCCGTACAGATGCGGCGCGTCGATCACCAGCAGGTCCAGCCCCTTGGCATGCGCCTCGAACAGGGTCGCCGGTCCGCCGAAGAGGTCGTCGAAATGCTCCACGGCCACCGGGTCCTGCAGCGCGGGCATCACCGCCGCATAGCCCGGCAGCAGCGTGCGCATCCGCACGCCCGCACCCTTCAGCGCGCCGGGCAGCGCGCCCGTGACATCGGCCAGCCCCCCGGTCTTGACCAGGGGCGCGCATTCCGAGGCGACCGACAGGACCTGCATCACAGGCCCGCCGCCCGGCGGTCCAGCATGTCCTGGGTGATCAGGGTGATGCCGCCCTCGCTGACGCGGAACCACTTGGCGTCCTCCTCCGGGTCCTCGCCCACGACCAGCCCCTCGGGAATGATGACGCGGCTGTCGATCACCACGTTCTTCAGCCGCGCATGGCGCTGGACGGTGACATGGGGCAGCACCACCGCATGGTCCAGGATGGCGTAGCTGTTGGTATGGACCTGCGTGAACAGCAGCGAGTTGCGGATCTCGGTCCCCGAGATGATGCAGCCCCCCGACACCATCGAGGACACGGCCACGCCCCGGCGGTCGGCCTCGTCATGGATGAACTTGGCGGGCGGGGTGCTTTCGGAATAGGTCCAGATCGGCCAGTCGCGGTCCCACAGGTCCAGTTCGGGGGTGAAGTCCGTCAGGTCGATATTGGCCTGCCAGAAGGCATCGACCGTGCCCACGTCCTTCCAGTAGGCCGGCGCCCCGGGCTCGCGCACGCAGGAGGTGTCGAAGCGATGCGCCATCGCCTTGCCGTTCCTGACGATGCCGGGGATCAGGTCGGTGCCGAAATCATGGCTGGAATTCGTGTCCTCGGCATCGCGCACCAGCAGGTCCCGCAGGAACGCCCAGCTGAAGACATAGATCCCCATCGAGGCCAGAGCCTTGTCGGGCTGACCCGGCATGGCGGGCGGATCGGCGGGTTTTTCTAGGAAGGACACGATCCGCCCCGTCTCGTCCACGTCCATGACGCCGAAGGCGCTGGCCTCCAGCCGCGGCACGGTCAGGCAGCCGACGGTCACGTCCGCGCCGCTTTTCACATGCTCGCGCAGCATGATCTCGTAATCCATCTTGTAGATGTGGTCGCCCGCCAGGATCACGATGTAGTCGACGTCGTAATCGTCCACGATGTCGATGTTCTGCGTCACCGCGTCGGCGGTGCCGCGATACCAGTGATTTTCGGACGTGCGCTGGCTGGCAGGCAGGATGTCCAGGAACTCGTTGCGTTCCGGGCTGAAGAAGTTCCAGCCGCGCTGGCAATGCCGGATCAGGCTGTGCGCCTTGTACTGCGTCGCCACCGCGATCTTGCGGATGCCGGAGTTCATCGCGTTCGACAGCGCGAAATCGATGATCCGGGTCTTGCCGCCGAAGAACACGGCGGGCTTCACCCGCCGGTCCGTCAGCTCCCTCAGCCGGCTGCCCCGGCCCCCTGCCAGCACGAATGCCATTGCGCGGCGCGTCAACCGTTGCGTTTCCACCATTGGGCTCCCCCCCATCAGAATTTCAGTCTTCGGCCACGAAGATCACCACCGACAACGGCGGCAACGTCACTGCCATCGAAACCGGCTGGCCGTCCCGAGGTTCCCCATCTGCCACGACCCCGCCCAGATTGCCGCTGCCGCTGCCGCCATAGACCGCGGCATCGGTGTTCACCGCCTCGCGCCAGCGGCCGCCCTGCGGCACGCCGATCCGGAAGCCGGGGCGCGGCACGGGGGTGAAGTTGCACGCCACCACCACCGGCGCGTCGCCGTCGTTCCCGCGCCGGATCCAGGCGAAGGTCGACTGCGCGGAATCCGTGGCGATCCACTGGAACCCCTCGGGATCGGCGTCCTTCGCGTGCAGGGCGGGCGTGGCGGCATAGAGATGGTTCAGGTCGCGCACCAGCGCCTGCACCCCTTGGTGCATCGGTTGGCCGGCGGCCTGCCAGTTCAGCTCTCCGTTGTGGTTCCATTCCTCGGGCTGGCCGAACTCGCAGCCCATGAACAGCAGCTTCTTGCCCGGATGGCCCCACATGAAGCCGTAGAAGGCGCGCAGGTTGGCGAAGCGCTGCCAGTCGTCGCCCGGCATCTTGTGCAGCAGGCTGCCCTTGCCGTGGACGACCTCGTCATGGCTGATCGGCAGGATGAAATTCTCGCTGAACGCATAGGTCAGGCCGAAGGTCAGCAGATCGTGGTGATGGCGCCGATGGACCGGATCGCGGCTCATGTAGC
Organism: Paracoccus liaowanqingii; assembly: GCF_004683865.2. Lineage (NCBI taxonomy): Bacteria > Pseudomonadati > Pseudomonadota > Alphaproteobacteria > Rhodobacterales > Paracoccaceae > Paracoccus > Paracoccus liaowanqingii. The sequence continues at coordinate 223,828 of NZ_CP038439.1, read as the reverse complement.
GCAGCACGTCGTTCATCCAGCCCATGTTCCACTTGAACCCGAAGCCCAGGCCCCCCGCATCGACCGGGGCCGAGACCCCGGGATAGGAGGTGCTTTCCTCGGCCATGGTCATGATGCCCGGCGCCTCGCCATAGGCGGTGACGTTCATGGCCTGCAGAAACGCGATCGCCTCGTAGTTCTCGCGCCCGCCATCCCGGTTGGGCACCCATTCGCCGTCCCTGCGCGAGTAGTCCCGGTAGAGCATGGATGCCACCGCATCCACGCGCAGCCCGTCGACATGGTATTCCTGCAGCCAGTAGACCGCATTGGCGATCAGGAAATTGCGCACCTCGACCCGGCCGTAATTGTAGATCAGGGTGTTCCAGTCCTGATGGAACCCCTCGCGCGGGTCGGCATGTTCGTAAAGTTCGGTGCCGTCGAAGCGCGCCAGCCCATGGGCATCGGTCGGGAAATGCCCGGGCACCCAGTCCAGCAGCACCCCCAGCCCAGCCTGATGCGCAGCGTCCACCAGATCGCGGAACTCGTGCGGCGGGCCGAAGCGGATGGTCGGCGCAAACAGCCCCACCGGCTGATAGCCCCAGGACCCGTCGAAGGGAAACTCGCTGACCGGCATCAGCTCCAGATGCGTGAAGCCCATGTCGCGGGCATAGGCGACCAGCTCGCGCGCCATCTCCTGATAGGACAGGGGCCGCCCGCCATCGTCCTGCCGCCGCCGCCAGCTGCCCGGATGCACCTCGTAGATGCTGATCGGCGCGCCGCGATCCTGCAGCGCCGCCCGGCCCGCCATCCAAGGTCCGTCCTTCCAGCCATAGCCGGTGATGTCGCGGACCACGCTGGCCTTCTCGGGCGGGTGCTGGCTGCCGAAGCCCACCGGATCGGCCTTCTGCAGCACGCCCCCCTGCGCATCCAGGATCTCGTACTTGTAGAGCGCGCCCTCGGCCAGGCCGGGCAGGAAGATCTCCCAGACCCCCTGGCCCACGCGGCGCATCGGATGGCGCCGCCCGTCCCAGGCATTGAACTGCCCCACGACCGAGACGCGGCGCGCATTGGGCGCCCAGACCGCGAAATGCGTGCCGGCGGTGCCCTCGTGCCGGACCACATGCGCGCCAAGCGCCCGCCACAGGTGGCGATGCGTGCCCTCGGCCAGCAGGTGCAGATCGACCTCGCCCAGCACCGGGCCGAAGCGATAGGGGTCGTCGAACTGCCAGTCCGCCCCGTCGCGCGACCGGGCATGCAGCCGGTAGGGCCCGGGGGGGATGCGCCCGGCGAACAGATCGCCCTCCAGCCGGGGCAGGTCGGTCCGTCCCGCCCCGGTCTCGACCGACAGGGTGGCCAGGTCGGGATGATGGACCGTCAGCCACTGCCCGTCCGCCAAGGGACGGGGGCCCAGGATCGCGAAGGGCCGGTCGCACGTCCCCCGATCGAGGGCGCGCCGGTCCTCCGGGCTGATCGCTGGCGGCTGTGTCAAAATGTCCATGCCCCCACCTTAGCCCCGTCACGGCCGGGGGCAATCCGCTGCCTGATGCCGATCCCACCTTTTTCGTCCCGGCCAACTGGGGCACGATGCGCGCGACTTCGCAGGATCCAAGGAGATGACGGAATGGCGGAATGGTGGCGGGACGCGGTGATCTATCAGATCTATCCACGCAGCTTTCAGGACAGCGACGGCGACGGGATCGGCGACCTGCCGGGCATCACCCGGCGGCTGGACCACGTGGCCGGGCTGGGGGCGGATGCGATCTGGCTGTCGCCCATCTTCACCTCGCCGCAGAAGGACATGGGCTATGATGTCGCCGACTACACCGACATCGACCCGCTGTTCGGCACCCTCTCTGATTTCGACGCGCTGGTGGCGCGCGCGCATCAGCTGGGCCTGAAGGTCATCATCGATCAGGTCATCAGCCATTCCAGCGACAGGCACCCCTGGTTCGCCGAAAGCCGCGCCGACCGCACGAACCCGCGCGCCGACTGGTATGTCTGGGCCGATCCCAAGCCCGACGGCACGCCCCCCAACAACTGGCCCTCGGTCTTCGGGGGCCCCGCATGGGAATGGGAGCCGCGCCGGCGGCAGTACTTCCTGCACAACTTCCTGGCCGAGCAGCCCGACCTGAACATGTGGAACCCGGCGGTGCAGGACGCGCTGCTGGACACGATGCGCTTCTGGCTGGACCGCGGCGTCGACGGCTTCCGGCTGGACACGGTGAACTACTACTTCCACGACGACCGGCTGCGCGACAACCCGCCCAACCCCGACTATGACGGCCCCGAGACCTTCCCGCGCCAGCGCCACACCCATTCCAAGAACCGCCCCGAGAACATCGCCTTCCTCAAGCGGATGCGGGCGCTGACCGACGAATACGACGCCCGCATGATGGTCGGAGAGATCGGAGAGCTGGGCCAGCCCGCCATCGACCTGATGGCCGAATACACCGCCGGGGACGACCTGCTGCACATGTGCTACAGCTTCGGCCTGCTCAGCGAGGAGTTCACCGCCGCGCATTTCCGCCACACGATCCAGGGGGTGCATGACCACGCGCCCGACAGCCATGCCTGCTGGTCCTTCTCGAACCACGACGTGGTGCGCCACGTGTCCCGATGGGCGGATCATGCCACCGATCCCGACGCGCTGGCCCGGCAGTCGGCGGCGATGCTGCTGTCCTTCCCCGGCACCATCTGCCTCTATCAGGGCGAGGAGCTGGGCCAGACCGAAACGACGCTCGAATATCACGAGCTGACCGACCCGCCCGCCCTGCGCTTCTGGCCCGAGGTCCGCGGCCGCGACGGCTGCCGCACGCCGATGGTCTGGGACGCGACCGAACCCCATGCCGGGTTCTCGGACAGCGTGCCGTGGCTGCCGGTCAAGGACGAGCAGTCCCTGCGCGCCGTGGCCCATCAGCAGGGCCGCAACGACAGCGTGCTGGCGGCCTATCGCGCGACGCTGGCCTTCCGCAGGAACCAGCCGGAACTGCGGTGGGGACAGACCCGGTTCCTCGACCTGCCCGAGCCGGTCCTGGCCTTCCGCCGCAGCCAGGACGGCCGGTCGCTGACCGCCGTCTTCAACCTCTCGCCCGAGCCGCTGCAGATGCAGGTCACCGGCGAGACGGCCCTGACCGGCCCCTCGCAGGCCACGCTGGACGGCGATCGCCTGTCCCTGCCCGCCAACGGCTTCGCCTGGCTCATCGGCGCGCCCGACCTGGCGGCCTGAGCCCTCCGGGGCGGCGGCCGGGGCCTCAGGGCTCCGGCCGCCGCCAGACGAACAGGGCCAGCGCCAGATAGATGCCGGCCCCCCCGAACAGAACCGCCCAGAACGGATTGCCGGTCCAGATCTCGACCGCGGCCCAGATCAGCGGCATCACCACGCACAGCACCCGCACCCAGAGCGGTCTGAAGAACGGCGTGTTCGGATCCACCAGCATCCTGTCTCCTCCGGGCCTCGGCCCTACATTGGTCCTCAAATATCCCGGGGGGTCCGGGGGGCTGGCCCCCCGGCCGTCGCGGGACGCAACACTCCCGCCTGCCACGGAGGCGCCTCGGAAAACGCCCCCGCCACGTGATCGATCAGCGCGCGCGTCTTGCGGGGCATCGGCCGGATCGGCGGCCAGACCATGCTGATCGGCAGGGGCTCCTGCGGCAGGTCGGGCAGCACCCGTACCAGCCGCCCGTCGCGCAGCGCGTCATGCACGATGAACAGCGGCAGCAGCGCCAGTCCCAGCCCGCCCAGGGCCATGTCGCGCATCGCCTCGCCGTTGTTGGCGGTGATCCGGCCGGCGCGCGGCGTGCCCGTCTCGGCGCCGAAGGGCCAGATCTCGGCCAAGCGCGCGTTCAGATAGCCGATGACCTCGTGCCGCGCCAGGTCCGCAGGCTGGCGGATCTCGCCCTGCCGCGTCAGGTAGTCGGGGCTGGCCACCAGCGCGCGGGGATCCTCGCACAGGCGCCGCGCCATCAGGCTGCTGTCCTTCAGATGCCCGATGCGCAGGCCCAGATCGAACCCCGCCCGCGCCAGGTCGGTCTGGCGGTCGTCGTAATCCAGCACGATCTCCAGCCCCGGATGGGCACGGGCGAAATCCGCGATCACCGGGCCCAGGTGACGGATGCCGAAGCTCATCGGCGCCGCGATGGCCAAGCGCCCGCGCAGCGCCGTCTGCGGCGCGGCGGCGCTTTCGGTCGCCGCCACCAGCTCGGCCAGGGCGGGGCGCAGCCGCTCGGCCAGCGACAGCGCGCTGTCGGTGGGCGCGATCCGCCCCGCATGCCGCGTGAACAGCGCCACGCCAAGCGTCGCCTCGAAATCGCTGATGCGCTTGCTGACCACCGACTTGGACAGATCCGCCCGCGCCGCCGCGCCCGAGATGCTGCCCGCATCCAGGACCGCCAGAAAGGTCTCGATATCCGTGATCGACCATGCCATCGGCGCCACCATATCGCGCCGGGCCCCGTTCGCAAGAACCGAACGCGGGGTTGCCGCCCGCGCGGGTGCCGCGAACGCCCCACCCGCGCCATATTGGTCCCAAGCACCGATGAAAGGACCCTGCCATGCAGCTGACCGGACTTCACCACCTGACCGCCATCACCGCCGATGCGCCGGGCAACAACCGCTTCTACACCCAGACCTTGGGCCTGCGCCGGGTCAAGAAGACGGTGAATCAGGACGACACCTCGGCCTATCACCTGTTCTTCGCGGACGGGGCGGGCAGCCCCGGCACCGACATCACCTTCTTCGACTGGCCCACCGCCCCCGAGCGGCGCGGCACCAACGCGATCACCCGCACCGGGCTGCGCGTGACCGAAGACAGCCTCGACTTCTGGGCCGACCGCCTGAACGGGCTGGCGGGTCGGATCACCACGCAGGACGGCCGCGCGGGCCTCGATGTCGAGGATCCCGAGGGCCAGCGCCTGCGCCTGATCGCCGCCCCCGCGCCCGCAGGCCACCCCTGGGACGGCAGCGACATCCCGGCCGAGCACCAGATCCGCGGGCTGGGGCCGATCACCATCTCGGTCCCCGATCTGGCGCCCACCGCGGCCCTGCTGACCCAGGTCATGAACATGCGCCAAGTCCGCGACTATGCCAGCCCCGACGGGCAGGGCCAGGTCCATGTCTTCGAGATGGGCGAGGGTGGTGCGGCGGCCGAACTGCATGTCGCCGTGCAGCCCGGCCTGCCGCAGGCGCGCCAGGGGGCGGGCGGGGTCCATCACGTGGCCTTCCGCGTGCCCGACACCGCCGCCCTGACCGCCTGGACCGACCGCGTGGCGGGTTTCCGCGTGCCGTCCTCGGGCGAGGTCGAGCGGTTCTACTTCCGGTCCCTTTACTTCCGCGAGCCGGGGGGCAATCTGTTCGAACTGGCGACCGACGGGCCGGGCTTCGACGTGGACGAGCCGCGCGAGACGATGGGCGAGGGCCTGTCCCTGCCGCCCTTCCTGGAAGGCCGCCGCGCACAGATCGAGGCCGGGCTGAAACCCCTGGCCTGAACCCCATCGGAAAGAGAGGGCGTCATGACCACGATCCTGGGACTTGCGGGCAGCCTGCGCCGCGCCTCGTACAATGCGGGGCTGCTGCGGGCCGTCCAGGCGATCGCGCCGCAGGGCGTCACGCTGGAGATCGGCCAGATCCGCGACGTGCCGCTCTATGACGCCGATGCCGAGGCCGCCGGGGGCATCCCCCCGGCAGTCGCGGCGCTGACCGACCAGCTGGCCCGTGCCGACGGGCTGCTGCTGGTCAGCCCCGAATACAACAGCGGCATCCCGGGCGTGATGAAGAACGTCCTCGACTGGATGTCGCGCGGCCCGGGGCAGGCGCTGTTCCAAGGCAAGCCCGTTGCGGTGATCGGCGCCTCTCCGGGCCATTTCGGCACCACGCATGCGCAATCCCACTGGCTGCCGGTGCTGCGCAGCCTGAACACCCGGCCCTGGTTCGAGGGGCGGCTGACGGTGTCGAAGGCCGGCGGCCTCTTCGACGACGAGGGCAACCTGACCGACCCCGAGACGCGCGGCAAGCTGTCGGGCTTCGTCGCCGGCTTTGCCGCCAGCCTGACCCCGAAGCCCGCTGCGCCCTGATCACGGGGACGCGACTGCCGCGTTGGAATCACACGACAAAGTGTGGCCGTCCCTCACCGAACCGTGCAGGAACCGGAGGGGCGTTTCCCGGGTTCGGATTCCGTAACCAGTCCCCGAGTATGCCCCGCCTCCGGTCCTTCCGGGGGCGGGGTCTTTTCATGCCGACAGCCACGTCTTGGCGGCGCGCGGATCGTCCTGGGACAGCTGGTGCCCGGTGGGCATCACCCGGGCATCCAGATCGGCGCCCGAGGCCGCCAGCCAGTCGTTCAGCGCCGGCGCATGGGGGCCATAGGGATCCTGCGCCCCCTGCAGGGTCAGGACCCGCACCCCCGACAGATCGGCCTCTGGCACCGGATCGAGGACCAGCATGGGCCGCATCAGGATCGCCCGCGCGATCAGCCCCGGATGCAGCGCCATCACCGCCGCCGCGAAATTCGCGCCGTTGGAATAGCCCAGCACCGTCAGCCGGGCGGGGTCCAGGTCATAGGCTGCCAGGGCCCCTGTCCAGAAGGCGGCGAAGGCCGCGGCCTCGGACCGGATGTCGTCCTGGTCGAAGCGCGTCATCGACAGGCGGCGGAAGAACCGCGCCGATCCCTCCTCCGTCGACCGGCCGCGCAGGCCCAGCAACGTCGCGCGCGGCGCGATGCCATGCGCCAGCGGCATCAGGTCCGTCTCGGACCCGCCGGTACCGTGCAGCAGCAGCAGGGTCGATCCGTCGGCATCCGCCGGGGCATGGATGCGGTGGATGAAGGGCAGGTCGCGCATGGGTCGTCTTTCCTCTCCCGGTCGGGCGAATTGCGGCAGGTGCAGCCGAAGGTCGGTATCGTCGGTCACATGGGGCGGGATCTTCAGGGCCCGGCCCAAGGCTTCGGCGGGCTCATCCACGGCCATGCCGGGGCCGTCGGTCGCCAGTTCGATCAGGATGCCCGCCGGATCGCGGACATAGAGCGAGGTGAAGTACAGCCGGTCGTGGACCGTCACCTCGGTCGCGTCCGACAGCCGGGCGGCGTGGGCCCTGATCGCCGCCACGTCCGGGACGCGCAGGGCGACATGGTCGATCACCCCAGTGCCGGGAATGCCGGGCACGAAGCCCCGCGCATGGCGGATGTCGATTGCGTCGTGGTCCGAGACCAGCCGCGTCACGCCATCCTCGACCCCGCCGGGGCGGTAGCCGAAGGGCGCCAGGAAGGCCGCCGTCGCGGGCGCGTCCTCGGACCACAGGGTGACGCCCTGCATCCGGGCGGGGGCCGCGGGCCAGCCCGCGTCCGGCGCGTCGGTGCCCACCAGCTTGACGATGATCCCGTCGGGATCCTTCAGACGCAGCACCGGGGCGCCGAATTCGCGGCTTGGCCCCTCGACCGGCACGCCCTGCTGCATGGCGCGGGTCAGCCAGTCACCGATCCGGGCGCGCGGGATGGCCAGCGCGATCTCGGCCACCTGGCCGTGGCCGGTGCGGCCCGGCGCGCCGTCCTGCCAGACGAGGAAGCTGACCAGCGATCCGGGGTTGCCCTGCGGATCGCCATAGAACAGGTGCAGCTGGCGGGCATCCTCTAACCCCGCCGTCTGCTTGACCAGCGACAGGCCCAGAAAGCCCATCCAGAAATCGACATTGGCCTGCACGTCGCGCGTGATGGCCGTCACGTGATGAAGTCCCGTCATGGCGACCTCCTTTCCCGCGCCAAGATGCGCCCGGCCCGCCCGCGGCGCCACGGGCCCGCGCACCAACCCGGTGTTCGCCGCAGCCGAACGCCATCACCCTTGCCGGGGCGCGACTTCGGGCCCACCCTTTCCTCCAGACCCAAGGAGGACCCCATGAGCTGGAACCCCGCCCTGACCCCCGGCTGCCCCGACGCCACCGGGCTGGACGCCATCGAGACGCTGATCATCCCCCGCGCCCGCGACCTGGGCGGCTTCGAGGTGCGCCGCGCCCTGCCCGCGCCCAAGCGGCAGATGGTCGGCCCCTTCATCTTCTTCGACCAGATGGGCCCGGCGGAATTCCTGACCGACCAAGGCATCGACGTGCGCCCCCATCCCCATATCGGCCTCGGTACCGTCACCTATCTGTATCGCGGCAGCTTCCAGCACCGCGACAGCACCGGCGCGGACCAGATCATCACGCCCGGCGCGCTGAACTGGATGGTGGCCGGGCGCGGCGTGACCCATTCCGAACGCAGTCCGGACTCCGTGCGCGCCGGACCCAGCAGCCTCCTGGGCATCCAGACCTGGATCGCCCTGCCGGAAACGCACGAGGAGATTGCCCCCAGCTTCGAACACCACGCCGCCACCGCCCTGCCCGAGATCCGCGACCAAGGCATCCATGCCCGCCTGCTCCTGGGCCATGCCTATGGCGAGGCGGCGCCCGCCCGGATGTATTCCGACACCTTCTATCTGGACGTCACGCTGGACCCCCGCGCCCGCTTTCCCCTGCCCACCGATCACGAGGACCGGGGGATCTACATCACCCAAGGCAGCATCCGCGTCGCCGGGCAGGACTTCCAGGCGGGGCAGATGATGGTGTTCCGCCCAGGCGACGCGATCACCGTGCAGGCGGGCGATCAGGGCGCGCGGCTGATGGCGCTTGGCGGGGCGACGCTGAACGGGCCGCGCCACATCTGGTGGAATTTCGTCGCCTCCTCGCGCGAGCGGATCGAGCAGGCGAAACAGGATTGGCGCGAGGCACGTTGGGGGATGGGTCGCTTCGACCTGCCCGCAGGCGATCGCGACGATTTCATCCCCCTTCCCTGACCGGAGACCAACATGCCCAAGACCCCCGACCTCAAGACCCCCGGCGACGTGCTGGACTTCTGGTTCTCGGAGCAGATGCAGCCGCACTGGTTCGCCAAGTCCGATGTCGTCGACAAGGACATCGCCGCCCGCTTCTCGGACACCTACGAAGAGGCCCATGCCGGGCGCCTGGACCATTGGATGGACGACAGGGACAGCGCGCTGGCGCTGGTGATCGTGCTGGACCAGTTCCCGCGCAACATCCATCGCGGCGGCCCGCGCAGCTTCGAAAGCAATGACCTGGCCCTGCGCCATGCCCGCACCGCGCTGGACAAGGGCTATGACGCGGGCCAGCCCGCCGAGCGGCGGCAGTTCCTGTACCTGCCCTTCATGCACAGCGAGGATCTGGCCGATCAGGAGCGTTCGGTCACGCTCTACGAGGCGCTCGGCAATGACAGCTCGCTGCATTTCGCGCGCGAGCATCGCGACATCGTCGCCCGCTTCGGCCGCTTTCCACACAGGAACGCGATCCTCGACCGCGACAGCTCCGCGGATGAGGCCGAGTTCCTCAAGACCCATTCGGGCTTCTGACGCGCGGCTTGGGACTGGATGCGCGCCCCCGCCCCGGCCTATAGCGGGGCCAGGCCAAGGGGAGCATCATGCGGATCTGCATCATCAATACCGGGGGGACCATCACCTGCACCGGCAGCCCGCTGGCGCCGATGCCCCCGGACCGCTTCGCGCAGGCGGTGACCGGGCTGCTGGGACCGGCCTTGGCGGCGGCCCTGCCGGGCGACATCCTGCATCTGGATGACGGGCTGCGGTTTTCCGACCACGGCCCCGGGGTGCTGGACAGCACCGACCTGCGCCCCTCGGACTGGTGCCGGATGGCGCGGCGGGTGCTGGACCTCTACGACGACCACGACGCCTTCGTGATCCTGCACGGCACCGACACGATGGACTATAGCGGCGCCGCGCTGTCGCTGCTGCTGAATGTGGTGGACAGGTTGGGCCTTCCCGTCGCCGCCCTGTCCAAGCCGGTGATCCTGACCGGGGCGCAGCTGCCTTTGTTCACCGAGACGCCGCAGGGTCTGGCGCTGAACCCCGGCGGCGACGGGCTGGCCAACCTGACCGGGGCGCTGCGGGCGGCGCGGCTGCGCCTGCCCGAGGTGGCGGTCTTCTTCGGGGGTATGCTGCTGCGCGGCAACCGGGCGCTGAAGGTCTCGACCACCCGCTTTGCCGCCTTCGACAGCCCGCACCTGCCGCCCCTGGCCGAGGTGGGCATCGCGGTCCGGCGCGGCGCGGCCCCTGCCCTGCCGGGGCCCGCCTCCGGGTCCCATGCGCTGGACGCGAGCCCGGCTCGGGCGCGGGTGCGGGCGCAGCTGGAGGCCGTCGCCGCGCGCATCGATGACCAGCGCATCGTCCAGATTCCCGCCGTGCCCGCTGATCATCGCGCCGCCGACCCGCTTCTGGCGCAGATGATCCGCGCGGCGCTGGCGGCGGGTGCCACCGGCCTGCTGCTGGAGGGCTTCGGCGAGGGCAACATCCCCGCAGGCGATGGCGCGATCGAGGCCGCCCTGCGCGCGGCAGAGGTGCCCGTCGTCATCGCCAGCCGCGCCATCGGCGGGCAGGTCGGCGCGTTCCACTATGCCGCCGGGGCCTGGATCGCGGCGACCGGGGCGCTGTCTGCGGGCGACATGACCCCGGTCGCGGCGCTGGCCAAGCTGATGATCCTGAACGCGGCGGCGGATCATCACGGATGGGACCGCGCCACCCGCGACGCGCTGATGACCCGCAGCCTGGCGGGCGAGTGCACCCCGACCGACCGCCTGCAGGGGCCGCTGCTGCCGGGCGAGGGCCTGACCGCCGCGGACGGTCCGGTGGCGCTGCTCAACGATCCCGACCGCGGGCCGTGCCTGATGCAGCAGGGCCGCGTCCTGTGGCAGGCGCCCGGGCCGGGCCTGCTGCGGATGCGCGGCGACCGGCTGGTGCTGATCGCGCCCGACGGCCATGTGGCCTGGGCCAGCGCCGCAGGCCCCGCCCCCGATGCGGTGGCGATCCTGACCGCCCATCCGCCCGCCCTGCACCTGGTCGATCCGGCGGGCCAAGTGGCGCCTGTCACCGCGCTGCCCTGCTGACAGCCGCGCGCCCATGCGCTAGCAAGGGCCGTCCAACCGGGGAACCCTGATGCCGCTGATCCATGTCCTGAACGGTCCCAACCTGAACCTGCTGGGCAAGCGCCAGCCCGAGATCTACGGGTCCGAGACGCTGGCCGATCTGGAAGCGATGTGCCGCGCCGCCGCCGCGCCCCATGACATCCGCTTCCTGCAATCGAACTGGGAGGGCCAGATCGTCGACTGGATCCACGAGGCCCGGGACGAGGCGGCGGCCATCGTCATCAACCCCGCTGCGCTGACCCATACCTCGGTCGCGGTGCTGGATGCGCTGAACGCCTTCGACGGCCCGGTGATCGAGGTGCATATCAGCCAGGTCCACAAACGCGAGGCGTTCCGGCACCATTCCTATGTGTCGATGCGGGCGGACGGGGTGATCGCGGGGTTGGGCCTGCAGGGCTATGCCGCCGCGCTGCGCCATGTCGCGACGCTGATCGGCTGATCCCGACACATCAACGAAAAGACCGCCGGGTCTGACCGCAGGGAGGAGGATGCGGCAGACCCGGCGGCTTTCCGGAAGGTCCGTGGCCGGACCGGAGGAGGACGCCACGAAGCATGGGCTTCACTGCTTCATCATGCGCCATGCCCCCCGCCCTGTCATCGGTCGATGCCGCACTGCGGCACCGGCGCCCGCATCTGCCGATGCCGCAGGCGCAAATCAGGGGTCATGCCCAGGAATTGGGCACTCCGATCACGCATCCCGCGACCAGAGTGATTCGGCGGCCTCGGGATCAGTCGCCCAAGGCGGCCAGATAGGTCCGCGACCACCACGCGATGTCATGGGTCACCACGCCCTCCAGCAGGGCGGCATGGCGGTCCTGACGTTCCGAGCGCGACATGCGCATGGCCTGCGCCATGGCCACGGCCAGATCGTGCGGATCGTGGGGATTGATGATCAGCGCCTCGGTCATCGTCTCGGCGGCGCCCGCAAAGCGCGACAGGATCAGCACGCCGGGATCCTCGGCATTCTGGGCCGCGACATATTCCTTGGCGACCAGGTTCATGCCGTCGGCCAAGGGCGTGACCAGCCCGATCCGCGCCTGCCGGTAGAGACCCGCCAGCTCGTTGCGCGGGAAGGGCCGGTGGATGAAGCGGATGGGCGTCCAGTTCAGCGTGGCGAACTGCCCGTTGATCCGCCCGGCCAGATGCTCGGTTTCTTCGCGGATGTCCTGATAGGCGTCGACCTCGCCGCGCGTGGGCGGGGCGATCTGCAAAAACGAGATCTTCTCGTGCAGGTCCGGGATCTTCTCCAGCAGCAGCTGATAGGCGCGGAAGCGCTGCGGGATGCCCTTGGAATAGTCCAGCCGGTCCACGCCGATCATCATCTGCGCGCGGGTCAGGCTGCGCATGCGGTCGCTGTCGGGGGCCTCGGCGGCCTCGGCCATGAAGGCGGCGGTGTCGATGCCGATGGGAAAGACCTGCGTGCGCACCCGGCGGCCCGACAGCCGGAACAGCTGGTCCGAGATCTGGTCCCCGTCCGCCAGCTGCCGCGCGCTTTCGGCGAAGGCGCCCAGGTCACGCTCGGTCTGGAACCCGACCAGATCGTAATGGGACAGCCAGTCGAACAGCTCGGCCGGGTTGGGCAGCGCGCCGCAATCGGCGGGGCCGGGAAAGGGGATGTGCAGGAAATGCCCGATGGGCGCGGTGACGCCAAGCGCGCGCAGCTCCATCGCCAGCGGGAAGAGGTGATAGTCCTGCACCCAGATCCGGTCGCCGGGGCGCAGATGCGGCACCAGCATCCGGGCGATCCGTGCGTTCACCCGGGCATAGCCGTCCAGATATTCCGGCTTGATCCGCATCAGGTTGGGCCGCCCGTGGCACAGCGGCCAGAGGATCGAGTTGGAATAGCCCAGATAGTATTCCTCGTGATCCTGCGGGGTCAGATCGAAGGACAGGCGCTGGAAGGCCGCGCCGGGATGGTCCTGCAGGTCGTCCGACGGATCGTCCTCGGTCTGGCCCGAGAAGCCGACCCAGACCCCGCCCGAGCTGCGCAGCGCATCCTCCAGCGCGACGACCAGCCCGCCGGAGGGGCTGTCGCCCAAGGGCAGGCGGTTCGACACGACGATCAGGCGCGAGGCGGCCTGTCCGGAGGGCTGTGTCCCGAGGGGTCCTGGTCCGGCTGATCCTCTGCGATGGTGGGTTCCCCGGATGGGGGCTGCCGGGAGGGATCGGGCCGGGACTCGGGCGGACGGGACATGGGGTCTCCTCAGGTCAGGGATGCGTCGAGCCAGTCCGCCAAGGCGGCGGGGTCCGACAGGCGGTGGCGGGCGGCGGTGGGTCCGTCGCCGACCTTGATGGCGAAGCCGCCGCGCGACTGCGCCTCGGCCATGGCGGGCTCGTCGGTGGTGTCGTCGCCCGCGAAGACGGGCACGCGGCCCGCGAAGGGCACCAGCGTCATCAGATGCGCCAGCGCGCTGTCCTTGCCGACGCCGCCCGGACGCAGCTCCATCGCCATCTTGGCGGGCTGCAGCATCAGGTGCGGGTGGCGGGCGGCCATGTCCTGCATGGTCCGTTCGACGAAGCCCTGCAGGGACGGATCGTCGCGGTAATGCAGCGCGACGCCATGGGGCTTTTCCTCGACCAGGATCGCGGGATGGGGGGCGGCCAGTGCGTGCGCCTCGGCATGGAGGGCGGCGGCATCGACGCCGACGCTGTGCAGCGTGTCGATCAGGCCGGGCGCAGGCGACAGCTCGGACCCGTGACTGCCCGCGATCATGCCGGAAAACCCGTCCAGATGCCCGCGGAGATCGGCCACGTCACGCCCCGAGATCAGCGCCAGCGCCCCGTCCTGCCGGTCCCGCAGCGCGGCCAGCCGGTCGCGCAGGGCCTGCGTCACGACGACGGCATCGGGACGCGGCGCGATCTCGACCAGGCAGCCGTCGAAATCCAGGAACAGCGCCGCCTCGGCGGGCAGCAGGGGGGGCGGGGGCAGGGTCATGTGGCGCGGCACTCCGGACTAATGGTTGAACATAAACCCGCCAGCCCGCATGCGGGTTCACGGCAATGTGCATTATTTCTGCCCCGCCCGCGCGCGGGTGTCAAAACTCGACGCCGGCCTGCGCCTTGATGCCCGACTTGAAGGGATGCTTGACCTGCGTCATCTCGGTCACCAGATCGGCGGCCTCGACCAGCGCTTCGGGAGCGCCGCGCCCGGTCAGCACGACATGGGTCATGGGGGGCTTTTCGGCCTTGAGGAAGGCCAGCACCTCGGCCACGTCCAGATAGCCGTAGCGGAAGGCGATGTTGATCTCGTCCAGCAGGACCATGCGGATGGCGGGGTCGCGGATCATCTGTTGCGCCTTGGCCCAGCCCGCCTGCGCCATGGCGATGTCGCGGGCCTTGTCCTGGGTTTCCCAGGTGAAGCCCTCGCCCATGGCATGGAACTGGCAGATCTCGGCGAAATGCGTGGTCAGCAGCGTGCGTTCGCCCGTGTCCCACGCGCCCTTGATGAACTGCACCACGCCCGAGGGCATGCCATGCGCGATGCAGCGCATGATCATGCCGAAGCCCGAGGACGACTTGCCCTTGCCCGGCCCGGTATGGACGATGATCAGCCCCTTCTCGCCGGTCTTCGTCTCCATCATGCGGTCGCGGGCGGCCTTCTTCTTGGCCATCTTCTGCGCGTGGCGGGCCAGATCCTCGGCGGTCTGGGACGGGGTGGCGGGGTCGGGCTGGGTCATGGGGCGGCCTCTGGGCGGTTGACAAATCGGGGGCGCGGGGCTTTTGGTAGGCGCGTGTTGGTTCCTGCCTTATGGCAGGCGAAGAGGGAATGCGACAGGCCGGGATCCCCCGTCCAAGCGCAGCCGCCCCCGCGACCGTGACCGGAAAGGTCGCCCGATCCACTGGCCCCCGGGGCCGGGAAGGTGGGACGACCGTTGGGGCCAGGCCCCAGGATCCGCAAGCCGGGAGACCTGCCAGCACGCAGTGATGACGGGCGAACGGGGTGTTTCGCAACCGGCAGGGCGATGGCCGGATGACCCGTGCCATTCCCCTTTCGGCCTCCCCCTGTCCCGCCCCGTGACCGAAGGCCCGAGACCGAAGGAAAGCCGTGATGCGCGCCGTCTTGCATGTCTGCACCACCTGCCGCGGGACCGACGCGGCCCCGGATGCCGAAGGCCCGCGCCCCGGCGCCAGCCTGCTGGCAGCCCTGTCCGACGCGGCCCCCGAAGGGGTCGAGATCCGCGCCGTCGAATGCCTGTCGGCCTGTTCGCAGGGCTGCTCGGTGGCCCTGTCGGCACCCGGCAAATGGTCCTATGTCTATGGCCGCCTGATGCCCGGGGATGCCGACCAGATCCTGTCGGGCGCCCGCGCCTATGCCGCGACCGCCGACGGCATCGTGCCGTGGCGCGAACGCCCCGCCATCTTCCGCAAGCAGAGCCTTGCGCGCATCCCCCCACAGGAGTGACCCCGATGACCGATCTTCCCAAAGGCGACCTGACCAAGACCCCGGTGACCGTGATCACGGGCTTTCTGGGCTCGGGCAAGACCACGCTGATCCGCCACCTGATGCAGAACCCCCAGGGGCTGCGGCTGGCCGTGCTGGTCAACGAATTCGGCACGATGGGGGTCGATGGCGACATCCTGAAGGGCTGCGCCGACGACAACTGCCCGGCCGAGAACATCATGGAGCTGTCGAACGGCTGCATCTGCTGCACGGTGGCCGACGACTTCATCCCCACGCTGGAACGCCTGATGGCGCTGCCGCAAAAGCCCGACCACATCCTGATCGAGACCTCGGGTCTGGCGCTGCCGAAACCCCTGCTGAAGGCCTTCGACTGGCCCGCGATCCGCTCGCGCATCACCGTCGACGGCGTGATCGCGCTGGCCGATGCCGAGGCGGTGGCCGCGGGCCGCTTTGCCCCCGACGTGGCGGCAGTCGATGCGCAGCGCGCCGCCGATGACAGCCTGGACCACGAGACGCCCCTGTCCGAGGTCTTCGAGGATCAGATCAGCTGTGCCGACGTGATCCTGCTGACCAAGGCCGATCTGGCCGGTGAGGCGGGCATCGCCAAAGCCCGCGCGGTGATCGAGGCCGAACTGCCCCGCAAGCTGCCCATCCTGACGGTGACCGAGGGCCAGATCGACGCCCGCCTGATCCTGGGACTGGGGGCCGCCGCCGAGGACGACATCGCCGCCCGCCCCAGCCATCATGACGGCGCCGACGATCACGAGCACGAGGATTTCGACACCGTCGTGATCGAGCTGCCCGAGATCACCGATCCCGCCGATCTGGCCGCCCGCATCGCCCGTCTGGCCGCCGAGCAGAACATCCTGCGGGTCAAGGGCCATGTGGCCGTGCAGGGCAAGCCCATGCGCCTGCTGGTGCAGGCCGTGGGCGCGCGGGTGCGCCACCAGTACGACCGCCCGTGGGGGGATCAGCCCCGTGTCTCTCGCCTCGTGGTCATCGCGGAACATGACGACGTGAACCCGGAGGCGATCCGCGCCGTCCTCGAGGGCGTACCCGCCTGATGCATGTGGTCTTCCGCGAAAAGGTCGGTCTGGACCAGACCGACACCCCCTATGATCCCGGGCAGACGCCCGGCGATCTGGTCGTGCTGTCCTTCTCGGACAGCGACCTGGGGGCCTTCGCGGCAGGCTGGAAACGCGCGGAGGGAGGGCTGCCCTCCACGCGGCTGTGCAATCTGGTGGCTTTGCGCCATCCGGTCTCGGTCGATACCTATGTCGAACAGACTCTGTCGGGCGCTAAGGGCGTCCTGATCCGACTTATCGGGGGCGAGGCCTATTGGCCCTATGGTCTGGCCTCGGTCGCCGATCTGGCGCGCAGGCGGGGTATCGCGCTGGCCGTCCTGCCCGCCGACGGGCGCGACGATGCGCGGCTGGAGGCGGTCTCCACCGTGCCGCCCTCCGTGCTGCGCGTGCTGCGGCGCCATTGCGATCAGGGCGGCGCGGTGGCAGCACAAGCGGCGCTGGCGCAGATGGCCATCGCCTCGGGTCTTCAGGCGGCGCCGGTGCCCGGCATCAAGACGCTGCCGCAGATGGGGTTCTATGATCCCGACCTTGGGGTGATCGAGACGCCGGGCGAGGCGCGCGCCTTGGTCACCTTCTATCGCAGCTGGCTGGCGGCGGCCGATGTGGCCCCCATCGATGCGCTGATCCGGGCGCTGCGGGACCGGGGCTTCGCGGCCGTGGGGGCCTTCGCGCCCTCGCTGAAGGCGCCGGGGCTGGCGGACTGGCTGCGGGGCGCCCTGCCCGCCCCGCCCGCGCTGGTGGTGAATGCCACGGGCTTCTCGGCGGGGTCCGAGGCGCCCTTCGCCCCCTTCCCCGGCCCGGTCTTCCAAGTCGCGCTCTCCACCAACCGCCGTCGCGAATGGGCGGTGGCGGAACGCGGGCTGTCGCCCTCGGACCTGGCGATGAACGTCGTGCTGCCCGAGGTGGACGGGCGCATCTTCGCGGGGCTGATCAGCTTCAAGTCGCCCGGGCGGCGCGATCCCGACCTGCAATATTCCCGCTTTGCCCATCGCGTGGATGCGGCACTTCTAGGCGCGGCGGTGGACCGCATCGCAGCCTGGGCGCGGCTGGCCCGGACCCCCGTGCCGGATCGCCGGGTGGCGCTGGTCCTGTCCACCTATCCCGGGCGCGACTGGCAGATCGCCCATGCGGTGGGCCTGGACGCCCCCGCCTCGGCCCATGCGGTGGCCGGGATGCTGGCGGATGCCGGCCATGACGTGCCCCCCGGCCCCTCGATGCCCGAGGGCACGGTCGCCTGGCCGCTGACGGACTATCGTGCCGCCCTGGCCCGCCTGCCGCAGGCCCTGCAGGACGACCTGCATGCAGCCTGGGGCCCGCCCGAGACCGATCCCGACTGCCGCGACGGCGCCCTCCACCTGCGCGTCACCCAACGTGGCAAGCTGTGGCTGGCCCTGCAGCCGGAACGCAGCCACCGCGCGGGGCGCGAGGACAGCTATCACGACCTGACCCGCACCCCGCGCCATGCCTATGTCGCGTTCTATCTGTGGCTGGCGCAGCAGGACCCCCATGCGCTGATCCACATGGGCGCGCATGGCACGCTGGAATGGCTGCCGGGCAAGGCCGTCGCGCTGTCGGGCGACTGCTGGCCTTCTGCCCTGACCGGCGCGCTGCCGGTCATCTATCCCTTCATCGTCAACGATCCGGGCGAGGCCGCGCAGGCCAAGCGCCGCATCGGCGCCGTGACGCTTGGCCATATGCCCCCCCCATGCGGGCTAGCGCCCTGCCTCCCGGCATGGCGGGGCTGGAGCGGTCCCTGGACGAATACTCCACCGCCGACGGCATGGACCCGGCGCGGCGCGACCGCCTGATCGCCACCATCCGCGACGAGGCGCGGGCCTTGGGCGTCGAGGCCGATCTGGGCATCCCCCCCGACGCCAGCGCCGCCGAGGCGATCACCCGCATCGACCGCTTCGTCTGCGACATCAAGGAAAGCCAGTATGGCGAGGGGCTGCATGTCTGGGGCCAAGGGGCCTGCGGGGCGCAGGAACGTGCGGGGCTGATGGCCGCGCTGGACGGGCGCTTCGTGGCGCCGGGGCCCTCGGGCTCGCCCAACCGGGGGCGTGCGGATGTGATGCCCACCGGGCGCAACCTCTACAGCGTCGATCCGCGCGCGGTGCCCACGCCCTCGGCCCACGCGCAAGGCGTCAAGCTGGCCGAGGAGCTGCTGCGCCGCCACCTGCAGGACCACGGCGACTGGCCGCAGGGTCTGGTCGTCGATCTGTGGGGCAGCGCCACCATGCGCACGGCGGGCGAGGAATTCGCCATGGCCCTGCACCTGGCGGGGCTGAAGCCGGTGTGGGACGAGGGCTCGGGCCGCGTCTCGGGCGTCGAGGTGGTGCCGCTGGCGCTCTTGGACCGCCCGCGCATCGACGTGACGCTGCGGGTCTCAGGCCTCTTTCGCGACGTGTTTCCGGTGCTGGCGCAGCTGTTCCAGACCGGGGCCGCGACGCTGGCCGATCGCGACGAGGCGTCCGACATGAATCCCTATGCGGCGGGGGCGCGGGTCTTCGGCCCCCAGCCCGGCCAATATGGCCTGGGCATGGGCACCGCGCCCGACCAGTTCACCGAGGCTGCGCGGGCAGCGGCAGGCGAGGCGTGGATCGCGGCCTCCAGCTGGGCCATTGGCGCCGACGGTACCGCCCGCGAGGCGCGCGCCGAGCTGGAGACGCGCCTGACCCGCGCCGACAGCTTCGTCCACGCGCAGGACCTGCCGGAAAGCGACCTGCTGCTGGCCGCCGATTATGCCGCGCATGAGGCGGGCTTTGCCGCCGCGATGGCGCGGATCGGGGCGCAGGCGCCCGCCCTCTATCATCTGGACGCCACCCAGCCCGACCGCCCCCGCGCCCGCACCCTGACCGAGGAGATCGCCCGCACCGTCCGCGCCCGCGCCGCAGACCCCGCATGGGCCGATGCGATGACCGCCCATGGCTACCGGGGGGCGGCGGAGATCGCCGCCACGCTGGACCATCTGGCAGCCTTCGCGCATCTGGCAGGGGCAGTGCCCGCGCATCTCTTCGACCTCTATCACGACGCCACGCTCGGCCGCCCCGAGATCGCGGCCTTCCTGGCCGAGGCCAACCCGCAGGCGCTGGCCGCGATGCGCGACCTGTTCCGCCGTCTCGCCGAGGCCGGGCTGTGGGTGACGCGCCGCAATTCCATCGCGGCCGCGCTATGAGCGCGGTCGGGGGACAGGTCAGGGGCTGGTGCCCCGGCGCGCTGCAGCCGATGGAGTCCGGCGATGGCTGGGTGGTGCGCATCCGCCCCCCGGCGGGCGTCTGGACGCGGCGCAGGCGGGCGCCATTGCCGACGCGGCCCTGGCCCATGGCAACGGCACCATCGAGCTGACCTGCCGCGCCAATCTGCAGCTGCGCGGCGTGACCCCCGCCACCCATGCGCCGCTGATCGCGGCCCTGCGCGCGCAGGAGCTGATCGACGCGGATGCGGCGACCGAGGCGCGGCGCAACATCATGGTCACGCCCTTTGCCGACGCCGAAACCGACGCGGTAGCACAGGCCTTGGCCGAGGCACTGGCGGGCAGCGACCTGACCTTGCCCGCGAAATTCGGCTTCGCCGTCGATCCCGGCCCGGCCCCGGTCCTGACCCGCGACCCCGCCGATCTCCGCATCGAGCGGGGCGCCCACGGCCTGATCCTGCGCGCCGAGGGGATGGACCACGGCGCCCCCTACCACGGGCCCCAGCAGGCGCTGGACCTCGCCCGCTGGTTCCTGGAACAGAGCGGCGCGCCCCAGGGCCGGGGCCGCATGGCGGCGCTGATCGCGCGCGGCGCGCGGCCCCCCGGTGCCACCCTGCCCGCGCCTGCGCCCATGGCGCAGGCCGCCCCCGGCCCCACCCCGCAGGGGATGCTGGCCGCGCTGGAATTCGGGCAGATCCCCCCCGACACGCTGCGCCATCTGGCCCGCCTTGGCCCGCTGCGCCTGACGCCGTGGCGCATGGTGCTGGTGACGGGCACCCGCAGCCTGCCCGCTTTGCCGGGGCTGATCCTGAACCCCCGCGACCCCGCCCTGCGGCTGCGCGCCTGCCCCGGCGGGCCCGCCTGCCCGCAGGGCCATGCCGCGACCCGGCCCCTGGCCCGCAGCCTGGCCGCGCTGCTGCCCGAGGGTGCGGTGCTGCATGTGTCGGGCTGCGCCAAGGGCTGCGGCTGGCCGCGCGCCGCCGACGTCACCCTGACCGCGACGCCTGCCGGGTTCGACCTGATCCGCCATGGCTGCGCCTCCGATCCCGCAGCCCTGCGCGGGCTGCACCCCACCCAATTGCCGAAAGTTCTGTGATGCCCCATACCTACGAAAAGGACGGCGCCGCGATCTATCGCCAGTCCTTCGCCATGATCCGGGCCGAAGCCGACCTGGCGCGCTTCGACGCCGACGAGGAGCCCGTCGTCGTGCGCATGATCCATGCGGCGGGGCTGGTGGGGCTGGAACGCGACGTGGCCTTCACGCCCGGCATGGCCACCGCCGCCCGCGCGGCGCTGGCCGCCGGTGCGCCGATCCTCTGCGATGCGCGCATGGTCAGCGAGGGGATCACCAAGCCCCGCCTGCCCGTCGGCAACCCGGTGATCTGCACCCTGAACGACCCCCGCGTGGCCGAGATGGCGCGCGACATGGGCAACACCCGCAGCGCCACCGCGCTGGAGCTGTGGCGCCCGCATCTGGCCGGCGCCGTGGTGGCCATCGGCAATGCGCCGACCGCGCTGTTTCATCTGCTGAACATGCTGGAGGATCCCGACTGCCCCCGCCCCGCCGCGATCATCGGCTGCCCTGTGGGCTTCGTGGGGGCTGCCGAATCCAAGGATGCGCTGATGGCGGCGCCCCCCTGCCCGTCGGTCATCGTGCGCGGGCGCCTTGGCGGATCGGCGATCACCGTGGCCGCGATCAACGCGCTTGCCAGCCGGAAGGAATGAGGGCGATGGGCCAGATCATCTGCGCGGGCCTGGGGCCGGGCGATCCCGACCTGATCTCGGTCCGGGCCGACCGGGCGATCCGGGGGGCGCGGCACGTCGCCTATTTCCGCAAGCCCGGGCGGCAGGGACAGGCGCGGCGCATCGTCGAGGGGATGCTGGCCCCCGACGCCGTCGAATACCCGATGGAATACCCCGTCACGACCGAGATCCCCTTCGACAGCCCGGCCTATAACGACCTGCTCTCGGCCTTCTACGATGACTGGGCGGACCGGCTGGCAACGCTGGCCCAGGACGGCGACGTGGTGGTGCTGTGCGAAGGGGACCCGTTCCTCTATGGCTCGTTCATGCATCTGCATGTGCGGCTGCAGGGCCGGGCCGAGGTGCAGGTGATCCCCGGCATTCCCGGCATGGTCGGCTGCTGGAACGCCAGCGGCACGCCGATGACCTGGGGCGACGACGTGCTGACCGTGCTGATGGGCACCCTGCCCGAGGCCGATCTGGCGCGCCACATGGCGGGCAGCGACGCGCTGGTCATCATGAAGACCGGGCGCCATCTGCCCCGCGTGCGCAGGGCTCTGGCGGCGGCGGGGCGGCTGGAGGATGCGCTTCTGGTCGAACGCGGCACCATGCCCGGCCAGCGCATCGCCCGTCTGGCCGATGTCACCGCCGAGGATTGCCCCTATTTTGCCATCGTGCTGGTCCATGGCCGGGGCCGCCGCCCCGTGGCCCTGCCCAAGGTCGCGGAATGACCGGCTGGATCACCGTCGCGGGCCTTGGTCCGGGGTCCGAGGCCATGGTCACGCCCGAGGTCGGCGCTGCACTGGACCAGGCGACCGACATCGTGGGCTACATCCCCTATGTCGCGCGGATCGCCGCGCGCGACGGGCTGGTGATGCACCCGTCCGACAACCGGGTCGAGCTGGACCGGGCGCGGCTGGCGCTGGATCTGGCGGCCAGCGGTCGGCGGGTGGTCATCGTCTCCTCGGGCGATCCGGGGGTCTTCGCCATGGCCTCGGCCCTCTTCGAGGCGGTGGAGGCGGCAGGCGCGGATCCCGACATCCGCATCCTGCCCGGCATCACCGCGATGCTGGCGGCGGCGGCGCGGGCGGGCGCGCCCCTGGGCCATGATTTCTGTGCCATCAACCTGTCGGACAACCTCAAGCCCTTTTCGCTGATCGAGCATCGCCTGCGCCATGCCGCCCGGGGCGATTTCGCGATGGCCTTCTACAACCCCCGCTCGGCCAGCCGGCCTCAGGGCTTTGCGCGGGTGCTGGAGGTCCTGCGCGAGGAATGCGGCCCCGAGCGGCTGATCATCTTCGCCCGCGCGGTCAGCACCCCCGACGAGGCCCTGCGCACCGTCACGCTGGCCGAGGCGCGCCCCGAGATGGCCGACATGCGGACGGTCGTGATCGTGGGCAACGCCGCGACGCGGCGGGTGGGCCGGTGGATCTATGCGCCCCGCAGCGCCGGGGCGGCGTGATGCAGCCAGTCCAGCGCCTGTTCGGGAGTGGCGACGGTGGCGCGATCGGGCAGCACGGGGCGGTCGATCATCACGACATGGATTCGCAGGTCCCGTGCGGCGGCCAGCTTGGCCCGCGCCCCCGCGCCCCCGCTGTTCTTGGCGACCAGATGGGTGATGCGATGCGCCTGCATCAGGCGGCGATCCCCCTCCACGGTGAAGGGACCGCGCGCGATCACCACCTGGGCACGCGGCAGGGGCAAGGCCTCGGGCGGATCGACCAGCCGCAGCAGCCAGCCATGCGGCAGGGGGGCAAAGGGCGCCAAGGTCTGCTTGCCGATGGCCAGAAAGACGCGCGCCGGACTCGTGGGAAGGGCCGCGACCGCGCCCGGGATATCGGGCACGCGGGTCCACAGGTCATGCGGCCCCGCCTGCCATTCCGGGCGCTGAAGGGCCAGCAGCGGCACGCCCTGCGCGGCGCAGGCCGCCTGCGCATTGCGGCTGATCTGCACGGCGAAGGGATGGGTGGCGTCGATCAAATGGGTGATCCGCTGGTCGTCCAGATAGGCCGCCAGACCCGCAGGCCCGCCAAACCCGCCGATCCGCAGCGGCAAGGGCTGCGCCACTGGCGCCACCGTGCGCCCGGCATAGGAGAAGACCGCATCAACCCCTGCCCCCGCCAGCAGCTGCGCCAGACGGCTGGCCTCGGTCGTGCCTCCCAGCAGCAGGACGCGCATCATGTCTGACCCCTGGCTGTCGATCATCGGCATGGGCGAGGATGGACCGGCAGGCTTGCCGGATGCAAGCCGCCGCGCGCTGGCCGAGGCCAAGGTCGTCTTCGGCGCACCCCGGCACCTGGCGCTGGCCGATGTGGGCGCGCGGGGGCGGCCCTGGCCGGTGCCCTTCGACCTGGCGCCGCTGCTGGCGCTGCGGGGGCAGCGGGTGGCGGCGCTGGTCTCGGGCGATCCGTTCTGGTGCGGGGCGGGCGGGTCGATCGCCGCCGTGCTGGTGGCCGACGAATGGCGGGCCTATCCGGCGCCGGGGGTGATCTCGCTGGCAGCCGCGCGCCTTGGCTGGCGACTGGAAGATTGCGTGACGCTTGGCCTGCACGCGGCCCCCTTTGCCCGGCTGCGCCCGCATCTGGCGCGCGGCTGCCGGATCATCGCGACGCTGCGCGATGGCGATGCGCCCGGCGCGCTGGCTGCTTGGCTGGTCGCGCAGGGCGCCGGGGCCGCGCGGCTGACCGTGCTGGAGCGGTTGGGCGGTCCCCTGGAACGGGTGCGGCAGGCGCGGGCCGAGGGCTTTGCAATGACCTGCGCGGCGCCGGTCGCGGTGGCCATCGACGGGGCGGACCTGCTGCGCGGCGTCGGGCTGGCCTCGGTGCCGGGCCGCCCCGAGGCCCTGTTCGCCCATGACGGCCAGATCACCAAGTCGCCCGTCCGCGCGATCACGCTGGCGGCGCTGGAACCGCGTCCGGGCGCGCTGCTGTGGGACATCGGCGGCGGGTCGGGCTCGGTCTCGGTCGAGTGGGTGCTGGCCGGGGGGCGCGCCGTCACCGTCGAGCCCCGCGCCGACCGCATCGCCCAGATCGCCGCGAATATCGACGGCTTCGGGCTAGGTGCCCGGATGACGGCGGTCCATGGCACCGCGCCCGAGGCGCTGGAGGGCTTGCCCGACGCGGATGCGGTCTTCGTCGGCGGCGGCGCCTCGGGTCCGCTGCTGGACCTGCTGTGGGACCGCCTGCGCCCCGGCGCGCGGCTGGTCGCCAATGCCGTCACGCTGGAGACGGAATCGCTGCTGGCCCATCTGCACGCCCGCCACGGCGGCCGCCTCCTGCGGCTGGACATCGCCGAGGCGCAGCCCTTGGGCCGGATGCGCGGCTGGACCGCCGCCCGGCCCATCGTGCAATGGAGCGTCACGCGATGAGGATCGCACCCTTCCGCATCGCCGGCATCGGCTGCCGCCCCGGCACCTCCATGGACCTGCTGGCCACGGCGTTGCAGGCGGCGGGCGGCGCGCAGGCGCTGGCCACGATCCCCGAGCGTGCGCCCGAAATCCGTCCGCTGGCCGCAGCGCTGGACCTGCCCTTGCATCTGGTTGCCGTGGCGGGGATCGACACGCCCACGCAGTCGCCGCGCATCCTGGCGCGCTTCCGCACCGGGTCGGTGGCCGAGGCCGCCGCCCTCGCCGCATCCCGGACCCGAGGGGGGCGGCTGATCCAGCCCCGCCGCGCCTTCGGCCCCGTCACCATCGCCATCGCAGAGGTTCCATGACCGTCCATTTCATCGGCGCAGGCCCCGGCGCGCCCGACCTGATCACCCTGCGCGGGCGCGACCTGATCGCCGCCTGCCCGGTCTGCCTCTATGCGGGCAGCCTGGTGCCCACCGCCCTGCTGGACCATTGCCCGCCCGGCGCGCGGATCGTGAACACCGCCCCCCTCAGCCTGGATGCGATCATCGACGAGATGGCCACGGCCCATGCGGCGGGCCAGGACGTGGCGCGGCTGCATTCTGGCGACCTGTCCGTCTGGTCGGCCATGGGCGAGCAGCTGCGCCGCCTGCGCGCCCGGGGCATTCCCTTCGACGTGACGCCCGGCGTGCCCGCCTTTGCCGCCGCCGCCGCCGCGTTGCAGGCCGAGCTGACCCTGCCCGGCATCGCGCAATCGGTGGTGCTGACCCGCACGCCGGGCCGCGCCTCGACCATGCCCGAACGCGAGACGCTGGAACGGTTCGCCGCCACCGGCGCGACGCTGGCGATCCACCTGTCGATCCATGCGCTGGACCGGGTGGTCGCGGACCTGACCCCGCATTACGGCGCCGACTGCCCGGTGGCCGTGGTCTGGCGGGCCAGCTGGCCCGACCAGCGGATCATCCGCACGACCCTGGCCCGCGCCCAAGGTGACGCGCAGGGCATCGACCGCACCGCGCTGATCCTTGTGGGGCCCGCGCTGGCCGCCCAAGGGTTCGAGGACAGCCGTCTTTACGCCGCCGATTACGACCGTCGCTATCGCCCGGTGGGCGCCGATCCGAGGTTTCCCGAATGACCATGACCGCCCCGAACCCGATGACCCCGACCCCGATGACGCCGGGCCTGATGATCTCGGCCCCCGCTTCCGGGACAGGCAAGACCATGCTGATGCTGGGCCTGCTGACCGCGCTGCGCCGGCAGGGACTGGCGGTGCAGCCCTTCAAGTCGGGACCGGACTATATCGACCCGGGCTTTCACGGGGCGGCCTCGGGGCGGGCCAGCTTCAACCTGGATGCCTGGGCGATGGCGCCGGGGCGGATCGCGGCGCATGTCCTGGGCCAGCCCGCGGCGGATCTGGTGCTGGCCGAGGGCTCGATGGGCCTCTTCGACGGGGTGGCCCTGCCCGGCGAGACGGGCATCGGCTCCAGCGCCGAGATCGCGCAGATGATGGGCTGGCCCGTGGTGCTGATCCTGGACGTGGGCGGGCAGGCGCAATCGGCGGCGGCCACGGCGCGGGGCTTTGCCACGCTGCGCCCCGACCTGCCCTTTGCGGGCGTGGTGCTGAACCGCATCGCCTCGCCCCGCCACGAGGCGCTGATCCGCGAGGGCATGGCCGAGGCGGGGCTGCGCGTGCTGGGCGCCCTGCCCCGGCAGGGCAACATCACCCTGCCCGAGCGCCATCTGGGCCTGGTGCAGGCCGAAGAGACCCAAGGCCTGCAGGCGATCCTGGATCAGGCGGGCGATTTCGTCGCGGCACATTGCGATCTGGAGGCGATCGTGGCGGCGGCGGCCTGCCGCGCCCTGCCCGCATCCGCGCCCCCGCTGCCCCTGACCCCGCCCGGCGGCCGGATCGCGCTGGCCCGCGACGCGGCGTTCAGCTTCGTCTATCCGCATGTGATCGAGGCGTGGCGGCGGGCGGGGGCCACGATCCTGCCCTTCTCGCCGCTGGCCGACGACGGGCCCGACGACAGCGCCGACTGCTGCTGGCTGCCGGGCGGATACCCGGAACTGCACGCCCCCCGGTTGGCGGCGGCCACCGGCTTTCGGGACGCCATGCAGCGCTTTGCCGACGCACGCCCGGTGCATGGCGAATGCGGCGGCTACATGACGCTTGGGGCGGGTCTGGTGGATGCCCAAGGGGTGCGCCACCGGATGCTGGGGCTGCTGGGGCTGGAGACCAGCTATGCCAAGCGCCGCATGCATCTGGGCTATCGCCGGGCCACGCCGCTGGCCGCGGTGCCGGGCCTGGGGGCGCAGCCGATGCGCGGGCACGAGTTCCACTATGCCTCGATCCTGGCGCAGCCCGATGCGGCGCTGGCGCGGGTCACCGATGCCAATGGCGCCGAGGTGCCCGAGACCGGCAGCCACCGCGCCATGCCCGGCGGCGGGCAGGTCACCGGGACCTTCTTTCATCTGATCGCCCCGGCGACGGTCTGAGGGGCGGCAGCGGCTTGACGCAGGCCGCGACATCGCCTTTAGGTGAAGGCCTGACTGGTGCCCGTCAGACGCGATCCGCGTCGGGCTTCATCGGGAATGGGGAAGGGCGGACCCAATCGCGGCGCCCGAAGCCTCAGCCGCCCCCGCGACTGTATGCGGAGAGCGCGCGTCACCACATGCCACTGGGGCCCGCCCCGGGAAGGCCGACGCCGCGCTTTGACCCGCAAGCCAGGAAACCGGCCATCTCAGGCAACCCATCCTGCCGTCGGGTGTGACGGCCATCGGAGACTGGACCATGCATATCGAAGAGGGCGTCGTGACCGGCGCCAAGATCCTGCTCAGCTATGCCACCGCCGCGACGGCCGGTGTCTATACCCTGAAACTGGCCTATGGCGCCCTGCGCGACCGGGGGACGGCCTCGCTGGCCGCCCGGGCGGTGCTGGCGACGGCGGCGACCTTCGTCTTCTTCCAGGTGCTGCCGACATGGTCCGTGGGCGTGTCCGAGGTGCACCTGATCCTGGGCTCGACGCTGTTCCTGCTGTTCGGCGCGGCCCCGGCGGCGCTCGGGCTGGCGCTTGGCCTGCTGGCGCAGGGGCTGCTGGTCGCGCCCTTCGATCTGCCGCAATACGGGATGAACGTGACCACGCTGCTGGTGCCGCTGTTCGCGCTGCGCGCGCTGGCCGGGCGGATCATCGCGCCGGGCACGGCCTATGTCGACCTGCGCTATGGCCAGGCACTGGCGCTGTCGGCGGCCTATCAGGGCGGCATCGTGGCTTGGGTCGCGTTCTGGGCTTTCTACGGGCAGGGCGCCGAGGCCTGGGGCGGCGTCGCGGCCTTCGGCGCGGCCTACATGCTGGTCATCGCGCTGGAGCCGCTGGTCGATCTGGCCGTGCTGGCGGGGGCCAAGGCCGCGCGGGGCCTGCGGGGCAGCGGGCTGGTGACGCAGCGCCTCTACGCATGATCGAGCTGGTGCTGATCGGGATCGGCACGGGCCATCCCGATCACCTCACCCTGGAGGGCGTCCACGCCCTGCAAGAGGCTGATCTTGTCCTGATTCCCATGAAGGGCGAGGACAAGGAGGACCTGGCGGGGCTGCGCCAGCAGATGCTGGCGCGGCACGGGGTGCGGGCCGTCCCGGCGCCTTTCGACCTGCCCCAAAGGGAGGCGGGCGACCCCGACTATCTGGGCGCGGTCGAGCGTTGGCATGACGCGATATCAAGGGCTTGGGCGGATCGGATCGCGCGGCACCTGCCGGGCGGAGGGCGGGTCGCGCTGCTGGTCTGGGGGGACCCGATGCTCTATGACAGCAGCCTGCGGATCGCGGCGCGGCTGCCGGTGCGGGTGCGGGTCATTCCGGGGATCACGGCCATCCAGGCGCTGTGTGCGGCCCATGCCATCCCGTTGAATTCATTGGCCTCTCCGGTCACGATCACCACGGGGCGGCAATTGCGCGACCATGGCTGGCCCGAGGGGGCCCGGCGGGTCGTCGTGATGCTGGACGGGGCCTGCGCGTTCCGCACCCTTCCCGCCTCCAACCTGTTGATCTGGTGGGGGGCTTTCCTGGGAATGCCGCAGCAGATCCTGGACCACGGGCCGCTGGAGGAGGCAGGGCCGCGCATCGTCGCGGCGCGCGCCGAGGCCCGCGCGGCGCATGGCTGGATCATGGACTGCTACCTGCTGGCCCGGCCGGACTGACCCGCACCGGGCGTGCACCGCGGCGGCACCAAGGCGGCACCGCGCGTACACCGACAACGCGCGGCCCCTTAAGCCCCCGTTAACCCCCCTGCCCCATCCTTTCCCCCGCGACACCGGATCAGGGGGCGGGCATGACGGCAGGCAGACGCGCGGGCGGCAGGGCCGAGGAGGCCCGGCGGGCGAACTATCACTACATGGCCGATGCGATGCGGATGCTGGAATGGGACCTGCACAGCACGGTCCTGTCGCGCATGCGCATCCCCGACGAGTGGCACCGGATCGCGCAGGAGAAAGGCTCGGCGCCCAAGACGCGGGTCACGCTGCGGCTGGACTCGGACGTGGTGGCCTTCTTCCGGTCGATGGGGCCGGACTGGCAGGTGCGGGTCAACCGGCTGATGGCGGCGTGGATGCATGCGCGGCTGGCGGGGCTGATCGAGGGGGCCGAGACGATGGACTATCTGGCCAGGCGCGAGGAGGCCGCGCTGGACGGCCCCCGCCCCGAATTCGGCGACCTGCAGCGGGACGAAAATGCGGCCTGGGCCGAGATGGGCGAGACGCCCCCGCCCTTCGATGGGCCGGGGGTACCGATGGAGGGGCCTCGGCGGATGAGCGAGGCGGGGAAGCGGGCGTTGCTGGAGGAGATGAAGGGGCGGAGGGGGTTTTGAGAGAGTGGTATACTTGCCCCCTCCCACATGTCGTCATAGCCTAAGAGGACGCTTTACCAGGAGAATGCGAAGATCAATGAAAGATTCTGATCCCGCAGGCTTAGGCGCCCAAGGCGAAAGCTATTTTTTTTCCCGGCTTTCGGATTATTCGCCGTCCTTCCGCGCAACGGTGAACAGCCCGCAACGCGACATGAATGGCTGGGACTGCATCGTAGAGGTAGAGAAGGCGGACGTGCCTCATTTTCCAACCGATCTACAACCCGGCAAGCTCGATTTTTTTGTACAAGTGAAGTCAGCTGAGAAGAACCAGCGAACAGCTAAGATAACTCTTCGCAATGCCTTGCACGCATCAAAGTCGCCCCTTCCCCACTTTATCGCTTTCATTCACTACAAATCAGGGCGCGCAGAGAGTCCTGCCACCTATATCAAGCATATTGGCGAAAAAGAAATTGCTGCATGGTTGAGGATCGCTAGAGCGACAGATCTGTCGCGTAAAAGCAAAAGAACCATTACCATTCGCTTTGAAGACCATGAGGAGGTCAGAGAAGCTCCTTTGGAACATATTTGCCGCATGATTGCAGGGCACGGCGGCGACCGCTATGCTGAGAGGAAGATAACCTATGCGCGTGAGATAGGCTATGAGTTACATTATAGTGTAGTTCAAATAGAGGCCAATGCCACACCCCAAGAATTCGAAGAGCATCTGGTGGGAATGGTCAGCAGCATTTCGTACCGCAGCCTAAAGATCTACGATAATAGGTTTGGCATTCCATCGCTGCATCCGACCGCGACCGCGACCGAGGATTTCGGAGAAGTTGCAATCAGCGTCCCAGGCAAAGAGTGCACTGTTATCTTTCGCACCGATGGCGGGCAAACGATCAACTTTCCGGGCACCTTATGGAAGGCGCCGCTTGTTCTATCATCATCAGGACTCGTCAGATTAAAATCGGGACCATTAGAGTTAGTTTTAGATAAGGATGGGTTGGCACGAAGGTGCCGGTTGCGAAATGAGCCTGAAAAAGCAAAAATCTTACACGAACATTTACTACAGGCATGGTTGAAGTACTGGGGAAGTGTTGGAGTTGTAGAAGTCCAAGTAGACATAGATGGACACCGTCAATCGTTTGGGAGTATCGGCAACATCGAAGGTAATCGAGAGGAGGCGGCACGGTTCTATAGCGTAGTTAGTCTGATATACCGGTTGGCTGAAAGGGAGGCTCGCCTTGGTTTGACGTTGCCCCATGCCGAACTAGTCACAGAGATAAACAAGAAGTTTACTGCGCTTTTGGCGTTGAGTTCCTACACTAAAATACGCTCACGTGATGGGGTTAATCTCCAGGGCGCTGATATGGCCAGCTACCTTGGACTCAGCTTGAGTGGGTACTATCTAGGAGGCATTTTTACAAAATCAGCTGCCCTGAGTCAGCGCGGTTCAAAACCAAAAGCATACATGTTCCACAACAGCTGTGAGATTGCCGACTCATGCTCGGGCAGCGCATCCGACATGGCGTGCGAAGACGAGCTGAGAAACAGGTATGATTCTTACCTGAAAACTCAAAGACGGGAAATCGTCAGCATCGAGCGGGGAAACATCGCCGCGCTTGGAAAGAAAATCAGGGATAGAGAGGATTTTGAGATAACCCTCTACACGCCCGATTGATTACGCCTGCAGCGACCGCACCCCGACTTCCCCCTCCTCGCGCGACTTGATCGCCGCCACGGCGGCGATGCTGCCGGCCGCCGTGGTGAAGTAGGGGATCTTGTCGTAGAGGGCGACGGCGCGGATGTCGCGGCTGTCGGCGATGGCCTGGACGCCCTCGGTGGTGTTCAGCACCATCGCGATCTCGTCGTTCTTCAGGCGGTCGACGATGTTCGGGCGCCCCTCGTAGACCTTGTTCACGCGGGTCGAGGGCACGCCATGGGCGTCGAGGAAATCGGCCGTCCCCGCCGTCGCCACCAGATCGAAGCCCATCGTCACCAGGTCGCGCGCGGCCTGGGCCAGCGCGTCCGTCTTGTCGAAATCCTTGACGGACAGGAAGACGCGGCCCTCATGCGGCAGGTTGGTGCCCGCGCCCATCTGCGCCTTGAGGAAGGCGCGGGCGAAGTTGCGGTCCCAGCCCATCACCTCGCCGGTCGAGCGCATCTCGGGGCCCAAGAGCGTGTCGACGCCGGGGAAGCGGGCGAAGGGCAGCACCGCCTCCTTGACCGAGAACCAGGGCGTGATCGGGTCGGCCAGCGTCATCGGGTCGGCGAAGGGCAGGTCATCCTCGGGGCCGACGCCCTCGGGATAGGGCGCGCGGGCGGGGAAGTTCGACATCGGCTCTCCGGCCATCAGGCGGGCGGCGATGCTTGCGATGGCGCTGTCGGTGGCCTTGGCGACGAAGGGGACGGTGCGGCTGGCGCGGGGGTTGACCTCGAGTACGTAGATTTCGCCGTCCTTCAGCGCGAATTGGACGTTCATGAGGCCGCGGACCTTGAGCGCGCGGGCCATGGCGGTGGTCTGGACCTTGAGTTCCGCGATGGTGGCGGCGTTCAGCGTGTGGGGGGGCAGCGAGCAGGCGCTGTCGCCCGAATGGACGCCCGCCTCCTCGATATGCTCCATGATGCCGGCGACATGGACGGTCTCGCCGTCGCTGAGCGCGTCGACATCGACCTCGATCGCGCCCGAGAGGTAGCTGTCCAAGAGGACGGGGCTTTTTCCGCTGACGGTCACGGCCTCGGTGATGTAGCGGCGCAGGTGGTCCATGTCGCGCACGATCTCCATCGCGCGGCCGCCCAGCACGTAGGAGGGGCGGATGACCAGCGGGAAGCCGATGCGTTCGGCGATCTGGATGGCCTGCGCGTCGCTGCTGGCGATGCCGTTGACGGGCTGCTTGAGGCCCAGGTCCTGCAGCAGGTGCTGGAACCGCTCGCGGTCCTCGGCCAGGTCGATGGCGTCGGGGGTGGTGCCGAGGATCGGGATGCCCTCGTCCTGCAGCGCATTGGCCAGCTTCAAGGGCGTCTGGCCGCCGAACTGGACGATGACGCCGTGCAGTGTGCCGTTCTGCTGTTCGGTGTGCAGGATCTCGAGCACATGCTCGAAGGTCAGCGGTTCGAAATAGAGCCGGTCCGAGGTGTCGTAGTCGGTGCTGACCGTCTCGGGGTTGCAGTTGATCATGATGGTCTCATACCCCGCCTTGGTCAGGGCGTAGCAGGCATGGCAGCAGCAATAGTCGAACTCGATCCCCTGGCCGATGCGGTTGGGGCCGCCGCCGAGGATGACTACCTTTTTCGCGCCGGTGGGGCGGGATTCGCATTCCACGTCGCCCATCGCGGGGGTCTCGTAGGTCGAGTACATGTAGGGGGTCTGCGCCTCGAACTCGGCGGCGCAGGTGTCGATGCGCTTGAAGACGGGGCGGATGTCCAGGGCGCGGCGGGCGCGGCGGATGTCGGATTCGTCGCGCTTGGTCAGGCTGGCCAGGCGGGCATCGGTGAAGCCCATCATCTTGACGCGGCGCAGGCCGTCGGCGTCGGTGGGCAGGCCGTCCTGGCGGATGACATGCTCGGCATCGATGATCTCGCGGATGCGGGCCAGGAACCACGGGTCGAAGCGGGTGACGCGGTGGATCTCGTCGTCGCCGAGGCCGAAGCGCATCGCCTCGGCGATGACGCGGATGCGGTCGGGGGTGGCCTTGGACAGGGCGGCGATGACGGCGGGCTTGCCCTGTTCTGCAGCGCCCTCGATCGGGATCTCGTCCAGGCCGGAAAGGCCGGTCTCCATCGAGGCCAAGGCCTTCTGCAGCGATTCGTGGAAGCTGCGGCCGATGGCCATGACCTCGCCCACGGATTTCATCGCGGTGGTCAGTTCGGGCTTGGAGCCCGGGAACTTCTCGAAGGCGAAGCGCGGGATCTTGGTGACGACATAGTCGATCGATGGCTCGAAGCTGGCGGGCGTCACCTTCGTGATGTCGTTGTCCAGTTC
This sequence comes from Paracoccus liaowanqingii, assembly GCF_004683865.2. NCBI lineage: Bacteria > Pseudomonadati > Pseudomonadota > Alphaproteobacteria > Rhodobacterales > Paracoccaceae > Paracoccus > Paracoccus liaowanqingii. The sequence goes on along the minus strand of NZ_CP038439.1, from coordinate 190,290 downwards.
GTCCAGCGTGTAGCCCACGGCCAGCTTCGCGGCGATCTTGGCGATCGGGAAGCCAGTGGCCTTGGAGGCCAGCGCCGACGAGCGGCTGACGCGGGGGTTCATCTCGATGACGACCATGCGGCCATCCTCGGGGTTCACGGCCCATTGCACGTTCGAGCCGCCGGTCTCGACGCCGATCTCGCGCAAGACCGCGATGCTGGCGGTGCGCATGATCTGGTATTCGCGGTCGGTCAGGGTCAGGGCCGGGGCGACCGTGATGCTGTCGCCGGTATGCACGCCCATCGGATCGACATTCTCGATGGCGCAGACGATGATGGCGTTGTCGTTGCGATCCCGCACGACCTCCATCTCGAATTCCTTCCAGCCCAGCAGGGATTCGTCGATCAGCACCTGCGCCATGGGCGAGGCGTCCAGACCCGAGCGCACGATGCGTTCGTAATCGTCGCGGTTATAGGCCACGCCGCCGCCGGTACCGCCCAACGTGAAGGCGGGGCGGATGATCGCGGGCAGGCCGATTTCCTCCAGCGCGTCCATGGCTTGCGCCACGCCGGTGTTGATGTCGTACTTGCCCGAGGCCAGCTTGGGCGCGGCGATGATCGTGGCCTTGGGGTTTTCCAGGCCGATCCGGTCCATCGCCTCGCGGAACAGCTTGCGGTCCTCGGCCATCTCGATGGCGCTGCGCTGCGCGCCGATCAGTTCGACCCCGTAGCGGTTCAGGGCACCGCTGTCGGCCAGGGCCAGCGCGGTGTTCAGCCCGGTCTGCCCGCCCATCGTGGGCAGCAGCGCGTCGGGGCGTTCCTTGGCGATGATCTTTTCGACGATCTCGGGGGTGATCGGCTCGATATAGGTCGCGTCGGCCATTTCCGGATCGGTCATGATCGTGGCGGGGTTCGAGTTCACCAGGATGACCCGGTAGCCTTCCTCGCGCAGGGCCTTGCAGGCCTGAGCGCCGGAATAGTCGAACTCGCAGGCCTGCCCGATGACGATCGGTCCCGCCCCGATGATCAGGATCGACTTGATATCGGTTCTTTTCGGCATGGTCTGGGCCCCCGGGCTGGACTTGGATCGGTCGCGGCAAATCGTCCGGGGTTATAGCCAGCCACACCTTGGGCGCAAGGTGCGGTCGGCATCGGGTCTTGGGAAAAAGCCGGGGGGGGGCGCGATGCCCTTGGGGGATCGGGTGCCGGGGGGCTTGCCTTGTGGCTCGGTTCGGCAGAACGCCTGACGGGCGCCGCCTTGAACGAGGCCGCAGCCGTCAGGCGTTCTGCAGCAGGGTCAGCGCGGCGCTGTAGCGGTTCGCGGCCGGAAAGACGGTCAGCTGCGACCGGGCCATGTAGGTCTGGACCAGCCGGTCGATCGCCTCGGGCGAGGAGATGTCCTTGAAGCTGGAGCTGCCCAGCAGGCGTTCCGAGGCCTTGGTATATTCCTCCAGCTGGCGGTCGACGGGCAGGCGGCCATAGTTCTCGCCGAAGCCGAAGGCGCCTTGGAAGACCTTGCGCAGGGGGGCGTTGCCGATCACCTCGAACCACAGGGTGCGGTCGGTGGAGTCGCGGCCGCCCAACTGCTGCAGCTCGCGCCGGGCGTTCAGTCCCAGGCGCAGGGTGTCATCGCCCTGGCCGATGCGGCGTTCGAACTCGCGCTGGACGAAGGCCGTGCTGACCGTCTCGCCCAGATCGGCCGGCACCGCCTTGGCGCCGAACCCGAAGGCCTCGGCCAGCCGCAGGTAGCGCTTGTCCGCCAGCCGGTTCACCAGCGAGGTCCTGTCCGCGACATCGCTTTCCAGGACCTTCTGGATGAAGGCCTTGTTGGGCAGGTCGGCTTCCAGCCCGAAGGCCGACAGGGCCAAGCTGAGCAGGCGGTAGTCCTTGACCAGATCGGCGGCCTGGGTGGTGCGGGAGATGGTGTCGCGGAAATAGGTGGTCGACCGCTGCACCACGGGATCGCGGGCCACGGCCTGGATCTGGCGGGCCTCGATCCGCTGGACGATCTTCCAGCCGACCAGCCCGGTGGCACCGACGGAGATGGTCATGACACCCTCATTCGTGGCTGGCGGCGAAGAGGCGTGCCTCGCGCGGCAGAAGGTCGCGCAGCTTGCGCATCGCCTGATAGGGGTTGGGCTCGAGCGCGGCGGCGGTCGCATCGGCCAGCAGGATGCGGCTGTCGCGATCCTCGAAGACCTGGCTCAGCTGTTCGATGGCGACGGCCAGCTGGGACATCCCGGCCAGGGGTTCGGTGTCGCCCGACAGGATCAGCTGCGCGATGTAGAGCGCGCGCGAGACGGGCGTGCGGGCGCTGTCGGGATGGATCGCATCGCGCAGGCGCAGGACATTCGCATTGGGGGTCTTGATGGCGATCCTGGTCCGGCGGTCGCCGTTCTCGATCACGGCGCCATTGATCAGCACCCGTTCGTTCGGGGCCAGCTTGAGGACCAGGCCGCTCATGCCGCCCCCTCGCCGCGCAGGCCGCGCATGACGGTCATGTTGATGTCGATCAGCGGATCGGTGGCAGCCTCGCCGGCCATCACCGCATGGCCGTGGCGGATCGCGAAGCCGGCCAGCGACATCAGGCCCGCCTTGGTCGTGTCGGGCAGGGCATTGCCGGGTTCGGCCAGGTCGAAGGCCAGGAGGGTCCAGAGCTCGGTATTCGTGTGGACGGCCAGGATCGTGTCCTGGTTGTCGGTCTGGCGCGGCGATTGCCGCAGCATGCGGGTGACGCGCGAGAAGGCGTCGTATTCGGCGTCCCGGGCCGTGCGCAGGCCGCTGGAGCGATAGCCATGGTCGTTCAGGGGCATGACCGCGTTCACGTTCTAACTTTCCATTCTGGATATCTGGGAAGGGAAAGGGCGCCCGAGGGCGCCCGTCCGTGTCAGCCGCGGAACAGGGCCATGATGGCCGCCGGCGCCTGGTTGGCGATCGACAACGACTGGATGCCCAGCTGCTGCTGCGTCTGCAGCGCCTGCAGGCGTGCCGAGGATTCCTCCATGTCGGCGTCCACGAGGGCGCCGATGCCCGACTTGAGCGAGTCGGCCAGCTTGCCCACGAACTCGGCCTGACCGGTCAGCTGCTTGCCGTAGGAGCCCAGTTGGGCGGTCTTTTCCAGAACGCCGCTGATCGAGGTTTCAATCGCGGTGATGAACGCACCAATATTGGTGAGGTCATCCGCGCTAACGTCCAGGCTGGTGGCGGTGAAGATGGTCGACACACCAAAGGTCGCCGGCACAGCCGGATCAAGGCCGAGCGCGCCGATCAGGGTGTCGAGACCCGTGGTCGCGACCGAGATGGAGTTGGTCTTGGTCGCCACGGTAGCGCCGCGGTCCAGCGAGGCCAGAACCTTCAGGTCGGCCGTGCCGGATTTCAGCAGGTTCACGCCGTTCATCTGCGTGCCGTTGATGACCGACGCGATCTCCTTGAACTTCAGGTTGATGTCGGTGGTGATCTTCGCCTTCTCGCTGGCCGTCGCGGTGTTGTAAGCGCCGGCTGCCAGATCCTTGATGGAGCGCAGGCTTTCGACGACCTTCTCCGCACCGGTGCGGGCCGTGGTCACCACGGCATCCGCCACGTTCAGGTTCGACTGGATGGTCTTGAACGCCGACTGGTCGGTTTCCATGACCTTGGAGATGGCCCAGACCGCCGCGCTGTCCTTGGCATTGGCGACGGACTTGCCGGTCGCGATGTCGGCCTGGGTCTTGCCCAGCTGGGCATTCACGGATTTCAGGGTCTGCAGCGCGACCATGGCGCTGTTGTTGGTCAGAATGCTGGTCATGTTATCCTCCGAAAGGTGCTTTGCACCTGGGGTTTCCTACGTGGCCTTCTGACCGATCGGGCACCTGCCCTGCGCCGTTTCTGGCACGACACCGTTCTAGCTGCCGGTGATTGAGAAGTAGTGAAGATCGCCCCGCCGCTCAAATGAAGCTTGCCGGGCATTTTACTAAAACCTCTGCGCCGCGGTGGCCCGCGTGGGCATGACATTGCGCCGCCCGAGGGAATCGTAGGTCTGCAGGCTGCGCGCCGCCTGCACGATCGCGCGGATCTGATCGGCCGCCTGCTGGGCGCCTGTCAGCGAGGCCTGCGCCAGCGCGCGCAGCTCGGCCAGGGCGGGTTCCAGGCGGGCGCGGGCCTCCTCGTCGAGGCCCGCCCGGGCGGCGACGCGGGTCAGGTCGTCGATGGCGGCCAGGGCGGCCTGCGCATCGCCCGAGATCAGCGCCGCCCGGATCTGCGCCATCTGGCGGGTGACCGCGCGGCTCATTCCCGCGCGCCCAGCATCGCCGCGAATCCCAGGTCCAGCCGCCGGGCCAGAAGCGCCGCATGTTCGCGCGTCAGGAAGCTGGCGAACTGATCCTCTCCGGCGCCGCCGGAAAAGGCGCCCTCGGCCGGGGAAGGGCCGCAATATTTCAGCATCTCCTCCAGAAATGCCTGTTCCAGCTGGTCCGCGACCGCATGGGGCCCGGCCTTGGGCCCGCGCGCCGGTACGAGGGGGTCGATCTGCATCCTGGTCTCGCCTCCGATGTGAATGGATCGAAAATATGGGGCGGCAGTAAATAATTGGTAAGGAATCCCGGCTATCCAGAAAAAAACCGCGAGGCTTGGCATGGCTGAGATCCAGATGACCCCGACCTGGCCGTCCCGTGCGGAGGCGGCGCCCGAGACCGTCATGCCCCTCGACGGGGACCCGGGCTTTGCGCTGCTGCCCGTGGCGGCCGGGACTTTTTGGCCTCTTGCAGGTGCGGCGATGCCGGGGGCGCCTGGACCCGGGGCGACGGCCTCCGATCCCCTGGCCCGCTGGCTGGAGGGGGTGCTGGGCATGACGGCGGAATTCGCCGCGCCGCCCGCGAAGAATCCGGTCCTGCCCACCCCCGGTGCGGTCACGGTGCAGGTTGAGGGGGAGTTGGCTGCGCCCCTCGAGGAGCCGATGCCCGCCGAGGCGCAGGCAATCGAGGTGGGAACGGTCGAGACATCGGTCACGGCTGAGGTGCCGGGCGAAGGCAAGAACCCCGAATCGCCGGCAGGGATCGCGGTGCCCGAGGCGGATGCACCGCCGGTGCCGAAGACGGTGCCCAAGACGGTGGAGGGGGCGATGCCGCCGACGGACGGCATGGTCTTGCGCCTGAAGGAAGCGGATGCGCGGGGGACGCCGCAGGCAGGATCCGCGCAGGTCGCACCCCCGCCCGCGGACGCCCGGCATCTCGGGCCACCCCCGACAGGGGAGGCGTCCGTGGCCGTGGCACCGCCCGCGCCGATCGCGGGGGGGAAAGAGACCGATCCAAGCCTGGCCTCCGATGCGGACCAGCCGGGTCAGAGGCCCTTGCAGTCGGATCAACCGACCGGCAATGCACGCCCCGGTGATGTGGCAGCGGACCCGAGTGCCACGGAAGGTCGCGAATCGCCGACCGGCGCAAGGGCAGCGGTGGCCGGGCCCGGACGCGACGCGACACCCGACGTGGCGATGGTTGGAACGGTCAGATCCGATCCCGATGGGCGCGGCGCTGGCCAGAGGGCCGAGCAGATGCCTGTTCTGAAGGACTCCGGTCCCTCGCCGCGCGCGGGCGCCGTGCCGCTTTCCGGTCAGGCCGAGGCAGCGATCAACCCGGACGCTCGGCCCGCGCCCGAGTTTCGCGTGGCGGACCTGTCACGGCCCTCCCTGTCCACCGGGATCGGCGGGCCGGAGGTCGCCCCGGATCCCCGGCCGGTCATCCGGCAGGTGACCGATGCCTTGGTCATCACGCGGGGCGATCGGACCGAAATCGCCCTGTCGCCCGAGGAGCTGGGTCGGATCCGGCTGGTCATGTCGGGCCCCGACCGCAGCCAGATCACGCTCTGGGCCGAGCGGCCCGAAACGCTGGAGCTGGTGCGGCGCAATGCCGACCTGCTGACTCAGCAACTGGCCGAGGCGGGGGTGACGGCCGACAGCCTCGACTTCCGGCGCGACGACCGGGGGGGCGGACCCGCGTTCCCGCCCCTCGAACCGACCGAGGAGGGCGAGAGCCAGGCCGTGCCCACCGCCCTGCGCGTGACCCTTGCGCCTGCGCCGCTGAGCGATCGGCGCGTCGACATCAGATTGTAGGAGAGCCCCATGGTCGACGCCATCACCTCGCCCGTCCTGCCCGCGACGGGCGCAGCCCCCGCCCAGACCGGGTTCTCGGCCGAGGGAACGGGCGCGGATTTCCAGACCTTCCTGACCATGCTGACCGCGCAGCTGAAGAACCAGGATCCGCTGAACCCCATGCAGGGCACCGATTTCGCCATCCAGCTGGCCACCTTTGCCGGGGTCGAGCAGCAGGCGCTGAGCAACCGCTTTCTGGAACGGATGGCCGGACAGGCGGGCGGCAGCGGCCTGGCCGCCTGGATCGGCAAGGAAGCGCGGACCACCGCCCCCGTCTGGTTCGGCGATGCGCCCCTCACCCTGGACATCGCGCCGCATGGTCAGGCCGACAGCGTCCAGCTGGTCACCCGCGATGCCGGGGGCCGCGAGGTGGCGCGCGAGGAGATCGGGCCCGGCCAGGGCCAGATCGACTGGCGGGGCCGGGGTCCGGACGGCACGAAGCTGCCCGACGGGCTGTACGCCTTCTCTCTGGAAAGCCGCCGGGGCGAGGAGTTGATCGCCGAGACCCGTGTCGGCGCCTATGCCCGGATCGTCGAGGCGCAGTTCGAGGACGGGGGACGTCTGGTCTTCGAGGGCGGCGGTTCAGCGCCGGCCGCGGAGGTCACGGCGCTGCGTGATCCGGCGTGAGGGTGACAAGCGGGCGGGGCTAGGTGGTCGATGCCTGATCGCAGCATGAGGGGTCCGGGGCGCGATCACTGCACATGTTCGTCCTTTGGGAGGGGTCATGTGCGCGGGACGGGTCCTGGATGCCCAGGGAGCGATCTCTTGGGTGAGCCATTGAGGGTCTCGCACGACAGCGGCGGCGATCCTTGAGAAAGGCGCGGGCCAACGGGGTCGTGCATCGAGGCGGCAGTGCTTTTGGTGTCTGTCGAACATGGTCCACCGCCCCGTCCAAAGCGGCGTCAGGACGGGACAAAACTTAAGGCGGCCCCGCCCGCAGAGGACGAACCCTTACGGCGATGAGGCCTCGATCCGGGGCAGGAAGGCCCCGCCGAGGCCCGCGATGGCGGCGCGGATGCGTTCGGTGGCGGGGCTGGGGGCGCGGTCGGCGCGGTGCAGCAGGTACCAGCTGCGCTGGATCGGCAGGCCGATGGCCGACAGGGCGGTCAGGCGGCCGGCGCGCAATTCCTCGGTGCAGGTGTGCTGGGAGATCAGCGCGATGCCCAGGCCCGCGATCACCGCCTGCTTGATCGTCTCGTTGGTGCCCATCTCGACCGCGCGCCAGGGGGCGCCCTCGCCGATGCGGTCGAGGAAGCGGGTCATCAGGATGCGGGTGCCGGACCCCTCCTCGCGCGAGAGGAAGGTCTGGGACAGAAGATCGCCCGGCATCACCGGGTCCTGGGTGGCCAGCGGATGGTCGGGGGCGGCGATGATAATGTGGGGATGGGGGCCGATGGGGTCGGCGATCACGGCGGGCTCACGGGGCGGGCGGCCCATGATCGCAAGGTCCAGCTCGTCCCCCGCCAGGGCTGCCAGGATCGCGTCGCGGTTGCCGATGCGCAGCGTCACCTCGATGCGCGGCAGGGCGCGCTGAAGGGTCGCGACCAGGAAGGGCGCAAAATACTTGCCGGTCGAGACCACCCCCAGGACCACGGTGCCGCTGTGACCCTGGCGCAGCGCCGCGATCTCTCGGCCCGCGCGGGAAAGGGCGGTGGCGATCTGCGCCTCGGCCAGAAGCAGCGCGCGCCCCTCGGCGGTGGGGCGGAAGACGCCATGCTCGGCGCGGTGCAGCAGCGCGGTCCCGGCCAGATCGTCCAGCGATTTCAGCTGGCTGTGGATGGCGGGCGGGGTCAGGCCCAGCTGGGCGGCGGCCAGCGTCAGGCTGCCGCTGTCGGCGACGGCGCGCAGGGCGCGCAGCTGGCGCAGGGTGATCGCGTCGGTCTTCATCTTCATTTTTCCTGAATCAGGCTTCCCGCTTATTAAATTTTCCAAAAGCACCGCGCCTGTCAACCTGCCTCCAAGGGCGAGTGACCCGGGGGAGGCGATGAGCATGACGCATCTTGAGACACGCCTGATCCCCGCCCGCTTCCAGCCGGTGCTGGAGGCGATCGCGCAGGCCTCGGTCGCGCTGTCGGACCGCATCCGGCGCGGCGGCGAGATGGCCCAGGGTGCGGCGACGGCCGATGCGGCGGCCGAGGCGCTGTTCACCGCGGCGCTGCGCGGGGCCGGGGTGCGCTGGCTGTCCACGCCCCGCCAGCCCGCGCCGCAGGTCCTGCAGCCCGACGGCGCGCTGGCCATGGCGCTGGACCCGCTGGAGGGCGCCCCGGGGATCGAGGCCGACATCCCGGCGGGCACGATCTTCGCGATCTTCGCCGCCGCCGATACGGGACAGGCCGCCGACACGGGCGCGGCCAGCTTCCTGCGCCCGGCGCGCGACATGCTGGCGGCGGGCTATGTGCTGCACGGGCCGCGCTGCTGCCTGGTGGTCAGCTGCGGACAGGGCACGCAGGTCCATGTGCTGGACCCCGAAAGCCGCCGCTTCGCGCTGGCCCATGCGCGGGTCGCGCTGCCGCCGACCGCGCCGGAATTCGCCATCGACGCGGCCAACTATCGCCACTGGGCGCGCCCGGTCCGGGCCTATGTCGACGACTGCATGGCCGGGACCGAGGGGCCGCGGGCGCGCGAGTTCAGCATGCGCTGGACCTCGTCGTTGGTGGCCGAGGCGCATCGCATCCTGATGCGCGGGGGCATCTTCCTGGATCCGGCCATCGCCCGCCCGGGCGGCGACCGGGGCCGGCTGCGGCTGCTGCATCAGGCCGCCCCCATCGCCTTCCTGATCGAGCAGGCGGGCGGGCGGGCCACCGACGGCGCCCTGCCGCTGCTGGACGCGCCGATCCCCGCGCTGGACGCCCGCAGCCCGCTGGTCTTCGGCAGCGCCGACAAGGTGGAGCGGGTCGCCGGTTACCATGATCTGCCCGAGGCCGAGGTCTCGGCCCTGTTCGGCCATCGCGGCCTTTTCCGAGCCTGAGGACATCATGAGCAAGAAGCACCCCATCATCTCGGTCACCGGCAGCTCGGGCGCGGGCACGACCACAGTCAAGTCGACCTTCGACCAGATCTTTCGCCGCGAGGGCATCACCGCCGTCAGCATCGAGGGCGACGCCTTCCACCGCTATGACCGCGCCGCGATGAAGGCCGAGCTGACTGACCGTCTGGCGGCGGGCGACGCGACCTTCAGCCATTTCAGCTATGACGCCAACGAGCTGGAGAAGCTGGAGGAGATCTTTCGCATCTATGGCGAGACGGGGCGCGGCCAGACCCGGCATTACGTCCATGACGAGGCCGAGGCCGCCCGGTGGGGCAGCCCGCCGGGCACCTTCACCGATTGGGCGCCCTTCGAGGATGGCAGCGACCTGCTGTTCTACGAGGGGCTGCACGGGGCGGTGGTCAATGACGGCGTCGATCTGGCCGCGCTGGCCGATCTGAAGATCGGCGTGGTGCCGGTGGTCAATCTGGAATGGACCCAGAAGATCCACCGCGACAAGGCGCAGCGCGGCTATTCGACCGAGGCCGTGACCGACACGATCCTGCGCCGGATGCACGCCTATGTGCACTGCATCTGCCCCCAGTTCACCCAGACCGACATCAATTTCCAGCGGGTGCCGGTGGTCGACACCTCGAACCCGTTCATCGCGCGGTGGATCCCCACCGCCGACGAAAGCCTGGTGGTGATCCGGTTCCGCAACCCCAAGGGGATCGATTTTCCCTACCTGACCCAGATGATCGACGGGTCCTGGATGAGCCGGGCCAATTCCATCGTCATTCCCGGTCCCAAGATGGACCTGGCGATGCAACTGATCCTGACCCCGATGATCCTGCGCCTGACGGGCGAGGCCCGCCGCGCCTGACCCCCTTTTCCACGGAGGACGACCCAATGAACGAGATGCCCAAGACCCAGATGGACGCCAAGAAGCGCTATACCGCGGGCGTGCTGAAATACGCGCAGATGGGCTATTGGGAGCCCGACTACACCCCCAAGGACACCGACATCATCGCGCTGTTCCGCATCACGCCCCAGGATGGCGTGGACGCGGTCGAGGCGGCGGCGGCGGTGGCGGGCGAAAGCAGCACCGCGACCTGGACGGTGGTCTGGACCGACCGGCTGACCGCCTGCGACAAGTACCGCGCCAAGGCCTATCGCGTCGATCCGGTCCCCAACGCGCCGGGCGAGTTCTTCGCCTACATCGCCTATGATCTGGACCTGTTCGAGGGCGGCTCCATCGCCAACCTGACCGCATCCATCATCGGCAATGTCTTCGGCTTCAAGCCGCTGAAGGCCCTGCGGCTGGAGGACATGCGCCTGCCCGTGGCCTATGTGAAGACCTTCCAGGGCCCCGCCACCGGCATCGTCGTCGAGCGCGAGCGCCTGAACTGCTATGGCCGCCCGCTGCTGGGCGCGACGGTGAAACCCAAGCTGGGCCTGTCGGGCCGCAACTATGGCCGGGTGGTCTATGAGGCGCTGAAGGGGGGCCTGGATTTCACCAAGGATGACGAGAACATCAACAGCCAGCCCTTCATGCATTGGCGCGACCGGTTCCTCTATTGCATGGAGGCGGTGAACCGCGCCTCGGCCGCCACGGGCGAGGTGAAGGGGACGTATCTGAACATCACCGCCGGCACGATGGAGGAGATGTATGCGCGCGCCGAGTTCGCGAAATCGCTCGGCTCGATCATCGTGATGATCGACCTGGTCATCGGATACACGGCGATCCAGTCGATGGCCAAATGGGCGCGGGACAACGACATGATCCTGCACCTGCACCGCGCCGGGCATTCCACCTATACCCGCCAGCGCAGCCATGGCGTCAGCTTCCGCGTGATCGCCAAGTGGATGCGCTTGGCGGGCGTCGATCACCTGCATGCGGGCACGGTCGTGGGCAAGCTGGAGGGCGATCCGGCCACCACCAAGGGTTACTATGACATCTTCCGCGAGGAGCGGAATCCCATGGCGCTGGAGAACGGGATCTTCTTCGACCAGGAATGGGCGTCCCTGAACAAGATGATGCCGGTCGCCTCGGGCGGCATCCATGCGGGCCAGATGCACCAGCTGCTGCATTACCTCGGCGAGGATGTCGTGCTGCAGTTCGGCGGCGGCACCATCGGCCACCCCCACGGGATCGCCGCGGGCGCGCAGGCCAACCGCGTGGCGCTGGAGGCGATGGTCTTCGCGCGCAACGCGGGCCGCGACATCTGGAATGAGGGCGAGGATATCCTGCGCGACGCCGCGCGCACCTGCACGCCGCTGAAGCAGGCGCTGGACGTGTGGAAGGATGTCAGCTTCAACTATGCCTCGACCGACGCGCCCGACTTCGCGCCCACCCCCGAGGTGACGGCGTGACCGGCTGGCCGGATGCAGGCGCGCATCCGACCAGCCACCCCGACGGGGCCTGCGAGATCGCGCCCTATCTGCCGGTGTTCCTGCAACGTCTGGGCCCGCGCCTGCACACCCCACCCTGGGCGCCGCGCCGCGACCCCCATCCCTGAGGGCGCATATCTGCCTGCGCCCTGCCCCGCCCTTCTGCCACAAAGGATCCATGCCATGAAAATGACGCAAGGCCAGTTCAGCTTCCTGCCCGACCTGTCGGATGACGACATCCGCCTGCAGGCCCAGTACGCCATCGACAAGGGCTGGGCCGTGTCGGTCGAACATACCGACGACCCCCATCCCCGCAACACCTACTGGGAGATGTGGGGCCATCCGATGTTCGACAATCCGGACGCGGCCGCCGTGGTCTTCGAGGTCAACGAATGCCGCAAGCAGTTCGGCGGCCAGTACATCCGGGTGATCGCCTTCGACGCCTCGCCGGGCTGGGAATCGATCCGCATGAGCATGATCGTGAACCGCCCCGCCGTCGAGCCGGGCTTCCGCCTGACCCGGCAGGAGGGCGAGGGCCGCGCGGTCCGCTACACGATCGAAAGCTATGCCACCCGCGAACCCGAGGGCGCGCGCTATCCCTGAGGGGATCTGTCCGGGCGGCGGCTCCTCCCCGCCGTCCGGACGTCTTGTTTTCGCAAAGGTGCATGATGACCGACGACCAACCCACCCCATCTGCAGATATTCCCACCCATGTCGATCTGGCGCAGGACTTCGCCGACAGCGGCGTGGCCGAGGTGCTGGCCGATCTGGACCGAAAGCTGGTGGGCCTCGCGCCCGTCAAGGCCCGCATCCGCGAGACCGCCGCCCTGCTGCTGGTCGACCGCGCCCGCAGGCGGATGGGTCTGGCGACCGAGACGCCGACCCTGCACATGAGCTTCACCGGCAATCCCGGCACCGGCAAGACGACCGTGGCGCTGAAGATGGCGGCGCTGCTGCACAGGCTTGGTTATGTGCGCAAGGGCCATCTGGTGACCGTCACCCGCGACGATCTGGTGGGCCAGTATATCGGCCATACCGCGCCCAAGACGAAGGAGGTGCTGAAGAAGGCCATGGGGGGCGTGCTGTTCATCGACGAGGCCTATTACCTCTACCGCGCCGAGAACGAGCGCGATTACGGGCAGGAGGCGATCGAGATCCTGCTGCAGGTGATGGAGAACAACCGCGACGATCTGGTGGTGATCCTGGCGGGGTACGGCGACCGGATGGACAGGTTCTTTGCCTCGAACCCCGGCTTCCGGTCCCGGATCGCCCATCACATCGAGTTTCCCGATTACGGGGACGGCGAACTTCTGCACATCTCGGAAGGGATGCTGGCGCGGCAGAACTATGTGCTGGACGACGCCGCCCGCGCCGCGATGGCCCAATACATCACCGCGCGCCGCACGCAGCCGCATTTCGCCAATGCCCGCTCGATCCGCAACGCCCTGGACCGGGCGCGCCTGCGACAGGCCAACCGCCTGTTCAGCGAGGCGACAGGCCCGCTGGACGCGGCGGCCCTCTCGACTTTGACCGAGCCCGACATCCGCGCCAGCCGCGTCTTCGCGGGCGGGCTTGACGTGGACCGCGCCAGCAGGCAGGCCGCAGCCGAATGAGCCCCGCCGCATGACCCAGGAGACGCCCATGGATTTCGACCGCAAGATCAGGATCGCGCCCTCGATCCTCTCCGCCGACTTCGCCAATTTCGGGGCCGAGATCCGCGCCATCGAGGATCAGGGCGCGGACTGGGTCCATGTCGACGTGATGGACGGGCATTTCGTCCCGAACCTGACCTTCGGCCCGCCCGCCGTGAAGGCCTTCCGCCCGCATGTGCGGACCTTCATGGACGTGCATCTGATGATCGCGCCGGTCGACGCCTATATCGAGGCCTATGCCGAGGCGGGCGCCGACATGATCACCGCCCATGTCGAGGCCGGTCCCCATCCTCACCGCACCCTGCAGGCGATCCGCGCGACCGGCAAGAAGGCGGGCATCGCGCTCAATCCCGGCACCCCGGCCGAGGCGGTGGACTATCTTCTGGACCTCTGCGACATGGTGCTGGTCATGACCGTGAACCCGGGCTTCGGCGGGCAGAAATTCATCCACAGCCAGCTGGACAAGATCGCCCGCATCCGCGCCCTGATCGGCGACCGCCCGATCCACATCCAGGTCGATGGCGGCGTCGATCCGACGACCGCGCCCCTGGTCGCCCGCGCCGGCGCCGACGTGCTGGTCGCGGGCTCGGCCGTCTTCAAGGGCGGCTCGGTCGACAGCCCCGAAACCTACGGGGCCAACATGCGGGCCATCCGCGACTCCCTCGCCTGATCCTGCTTCGGTCTGGAAATATCGCGGGGGGCGGGCCCCCCGCTTCCCGCATTTGACAATCCCGCGATCCCCGCGTCTTCTGCGCCCCTCAACGAACAGGAGGACGCGATGGATCTGGGCATCAAGGGCAAACGGGGGCTGGTCTGCGCCGCCTCCAAGGGGCTGGGCCGGGGCTGCGCCGAGGCGCTGGCCGCCGCGGGCGTGAACCTGGTCATCAACAGCCGCACCGAGGCCGAGATCACCCGCACCGCCCACGAGATCGCCCAAACCTACGGGGTCGAGGTCATCCCCGTCGCCGCCGACATCACCACGCCCGAGGGCCGCGCGCGGGTGCTGGAGGCCGTGGGCCATGCCGACATCCTGGTCACCAATGCGGGCGGCCCGCCCCCGGGCAACTGGCAGGACTGGAGCCGCGACGACTTCATCCGCGCCATCGACGCCAACATGCTGTCGGCGGTGGCGCTGATGCAGGCGCTGGTGCCGGGCATGATGGACCGGGGCTGGGGCCGGGTCGTCAACATCACCTCGGGCTCGGTGCGCGCGCCCATCTCGGTTCTGGGGCTGTCGAACACGGCGCGGACCGGGCTGACAGGCTTCGTGGCGGGCATGTCGCGGCAGGTGGCGGGCAAGGGCGTCTGCGTGAACAACCTGCTGCCGGGCATCCATGCGACCGACCGCGCCGACAGCCTGGACGGCGGCGTGGCGACGGCCAAGGGCATCACCGTGGACGAGGCCCGCACGCAGCGGCAGGCCACGATCCCCACCGGCACCTATGGCACGGCCGCCGATTTCGGTGCGACCTGCGCCTTCATGTGCAGCCAGCAGGCGCGCTTCATGGTGGGACAAAATGTCCTGCTGGACGGCGGGGCGCTGAACGTCACGATCTGACGGCCCGCCGCCCGGTTGCAGGGCCCGGGCGGCCCTGCTAGGCCAAGGGGGAACCCGACCGAAAGGCTTGGCCCGGATTGTGACGATGCCTCCCCGACTTCAGGTGGACCGCCTGACGCGCCGCTTCGACGGCGCGCCCGTGGTCGACGATGTCAGCTTCCAGGTCGAGCCGGGCCAGGTGGCCTGCCTGCTGGGCCCCTCGGGCTGCGGCAAGTCGACCACGCTGCGCATCATCGCGGGCGTGGACATGCAGGACAGCGGCCGCATCCTGGTGGACGGCCAGCTGATCTGCGACACCGACTTCCGCATCCCCCCCGAACGCCGCGCCATCGGGCTGATGTTCCAGGACTTCGCGCTGTTCCCGCATCTTCCGGTGCGCGACAACGTGGCCTTCGGCCTGCCCGGCGGCTTCAAGGCGAACCGCGACCGCGTGGGCGACCTGCTGGAGCGGGTGCAGATGACGCGCCATGTCGACAGCTATCCCCACCAGCTGTCGGGCGGAGAGCAGCAGCGCGTGGCCCTGGCCCGCGCGCTGGCCCCGCGCCCCCGCATCCTGCTGATGGACGAGCCCTTCTCGGGCCTCGACGAGCGCCTGCGCGACGGCATCCGCGACGAGACGCTGGCGCTGCTGAAGGACGAGGGCACCGCCGTCCTGCTGGTGACGCACGAGCCGCAGGAGGCCATGCGCATGGCCGACCAGATCCTGTTGATGCGCCGCGGCCGGATCGTGCAGCAGGGCGCGCCGTACAACCTCTACAACGCGCCGGTGGACCGGCAGGCGGCGGGGTTCTTCAGCGACATCAACGTGCTGACAGGCCGGGTGCAGGGCGCGCTGACCGACACGCCCTTCGGGCGCTTCCTGACGCCGGGCATCCCAGAAGGGGCCGAGGTCGACATCGTGATCCGCCCCCAGCATCTGCGGATCGACTTCGACCGCGCGGGCCAGGGCCCCGCCCCCACGGCGGAAAACGGCACAGCCGCCTTGGCCCGCGTGACCCGCGCCCGCTATCTGGGCCGCGATTCGCTGGTGGAATTCGCGACCGACGCGGGCGCCATCACGCTGAACGCCACCGTCCCCGGCGTCTTCCTGCCGCCCCCCGGCACGCCGATGTGGCTGATGCTGCGCCGCGACCGCGTCTTCGTCTTCCCCCGCGGCTGAGCCCCTGCCAAGGGCCGCAGGGGGGCTGCCCGCCCCCGTCCGCGGCAGGCCGCGGCCTCCCCCGGGGATATTTCCGGACCGAGGCGGGCCGGGCCGTCCCCCATGGTTCATCTTGGTCCAAATATCCTGCGGGGGGAGTCGCGGCCTGCCGCGACGGGGGGCGCAAGGCCCCCCTGCGACCTCAGTCCTGACCCGTCGCCTGGCGATAGGCGTCCAGCACCCGGGTCAGATGCAGCCGCCGCCCCTCGGGATCGGCCAGGCTGTCGCAGAGCCGCCGCGCCCGCATCGCGATCTGCCGGCAGGTCTCGGGATTGGCGCGGGCCCAGGCCAGGCGCTCGGGCAGGTCCGCGCCGCCGGGCGCCAAGGGGATGTAATGGGACCAGGCGCGAAAGACCGGGGTGACGAAGCTTTCCCAGCCATCCCTCTCCTTCAGCACCACCGCCTGGCCCTGTGCCAGGGACAGGAAATCCGCGTCGCCCTCGGACCCGCCGAGGCAGATCGCATAGCGGGGCAGCAGTGCCGGGGGGCCGGCCTGCGGGGCGGGGGCGGTCAGGCCCGCGCGATCCAGTGCCTTGGTCAGGCGCAGGTCGGGCGTCAGGGCCAGATCGGTGCCCGGCGTTCCCGCGTTCGCCGCCAGGAAGCGCCAGCGCGGGGTCAGGGGCAGGTCGCGGGCCGCATCCCGGAAGGCCTGCGAGTCGGGGGGATTGGACAGCAGGGCGGTGATCGCGGCCTCGGCGGTGGTCTTGCCATCCGGGGCATGGCCCGACAGCCCGCCCCGCCAGATGGCCAGATCGGCGCGATCGGCCCAGGCAGGGTCCTTGGGCAGGGGGGCGCCGGGAAAGCCGTCATTGCCGATCCGGTGCCGCCACGGCGCGGGCCAGAGGAACAGGTCGCGGGCGCGCCTGCGGCGCAGCCCCACGATCATCGGGCCCCGGATCGGATGGTCGGGGCCGCTGCCCGCGAAGCAGGCCGGGCGCATGTCCAGCCAGTACCGCCCGCGATGGGTCAGCGCCGCGATGTCATTGGCCACCGCCGCGACCCGCAGCAGGCCGGGCCGCAGCGCATCCAGATAGAACTGCCCGTCCGGCCCGCGCCGCAGGGGCATCCGCGACCCGTCGGCGGCAAGGACCTCGTTGCGGTCCATGTCCACGCAGAGCGCGTCGGGGGTCGGCGGCTCGACCCCGCCCTCCGGCTGGCTTTGCCGGAAGGGGGCGGCGTGGCGGACCAGGCGTTCGGCCAGGCGGGTGCGGCGCGCCTCCTTGATGGCGCCGCCCGGGCGGGGCGTGTCCAGCATGCGCATCACCCGGGGCAGGTTGTCCTCGCGCGCGCGGCGCACGGCATCGCCCGGCGCGGCGGGGACCTTGGCCAGGTCGTACCAGGGGGACAGCGCGGTGCGGTAATCCTCGGGCGCGGCCTCGTCGATGTCGATCTCGATGAACTCGCGGCGGCCCTTGAAATGCGCGCGCACGCCCTTGAGATGCGCGTCCCATTCCTCGGCCCAGATGTCCGCCAGATCGCCCAGGGCCACCCCCCGCGCCGCCGCGTAGCTGCGCGCATAGGCGCCGCCCCGATGCAGGTAGCGGCTGACGATCCAGTCCTCGACCCGCCGGGTGTTCAGCAGGAAGACCGCGCCGGGATAGTGCCGGTCCAGCAGCGCGTAGTCCTTGAACGCCTCGATCACCGGCATGTTGAGGAAGCGCACCGATTCCATGTCGGTGAAGGCCGTCACCTTGTCGGCCCAGCGCGCCAGGGGCTTGCGCCCGGCCAGCTTGGCATAGGCGATATCCTCGGCCAGGGCGCCCTCCAGCCAGTGGGCGGCGGGGATGCCGTTCATGTCGAAAAGCCGCGCGATGAAGGTCGTGCCGCATTTGTTGAAGCCGATCTGGAAGAACTTGGGCGGCATGGAGGGGTCTTTCACGGGGTCGTGGCCGACGATGCCGACGGACCCGGGGGCTGTCAACGCCCGCCTGCGGATCGGGCAGCCTCGGTCCGATCCGTGTCGCGGCGGCAGGTCCCCCGGACAAAGGTCTTGCCTTGGGCCGGGGCTGCCGATAGCAACTGTGGCAGGAATTCGGGAGACACCGGCGCTGCGCCGGGGCCGAAGGAGAAGCCGCCCCGGCAAGCTCTCAGGCAAAAGGACCGTCTTCCCCAAGAACTCTGGAGAGTGGCGCCACGCGCCCGCCGAAGGGATAACGATCTCAGGCGCCCAAGCTTCGGGCAGGGACAGAGGGGGCATCGACGCGCGGGGGGCCTTTCCCCGTCCAACCGATGCCGGCTGTCCGGCTGAACCGCAGGAGGCCAGATGGCCGACACGACACGCCGAACCGGACTTTACGATCTTCACGTCGAACGCGGCGCCCGGATGGTGCCCTTCGCGGGCTGGGACATGCCCGTGCAGTTCCCGATGGGCGTCATGGCCGAGCACCTGCACACGCGGGCGCAGGCCGGCCTTTTCGACGTCAGCCACATGGGGCAGGTGCTGGTCACCCCCGGGGACGGCCGGATCGAGACCGCCGCCGCCGCGCTGGAGACGCTGATCCCCGCCGACCTGGCCGGGCTGGCGCCGGGGCGGCAGCGCTATGGGCTGTTCACCAATGACCAGGGCGGGATCCTGGACGATCTGATGATCGCCAACCGGGGCGATCATTTCCTGCTGGTGGTGAACGCCGCCTGCGCCGAACAGGACATCGCGCATCTGCAGGGGCTGGCGGGGGTGGATGTCACGCCGGTCACCGATCGCGGCCTGCTGGCGCTGCAGGGGCCGATGGCGGCGACCGTGCTGGCGCGGCTGGTCCCCGAGGTGGGCGACATGCGCTTCATGGACAGCCGCATTCTGGGCTGGAAAGGCGCGGATCTGTGGATCTCGCGGTCCGGCTATACCGGCGAGGACGGGTTCGAGATCTCGGTGCCCGCGGCGCGGCTGGAGGAGTTTGCCCGGGCGCTGCTGGACCATCCCGAGGTGGCCCCCATCGGTCTGGGCGCGCGCGACAGCCTGCGGCTGGAGGCCGGGATGCCGCTTTACGGTCATGACATGGACGGCTCGGTGACGCCCGCGCAGGCGGCGCTGGGCTGGTCTATCCCCAAGGTGCGCCGCACGGGCGGGGCCCGGGCGGGCGGGTTTCCCGGCGCCGAGGTGATCCTGCCCGGACTGGGGGCGCCCGATGTGATCCGTCGCGGCCTGCGCCCCGAGGGCCGCGCGCCGATCCGCGAGGGCGTGGCGATCTTTGCCGCCCCCGAGGGCGGCGAGGCTCTGGGCCATGTGAGTTCGGGCGGGTTCGGACCCTCGGTCGGCGGGCCGGTCGCGATGGCGCGGCTGCCCGTGGACATCCCCGAGGGCGGGCAGGTCTGGGCGGAACTGCGCGGCAAGCGCATCCCCGTGACCCTGAGCGCCCTGCCCTTCGTTTCCCCCTCCTACAAACGCTGAAGGACCATCGTCATGCTGAAATATACCGAAGATCACGAATGGCTGCGGGCCGAGGGCGACGAGATCGTCGTGGGCATCACCCGGCACGCCAGCGAGCAGCTGGGCGACGTGGTGTTCATCGAGCTGCCCGAGGAGGGCCGCGAGGTCGCCGCGGGCGAGGAGATCGTCGTGATCGAGAGCGTCAAGGCGGCCTCCGACATCACCGCCCCGGTGGCGGGCGTCATCACGTCGGTGAATGCCGCGCTGGCGGATGCGCCGGGCGACGTGAACGGCGATCCGATGGCGGCGTGGTTCTTCCGGCTGAAGCCTGCGGATGCGGGCGCGATGGACGGGTTCATGGACGAGGCGGCCTACAAGGCGCTGGTCGAGTGAGATGCGGCCGGGCCTGACGGCCCGGCGACAGGCCGGGGGCGCTTCGCCCCCCGGACCCCCCGAGGATATTTTCGTGAAGAAGACGGGGCCGGGCTGCGGCGCCCGAGCGATGGAATGGAGACGCTGATGAGCCGCTGGATCCCGACGGATTACGACCCCGACGATTTTGCCAACCGGCGCCATATCGGGCCGTCTCCGGTCGAGATGGCCGAGATGCTGGCCGCCGTGGGGGCCGACAGTCTGGACCAGCTGATCGGGCAGACCGTGCCCGCGGCGATCCGGCAGGCGGACCGGCTGGACTGGCCGGCCCTGTCCGAGGCCGGGCTGCTGGCGCGGATGAAGGAGGTCGCGGCGAAGAACCGGGTGATGACCAGCCTGATCGGGCAGGGCTATTACGGCACCGTCACGCCGCCGGCGATCCAGCGCAACATCCTGGAGAACCCGGCGTGGTACACGGCCTATACGCCGTATCAGCCCGAGATCGCGCAGGGGCGGCTGGAGGCGCTGCTGAACTTCCAGACCATGGTGGCGGATCTGACCGGGCTGCCGGTGGCCAATGCGTCCCTGCTGGACGAGGCGACGGCGGCGGCCGAGGCGATGGCCATGGCGCGGCGGCAGTCGAAGTCGAAGGCGGATGCGTTCTTCGTGGCCCATGACCTGCATCCGCAGACCATCAGCGTGATCGCGACGCGGGCGGCGCCTTTGGGGATCCGCATCGTCACCGGCTCGGTCGACGATCTGGTGGCGGGGGACGTCTTCGGCGCGATCTTCCAGTATCCCGGCACCTATGGCCATGTCCGCGACCTGACGCCCGAGATCGAAGCGCTGCACGGCGCGGGCGCGCTGGCGGTGGTGGCGACCGACCTGCTGGCGCTGTGCGTCCTGCGCGAGCCGGGCGCGATGGGGGCCGACATCGCCGTGGGATCGGCGCAGCGCTTCGGGGTGCCGATGGGCTATGGCGGGCCGCATGCGGGCTTCATGTCCTGCCGCGACGCGCTGAAGCGGGCGATGCCGGGGCGGATCGTCGGCGTCTCGGTCGACGGCTCGGGCAACCCGGCGCTGCGGCTGGCGCTGCAGACGCGCGAGCAGCATATCCGGCGGGAGAAGGCGACCAGCAATGTCTGCACTGCGCAAGCCTTGCTGGCCGTAATGGCGGGGTTCTATGCAGTGTTTCACGGGCCGGTGGGTTTGCGGGCCATCGCGCAGCGGGTGCATCTGCATGCGGTGACCATTGCGGAGGCCTTGCGGGCGGCGGGGGCCGAGGTGGCGCCGGAGGCCTTCTTCGACACGATCACCGTCAAGGTGGGGGTGGGCCAGCAGGGCATCATGGCCGCCGCCCGGCACCGGGGCATCAACCTGCGCCGTGTGGGGCGCGATCGCGTCGGCATCAGCGTGGACGAGACGACCGATGCGGGGGTGATCACCCGGCTGCTGGATGCCTTCGGGATCTCGGAGCCCGCCGGGCAGGCCATGGCGCCCGCCATCCCCGAGGACCTGCTGCGCGAGAGCGACTATCTGACCCATCCGGTCTTTCACATGAACCGGGCGGAATCCGAGATGATGCGCTATATGCGGCGGCTGTCGGACCGGGATCTGGCGCTGGACCGGGCGATGATCCCGCTGGGGTCCTGCACGATGAAGCTGAATGCGGCCGCCGAGATGATGCCGATCACCTGGCCCGAATTCGGCGCGCTGCATCCCTTTGCGCCGCATGACCAGGCGGCGGGATACCATGAGGCGATCGCGGACCTGACCCAGAAGCTGTGCGTGATCACCGGCTACGAGGCGTTCTCGATGCAGCCGAACAGCGGCGCGCAGGGGGAATATGCGGGGCTGCTGACCATCCAGGCCTATCACCGCGCGCAGGGCGACGATCAGCGCGACATCTGCCTGATCCCCGTGTCGGCGCATGGCACCAACCCGGCCAGCGCCCAGATGTGCGGGATGCAGGTCGTGGTGGTGAAATCGGCGCCCAATGGCGACATCGATCTGGAGGATTTCGCGGACAAGGCCGCGAAGGCCGGCGACCGGCTGGCGGCGGTGATGATCACCTATCCCTCGACCCATGGCGTCTTCGAGGACACGGTGCGGCAGGTCTGCGACATCACCCACCAGCACGGGGGCCAGGTCTATATCGACGGGGCGAACATGAACGCGCTGGTCGGCCTGGTGAAGCCCGGAGAGATCGGCGGCGATGTCAGCCACCTGAACCTGCACAAGACCTTCGCCATCCCGCATGGCGGCGGCGGTCCCGGCATGGGGCCGATCGGGGTCAAGGCGCATCTGGCGCCCTACCTGCCCGGCGATCCGCGCGATGCGGACAGCGGCGCGGTCAGTGCCGCGCCCTATGGCAGCGCCTCGATCCTGCTGATCAGCTGGGCCTATTGCCTGATGATGGGCGGCGAGGGGCTGACGCAGGCCACGCGCGTGGCGATCCTGAACGCGAACTACATCGCGGCGCGGCTGGCCGGGGCCTATCCGATCCTGTTCATGGGCAATCGCGGAAGGGTCGCGCATGAATGCATCATCGACACGCGGCCCTTCGCGGAACATGGCGTCACCGTCGACGACATCGCCAAGCGGCTGATCGACAACGGCTTCCATGCGCCCACGATGAGCTGGCCGGTCAGCGGTACGCTGATGGTCGAACCCACGGAAAGCGAGACCAAGGCCGAGATCGACCGCTTCGTCACCGCCCTGCTGGCGATCCGGGCCGAGATCACCGAGGTGGCCGAGGGGCGGATCGAAGCCGACCAAAGCCCGCTGCGCCACGCCCCCCACACGGTCGAGGATCTGGTGCGGGACTGGGACCGCCCCTATAGCCGCGAGCAGGGCTGCTTCCCGCCGGGCGCCTTCCGGGTGGACAAGTACTGGCCCCCCGTGGGGCGGGTCGACAACGCCCATGGCGACCGCAACCTGATCTGCACCTGCCCGCCGCTGGAGGTCTATGCGCAGGCCGCCGAATAGGCTGCCGACCGGCTTTCCGCGACCCAGGCCGGGTTAATCGGGCCCCGGCGGGGAACTTGCACCCCGGCGAGGCATTCACCTTTATGTCAGAACCGGGCACGCGGATGTGAACCGCTTGCCCGGCGAACAACACATGAGGTGCCGATGCCTGCCCCCCTTCCCCCCGCCGCCCGCGCCCGCGAGGAACTGGTCGCCAACCTGATGGCCGTTCCCGCGGCCATCGGTCTGATCCTGGCCGTGATCGCCTTCTTTCACCGCGGATCGGGCATCACCGGGACGCCCGGGGCGGGACTGGCGATTCTGGGCATGGCCGCGCTGACGGTGGCCGCGGTCCTGGTCGGGCGGCTGGCGCCGGGCAAGCTGCGGACCTTCGCAACGGTGATGATCCTGATCGGCGGGCTGCTGACGCTTCTCTGCGCGTGGTTCCTCATGCAGGGCTGGATCATGCTGACCATCGCCCTGACGCTGGCCCTGTGGCTGGTCTTCATTCTGGTCGCGAGGTAAGCCCATGACCCTGTTCCGCATCCTTCCCGCCCTCGTGCTGTGCGCGCCCGCCGCCCATGCCCAGCAGACCGAATGGACCGGCTTTCACGGCAACGGCATGGCGCAGAAGTACAGCGCCTCGACCCAGATCACGCCCGAGAACGTGGGCGACCTGGAAAAGGCGTGGGAGATCCATACCGGCGACGTGTCCGACGGGTCGGGCGACATGGTGGGCACGGTCTGGTCGGCAACCCCGATCCTGGCCAACGACCTTCTGTACATCGGCACGCCCTTCTACCGCATCCTGGCCGTCCGGCCCGATACCGGCGAGATCGTCTGGACCTACGAGCCCGAGGACACCGCGCTGGAGCCCCTGACCCAGCCCGAGCTGAAGAACCGCGGCGTCACCTATTGGGAGGGCGAGGGCGACGGTCCCTGCGCGCGGCGCGTCTATATCGGCACGATGGATGCCGAACTTCATGCCGTCGATGCCGATACCGGTGCGCTCTGTGCCGATTTCGGCGAGGCGGGCATCCTGGACGTGAACCAGTGGAACAAGCCCGACGCGAACTTCCCTTTGTCGCAGCTGCAGCCGCCCACCGTGTTCCGCGACAAGCTGCTGCTGGGGTGGGCGGGCAAGGACTGGCATGACGTCGAGAACCCGCTCGGGTCCGTCTTCGCCGTCGATGCGCGCACGGGCGAGCTGGAATGGACCTTCCTGTCCATCCCCGAGGATTATCCCGGCGTGACCGGCACCTCGAACGTCTGGACCGCCATGTCGGTCGACGAGGAGAACGGCCTGGCCTACCTGCCCGTCTCCAGCCCCAGTGCCGACTATTACGGCGGCACCCGGCTGGAGGAGATCCCGCTGGCCACCTCGGTCACCGCCGTCGACGGCGATACCGGAGAGGTCGTCTGGTCCCGCCAGCTGGTCAAGCACGACATCTGGGACTACGACACCGTGTCCGCGCCGACCCTGATCGACATTCCGAACGAGGATGGTCCGATCCCGGCCTTGGTCCAGCCCACCAAGATGGGCTATGCCTTCGTGCTGAACCGCCTGACCGGAGAGCCGGTCTTCCCGATCGAGGACCGCCCCGTCCCCGCCTCGGATGTCGAGGGAGAGGTCGCCTCGCCCACCCAGCCCGTGCCCACCCTGCCCGCGCCCTCGATGGACGACGACTGGGGCGGGGTCTTCGGCCTGGCCGACCTGGCCTCGTTCGGCTACTGCTCGCGCACCTTCGACGAGCTGCGCTACGAGGGCCGCTTCACGCCCCCCAGCCTGGAGGGCACGCTGGCCTATCCGGCCACGGCGGGCGGATACCAGTGGGGCGGCGGCGCGGTCGATCCGGAAAGCGCGATCCTCTACATCAACAGCTCGCGCATCGCGCAGATCTACCAGCTGATCGAGCGCGAGGAATACGAGACCTTGGAGACCGGCGGCAGCGAGGCCGAGGGCGGGCTGTTCCCGATGACCGGCGCGCCCTACGGGTTCCGGCTGACGAACTTCCTCAACCCGGTGGGCATGCCCTGCTGGAAGCCGCCCTATGGCCTGATGTCGGCCATCGACCTGAAGACCGGCGAGACCCTGTGGGAGCGTCCTTTCGGCCAGATCCAGAAATGGGGCTTCTACATGCCCGAAAGCTGGGGCTCGCCCACCATCGGCGGCCCGGTCGTGACCGCCTCGGGGGTGATCTTCATCGGCGCCTCGATGGATGCCCGCGTCCGCGCGCTGGACGCCGCCACCGGCGACGTGCTGTGGAAGGCGCAGGTCGAGGCGCCCGCGGTGTCCAACCCCGCCGTCTACGACTATGACGGCCGGCAATACGTGGTCTTCGCGGTCGGCGGCAACTCGATCATCAAGCCGCAGGTGGCCGACCAGCTGGTGGCCTACGCCCTGCCCGAATAGCCCGATATCCCGGGCGGCGCGGTCCCACTTGACAAACCGCGCCGCCCGGGCCACCAAGCGAACCGGATGGGGTCGTAGCTCAGTTGGTAGAGCGCGTCGTTCGCAATGACGAGGTCAGGGGTTCGATTCCCCTCGGCTCCACCAATTACCTATGTCTTATAGAAATCAGTAGTTTAGCCATACCCTTTCCCACATGTCTTTCCCACCTGTCGGGGTCACTGGTTACGTTTTATTTTTTTTTTTTGTATTGGTGATATAGCGGCCTACCCGCGCGCCAGTGGGGGGCCTCGGTTATTTCCGGGGGGGACCCTAACGAATCATAAGCGGAGACTCCACCTAAGGAATCCCCACCTACACAATTCCAGGATCGTCAAGAATTAATATTCAGCGAGACAGCGATAGACAGAGGCGCGACTAATCCCGACAGCCTCAGCAATCTGCACAGCAGTCTTCCCATCAGCATGTAGCTGCTTCACCTTCTCAGACTGACTCATGGCAGTAGGGGCACGACCCTTGTACTTGCCTTCCGCCTTAGCCTTGGCAATCCCTTCCCTCTGACGCTCTAGCATGATGCTTCTTTCAAACTCAGCTACACCACCCATGATGTTCAGCATCAGCTTGCCAGTAGGGGTAGACGTATCAATCCCCATGTCCAAGATTTTGAGTGCTGCACCTTTGTTGGTGATGACTGTCAGTATCTCATGCAGGTGAGCCACAGAGCGGGCCAGACGGTCTAGCTTGGTCACTATCAGGGTATCACCCTCACGAATGAACTCTAGGGCCTCAGCAAGCTTCTGACGGGCTGTCACGTCTACTGATGATACTTGCTCAGTGAAGACCTTATCACAGCCTGCTTTGTGTAGGTCACGCTGTTGGGCCTCAAGTCCGGCGGTCTGGTCTAGGGTTGAAGTACGGGCATATCCAATCAGCATGACATTTACTCCGAATGATTCTCACATAAGTCTAAGACTTGATGCCATATCTGTCTCAGAAGGTAAACACCATTCTACTGCGACTCGATTCACGGGGATTCCGACCTATTGAGTCTCAGCCTCTCAACCTAACACGGCCCTGCTTTATTGAGATTCACTGAGGGGCCTATCTGCCTGGCGATTGTTACAACATAACATCGAATTACTTAATCTGTCGCCTGGATAATATTCATTCTGTCAAGGATTATCTGAGAATAGCAAATAAAAGAACGAATCAGGAATTATTCATGACCCACATTCCAGGATCAGAGTCTAATGACTTATTCGTGATTGACGTGTTTGTGATGATGATTAAATGAGACTGGGAAAGATTTAGGATTGACTCGGAGAGCGGTAGGATAGGCTTTCCTGACCAAGCAAACGCACTTATAAAATAGAACAAATAGGGAACAACTAGCTGATATAACTGCCTAATTAGTGGGCATCAAGGGTGTTCACAGGGGGTGTAAGACCCTCTAGGATTACAGGCTGGGGGAAATCTCTCCCAAGGGGGGGGTTAACCTATTGTTATTTATGGTACATTTAGACCTCCCCTAAGAATCAAAA
Organism: Paracoccus liaowanqingii; assembly: GCF_004683865.2. Taxonomy (NCBI): domain Bacteria; kingdom Pseudomonadati; phylum Pseudomonadota; class Alphaproteobacteria; order Rhodobacterales; family Paracoccaceae; genus Paracoccus; species Paracoccus liaowanqingii. The sequence goes on along the minus strand of NZ_CP038439.1, from coordinate 163,773 downwards.
CACATTGACATGTGGATCAACATAAGAGGGACAAGATATACAAACGTCATTACTTGGGATGAAGAGTAACGAGCGCAGCGGATCAGCTATGACAACTACGTTGCCCTATCTGTCACTACTTCGTAGCGATCATCCTTGACTCATGTAGTGATTCATCTTTAAGACAATTCTACAAAATAGGATATCATTTATATTAAATATTACTATAGTAATAGCTTATTACCCTATCTCTTCTACTTTTCTAACGTCCTTCTTGCCCTTAGGGGCCGAAGAACTAAAAGTCTCGATCTAGGCTCAGGAGGATTAGACCTCCCTCGTTCCTTTCTTTCAGAAAGTAATGTTCATCAAGTAAGTCGTGCTATCGCACTTTGTTACTTTCTTCATGCTAATAGAACTAGCACTGCGCTATCGCTTGACTAGGCAACTTTGTAGGTATGAATCATAGATATGATATCTACTATAGTTATCTACTATCTGATTATTAATAACTGATAGATATTTATCATCATAAGCTACTACTATAGTATTGAGATAGGCTGGCTTTGTAGCTGTTCAAGAGGGGTGTAGTAAATAAAGTTGAGGCTGTTGCGCGACAACACCACCTTGCTTTGTAGGATCATGAACGATAGTGATTGCCGCATATGATTAAATATTAGGCAACGGCTAAATCATACCATAAATTGACGTAAGGTAATGGTACTATTATCACCTATTTTCAGGGTCAACTACTTGAAATTTTGAGATTAATGATTATATATATAAAACAAGAAAAGTAATTCCGCGCAGGTGTTCAGTCGCTCAACATTCCTACCTGCGCTAGGACCCTAGTAACTAGATGTTTGCTCTTTCATTCATCGTTTGTGTAGTTACCGGGGACTAATTCACTAAAGCTGGCGGGGGCCGGTAACATCATATCAGTTTGTTCCATGGTAGGAACTTAGGCTCCACGATAGAAGGTTTATCCCCCGGTAAGCTTTCCAATTGTGGGGCCTATTTTTATTTAGACTTACTGAAATAACTCATAAGTCGATTGTCTTTCCACACCCCTTAGCGGTCGTGGAAGTTTTCTACGTTCAAGGTAACATTTCATGGAAACAATTCAAGTTCTAGACTCCATCATGGGTTCAGGTAAGACCACCAAGATTATTGACTGGATGATTGCTAACCCAGATCAGAAGTATCTCTATGTAAGCCCACTACTCAGTGAAGTAGAAGAAAGAGTTCCAACAGCTTGTGCTGATGCCATTGGGTTTACATTCCCTACAGCAGAGAACGGTACTTCTAAGTCTCAGTCATTCCTGAATCTGCTAAAGTCTGCTGAAAATATCGCAACTACCCACAGCTTATTCAAGCTAATGACTAAAGAGCATCTACAACTAATCAAGGATAAGGGTTACGTCCTTATTGTAGATGAAGAAGTTAATATGATTGAAGACTACTCAACCGTGTGTGGGTACTTGGACGATCTTAAGGGATGGGACGTTGTAGATATTGATTACCAGAACAACGGTAAGGTAATTGTACTCAAGGAACCAACCAACAACAGCCGTTCATTCAAGACACTATTCGACTACGCGAAAGCAGACTCTCTGTTTGCATCTAAGAATAGCAACAATGCTCTAGTCACTCAACTACCCGTCAGTCTGCTACTTGCTGCTAAGAGGGTGATTATTCTTACCTACAAATTTGAAGGCTCTATCCTTTCTCAGTTCCTAAAGATGAACAATCTGACTTACAGTGACTTCAATGAATTTGATATGCCTGACGAAAAGGTACTGAAAGATCAGATCAGGAAGCTTGTCACCATAGGCTCTACACTGTCCACCAGAAGCCTTAACCAGCGCCAAGGGTACATGTCAGCTACATGGTACGAGACAGGGGCCACAGCAGCGGAATTGAACAGCCTACGCGGTGCATTGCGTTCGATCTACAGGCTTCACCCTAAGCAGTCTATCCTAATTACCTGTCCACTATCTGCTGTAGAGGAAAGGCATAAGCGATCAATCCATGATGGTAGAGACGTAAATCCAAAACTAGATGGTCCTAAACCAAAACGAGGTTGGCTAGCCTGTAACACTAGAGCAACTAACGATTTCAGCAATAAGACTGTGATGATCCACGCCTATAACAGATATCCTAACAGAAACGTAGAGTCCTATCTAAACTCTTGGGGCCGTCCTATTGATAGAGATACCTTTGCCCTGTCTGAGATGATCCAGTGGCTTTGGCGTGGCTGCATTAGGGACGGTAAGGAAATGACAGTCTATATTCTGTCTAAGAGGATGCTGGACCTATTCAATGAGTGGCTTAACGAAGAAGATTCACGACTACTAGACTAACTTACAGATAGAAGATTTCAACATGGAACATACAGAACTAAACAAACTAGGCCATTTCAAGACAAGCTTAAACCAAGTCAGATACGAATTTGCCAAGAACGCCGCAGGACAATTTCAGTCCAGAGACTATCCCCATCACGTCACCAAGTTCTCCGACATTAAGTCACACTACCAAACCTGTGCAGAGGACGAAAGCGATAGGCGCAACTGTCGTGTGAACAAGTGTCCATTCTGGCCTTACCGATTGGGTACAAACCCCTTCCACGGTGGCAACGGTCAAGCAGCACGAGGGGTAGCAGCATGATGTGTGTTTTCACTCCCAGAACGCCCCAAAATCGGGGGGTCCAGCCTGCGAGTCGGTCCTTACCCTTATCACCCTACCTGAACACCTGTGAGGGGCTAAAAACAGCCTTGTTTGGGGCAGTCCTATGACTGGTGCAGAGAACAAGCGGCAGGACAGTCAACACCCTTGGCATCTCAGGTATAGCCCAACTTGTATTTGTCCCGGCTGTAACAGTCAGACCTATTGGGATGGGAAGGTTTATTGGAGTCTCTGTCTGGGTTGCCTAAGAGAAAAGAAGCTAGGTCCTTTTGCACCTAAGGTTCACAAAGAAGATTATTCAACGCTAATATGGTTGACTGATTTTGAAAATGCTCAATCAAGAAAGGTAGCATTACAATGAGACTAAATAACAGAAACGAAACATCAAGATGGCCGATGTAGATATTGTCGTAGAGAGTGGTGATCTAAAAGCCGCTATCGCTCTACTTAATGAGTATGGTGTATCCTTTACCCAAATGGTCAATAAGGTCCAGACGGAGGGTAACAGATTAAACAGAGCCTCCAAAGCCACAACAGACCAACTCACTCGGGCATGGCAGAATGCAGAGAAAGCAATCGACAATAGGCGTCTTGAACAGGTTGCCTCTCAGGAAGCAGATATCCTAAAGCGTAGAGAGCAAAACTGGCGCCAGTTCTTTCAAAGCTACGGTAAGTCTACCTCTGCTGGTCAACTTGGTGCCCCTACCTCTGCTGCTGGTTCTGCCCTTCTCCAAAATGAAAAGGCACTATCTGATGCCATGTTGGAAACTGCTAAAGCCGCTAAGGAAAAAGCCAAAGAGGCAGAATATCTAACTCGTACACTTAATCCCTTACTAGCTGCTGAACAGACCTACTTGCGTATGCAGAGTGAGATTAGTCGGGCCACTGACTTAGGTATCCTAGACATTCAACAGCAAGCCGTTGCTTTAGACCAGCTACAAAAAGAGTACGATGCCTTAGGTAATGGCGTGTACATGACTGGTTCACGGTTCAATCGGTTCGGTGAAATGGCTGTACAGAATGGCAAGGGTATTCAGAAATTCGGTATGTATGCCCAACAGGCAGGTTATCAGATCGGTGACTTTGCAGTTCAGCTACAAGCAGGACAAAACGCAGGTGTAGCTTTCTCTCAACAGGCAGCACAGCTTGCTGGTCTTATTCCCGGTCTTGCCGGTGCTATGACTACATTCGCTGCAATTGGTGTAGGTCTTCTAATCCAGAATATGACCAAAGGTGAGAAGGCTGCGGAGGATACTTATCTACAACTATCCAAATTCCAGGATTTAGAGCAAGTCTTTAGCAGTGTGGGTAGTTCATTTGAAACAAGCATGGTCCAGAGTATCAGTCGTGTTCGTCAAAAATATGGTGACTTCATTGCAGACTTTGCTAAGTTCTCACTAAATGCTGAGAAGGAAAAGCTACAAGCCAACCTTAGTACTGTCATGGATAAGGCAAGTTCTGTCGATCCTACAGCGAGTGAAGGGTTTTGGGGTAGGTTTAAGAATACTCGAACTTTAATGAATCCCGGTGCTACATCGTTCATTGCTGATGCTCAAGCAGAAGCTGATGCCTATAATGAAATGCTTGCACAGGTACAGGCTGCACAAGAGAGACTGTTTAACGATAGCATTAATTCCAAGTCAGAGTTGGTTACTGCTTTTCAGGCTGTCTATGAGGAAATGAGAGAGATTCCCGGTGTTACTCAAGAAATCCTAGACAGGTTTCAACAGGTAGGTGAACAATCTGGTATTGCTGCTGAGGCGACAAAGACTGTCAGTGAGGCTTTTACTGCTGCCAACAATGCTGCTTCTCAGGGTTTTGAACTCTACAAGCAGATGAATGAGGAACTAAGACTAAGTAATGAACTAGCCTCTGTTCGTAATCGCTACGGTGAAGATTCTGTTCAGTACCTTGATGCACAGAAAAAACAAACTCTGGAAATCACTAGGACAGAACTAGAGCGGGCTGGCACTACAGATACCTTGATTGAAAAGATCATGGCACAGGTAGAACAACAGATTGAGTTTGAGCAAGCTGCACTGCGTTCTGAACTAGTTGTAGATCAGCTTCTAATAGACCTATCCGCTATGAGTGGGATTGATATCTCAGGGGTCTTCACAAAAGCCCAGGGTGCTGCAAACAGCCTTCTAGGTACTGTACAGTCCATCTACGCCAATATGGCTGCTGTTGCTGCTGAAACCAAGATCAGGGAACGGGCTGCTGTAGCCAAGGGTAATCCCCTAGACCCTCTTGGGGCTTTCTCAGGTGGACAGTCAGCTAGTGGTGCAGTTCAGATCGCTGCTGGTGGTGTTATCCGTTCCCCTGTGATGCCGGATTGGGAAGAGCCTAAGTCTGGTGGTGGAGGCGGTAAAGGTGGTGGCAGGTCCAAGCTATCGGATGCTGAAAAGCATGCACAAAAGGCTCAGGACCAACTGAAAGAGTTCTTTGAACAGTACAATCTGAATATCAAGCAACAGGAACGCTTAGCAGGTATTCATGGTGAACAGAGGGAAGAGTTAGAAAAGGTAATTGAGATTGAAAAACGTCTTGGTGAATCCCGAACTCTAGTCTCTCAGACGCAGATTGAAGCAATGGCTAGAGAAGAACTTGCTCTAGAGCGTAAACTTGATCGCCAAGAAGAAATCTACAACCTAGGAAATCAAGCTGTAGAAGACCTTCTTATGTCAATTGTTGCTGGTACAGGTGATATTGAAGATGCCTTTAAGGGAATGCTTTCAAGTATCGTAGCTGAGGTTTACCAGAACTATGTAGCCAAAGGTGCTGCTGACATGGCTGGTAATGCTCTTGTGTCACTCTTCTCTGCTAATGGTAATGCCTTTGGTGCTGGTGGTGTGAAGATGTTCATGGATGGTGGTGTTGTAGGTTCCCCAACTCTGTTTGGCTACGGTAGTGGCAAGACTGGAATGATGGGTGAGGCTGGCCCGGAAGCAATCATGCCCCTTAAGCGTAACTCACAAGGTCAACTTGGTGTTGCTGTCTCAGGTGGCGGTAGTGGTGCTGTCAATGTTTACCACAACATCAATATCAGCGCTAATGGTGATGAGTCTGTGAATAAGATTATCACTGCACAGATTCCTCGTATTACTGAGGCAAGTAAAAGAGCCGTAATGGATGCTAAACGTAGAGGTCAAAAAGGCTTCTGATAAATAATGTGAGTGGAGGGAGGCTGACAATAGTGTTTGCTTCTCTCTCTCACTACAAGGACTAAAATTAATAGGAACATAAATCATGATTAAACTATCTACAAAATTCAAACCAGCTAACTCATACACCTCAGACTTCATTAAAGAGCAGATCATTCCTAAGCTTGATAATAGGCTATCTGTTGTAGAAAATGCTACACAAGAGGATCTGATTATCGCTGTAAGTTCGTTCTTCGCACATGGAATGAATAGCTATGTTGTAGACTGTTCAGGTAATCATCTACTTGAGGAGATTCTTAAGAAGCTAGTGGGTTATGGCTGGCTGCGACCTGATGACACTGTAAAAGACGTATTCAGGGTAGACCTACCAAACTCAAGGCTGGAATTTGTCACAGTGAAGTATGATATCAATGCCCTGAAGGTGGAAACTAGCTACAATACCAAGTACCTTGATGGAAGTCATGAAGAAGTAAATAAGGCTGATATCCGATATGTAGATGGTTATCCTGTTGAATATTGGAACAGCCTACAAAGCGCATAATAATCTAGACACATATCACTACAAAAACTCCTACGGCGTTGAACAGCTGTAGGAGGATTTCTTTTATCTAGGAGAACAGCATGGTAATCACATTTTTCATTCTATCAATCTTCTTCCTGTAGGCAGCTACAGCACAAAGACTCATCTTGCTTTTCAGTACATCTTAGGGTAGCGATGATTCTATTGATTAACAAGTAACCTACAAAGGACTATGACATGGCTTTAGACTATGCTGAGATTCTTGCTCGTAAGGCTAAACGTAGGCAGGAAGATGAAGAGGACGACAGGCTACTTGCCGAGAATGCTGTAGCTGCTGCACAGGAACTCAAGAAGGGGCTAGAGGGCATCGCTCAATCTACAGGGCAACATGTCCTAGACCTTCTGAACTACGATGTAAGAATCGTCGCTGATTGGATGAAAGACCAGAAGACTCCTCTGTTTAATGATGACGAGGAAGCTAGGTTTAACGATGAAATAAAGAAAAAGTATAACGGCAAGACTGTCAAGTTTCAGAATGAGAAGGACATAGAGGAACAAGCCAAGGTCAGCACCAAGGGTAGACCGAAAGCTAGCCTAGTGATTGCATGGCGTAACGGTAAGAGCATTACCCCTGTCAAGTAATCATCATTGTGTAGAGACTGTCGGGGGGCCTTTATGGCCCTCTTTTTTATGTCTAATCCCACTTAATCTTATTGATAGCATCTTTCTTAGTTTCGAAAGTCACACCACCACTTGAGTACAGACCATAGGTCATAGTGCTAATCTCATGTCCGATGATCCTTGCAGAGACATTCTCAGGTATTCCTGCCGCCTCTAGTTGATCTGATACGCTCTTACGGAATGAATGAAACACGTAATGGTCAGTGTAGCCTAACTTCACCTTCAGTTTGGAGAACCTTTTACCAATAGCATCGGCCCTGTACTTGTATTTATTATTGGAGGATAGACCTGATATTAGGTATCCATCCGCCGATTTTTCTTTAAGTAATGCTACAAGGTCAGTGATCCTGTTGTGTAGGGGTACTTCCCGCCAACCTGAGGGAGTTTTAGCATCTTCAATGATTAGCCTATCATCTTGTACTTGTTCGGTCTTGATCTGACATAGTTCTTCAATCCTACAACCTGTATGCGCTGCAATACGGATAAGGTTACAGAGATTAGCGTCTTTCCGTTCTTCTGCTGCCTCCAGTAGCCTCTTGTAGTCACCGATCAAGAATTGCCTTCTTTTGTCAGCTACAATGCTCTTAGCGGTCTTCACCCTATTCTGTGGAGGTACTACACCATCAAAAGGATGAGGAAGAGTTAGAGACTTTCTGTCTTTCAGGAATGACCAAAAGCCACGACATGCAGTCATGAGACGCTTACAGGTGGACGTAGATAGACCTTTTTCTGCTATAAGATCTTGTTCTACCCATTCTCTGACAGCCTTGTTTGTAGCCGATTCAGCCGTAGGAAAGACTTTAGTGAACCTATGTAGATCGGAAACCCTCATATCCCTAGTCTTAGCTTCTACGTAAGTAAGGCTTTTCTCATAATCAGGTATATGAACAGATAAAGGATAGGATTCACCCACTACAACAGACAAGGCTTGTCCATGCTGAGGGGTAATTACGTCTAGGACAGGTTCCGATTTTGGGTCTTTCTGCACCCTATGAGTAAATGCGTCCATAGCTAATTGATCTACATCAATGTAAGGGTTAACTTCCTTCAATCTTTGTAGCTGGACTGCTGAGTTTATTAGATCACCGTTGTTCTTCAATGATTCAAATAGGGTTTTCCATTCTGCTACAACTGACATTACCCTTATTTTGGCTACTTTGATGCTGTCAGTCTGCAAGCTGAGGAACATGTTCGATTTACCCACAATGCCCCTAAGGCCTTTCGGCACCTTCAATGTGGCGTAATACGTGTTGTGGCGCTTCTCTAGGTAACTGCCGTGCTGTGCAGGCTTTGGCCCTTTGGACCGGATGACGACTACATACTTGCTCAAGTTAAAATCCTACAAGGATAGGGCAAAGCCCGGTTTAACTAACCGTTCACGTCCGCAGGACTGAACAGCATAGGGGTAGCACCCTCTTTCCCACATTGCTTTCCCACATATTTAGGTCACTAAGCACCTGTCAAGTAAGGATTTCATGGGGTTAAGGTCCTAATATGTAGCGTCCCCTCGGCTCCACCAAGCCAACCACCTTTCAGCTTTCTTTGGACCCGTTCCATCGGTTGAGTTGGCGCTTGCCCTTTGATCGGGCACCGTCGCCCTCGACGATCCGCCGTTGGCTGCGAACATGATCCCACCTCCGTTCCAGTAGACAGGTCCCTTGACCGGCCTGGTCGTCACTCCCCGTCGGCCGATCCGTGTTACGGTTCGCACACCGCGTCCCGAGATCAAAACGGACAGGTTCGTGTTGCGGCCATCGGGCCGTGGGCATCGTTCAGACGGCGCTTTCCGAAAGGTTCAGTTTACAAAAACCGGGGAATTTCCCCCGCAACCCCCGACATATTAACGATAATTTTATTTACAAAGCGCCTTTTCTCGCGGACCCTGAGCTTCAGCAAGCCCGGATCCGCAGATGTCGACCCTCCTCGCCACCCTCCGCAACCTCGTTGCCGCGTTCGACCGGATCCATGGGGACTATGCGACGTCGCTGGACGGGGTCGTGGGCACCCTGGGCGGGTTCGCCTTCAACGCGCCCTTCGGCGACCTGGTGAGCCTGGCCTTCGCAATCAACGACACCCGGGACGGCCTGACCGCCGACAGTACGCCCACCCGGGCGCAGTTCGACGCCGCGCTGGACCTGACGCGGCTTCAGAGCCTCGAGGATGAGCGCGTCCGTCGGACCAGGCCGGTCGCGACGGCCGCCACCCGGCTGATCGGCGCCTTGCGGGGGGCAGAGGTCATCGCCGCCTTCGACGCGGCCCCCGCGCTGGAGCGGCTGGAGATCCTGAGCGGGCTGGCCCGCATCCTGCCATGGCTGGACCTGCACGATCCGCGCAAGGTCGGCGGCGCCGTCACCGGCAGCACCGAGGCGCGCTTCCTGATGGATGTGGCGCGGGGTCGCCCATCGATCCTGATGCCGGGCCGCCTCTCGGCGATGATCCGGGACCTGCCCGAGATCACCGTGACGGGGTCCGTGGCGACGCTCGAGATGGATGACACGGCCCGGGCCTTCTTCCGCCGTCAGCAGGGGGGCGACACCCCGGACGATGCCCTGAAATGGACCACCTTCGCGCTGGCGCAATCGGCGGGGCTCGTCACGGCGATCCTCAGCGTTCCCCATCTGCGCGAGCCGGCCTCGCAGGTTCTGGTCGATCACTATCTCAAGCTGCAGATCGGCATCGACCGGGCGGCCGACGGCGCGGGTCCCGTCAATCCCGTCGTCAGGCTGGGCCAGATCGGAGACGATCTGACGGAGCTCGGCTTGCGGCCCGCCACCCCGGGGGGAAGGCTGTTCAGGGCCAAGGTCGTGCTGGACACGGCAGGGCTGCCGTTCAGCTTTTTCGACGGGCTGGTCAAGACCCAGCTTGCGCTGATCGGGGCCCTGAACGCCACCGACCCCAGGCAGGCGGGGCTGCTTGCGGCCCAGGGGGTGGGCGAGGGCATCAAGCTGATGGCCGCCGCCGTCGAGCTGCGGGGCGCCACCTCGGCCCTGCGCAGCACGGCGGGACGCGTGGGCGCGGTGATCGCCGTGCCGCTTCTGGCCGTCGAGCTGCAGACCGCCGCCAAGGGCCTTCAGGACGCGCGCCAGGCGGGCGATCTGTCGGTGGCCATCGGGAATGGCCTGATGGGGATCAGCGCGACGGGCGCGGTCCTGTTCGGCCTTTACGCGAAATTCGCGGTCGCGGCGGCGGCGGCGGGTCCGGTCGGGCTGGGGGCGGCGCTGGCGGGCGGGCTGCTGGTCACGATCACGGTGCTGGGGATCTATCTGGTCGAGTTTACCAAGGATCCCAAGCTGGAGACCTTCGCCCATCAGTGCATCTTCGGCCGGGGCTTTGCCGATTTCACCGCCCTGAACCCCGACCAGGTCGCCTTCGGCTTCGGCACGCCGGCCGCCCCCCGGGTCGCCCTGATGCTGGAGCGGCTGCGCAGCCTGCAGGCCCCGATCGGGTTCGCGACCGAGGCGCCGACCCTTCCCGGTGTCTACTCCCTGACCCATGCTCTGACCGAGGGCGGGCCCGCCGCCGCTGCGGGCCGATCGTTCCGCAGCACGGCCCGCACGGCCGTCCAGCATCTGGGATCTGCGCCGCGGGAGGGGGGCGCCCCGCCGCCCCTGCCCAACTTCGACGATCCGATCTTCCGCAGGACCGGGCAGACGCTGATCTATGGCCCCGGGGCCAGCGATACGCCCCCCAGTTGGGAGCGCGGCTGGCTGCGGCTGCAGATCACCTAGTCGCCCGACCCCCGCATTCCGAAAACCGTCGAATATGCAAGGTTGCCCGCCTCATGACCGACACGGCCCAGACCGTCCTGCGCGAGGTCGTCCTGCTGTTCGCGCCCCTGGCCCACGCAACCCAAGCGACGGTGCAGCCGGTCCAGCGCCGGTTCGATTACGCCACCGGGGCGGTGGGGGACGTGCCCCATGACGCGGGGGCCGAAATCCTCGCCCTGCTGGGCGATGCGGGCATCGACCTGCAGGCGCAGGCGGCGGCCCTTGGCGCACAGATCGACGCGCTGGTGGCGGCGGGTCAGGTGCTGTGGCCGGTGATTGCCGCCCTCGAGGAGGGGCAGACCCCCGGGCTGGCCGACCTGTCCGCCGCCGCAGGGGGCATCCAGGCGGCGATCCGCGCCTTTCGCGACGGTCTGCCGCCCGGCCTGCCCGACGTCCCGCCGCCCGCTCAGATCACCGCCGCCCAGATCATCGCCGCGCTGATGGAGCATCTGGTCGCGCGCCATCTGCGCGACCGCCGCCCGGCCTTGTGGCACGCGGCCGCGCTGCTGGGGATCGTGGACCCGGCGGCCGTCGCGGCCCGGGCGCGCGGCCAGCTGCAGGCCGACCGGATCGGCCCGGCGCTGGCCGGACCCGCCGCGGCCTTCCACGCCGCGACGGGCTGGGGCGGCGATCTGGACCATGACCTGCTGTTCGCGCATCTGGACGGGCTGGGCCGCGCCTGCGGGTTGGAGGTGCGCCGGATCGACGCGCCACGCCACCCCTTCGCGCCGCCCCCGCCCGACGACCTAGACCTGCCCGCGCTGTCGCTGGCCCTGCCGGGTTTCGACATCCCGGACGGGGGCCCGCAGGTCGATCTGGTGGCCGTGCTGGCCGCCCTGGCCGCCGATGGCGCGGCGGGCGAAGGGCTGATCGCGATGCTGCTGGCCAGCGGCGCGGCAGAGTTCACCCGCGCCCTTGCGGGCGGGTGGCAGGTGCGGTTCGCCTCGACCTTCGCGGCGACCGCGCCCGTGGCCCTGGTGGCCCGACCGACCGGCGCGGATCTGCGCAGCACGGACCCGGTCCCCTCGCTCGATGCCCGGGCCGTGATCGAGGTGACCGAAGGCACCCCCGCCGCGCGCACCTGGCTGGCGCTTGGCCCCGTCTCGATGTCATCCACGATGCCGCGCCTGCGCGTGACGGCGACGGGCGGCGGGCAGGGCGATCCGCTGTCGGTCGAGGCGGTCCTGTCGCCCGTCACCCTGTCGCTGTCGCCGGAGCAGGCGGACGGGTTCGTGGCGAAGCTGGTCCCCAAGCCGCTGCAGACGCAGGTCGACCTGACCCTGGGATGGGGCGTGCGGGACGGGTTCTATCTGCAGCGCGGTGGCGGGCTGTCGGTGGACATTCCGGTGGCCCTGTCCCTGGGCGGGGTGGTGACGATCCTGTCGGTGGGCGCGGCCTTGGGGGCGGCGGGCGCCGCGGGGCGGCAGGTCCTGTCCCTGGCCACGACCGGGACGGCGCAGCTGGGACCGCTTGGCGTCACGGTCGAGGGGCTGGGCGTCGATCTGGAGGGCGGCCTGCCGCTGTCGCCCGACGCGGTCGAGGCCGTGGTCGCCTCGTTCCGTGCGCCCACCGGGCTGGGACTGACGCTTCAGGCGGGTCCGGTGCAGGGCGGCGGCTTCATCTCGCATGACCGGGCGGCCGGGCGCTATGCCGGGGCGCTGGTGCTGCAGGTGCCGCCCCTGGGGCTGCAGGCCTTCGGCATCCTCGACACGCGGATGCCCGATGGCGTGGACGGATTCTCGCTGCTGGTGACCATCGCGGGGCGGTTCGCGCCGATCCCCCTGGGCTTCGGCTTCACGCTGTCGGGGGTGGGCGGGCTTCTGGGCCTGCACCGCGATGTCGACGTGGAGGCGCTGCGTGCGGCGGTGCGCGCGGGCACGGCGGGCGACGTGCTGGCCCCCCAAGATCCGATCCGCGACGCGCCCCTGATCGCGCGGCGGGCGGGCGCGCTGTTCCCCGTCACGCGCGGCCAGCATGTCTTCGGACCCACCGTCAAGCTGGGCTGGGGCCAGCCCCGCGAGCTGGTCACCCTGGATCTGGCGCTGGCCCTGACGCTGCCCGACCCGCTGCGGCTGATCATGATGGGGCGGGTGCGCGTGGCGGTGCCCGATCCGGCGCTGCCCCTCGTGCGGCTGAACATGGACATGTTCGGCGTGCTGGACATGACCGCCTCGACGCTGGAGGCCGAGGGGCGGCTGTTCGACAGCGCGATCCAGGGCCTGCCGGTGACGGGGGGATTCGCGGTGATGACCCGGTGGGGTGACGCGCCCGCGCTGGCCTTTTCGGTGGGCGGGCTGCATCCCGCCTTCGAGGGACCGCCGGGCTTTCCCGACGTGCCCCGGCTGGGGGTCGATCTGTCCAAGGGCGGCGTCTCGTTCGTGCTGGAGGGGTATTTCGCGATCACCTCGAACTCGGTCCAGCTGGGCGCGCGGGCGGCGCTGAAGGCCGGGGCGGCGGGATTCACGCTGACGGGCGAGTTGGGCTTCGACGCGCTGGTGATCTTCGATCCGTTCGGCATCGACCTGGCCATCCGCGCCAGCGCCGCCGTCCGGCGCGGCAGCCGGTCGATCTGTTCGGTCGCGGTGCGGGGGCGGCTGACCGGGCCCGGCCCCTGGCACATCACCGGCACCGCCCGGATCGAGATCCTGTTCTTCGACGTGGGCGTCGATTTCGCGGTCACCATCGGCCGTGCGGCCCGGGTGCCGCTGCAGCCGGTCGATGCCTTCCAGGCGCTGGCCGCCGCGCTGTCGGAGGCGCGCGCCTGGTCGGGCGAGGCGCCCGAGGCCGGGCCTTTCGTGCTGGACCACATGACCGGAAAACTGCCGCCCGGCGCCCGGCTGTCGGTCAGCCAGACCCGGATCCCGCTGGAGCTGGCGCTGGACAGCGTGGGGGCCAACCCGATCCGGGGGCCGCGGCGCTTCTCGATCGCGGGGCTGCGGTCGGGATCCGACCCGATCGCCGTGGCCGCCCCCCGGCGCGCGCCCTTCGCCGCCGCGCAGTTCGTCTCGATGACCGATGCCGAAAAGCTGGCCGCGCCGGGCTTTCAGGCCCTGCCCTCGGGCGCGGTCTTCGCGGATGCGGACCGGATCGACCGGGGCCCGGTCCTGGCGGTCGGCACGGCGCGGCACTGCCTGGTCATCGACGGGCCGGACGGCGATCCGGGCGCCCCGCGCACGGTCCGCCCCGCGCCGCATCTGCCGCGACGGCCCGACCGCGACCGGGCGCGGGTCACCCTGCCGCCCCAAGGCGCGATCACCGTCACCGAGGAGACCTGGCAGGCCGCGGGCGAGGGCCTTGCCCCCGACGGCACCGGCGGCACCAGCCATGCCGAGGCGCGCGCCCGCGCCCGCCGCGACGGCACCACCTTGGCCCGCAGCGCGGAGATCGCCGCATGACCCAGTTCCTGGACATCTCATCGCGACTGCGTCGCGGGCTGCGCGACCGGGTCGACCCGGCGGGACAGATCAAGCTGGTCGTGGACCTGGACACCGATCAGGGCGCCCGGCAGGTAAGCGTCGATCTGGCGCTGGCCGGGCCGGGCCAGATGGTCGCGCTGGCCCCCGGCGCGGTGCGACAGCGCGTGCCCGCCGACGGGTCGGGCGATCACCGCGCGGGCGAATTGCCCTATGTCGAGTTCCACGACCCCGGCCTGCCTTGGGCGCTGTCCTTCGGCACGGCCCCGACCCTGGGGCTGATCTGCCTGCCCGAGGGCGAGGGCGTGACCCTGCAGGCCGGGGCCATGCCGAACGCCATCCTTTCGGTCAGCGGCCTGGGGCACCTGCTGCCCCATCCAAGCCTGTTCGCGCTGATGGCGCATGTGCAGGGCGCGGGCCCCGGCGCGGTCTCGCGGATCCTCTGCCCGCAGGAGCTGCGCCCGCATGTCAGCTATCTTGCCGCCCTCGTTCCGCTGACCGCCGCCGGGCGGGATGCGGGGCTGGGCTTGGCCCCGCCGGAGGGGATGACGGGCGATGGCGGCGCGGCCTGGGATCCGGGCGACGCGCAGATCACCCTGCCCGCGCTGGACTGGTGGCGCTTCTCGACCGGATCGGGGCGCTCGGTGCAGGACATCCTGCGCGACCTGAGGCCCCACGGCCTTCGGGCGGGCGTGCAAACGCTGCCCCTGGACGATGCCTCGGCGGATCTGCTGGGCCTGCCCCGGGGCACGCGCCTGCCGCGCGCGACGCTGCTGACCGATGCGCCCCGGACCTTCCCGGAGCTGGACGCGCTGGTGCCCGCGCTGACGCCCAAATCCCCCGACGGGGCACCGCGCCTGCCGCTGCCCAGCTACGGCGGCCTGCATGCGGAGGCGCGCGATGCCGGAGAGGGCTTCGCTCCGGGCCGGGATCCGGTGTGGTTCCGGCAGCTGAACCGCACGCCCAGCCTGCGGATCATGGCGGGCCACGGGGCCGAGCTGGTGCGCCGCCATCAGGACGAGATGGTGGGCTTCGTGCGCCGCGCGGCCGGGCAGATCGCGGATGCCAACATGCTGCTGGGCCGGGCCTTCGCGGGCCTGCGGGTGGGCGCGCAGCTGCATGCCCAGCTGTCGCGCCTGCCCGACGAGGCGCTGCTGCGCCTGGCGGGTCCCGCCGCCGCGCGCACCCGTCTGGCGGATGCGGACGGCGGCACGCTGGCCGGCCGCGTCGCGGGCAGCGCGCTTGGGGCGACGCTGCATCCCGCCCTGCGCCGCCGTGCGGGCCCCGGCGGCACCCCCGGCGCCCGGTCGCGCGATGTCAGCGGCGCCTCGCTGGCCGAGGCGGTGCATCTGGTCGCGACCGCCACCCGCCGCGCCGACGACCTGGCCGGGGCCGCGCCCTTGGGCAACTGGTTCCCGGCTGTCTCGCGCAGCGGCCCCTACCTGCCGGACAAGACCCGCGACGCCCTGCGCGGCGGGCCGGACGGCAAGGGCCGGGGCTGGCTGGCGGTCCTCAGCCTGCTGCGCGATCCGGGCAACCGGACCCTGGGCAGCGACCCGGGCCGCGACGCCGCCATGGCCGAGGCCGTCACCCTGGCCCGCGACCGGAGCCTGCGCCCCGCCGGACCCCGCCTGAGGCCCGTGGCCATCGCCCCGCTTGCCACCGCCCTGCGCGCGGCGCTGGATCCTGCGGTGACGGTGCCCGCGCGCCTCTGCCTGCGGATCGGGGGCGCGGAGCGCCTGGCGCAGTCCCCGCCGCCCGCGCGGCTGCTGCACGATCCCGTCTGGCCCGAACCGATCCTCGAACGGCTGTTCGACCTGGACCCCGCGGCGCTTGCGCCCGGCCTGTCGGACCTGCCGCCCGACAGCGTGACGGCCCTGGCGCTGGACGGCGCCGCGCTGGAGGCGGTGGTCGCGGGCGCCAACCACGAGCTGCTGCGCGAGCTGATCTGGCGCGGCCTGCCCGTCGCGCGCCGCCCCAGCCCCGTGCGCCGCGCCTTTCCCGCCCCCGATGCGCAGCCCGCCGACCCCGCCGCCGCGCAGGCCTTCGACACCGCGCCGATGGCCGCCTGGAGCAGGACCGGTCAGCTGGGCACCGGCTGGAAGGGCCGCGTGGGCACCGTCGCGATCCTGCGCTCGGACCTGTTCCGCCTGCATCCGCAGATCCTGCTGTACCTGTGCCCGGCGCTGTGGATCGACGGCGCGCGGGTGCCCGATCCCAATGGCGCGCTGTCCTATCCGGTGGCGATGGGGCAGATCGGACGGGACATGGTCTATGTGGGCTTTCGCGAGGATCCGGCCGCGATGACCGGCAGGCCGCCCCCGCCGCGGGGGGCCCCGTCGCGGCCCCGGTCCGCCGGGCTGTTCCTAGTCTTCGAGGAGCCGCAGGGGGCGCTGTCCTTCGGTCTGGGCGGTCGCAATGGCAGCCCGGCCCGCACGCCCGCCAGCATCGCGGCCGAGGGCTGGCCGTCGCTGGACTGGGACGATTTCCCGGGGCCGGTCCTGGAGCGTCCCGATCTGGCCGGGCTGCAGGCGGGCCCCTTTGCCTGGGGCCGGTCCTCGGCCGACATGGCCGGCATCCTGCTCCAGCGCCCGGTGGTGCTGGCCCTGCACGGCACCGACCTGCTGGGAACGACACCATGAGCTTTGCGCTGACCGTCGAGGACGTGTTCACCATCAGCGGCCGGGGCACCGTCCTGACCGGCGTCGTGCGCGGCGGCCCGGTCCGCGTGGGCATGGAGGTGGTGGTCAGGTCGCAAGCGGGCTCGACCCGCGCGACCGTCGCCGCGATCGAGGCGTTCCGCCGCTCCCACCCCGAGGCGGCGCCGGGCGCGCAGGTCGGCCTGATGCTGCGGGGCCTGCCGCCGACGCTGCGCCTGGCACGCGGCGACGGGATCCTGGAGGCCGGTGCGGATCCGGGCCCGGATCCCGGCAGGGACACGGACACGAATTCCGGTAGGGACCGGGACGTCGATCCCGACCCCGACCCCGACTCGCAGACCGACCGCCCCACCCATGAGGAGGCCCGCAGGTTCCTGGACCAGCTTGGCTTCAAGGCGCCGCCCGGCCCCGCTTTGCTGCTCCCGCTGCGGATCGAGACGGCGCGCCGGGGGGCGATCCTGCAGCTGCGCGCCTATCCCGACACGATCCATGTCGCGCCGACCGACGACACCCCCTCGCAGGCCGAGCGGGAGCTTGTCGCCGCCTATCGGGCAGCGGTGGCGCGGGGCGAGGACGACCGGCTGCTGCGCGACCGGCTGGACCGGATGCTGGGCGCGGCCCGGGTGGCGCGGCTGCTGGACCTGACCTTGCAGGGCGCGCGGCCCTCGGGCCCCGAGGGGCTGCGCCCCGACCGTCCCGTCGCGCGCGGGTTGCCGCGCCAGCTGCTGGCCGTCGCCCTGCGCGACGGCCGGGTCATCGCCGCCGCCCAAGGCCGCGAGATCCCGCGCGCCCTGCCCGTCGCCCCCGTGGCGACCGACCCCGAGGATGTCCTGGCCCCGGGGCAGTCCGAGCTGGCCTGGATCGCCGATTTCGCGGCGGCGCTGGACATCGGCATGGCGCTGGAACTGCCCTTGCCCGCCGACGGGGACCGCTTCGACCGGCTGGTGGTCCTGGGCCTGGACGATGGCCGCGAGGCCGGGCGGGACGTGCTGGACCGGCTGCTGGCCGACCACGCCCACCGGGGCGCGGGGATCGGGGCGCCCGTGCCGGGCCGCGCCACCAAGGGCGCCGTCGCTGCGGTCCCGACCGCCCGCAGCCCCGAAGGCGGGCGGCGCCTGGCCCGCGCCCTGGGCCTGTCCGCCGATCCCCTCTCGGAACCGGCGCCGGACACGGACGGGGTCCGCGCGATCCTGTCCGAGCTGGTCTGGGAAAGCGCCGTGCGCCCGGCGCTGGTCACGCTGTTCGATCCGGGCCCCGAGGCGGCGGCGGGCCATGACAGCCGCCCGCTGGACGACCTGAAGGCCCGGTTCCTCGACCTGCGCCCCGAGGGGCAGCTGCCGCTGCTGCGCCTCGGCGACGATCCCTACGGGATCCATGTTGCCCGGCCCCACGGCGCACCGCCGGGAGAGGCAAGCCCGCTGGCGGGCATCCTGGCGACGCGCCCCGACCTGGCCCGGCACGCCCGCACCGTCCGCGATGCCGAGCGCGCGCAGGAGGGCTACCGACCGATGGTGGCGGCCTTGGGGCGCCATGACCTGGGGCGGGTCTGGCGCACGCGCGGGTTTCTGCCGCCCGATCTGGTGATCGACGTCCTGACCTCCTCGGCGCAGGGGCCCGCTCTGGCCGAGGCCGCCTATCGCGTCGCGCTGGATCAGGAGGCGCTGCTGGCCCAGGCAAAGACCCGCCCCGGCCCCGAGGCCGCCCTGCCCGGCGGCAGCTTTGCCCGCGCCGCGCTTCAGCTGTGCGGATCGCTGGTGGCGCCGGGGGCCGAGACCTCGCCCGATCCGGGGTTCTCGGACCCCGACCTGGAGGGGCTGGCCAAGGGCGCGCGGCTGCGGGACCGCCTGGCCCGTCGGCTGATGTCGCCGGGAAAGGAGCCCTTGCCCGAGCGCCCCGTCAGCCTGCTGGCGCTGCTGGTCGAGCATCTGATCCTGCGCGCGCTGGCCGAGATCGAGGCCGCGCATCGCCATCCCCGCGACATCGCGGCCCAAGCCGCGGCCCTGGGCCATCCGCGCTGGCGGCTGGAGGCCAAGGAACCCGACCCGGTGCCCGCGCTGGCCCTGGCGGCGCTGGATCGCCTCGGGGCCGACAGCCTCGAACGCGCCGCGGCCAAGGCGCGGCAGGCGGGCACCGGGCCGGACCGCGCCGTGGCCCTGCTGGCGGCGATCCCCCGCATGATCGCCAAGCTGACCGCGACGCCGCCCGCGCAGGTTCACCGGACCCTGGCCGGGCTGCTGGACGCCATGTCCCACCGGCCGGATGTCTGGGAGGAGGCCGCCGCCATGGCCGCGCTGGAGGATCAGCGCCGTGCCGATCCGACAGGGCTGATCCTGGGGGCCTATGGCCTGATCGACGCGGTGGCCCCGGCCGCCCCGACGCCCGAGCCGCAATGGATCGCCGCCCCCTCGGCGGTCACGGCGACCGTGCTGGCGGCACTGTGGCGGGCGCAGACCGGGCTGGCGTGGCACGATCCGGGCGGCGACGCGATCCTGCCCGCCGACCTGTCCGCCGGTCCCATGGCCGAGGCGCGTCCGCTGATCGCCGCCCTGCGGCAGGGCGCGGACATGGCCGCCGCGATGGCCGCGCTGGTCGTGGACAGCCTGCAGCGCGCGGGCGCCGCCGAAATCGAGGAGGATCTGGCGCGGCTCTTTCCGCCGGATCCGCGCGAGGCGGCGGCGAACGGGCCGTCCTTCGATGCGGGCGCGCTGATCGACACGCCGCGTCCGGACCGCCTGCCCGGCCCGGCGGCCGCCGCGCGGGACCGGCTGATCGGCGCGCTGCGGGCGCTGCGGATGGTGCTGGTGGCCGAGGGCGCCGCCGCCCTGGCCGAGGGTCGGGGCGAGGCCGCGCAGGCGGTGCTGGCGGGCCTGTCGATCGGCGCGGCGCCGCCCGCCGACCTGTCGGTGACCGAGGCCCGCCCGCCGGGCGAGACGGTCGATCTGTCCGTCGTGCTGGCGACCGGCTGGCGGACCAGACCGATCGGCACGGATGGCAGCCTGCGCGCCCTGCTGGCCCCCGAACTGGCCGTCCTTGCAGCCCAGCTTCTGGGCGAGATCGCGGGCCATGTCCGGGGCCCGAAGAACCGCCAGACCCCGTTGCGCACGCTGGAGCCCTCGGTACTGGACCTTGTCTGGATGATGGCGCCGGGCCGCGACGGGCGCGCGCAGCTGCTGAACCGGGCGCGGGCGCGAATGAAGCTCGAGGATCTGGCCTTCGACGCGACGGCCGAGACGACGCTGTGGATGGCCGCGCGCGTGCATGCGGCCCTGGCGGGCGCGCGGACGCTGACGGCGGCGGATCTGGGCGGTGCGGACCCGGACGGATGGCGCGAGGCGGCGTCGGAGCAGGCGCGCACCCGCGCCCGCGCCCAACTTCGCACCTGGCGCGACCGGCTTCGGGGCCTGGCCGAAACGGCAGGCGTGGACCCCTCCGACCCGCGCCGCTTCGGGACCAGCATCCCCCAGCTGGGGCGGATGCTGGAGCGCATGGGCGGCACGCCGGATCCCGACGGCCTTGCCCGGGTCGGCGCCGACCTGGCCGGCCGGATGACCGCCGCCGACGCCGCCGCCACGCCCGAGGCGGCGCTGCAGGCGCTGCTGGGGGATCTGCCCCTCCTGCTGCCCTTCGCCCTGCCCGGTGCCGATGCCTACGGCGCCCCGGACGCGCTGAGACATGCGGGCCCCGCGGCGCTGCTGCACTGGATCGAGGAAACGGCCACCGTGCGCACGCGGATCGAGCCTGTGGCCGACCTTGCCTTGGCGCGCGACGGCGCGCTGCCCCTGCGCGCGGTGCAATGGGGCGACGATCCGCCCTTGCCCGCCGACCCCGGCACCGACTGGCTGGGCGGCCCGAGGACCCGGGGCGACGCCTATCCCGCCCGCCGCTCGGCGGTGGTGATCGGCGATCCGGGGCCCCGCGGCGGGGCCGTCGCGGGTCTGCTGATCGACAGCTGGTCCGAGACGATCCCCCCGGCGACCGGCGAGGTGGGCTTGGTCATGGATGCCGAGGCGCCCCGCGCCCGCGCGCCGCAGACGGCCATCCTGGCCGTGCCCGCCGATCCCGCCACGCCCTGGCACCCGCAGGGGCTGATCGAGCTTGTCGCGCAGGTGGCCGATGCGGCACAGGCGCGGATGCTGGCCCCCGCCGACTGGCCGGGCGGCGCCGACATGCCCGCCGGGCCCGGCCGCCATCTGGGCGCGACCCTGCCGCTGCTGCTGCTGGACGCGGTCGCCGTGCCGGTCGCGGCGGGATGGTGCGCCCCCCTGCGCGAACCCGATCACATCTGACCCGGCAGGAGATCCCATGGAACCCACGCGCTGGCGCCTCTTCGACCGGATCGAGCCCGATCCCCGCGACCCCGATCCCGTCCCCGGCGCCGCCGTGCCGCTCGGCGACCCGCTCTGGCTGCTGGGCCGGCAATGGTGGATGGGCGAGATGGACCATTTCGACGGCGGCACCCCCGTCGAGGCCAGCATCACCCATGTCGTGGCCCGGGTGACCGCGCTGGACGGCGCCCCGGTCGACCCGCTGGACGTGGTGCCCTCGGCTGCCTTGGCCGCCCCTCCCGGCAATCACTGGCGCGACCGGCTGAGGCTGGGCCTGTCGCTGGTCGCCGAGGCCGAACCCGCGGGCCGCGCGGCGGCGATGGCCGATGCGCTGGCGGCGCAGGTGCCGCTGGTCGGGGATCACCCGATGCTGTCGCGCATGTCGCCTGCGCGCAGGATCGACGGCGCCCGTGCCCTGGACCTGATCCGGCGCGGGCGGCTGGACCTGCCCGAGGATCTGGCCGCCCTCGCGCGCCGGTGGGCGGCGCGCCAGCCGGGCGGGCTGGGCGAGGGGTTCGACCCCGACCGCCGCGCCCATGTCATCCGCCTCGATGGCACCGGCGGGAACGGCTTTGGCCTGCGCACCGACCGCGCCGCCGGGCCGGACCTTCACTGGTCCGATCTGGAGGGCGGGATGCGGGCGGCACCCGACGACCAGACCGTCACCCGCGTCCTGTCGCGCGCGTCTCTGCCCGGCCAGCAGCCGCCGCGCTGGTGGCGCATCGAGGACGAGGCGCTGGACTTTGCGGCCGTCCCCGCCGGCCCCTCGGATCTGGGCCAGCTGCTGATCGCCGCCGCCTTCGCGGAACAGGGCCAGGTGCAGTGGCGCTGCGAGATCGACGTGCCGATCAATGCGCTGGTCGCGATCCGCGCGGTCACGATCCGCGACACCTTCGGACGCCGCCGCACCGCCTCGGACGGGCGCGGCACGGACCTGCGCGGCTGGTGCCATGACGACGGCAGCCTGCCGATCCTGGCCCGTGCGCCGATCCTGTCGGGCGACGTGCTGGAAGAGGCGGTGCTGCGGATCGACCCGGTCGACAACCTCGCCTGGCTCGAGGAGACGGTCCTGCGCGATCCCCACGGGCGCGGCACGCCCTGGCGGCCCCGCCCCATCCCGCCCGAGGTGGAGGAGCCGGTCCTGTGCCTGCGCCGCGCACCGCCCGACAACTGGATCCCCTATGCGCTGACCGGCCCGGGTCGCCTGGAGGCCCGCCCGCTGTCGCTGGCCGGGGGGCGGGCCGAGGGGCGGACGCGGTTCTTCCGCGACGCCTATGCCCTGTCGCCCGGCCAGATCGGGGCGCGCGGGCTGCGCTACGAGCATCGCGCGATGCTGGCCCGCGCGCCCTCGGGGGCCCGCGTCGCCTGGCGCGTGGATCATGCCCGTCCCGCCCCGCTGCCCGGATCCTCCAGCGGCCTTCGGCACGACGTGGTGCAGCGACCCGAGCTGTGACTAGGGCGTCGCGCGGTCCAGCGCCGCCATCAGCAGGTTCTCGTCGATCGGCTTCGCGATCCATTCGGCATGATCGGCGAAGATCGTCTCGCCATGCGTCACCGACGCATCCGCCGAGGCGATGATGAAGGGCGTGTCGAGCGCGCGCAGGCGTTCGACGATCGGGGTCGCCAGCTGGCCGTGCAGGTTCAGATCGAGGATGGCCACATCCGGCCGCGCGTCCTGCAGCAGCCGAAGCGCGCTCTCCAGCACCCCCACGGGGCCCAGCACCCGATAGCCGCGCTGGTCCAGCATCATCTCCAGCTCCATCGCGATCAGCGGTTCGTCCTCGACCACGAGGACCGAGCGGCCGCCTGCGGGCCGGGGGGTGATGTCTTGGGGCATGATGTCTCCGGATCGGGGTCTAGACGCGGGGGAAGGTCAGCTCGGCCGTCAGGCCGTCGGGGCCGTAATCCAGCCTGGCCGTCCCGCCAAGCTCTTGGCGGACCGAATAGGCGATCAGGCTGGTCCCGAAGCCCGGGACGGAGGGGGGCGTCGCGGCGGGGCCGTTGCGCTCCTGCCAGCCCAGCTGCACGACGGAGGTGCCCTCGTCGTCCTGACCGGAGGTCCAGGCGATCGTCACCTCTCCGCCGGACGCGGACAGGGCGCCATGTTTCAGCGCGTTCGTGGACAGCTCGTGCAGGATCATCCCCAGGGAGACGGTCTCGGTCGCCTTCAGGGTGATCGGCGGCCCGCCCAGGATCCTGACGCGGCTGGTGCCGTTCAGATGGGGTTCCATGATGCGCGCGGTCAGGTCCGCCAGCTGCCGCGCATCGCCTCGGGTCGAGATCTCCTGCGCGCGGGCCAGCGCGTCGAAGCGCTGCAGCAGCGCGTCGCGATAGGCCTCGGCCGACTGTCCCTGGGTGCGGGTCTGGCGGGCCAGCGCGCGCATGACCGACAGCATGTTCCTGATCCGGTGATCGTATTCGCCGATCAGCATGTCCTGATCGTTCTCCCGCTCGCGCCGGGCCGTGGCATCGACGATCGACAGCAGCAGGATGCGCTGGCGGCTGTCGGGATGTTCGACCCGCTGCGCGCTGATCAGCATCGTGCGGCATCCCATGTCGGGAAAGTCCGCCCGGACCTCGTAGTCGAAGACCGAGGCGCTTTTCGGGATGACGTTCCTCAGCAGGGCCTGCAGTTCTTCGATGTTCCACTGCCCGTGGCCCAGGTCGGTGAAGGGAAGGCCCACGGTCTCCTCGGAATGGGTGGCGAAGGTCCGGTAGAAGGCCGGGTTGGCGCTGATCACGCAGAGGTCCGAATCCAGCACCAGCAGGGGGTCGCGGATCGTGTCGACGATGTTTCGGGCGCGGATGTGAGAGCCGCGCAGCACGCGGTAAAGTTCGTCAAGATCCAAACCCGTCTCCCCCTGCGCCGGCAGGGCGCGATCCGGACGATTGCCGGAAACATCGGAACATGTCCTTACTTGCAGGCCGCAAGGGTCTGGAACAGTTCTTCGAGCGCATCCTGCGACATCCGCGAGGGGTCGAAAACCCCGTCAATATAATATCTCGAGATGATCGCGCGCTTTGCGCCGGACGTCTTGACGCAATGCATGCTCCATTTTGAAAATGACCGGCTCGACTTCTTGCCGGCCAGCATGATCCGAATATCCTTGTGGCGATCGTCCTGCATGATCCGCATGAAACATTCCGCGACCGCGGACCGTTCGCCCTCGAGGATCTGCAAGAAATCCTCCTCGCCGACGACCAGAACGCCGGTGATATCCTCGCGATCGTTATTTGACCGCGAACTGTGCAGGATACTGTCAAGAGCACCAGAACTGAGCCCACCGTGATTGGACGAATAGATCAGCTTGGTCAAAGTCTCGCCCATACTGCCCCGGCCCTCATTATGTTTTTTTCTTGAAGCCCAGACATAACAAGGCTGGTCGGCACCGCGTAGTATTTGTACGCTGGCGTACATTTATGGGTCGCGGTCCCGACACCCCGGCCGACGGCTATCTTGCCTTGAAGACGGCCCGGTATTCGCTTTCGGGCGATCCGTAGTAATCCCCGGCCACGGCCTCCAGGCCGTCCCGGTCGGTGATCTGGATTTCCCCCCGCGTCGCGCGGATCAACCCCTTCCCCTCCAGCACCTGCGTGGCCACCGTCACGCCCGGGCGGCGCACCGCGAGCATGACCGAGATGGCCTGATGCGTCAGGCTCAGCTTGTCCGCATGCACGCGGTCGTGGCACATCAGAAGCCAGCGCGCGAGCCGCTCCTCCAGCGTCCCGTACCGGCTGGCGAAGGCGGTGTGCGCCGTCTGCGTCATCAGGACATGGGCAAAGCGCAGGAAATGCTGCTGCAGGCCAAGGCTCTGCTTCAGAAGCGTCTTCAGCTTTGCGGCGCTGATCTGCAGGGCATGGCCCGGGATCTGGACGTACAAGTTCTGGGACGGCACGGCGGCATTCAGCAGGGTCGAGGTTCCGGACATCCCCTCGGAGCCGACGATTCCCGTCTCGATGGTCTGCATCCTGCGCGCAGAGGAGACGGTCACCGAGATCGTGCCCGACAGCGGAAAGACGATGGTCTCGACCGGCAGGCCGGACTGTTCCAGGATCATCCCCTGCGGCAGGGGCACGTCCTCGAGCGAGGGGGTGATGAGGGACTGATCTTCCGGGGAAAGCGTCGAAAGAAGACTGTTTCGCCCCATCATCCGGGGCAATCTTTTTGGCATGGCGATCTCTTATCTGGGGCAAGAGCTCGTCGTGCGTCGTCTCTCCATCGGCCCCGCCCTTGGAATGGGGACCGTTCAGACCTGTCTATCATGGGGGGAACATTATTCTATAACATATGTTAGTACGCTGACGTACCCAATCCGCTGATCCCGGTGCCCGCGATTGACAGAAACTTCAAGGCAGACATTATGGTTTAGTATCCAGTGTCGAGCTGTTCCAAACCACCGGACATTCGGCGATGTTTCTCGGTTGTATCGGGGATGTGTCTTGAATGTTTCGACCAAATCCCCGCCGCGATCGCGGGCATCAAAAAAACCAAATAAATTCAGAAGCAGAAAAGACATAGAGCGACGGAAACTGGAATTGGAAACCCGGCTGCGCGATTTTCAGATCGAGCGGATGATCAATGCCAAGGTTTCCCAAGCGCTTCGCATTCTTGATTGCTGAAGGATATCACCGGCCGCGGTCTTTGAAAGGGCGATGCCCCCGATTTTCGCGCTCCGGACCCACCCTGCCCCTGTCCGGACGCCCTCGGGGCACATGGTCCGCCGACATCCGCAAGGCCGGGACGGGCGCGCATGGCGGATCCCGAAAACGACCTCCTTCCCGATGCCCGCAATCCAAACTCCTCCCTCGCGGCGGCGGCGGTCTTTCTTTATGACATGGCATGATCAGCAACAGGACGTCGCCCCTCGGGCGGCGCCTTCGGACGCAGAAGAAGCAAGGCCATGGACAAGGATCATGTGGACGCCCCCGCCGTCGCGCCGGAAACGGGCGGCAGCCCGGCGGAGGAACTGGAATACCGGCTGCGCCAGCAGCGGCTTGCGGCCGAATACGGCGCCTTTGCGCTGCGGACCCACGACCTTGGCGCGCTGCTGCACGAGGCGACGCGGGTCTGCGCCCTGGGCCTGCACAGCCGCTTCTGCAAGGTGATGGAATACCTGCCCGACGAGGGGCAGTTCATCCTGCGCGCCGGGGTCGGCTGGCGGCCCGGCGTGGTCGGCCGGGCGCGCATCGGCGCCGATCTGGACAGCCCCACCGGCTATGCCTTCCAGACGGGCGAGCCGGTCATCTCGAACCACCTGGAGGGCGAGACGCGGTTCCGGACCCCGACCCTGCTGCGGGACCACGGCATCCGGCGCGCGATCAACGTGCCCGTGCAGGGCGAGGCCAGCCGCTATGGCATCCTCGAGGTGGACAGCCCGACCGAGGGGCGCTTCACCACGGCCGACCTGGCCTTCCTGCAGGGCTTCGCCAACCTGCTGGGCGTGGCGATCGAGCGCCATCACGTCGAGGAGGCGCTGCGGGCCAGCGAGGCGCGCCTGCGCGCGGCGGTCGCCCATCAGGAGGTGCTGACGCGCGAGATCAGCCACCGGGTCAAGAACAGCCTGGCGATGGTGGCGGGGCTTCTGAGCATGCAGCGGCGCGAGTCGTCGGACCCCGCCCTGGCCAAGGCGCTGGAGGATGCCGAGGCCCGCGTGACGACCATCGCGCAGGTCCACGACCGGCTGTGGCGCGCCGACGAGGTGCACAGCGTCCAGCTGGCCGCGTTCCTGGGCGAGCTGTGCGACCAGCTCCGCACCACCGCCCGTCCCGGCCAGACGCTGAGCTGCACCCTTGCCCCGGTGTCGATCGCGACCGATCAGGCCGTGCCGCTGGCGCTCCTGGTGAACGAGCTGGTGACCAACGCCTTCAAATACGCCTATCCGGCGGGTGCGGGCGATGTGCAGATGACGGTGGAGGAAGCCGGACCCGGGCGGTTGCGGCTGACCGTCTCGGACCAGGGACCGGGCCTGCCGCCCGACTTTGACGCCGAAACCTCCGGCAGCCTGGGGATGACGCTGATCGCCGGGCTCAGTTCCCAGCTGCGCGGGCAGGTCGAATGGCAGGACGGCGGACCGGGAACGCGCTTCGTGCTGGACTTCGCGATGCAGGAGGCGACCGGGGCCTGAGGCCCGGCGTCCTTCGGCCCCTATGTCGCCTGCGGATCCTTCGGCTGGCAGAAGGCCGCGTAGAGGGCCTGCATCAGCACCTCCAGCTGCGGGTCGACGATGCGGTAATGGATGGTCTGCCCCTCGCGGCGGGTGGCGACCATGTCCGCCTCGCGCAGCCGCGCCAGATGCTGGCTGAGCGCCGACTGCCCCAGACCCACCGCCGCCTGCAGGGCGCCGACCGGGCGTTCGCCCTTGGCCAGTTCGCACAGGATCAACAGCCGCTTGGCATTGGCCACCAGCGCCAGCCGGGCGGCGACGTGATCGGCCATGTCCTGCAGGGCCGCGACGGAGGGATCGGGAAGCTCGTCCGACATATTACCTTTGACTTAATTAGAGATAACGAATATATACTGTATCAGATGCGCCGCCCGGTGCAATCCCCGCGCAGAGGACCACGAATGGACATGGTGACCCCGACGGCCTTCACCCCTTGGGCCTCGCTTGGCGGCGGGGTCCTGATCGGGATCAGCGCGGTGATGGTGATGGGCATCTTCGGCCGCATCGCCGGGATCGCGGGCATCAGCCAGGGGGCGCTGGCCCTGCCCGGCGCGGCGCGGGACCGCGACTGGCGGATCTGGTTCGTGCTGGGCCTGCTGGCGGCGCCGCTGCTGATGCTGGCCTTGGGCGGCGCGATCCCGCAGACCGTCCCGCAGAACCTGCCGGCGATGGCCGTGGCGGGGCTGCTGGTCGGCACGGGCACGGCGCTTGGATCGGGCTGCACCTCGGGGCACGGGGTCTGCGGGCTGGCGCGGCTGTCGGTGCGGTCCCTGGCGGCGGTCGTGGTCTTCATGGCGGCGGGCTTCGTCACCGTCTTCGTGCTGCGTCACGTGATCGGAGGTCTGTGATGCGCGGGATCTGGGGCTTTCTCAGCGGGCTGGTCTTCGGGTTGGGGCTGATCCTGTCGGGCATGGCCGACCCGGCCAAGGTGCAGAACTTCCTGGATCTGGCGGGTGCGTGGGATCCCAGCCTGGCCTTCGTGATGGGCGGCGCGGCGCTGACCACCTTCCTGGGCTATCGGCTGGTCTGGCGGCGGGCGGCGCCGGTGCTGAACCCCGCCTTCGACCTGCCTACCAGCCGTGCCATCGACCGGCCGCTGCTGACCGGCGCGGTGCTGTTCGGCACCGGATGGGGCATCGGCGGGTTCTGCCCGGGCCCCGCCCTGACCGCCCTGCCGCTGCTGGCGCCGGGCACGCTGGTCTTCGTGCCCATGATGATCCTGGGCCTGTGGATCGGCGCCAGGCTGAAATCCTCGCCCGCTTTCATCCAAGGGACAGCCGCATGAGCCTGCTGCACCAGCCCGTCATCCGCCATTCGCCCTCAACCGGCGCGGGCAGCCCCGATGTCTGGGGCGTCTACGAGCCCGACACCGGGTCGATCCAGTATGTCTGCGCCGATCCCGCCACGAAGCAGGCGGCGCTGATCGACGTGGTCTGGAACCTGGACCCGAAGCATTACCGCTTCTCGACCGGCAGCATGGATCAGGTGCTGGCGCTGGTCGCGGATCAGGGCCTGAGCGTGGCCTGGGTGCTGGACACCCATCCCCATGCCGATCACGTCATGGCCTCGGCCCAGCTGGGCCGGCTGACCGGGGCGCCCACCGCCATCGGCGACCGGGTGGGCGACATCGCCCGGATCTGGGCCGGGATCTACAACCTGCCCGGCGCCTTCGATCCGGCCCGCGATTTCGACCGCCTGCTGGCCGATGGCGAGACGATCGCGCTTGGCGATCTGGGCCTGCGGGTCATGCTGTCGCCGGGCCATACGCTTGGATCGGTCACCTATGTCTGCGGCGATGCGGCCTTCACCCATGACACGCTGATGCAGCCCGATGCGGGCACGTCCCGCGCCGATTTCCCGGGCGGCGACAGCGGCCAGCTGTGGCAGTCGATCCAAGCGATCCTGGCCCTGCCCGGGGACACGCGCCTGTTCGTGGGCCATGACTACGGCACCAGGGACCGCGGCGCACCGCAATGGGAGGCGACGGTCGACCAGCACCGCGCCACGAACCGCCATGTTCGGGACGGCACCCGGCGCGAGGACTGGATCGCGACCCGCGACGCCCGCGACGCGACGCTGCCCTTGCCCGACCGGATCATGGCGGCGCTGCAGATCAACCTGCGCGGCGGGCGCCTGCCCCCGGCCGAGGACGACGGGCACCATTACCTGAAGGTGCCGGTCGACCGCTTCTGAGACGGATCACGCCACGGGCGGGCGGCTGCGCAGCGCATCCCAGGCATCGTATTGCGACAGGAAGACCCGCCCCGTCAGGTGGTCCAGGAAATCGCAGCATTTCAGGCGGTCCATGACCGGACCCTTGACCTCGGACAGGTGCAGTTTGACGCCCATCGTGTCCAGCCGATGGGCGATCGCCTCGAGGCTTTCCAAGGCGCTCAGGTCGATGTCGCTGATGGCCGAACACATCAGGATCACATGCCGGATGTCGCAATCGGGGGTGACGCGGTCGGCGACGTGATCCTCGAGGAAGCGGGCATTGGCGAAGTAGAGGCTCTCGTCGATGCGCAGGGTGACGATGGCGGGATCGGTCTGCACGTCATGGCGCAGGATGTTGCGGAAATGCTGGGTGCCCGGCACCAGCCCGACCTCGGCCACATGCGGGCGCGAGGATTTGTACAGATGCAGCGCGATGGACAGGATCACGCCGGTCGACACCCCCGCCTCGACCCCCAGCCCCAGCGTGACCAGGATGGTCGCGGCGACGGCGATGAAATCGGCGCGGGAATAGGACCAGGCGCGGCGCAGGATCGACAGGTCGACCAGCGACAGCACCGCCACGATGATCGTCGCGGCCAGGGTGGCGATGGGCAGGTGGTAGATCAGCGGCGTCAGCGCGACGGCGGCGACGGCCAGCCCGATGGCGGTGAAGGCGCCCGCCGCCGCCGTGGCCGCGCCCGCGTCGAAGTTCACGACCGACCGCGCAAAGCCCCCCGTCACCGGCATGCCGCCGGTGAAGGCCGCGCCCAGATTGGCGGAGCCCAGGCCGATCAGCTCCTGGTCCGGGTCGATGCGCTGGCGCCTTTTCGCGGCCAGGGTCTGCGCGACCGACACGGATTCCACGAAGCCGATGACCGAGATGAGAAGCGCCGGCACCAGCAGCATCCCGATCAGGTCGGGCGAGACGGAGGGCAGCGTCAGCGGCGGCAGGCCCTGCGGGACGATGCCCACGATGCGCACGCCCTGCGCCTGCAGGTCCAGCCCCCGGACCGCGAGGGTGCTGGCCACCACGGCCAGCACCGGCCCCGCCTTGGTCAGGATGTCGGCGGCGCGGGCGCCCATCCCCGCGCGGCGCAGCAGGGGCTTCAGCCCCCGCCGGACCCAGAACAGGAAGCCCGTCGCGACGACCCCGATCGCCAGCGTCACCGGGTTCGTCTGCGGCACGGCGCGGATCAGCGAGACGACCATCTCGGGCAGGGTATGGCCGCCGGCGCCGACCCCCAGGACATGGCCCAGCTGGCTGGTGGCGATCAGGATGCCCGAGGCGGTGATGAAGCCCGCGATCACCGGATGGGACAGGAAATTGGCCAGAAAGCCCAGCTTCAGCACGCCCATGACCAGCAGGATCGCCCCCGACAGCCCCGCCAGCGTCAGCGCCGCCGCGCCGTATCCCATCGTGCCCTGCTGGGCGATCTGCCCGATGGCGGCGGCGGTCATCAGCGAGACCACCGCCACCGGCCCCACCGCCAGCGCCCGGCTGGTTCCGAAGACCGCGTAAAGCAGGATCGGCGCGATCGAGGCATAGAGCCCGGCCTGCGCCGGCAGCCCCGCCAGCAGCGCATAGGCCAGCGATTGCGCGATCAGCATGATCGTGACGATCACCGCGGCCAGCAGATCGTCGGACAGGGTCTGGCGGCCGTACTGGCGACCCCAGGTCAGGATCGGGAAATAGTCGCGGAAGGGCTTCAAGGGTCGGCCCGTCCTGATCTTCGCATCGGCACTCGTGCCGGGCCTGCCCATCCGCCCCGGCGTCCTGGCCCTCGCATGCCAAGGACCGAAGCCCCGGGACGGCCGGGCCGCCGGAACCGAGCTTGGCCCGACCCGATCTTGCCGCGATCCCCCGTCCCTGGGCAAGAGCCATAACCGCTCGAATGCCCCGCATCCGGGCGGCGGGGGCGGTCGGGCGCGGATCGGCGGGCGGGGCCCCTGCCACCACGGCGGCCGGCGATGGCCGGGGGATCGGTCGTTCCAGGGGGACGAGGGAACCGGCCGTCTCGCTCGGGCGTCGACAATGGCTTTGGCCGAAGTATAAGGGTCGACGCGGTCGATGCGTCGACGGCGATCTCAACTGGCGGGAACGAGGGCATCATGAGCCGATCCGAAGACACGATCCTGGTTCTGGCGGGGGCGCTGGCGGACGACGTCCTGGGGCCGCAGGTCGGCGCGCTGGACCTTGGCGTGACCGATCTGGCGGCCGAGGCCCCGTTCGAGCTGCTGGACGATTTCAACGGATCGGTCCGCGGCGCCGGCCAGCTGCTGATCGAGACCGGGCGCTGCCTGATCCTGCACCAGACGGATGGCGTCATGGCCCAGAAGGCCGGACGCCCCGGCAATTTCGTGGCCGATCTGGCCGAGGGGCCGGTCAGGGCGGCGCTGCAGCGCGTCTCTCCGCTGCGCAGCCTGCTGAGCGTGGGCTCGGGGACGATCAGCAGCCGCCAGCTGTCCCTGACCGATGACGAGGGCAAGACGCAGGTGCGCGCCCGGCTGACGACGCTGCAGCCCAAGGGCGACGGCGCGCCGGTGACCTTCGCCGCCCTGCAGGGGCTGCGCGGCTACGACCGCGCGCTGGACGCCCTGCGCGGGCATCTGGAGGCCGCCGCCGCCCCCGGGGCGGACAGCGTCGCCGCCGTGGCGCCGCTGCTGTTTCCCGCCCATGTCCCCTATGTCGCCAAGCCCGATGTCCCGGTCGCCGGCGACGACACCGCATGGCGCGCGGCCAATGACATCATCACCGCCTATCTGCGCGTGGCCCGCAGCAACGAGGTGGGAATCATCGCCGATCACGACACCGAATTCCTGCACGACTACCGCGTCGCGCTGCGCAAGGTCCGGTCGGTCATCAGCCTGTTCAAGGGCGTGTATTCGGACGACCAGACGGCGGCGCTGAAGCAGGCGGCCTCGGACCTGATGGCCCCCACCGGGCGGCTGCGGGATCTGGACGTCTACCTGCTGGCCCGCGACGACTATTTCGCCATGCTGCCCGCGTCCCTGCACCAGGGGCTGGAACTGATGTTCGCGATGTTCGCCAAGGAACGGCGCCGCGCGCACAAGGCGGTCGCGGCCAATTTGCGCAGCGCGGCGCATGACCGCGCCATGTCCGACCTGCAGGCGCTGTTCGACGCGCCCGACCGCCCGGTCAAGGGCCCCGAGGCCGACCATCAGGTCCAGGACTATGCCCGCCAACTGATCTGGAAACGCTATCGCAAGGTCTGCAGGATCGCCCGCGAGATCACCGCCCAGACCCCCGACACGCAGGTCCACGAGCTGCGGATCCTGTGCAAGAAGTTGCGTTATCTGATGGAGTTCTTCGCCCCGCTGTTTCCCGCCGACGCGGTCAAGCCGCTCTTGAAGCCCCTCAAGGCGCTGCAGGACAATCTGGGCCTGTTCAACGACTACTCGGTCCAGCAGGTCGCGCTGCGCGACTTCATGGAGGCCCATGAGCCGATCGGGCAGAAGCAGGACCTGGTCCTGGCGCAGAGCATCGGCGCCCTGATCGCGGTGCTGCACGAGCGCCAGAAGGAAGAGCGGGCCCGGATCATGTCCAGCTTCGCGCTGTTCGACAGCGCCGAGGTCCGCGCCGAATTCCGCACCCTGTTCCATGGCAAGGAAACCTGAGATGAAGATCGTGGCCTGCTACAGCAACAAGGGCGGTGTCGGAAAGACCGCCGCCTCGGTCAACCTGGCCTATGCCTTCGCCAAGGCCGGCAAGCGCGTGCTGCTGTGCGATCTGGACCCGCAGGGGGCCTCGGGGTTCTATTTCCGCGTCAAGCCTTCGGAAAAGCTGGAGAACGAGGCGTTCTTCGAGGACGTCAAGCAGTTCACCAAGGCGATCCGCGGCAGCGACTACGACAATCTGGACATCCTGCCCGCGAATATGACCTTTCGCGATTTCGACGTCTTCCTGTCGCGGATGAAGAACAGCCGCTCGCGGCTCAAGAAGTCGCTGAAGGCCGTCGGCGGGGATTACGACGTCATCGTGCTGGACTGCCCGCCCAACATCTCGATGCTGTCCGAGAACGTGCTGCAGGCCTCGGACCTGATCGTGGTGCCGGTCATTCCGACGACGCTGTCCGAACGGACCTTCGAGCAGCTTCTGGACTTCGTGGGGGGCAGGACGGGTCGAAGGACACCTCCGGCAAGAAGCGGATCGTGGCCTTCTTCTCGATGGTGCAGCGCCAGAAGCTGCTGCATGGCGAGACGATGGAGCGGATGCGGGACGCCTATCCCAGGCAGATGCTGCAGGCCGTGCTGCCCTTTTCCACCGATGTCGAACGGATGGGCGTGAATCGGGCGCCTGTAATGGCCTTCGCCCCCGACCGCCCCTCGTCCCAGGCCTATGGACAGATCTTCGACGAGATCCGCGACCGGCTGTGGAAGAGCTGACGCGGATGGCCACGCCCCAGGAGATCGAGCGCAAGTTCCTGGTTCCCGCGCTGCCGGATCTGTCCGCGGCCCGGCCCTCGGCCCTGCGGCAGGGCTATGTGACGCTGCCGCAGGATTCGGTCGAGGTCCGGCTGCGCCAGTCGGACGACACGCATGTGCTGTGCCTGAAATCCGGCGAAGGGATCGTGCGGACCGAGCGCGAGATCACGATCGAGGCCGCGCAGTTCGACCTCCTTTGGCCCCAGACCGAGGGGCGCCGGATCGAGAAGACGCGCTGGACCGGCCGTCTGGACGACGGGCACACCTTCGAGTTGGACGTCTTCGACGGCGATCTGGCCCCGCTGGTGACCGTCGAGGTCGAGTTCGGGTCCGAGGCGGAGGCCACGGCCTTCGCGCCCCCCGCCTGGTTTGGCCGCGATGTCAGCGCGGACGGCCGCTTTCGCAACAAGTCCCTGGCGCTGTCCGGCGCGACCCTGATCCGCGAGCTGTTTGCATGACCGAAAAGCGCTATGGCGTCCTCTGCCGCCTGCCCGGGAAGGGCAAGGACCAGATCGTCCTGGTCACCCGCCAGAGCCGGAAGGAATGGATCCATCCGAAAGGGCGCCGCATCCCCGGCATGTCCGGCCCCGCCTCGGCCCGCCGCGAGGCCTATGAGGAGGGCGGCCTGAAGGGCCGCGTCTTCGCGCGCCGGAAGGCCGTCGTGATCTGCGCGGAGGGCAGCAAGAAGATCCTGCTGACGCTTTACGACATGCGCGTCGACAAGCTGCTCAAGCGCTGGCCCGAAAGCCGCAAGCGCGAGCGCATCGTCGTGTCCGTCGCCAAGGCCGGGCGGATGCTGAGTTGCCCCGGCATGCGGCGGGGATTGCGGCTGCTGCAGAAGCACCAGAGATAGCGCGACGAAAGGCCTCATCGGCAGGATCCCGGCCTTCGGGCCCTGTCCCGCCGATGACGGGGGACGTCCCGTGGCCCGCCATCGCAGGGCCATCGGACCGCCGCGGCTGTCCGGTCGCCCCGGCATGGCCGCCCCGTCCGCCCGTCCGTGCATCGGCATTTCGTCGTCCCCCGGGCCGACAGTCGTTGCCGTCGAGGTCTTTCCCGGCTAAGCCCCGCACCAAGACGGCAACACACCGGCGAGGCGCCCTTGAGCATTGAAATCGAACGCAAGTTCCTTGTGATAGACCGGGCCTGGCGCCGCGCAACCAGCGGTAGTTGCCACATCCGGGATCACCTCATCGCCCGGTTCGACATGGGCAAGGCGCGGATCCGGATCTGCGACGGCGCGGCCACCCTGACGCTGAAGGGAAACCGCACGGGCGTGTCGCGCAGCGAGTTTCATTTCGAGATGGACCCTGGGGATGCCGACGCCATCATCGCGGAATTCTCGATCGCGCCGCCGATCGAGAAGCGTCGCCACGACGTGCCCTTTGCGGGCCTCATCTGGCAGGTCGACGAATATCTGGGGGCCCTGGCCGGGCTGGTGACCTGCGATGTCGAGCTGCCGCACGAGGACCACGACTTCCTGCGCCCCACATGGGCCGGGCGCGACATCACCCATGATAGCCGCTACAGCTCGGGCCCGCTGGCCCGGATGATCGAGGCCGAGACCGCCGGGCTGAACGACCTTCTGGCGGCAAGCTGATCAAAGGCTGCCGCTTTTCCCGCGCCGACCGCCCTCATCTCCGCGCCTCGGCGCCCGGCCCCTGGAAGCCCGGGGGCGGCACGGCGTCGTCGGCATCGGGGTCGCGGCCCTGCAGGCGGTCCAGCTTGCGCATGATCGGGGTGACCGACAGGCCGTGCATGATGATCGACAGCAGCACCACCAGGCCGACGATGGCCCAGAGCCGCGCGGCATGGCCCGGATCCTCGATATGGTTCAGGCCATAGGCGAGATAATAGAACGACCCGATGCCGCGGATCCCGAAGAAGGCGATCGTCAGACGCTCGTGCCAGGACGCCGTGACCCCGGACAGCCCCAGAAGGCCGGTCACGGGACGGATGACCAGCAGGATCACCACCGCCGCCGCGATGTCGGCAGGGGTCAGCGGGGACAGCAGGCCATGGACCAGCGCGCCCCCGAACAGCAGCAGCAGGATCATCATCGAGATCCGCTCGATCTGTTCGGTCAGGTCGTGCATCGACGTGTGGAAGTCGTGATCCCGATGCGCCTGCCGGAAGGTCAGCGCGGTGACGAAGACCGACAGGAAGCCATAGGAGTGGATCGTCTCGGTGAAGCCATAGGACACGAAAGTGGCCGCCAGGGCGATCAGCCCGTCGCCGGTCTTGGCCAGCTTGGTTTCGGCCGGGATGCGGAAGGTGATCCAGCCGAACAGCCGACCGACCAGATAGCCGCCCAGGATGCCCACGCCGATCTCCCACAGGACATTGTAGGTCAGCCATTCCAAGGCCCAGGGTTCCTGCGTGACCGAGGCGGCCGCCAGCGCGATGGCCAGGTGCACGAAGGGAAAGGCCGCCCCGTCATTCACCCCGGCCTCGGAGGTGAGCGCGAAGCGGACCTCGTCCTCCTCGCCGGTCTTGGGCGGGCCCACCTGCACGTCCGAGGCCAGCACGGGATCGGTCGGCGCCAGGACCGCGCCCAGAAGCAGCGCCAAGGCCCAAGGCAGACCCAGCCAGGTGCCCGCCAGCAGCGTGATCAGCGCGATCCCCAAGGGCAGCGTCAGGAAGATCAGCCGCCAGGTGATCATCCAGGATCGCAGGCCCAGCACTCGGTCGATCTTGAGCCCGGCCCCCATCAGCGCGATGATGACCACGAACTCGGCGAACCGCTCGGTGATCTCGGGATGCTCCAGCGGCGAGGGCGCGAAGCGGAACCAGGGGATGGCACCCAGTCCCATGCCCAGGCCGATGCAGACGATCGGCAGCGACAGCGGAAGGCGCCGCAGCGCCAAGGGCAGCCACGCCACCAGCGCGATCAGCACGCCGATGCCCATCAGGACGAGGATGTAGGGATCGGGAGGCTGGCTCAATGTCTCGAACATGGGACGACTTTCGATGCCGCACCCCCCCCTGCCCCTGCGGCGGGCAGGACGGGCGGTCGGGGCTTTGCGGAGGAAGACGGGGCGGGCAGAGGCTCTGCCGGGATGAGGGCGCCGGGCCCTCTAACCGTGCGGCCCCCCAAAGGTTCCTGAGGGCTGACCCGCGATCCGTCGGTGCGACAGGCGTTGTGGCGTGGATCGGCCTACTCGGAAGGCCCCGCCGGTTCCGTTGTCGGAACGCATCGGGGGCAAGGCGGGGAAAGTCGACCTGCCAGGACGAACTAGCACAGCGCTGCCCAAGCGTCACTGTCCTGGCCCGAGGACTGCTGCTAGGCGCGCATCTGCTGCACCGACAGGGCACGGTCGGCCATGTCAAGACCACGCGCCCGTCCGGATGGAGCGAGGCGACGGCGGTGCCGGTCTCTTCCAGCGCCTGCGGTGCGCCCGACAATCTGGCAGCATTGACAAGGAGCACCCCAATGCGGGCGATCAGTGCATCGGGGTGCAGGGGCAATCCATCAGGCATCGCCCGTCACGCAGGCTATCAACTCGCATCCGGCGTCAGGCCACCCGGTTCTCGGGCATCTCGATTGGCCTGACGCCTCAGAAGTCAAAGATCAGAAGATGAAGCTGACATCCTCCATGTCCAGGCCCTCGAAGGTGACCGTGCCCTGGTCGTGCCTCATGACAAGGCCCTGGTTGCTGTTCTGCCAGGTCATCCTTCCGTCGCCGATCAGCTCGGCGGTGTCAAAGCCGACCTGGAAGTCCTTCACGACATCCCTGCCCGACAGGAAGATGAAGACGTCCCGTCCCGCACCGCCGGTATAGACATCGTTCCCGGCGCCGCCATCCAGGGTGTCCTGGCCGCTGTCGCCCGAAAGCGTGTCGTTTCCGGTTCCGCCGATCAGGCGATCGTTGCCGCCGCCTCCCCGCAGGACGTCGTTCCCGGCCATCCCGGACAGGGTGTTCGCTCCGTTGTTGCCGACCAGCCGGTTTCCCAGCGCGTTCCCGATCCCGTCGAGATCGGCCGTTCCCCGCAGGAACAACGCCTCGGTATGCGCGGACAGGGTCCAGTCGATCGTCGACCTGACCTCGTCATACCCCTCGTTCGCCCTCTCGATCGTCCGGTCGCCCCGATCGTTCACGAAGTAGAGGTCGTTGCCCAGGCCGCCATGCATCTCGTCGGCGCCGCCCTTGCCATAGATCGTGTCATTGCCGCCGAACCCGTAGATCCGGTCGTTCCTGCCACTGCCTTCAAGGATGTTGTCGAGATCGTTCCCCAGGATGGCACCCGGGGGCGTCGGCGGGACAGGCGTCGGGGCCGGGGTCGGGTCCGAGGGTTCGGGATCGGGCGGGGTCGTCCCGACCGGGGCCGTCTCTCCGCTGCCGATGAAGTCGCCCGGGTCCCGAGCCTCCCACCATCCGGGATTTGCCTTGTTGAAGGCGACGATGGCATCCCACCGTTCGGACTGGTCGTCCAGATGCTGCAGGGCGCCCCAGGATCCGTGGATTCCATGCCGCCCCACATCGACGAAGGCGTTGAACAGCGTCCCGCCCGCATCCTTCCAGCCCTGCATCAGTTCCTGGTACAGCCCGCCCATGTCATCGGACTGGTTCAGGGCGTTGAAGAAGTCGGCCAGCACCTTGTTGTTGCTCCACTGGCCGGTGCCCACGACATGGGTGCCGCCCTCATACATCACCAGGTCCATCTTGTAGGCGTCGGCGACCTTCTTGTGATAGGCGAAGCTCTTGATCAGGTTGGCGATCGAGCCGTCGGGATTGCCCGTGACCGAGCCGTCGCGAAGCTCCCTCACGGCCAGGTCGATGGCGCGGTCGTACTTGTGTTCCCGGACATGGGCGGTCAGCTGGCTGCCCGACAGGCCCTGGGCACGGCCCTGGGCCAGGGCGCTTGCCTCGGAGCTTGCGATCCAGTCCAGCACGGTCGCGCCCTTCTCGCGCCCCAGGCTGCCGTCGAAATATCCGGTGATGGCATAGTCGTTGAACAGGGATGCGGGGCGTGCCGAACCGTTGGCGACCGCGTTCGGCGCATCGAGGATGCTCTCCTCGAGGCCCTGCCAGGCGGTGTGGGTGGCGATGACCTTGTTCACCAGGTCATTGACGTTCGCGCCATAGACCTGATCGACGATCCGCGCCATCTCGGCGGATTTCATGCCGTAGAACTGGACCCATGCGTCGCTCTGGCCGGGCCACAGCCTCTGGCCCTGCTGGTGGGCCCATTGCGCCTGTTCGAACTGGAAGTTCCAGACCTCGTTGGAATACTCGAACGAGGGCTTCAGGTCGGGATCGAGGTTCTCCTTCACATAGGCCACGAATTTCCGGATGTAGTCCGGGCTGGCCAGATGCGGGATGTTGAACCAGGGATCCGTCCCGGTCTCGTTGGCCAGCTGGACCATGATCTCCAGCGGGACGCCGGCCTCGGTGGCCCAAGTCGCATCCGACATCTGCGCCCGGTCGGCCCAGCTGGAGACGTCCGAGTTGTTCGTGCCCTGCCAGTCCATGAAGCGCAGCGAGCGCATGTCGTCGATCATCTCGATCCACTGCGGATTGAAGACCTTGCCGGCCTCGAAGGCCGGGATGTTCTTCTCGTGGACGACCGAGATGTTGCGGATATGGTCGGTGGCTGTGATCCTGTGGATGTCGATGCTGACCAGGTTGCTGTTGCGGGGCGTGTAGTCGAACCAGATCTCTCCGTCGCCGTAGCGGACATTGGTGCCGCCGGTGACCCGGATGTCGCCCTGTCCGTCATAAGTGACCCGGTAGGTTCCAGCGACCGAGGTCATCTGGGACGGCATCTCGGTCAGGAAGAGCGAGCTGACATGGGACACGCCGGCGGGCAGCTTGGTCAGGTATCCGTTCGCGTCCGAGACGGCCTCGATCTGCTGCGACGTGGCCCCGCCCCACCGGCCTTCCAGGTGCCCCGTCCAGGGGCGTGAGGTCTTGAAGACGTCGAGGAAGGGCATCTGGGTCGACCAGTCCGTGACCCCGCCCAGACCGACACCCATCGACGGGTTGGTCAGCGTCGATCCGTCCGCAGGGACCGGGGGGGCGGGCGGCGGAGCTGTCGGCGGCTCGGGTGCGGGCTCGGGATCCGCAGGCTTCGGATCGACGGGCTTCGGGTCGACGGGCTTGGGCACGACGGGTTCGGGATCGGCGGGGGCCGGGTCGACAGCGGCTGGCTGACCCCCATGAGAGACGACCTTCTCGGTGATGTAGGCCCGTTTGCCCATCGTGTCCGGGCCGCTGTACTGCAGTTCGGCGGCAGAGGTTCCATTCACCTCAAGGTACCGGAACTCGATCGTATGGGATCCCGTGCCAAGCTTGAGCGTGACCTCGCTGGTCTTGAAGGCCCCGTTGTCGCTGCGGTCCAGGACCAGCTTTCCGTCCACATAGATCAGCGCCGCGTCATCGACCCCGACCGTGAAGCGATAGTCGCCGGCCTTCTTGATCTCGAGATCGCCCTCGAACTTGGCCGCGAAATGGTTGGCCGGTCCGCCCCTCCACAGGCTGCCCTCGGTCCAGAACTGGACCTTGTCCAACGTGGTCGACGCAGTGGGCGGCGCCGTGAAGTCCACGGTCCTGATGTTGGTGGCGCTGGACGGAAGGGCCCAATAGGTCGCCTTCCACCCCGCCACCTCGGAGCCGGGCTCGACCGGGGACGGATCCACCGGCTTGGGGTCCACCGGCTTCGGATCGACGGGCTTGGGGTCTACCGGCTTGGGCTCCACCGGCTTCGGATCGACGGGCTTCGGATCCACCGGCTTGGGGTCGACGGGCTTGGGGTCGACCGGCCTGGGGTCCACCGGAGCAGGTTCGGGCTCTGCCGGGGAGGGATCGACAGGCGCGGGGTCGACGGGCGCGGGTCCCGCACCATTGTCGTTGACGCCATCGCGGTCGTATTCGTTCACCGTCTCCCACGCGACCTTCTGAAGGGCGTCCGCCAGCGCGGGGTTCACCGCCGGGTAGGATCCCCAGGGGCTGAAGGTCCGTTCCGGCAGGCCGTCGGGATTCTCGCCGTACAAGGTGGCCTGATGAACCGTCGTGACGAAGTAATTGCCGTTGATGTTCAGGTGGATGTCATCGACGAAGAACTGCCGGATCGACGTCACGCCCGGGATCTGGCCCGCCTCGATCGCGTCATAGAGGTTCGCCATCGCCTGGCCGGCGGGGATCAGCAGCATGGGCTTTGCGCCATCCGGCAGCCCGGCATTCACGCCGTCAACGATGCTTTCCCATTTCGGCCCGAAGCTGTCGAGCCCCGCACGCCACGCCCTCAGGTTGCCGTTGTGGAAGTCGAAGCCGTGCCATGTCTCGTAGATATAGGTCTGCACGTCGGGATTGGCCGAATAGGCCAGATTGGCGAACCGCAGGGCATTCTGGACCGTCCCGGACCATTTCAGATGACTGTCCAGCGGAATCGCTTCCGTCATGATCACGGCATCATAGTCACCGGTCGCCAGCGCCTTGCGCGAGTCCTTGCCCTGCGCAAAGCTGGCGCCCGAACTTTCCCAGCTGACCCGCAACGGGGCACCGATGATCACCTGATAGTCGGTGACACCCCCGCGCCCCATGCTGTTCATCATGTGGGGCATTTCCAGGCCCACGAGGCTGTGGCCAATGGTGAAGATGTTTGATGAGGCCGAAAGGGTCACTTTGTTCTCCGTCTGCTCCTCGGATCGCATGCCGCGACCGCAAGAATCCAAAACCGTTGTCGCCATCGACAGTCCACGAACGGGAAGCGGAACGCGCAAACAGAAGGCGACTGGTGAGAACTTTACCCGAACATGTGTTGAGGATGTCTGAAGGGAGAACACAACTCAAGGTAGAATTTATAATTTCTTTTCGCCTTGCCTCGCCGAGACGCATTGACGCTGAAAGCTTGTGAACAACAGCCGAATAGCGGGCCTGCCTGCCGGTCCCGAATGGGCATCTTCGCGCTCGTGGTCCAAGGACCGGGACAGCCTGTCGGCCTCATCGGGGCGCTGACGATCAACAGCCCGTTCATGACTGGCACACCGCGCTGCGGCAAACCGCCATGCTGCCTCCTCCCAGTGGTGCAGGACATGCGGAACCATGCGGGAAGGGACGCAGCCTGCTTCGGATCCGAACTTCCAGTTGCCGCATCTGGCCCATCTGGTCCTTGGGCATTCCGAAGGCCCCCGGATGACAGCGACAGGCGGCATGTCGCAGGTGTGGGGGGCCTGACGGCGGGCGACATGCTCTATCACGGCGTGATGCTGGCAGAGGGCGCCATCACACCCGGCCATGATCTGATCGTCGATGGCGTTCCAGTAAAGCTCAGATGCGGCACAAGCTGCTCTCTGCCGCAGAACCACTTCGCAGCATATCCCGATATTCCGGTCATCGCCGACACCGCCTTGGCCGCCCAAGGCCGTGCCTCGGGCAAACCTTGAGCGCATCAGGCCACGGCGAACGGCGGCTTCGACCTGTATCACGTGCAGGCCCTTGTCGATCACGCGCTGCAGGCCGCGATGGAGGTGTTGGTGCAGACCTCCGCGCCGGACATCGTCGATCCTAATGTCCGCCCCTCCGGGCGTCCCTTGACAGGCAAAATTACCGTCGGGAATGCGGCGGGGCGGCATCACGCCCCGCCACGGATCAGACCAAGAAACGGATCAGACCAGGAACAGGTCGTCGACCAGCGCGATGTTGCCCAGGATGATCGGCCCGGCATTCTGCACGAAGATGGTGTCGCCATCGCCGTCGAGCGTGATCAGCAGGCCGCCATCCCGCACCGCGGAGGACCGGATGGTCGCACCGGCTTCCAGCACGATGGTGTCCAGAACCGCGTTGTAGTCGGTCACCACGTCGCGGTCCCGGTTGCCGTCGCGCGCATCGGCGCCGAAGACGAAGGTGTCCTCGCCCAGCCCGCCCGTCAGCCGATCGTTGCCGTTGCCACCGAGGATCACGTCGTCGCCTCGGCCGCCGATCAGCCGGTCGTTCCCCTCGCCGCCGAGGATCAGCTCGTCGTCCCGGGTGCCGCGCAGGGTGTCGTTGCCGGCGGTGCCCTCCAGCAGGGTCAGGTTCCGCTCCGGCTCGGGCAGGGTGACGCCGTCCTGGGTGAAGCCGACGTCGAACCAGGTCAGGTCGTGGTCCGTCATCGTGAAGCTGTTCACCCGCGCCACGTCGAGGACGGACTTGCCCGCAGCGGCCAAGGCAACCGTGTCAAACAGGAAGGTGCTGGTGCCGAGGCCGAAGGAGGCGGGCGAGCCGCCCCCGAACATCACCGCCTCGGCCCCGGTCAGGGTGGTGCCGTCGGCAAAGGTGATGTTGGTCAGAACCTCGATGTCCTGGGTCGCGACGGGTTGCGGACCGCCCCCGAGGATCCGCAGCCCGAGCGTGACCCCCTCGCCCGCATCGTCCCCGCGGATCAGGTCGTCGTCGACCAGTGTCGCGATCCCCAGTTCGGTGTCCAGCGTCACGTTGAATGTCGGGTTGACGATGAAGCTCTGGCTGTTCTGCAAGAACCAGATGGCGGTCGCGGGGATTCCCTCGACCAGGTCCGGCACCGGCGGCGGCCCCGGTTCGGGCAGATCGCCCCCGGAAAAGCCCAGATCGGCCCAGGTCAGGTCGTGGTCCGTGGACGTGAAGCTGAGGACTCGCGCCACGTCGACGACCGATTTGCCCGCGGCGGCCAGCGCATCGGCGTCGAAGAGGAAGGTGCTGCTGCCGAGGCCGAAGGATGCGGACGAGCCGCCGCCGAACAGCACGCCCTCCACCCCGGTCAGGGTCGTGCCGTCGGCGAAGGCGATGCTAGTCAGGACCTCGGTCGGCTGCGTGGCAATCACCGGGGCGCCAGTGAAGCCGACCCCGATCACGGCCCCCTCGCCCGCATCGTTGCCACGGATCAGGTCGTCGTCGACCAGTGTCGCGACCCCGATCCGGGCGTCGAGGAAGACGTTGAACGTGGGATTCGCGATGAAGCTTTGGTTGTTCTGCGAAAAGAACATCGCCGTGGCCTCGGTGCTTTCCTCCGGCTCGGGCTGAGGCTCGGGTGCGGGCAGGTTGCCGCCGGAAAAGCCCAAGTCGGACCAGTTCAGGTCGTGGTCGAACAGGGCAAAGCTGTTGACCTTGGCCACATCGCTGATCGACTTGCCGACCGCGGCCAGCGCATCGCTGTCGAACAGGAAGTAGAAGTTGCCGCCGATGCTGAAGTTGTTGCCGTCCACCAGCCCCCTGACCCCGGTCAGGATGGTGCCGTCGT
The DNA here is from genome assembly GCF_004683865.2 of Paracoccus liaowanqingii. Classification (NCBI taxonomy): domain Bacteria; kingdom Pseudomonadati; phylum Pseudomonadota; class Alphaproteobacteria; order Rhodobacterales; family Paracoccaceae; genus Paracoccus; species Paracoccus liaowanqingii. The sequence continues at coordinate 119,564 of NZ_CP038439.1, read as the reverse complement.
CGAAGGTGAGGCTGGTCAGCACCTCCCTGTCCTGGTCGAAGAAGCGTCGGAAACCGCCGCCCGTCCCGCGGCCGAACCCGAGGGTGACCGCCTCACCGGGATCGTCGCCGCGCACGAGGTCGCTGTCGACCAGCGTCGCGGTGCCCAGATCGGTGATGATCCGGGGAGTGGACGGCGGGTTGACGAGAAAGCTCTTGCCGTTCTGAAGGAAGAAAGGTGTCGTGGCCGATACGGGCATGTTGACCTCCGTGTTACCATGTCAGGCGTAGGTCCATTCGGGCATGCAGGGGTGAATGTTACACGGCCGCGCTCACGTTTCCGTGCCCAGCCTTGCCGCCAGTTAGTCTCGGCCAAGGCGCCAGCTTGGGATCCGATCCGCGCTCGGGACCGATGCGGGCCATGTCGGTCCTCGCCTCGTCATTGGGTGTCGGCGACGGCGTATCGTCGGGCTGCGCCCCGGACATGGGCATGTCGCCGTGGCCGTGCCCTGTCAGGCAAGGCCCGGTGTCGCAAAAGCGAGGGCCGTCGACAGGACGGGACCGACTGTCGTCATGGCAGCGCCCCTCTTCTTCCGGCGATCAGATGGTCCTTCCCATCCTCGCAGGGTCGCAGATGCATAAATCCGTGACCCGTCCCTTGACCTTCCCACCATGGGAAGCCCCATATTTGGTCCAGAAGGAGCACGGAGCCCATCTGATGAACATCGGAGACGCCGCAACCCGCTCGGGTGTGTCGGCCAAGATGATCCGCTATTACGAACAGATCGGTCTGATCCCGACCGCTGCGCGCACGGCCTCGGGCTATCGGGACTACGCGCCCGGCGATGTGCATGTGCTGCGCTTCATCGCCCGTGCGCGCGATCTGGGCTTCTCCATCGCCGAGATCACCGAGCTGCTGGACCTGTGGCGCAACAAGGACCGGCGCAGTGCCGACGTGAAGGCGCAGGCGCAGGCCAGGGTTCAGGATCTGCGCCACAAGATCGCCCACCTGCAGGAGATGGCCGACACGCTGGAGGATCTGGCGAATGCCTGCGCGGGCAACGAGCGTCCCAGTTGCCCCATCCTGCACCAACTCGAAATGCCCGAGGCCGGCGACGGACAAGGGACCCGCCGCGCCAGGGACAACGGATTAAAGGAAAGGATTGCCTGATGATCAATCGACGGATGTTCGCGGCCACGATGGCCGCCTGCCTGATGACGGCGCCGGCCCTTGCGGCTGCGCGTCAGACGCCCGTCCGGGCCCAGGTGTTCCGCTCGCCCGATTGCGGATGCTGCGGGGCCTGGATCGCGCATCTGGAAGCGCATGGCTTCGTCGTGGACGTGGTCATGACCGAGGACATGGAGGCCGTGAAGGATCGCCATGGCGTCCCGGCGTCCTTGCGGTCCTGCCATACGGGCCTGATCGAGGGCTATGTGATCGAGGGTCATGTGCCCGCCGCCGATATCCACAGCCTGCTGGAACAGCATCCGCAGGCAGGCGGCATCGCAGTGCCCGGCATGCCGGTCGGATCGCCGGGCATGGAGATGGGCGATCACCGCGATCCCTTCGACGTCATCCTCTGGACCGGGTCCCAGACCCGCGTCTTCTCCAGCCATCAAGGGTGATCATGTCCCGTTCAAACGCCAGAACCGCCACCGTCCACCGGATGGTGATGACCAAGCACATGTGCCCCTACGGGTTGAAGTCGCTCGATCTGCTCAGGCGGCAGGGCTTCAGCGTCGAGGACCATCACCTGACCACCCGCGCCGAGGTCGATGCCTTCAAGGAGGAGCACGACGTCCAGACCACCCCGCAGACCTTCATCGGCGGCCAGCGCATCGGCGGCTATGACGACCTGCGGCGGCATTTCGGCAAGACCGTCCGCGACACGAGCGCGACGACTTATCGTCCGGTGATCGCACTGTTCGCGATGGCCGCCGCGATGGCGCTGGCCACCAACTGGGCCGCGATCGGCGCGGTGTTCACGATCGCTGCGGCGGAGTGGTTCGTGGCCTTCGCCATGTGTCTGCTGGCGCTGCAGAAGCTGAAGGACGTGGACAGTTTCGCCACGATGTTCCTGAACTACGATCTGCTGGCGCAGAGATGGGTGCGCTACGGCTATGTCTATCCCTTCGCCGAGGGGCTGGCGGGGGTGCTGATGGTCGCGGGCGCGCTGATGTGGCTGTCGATCCCGGTGGCGCTGTTCATCGGCACGATCGGCGCGGTGTCGGTCTGGAAGGCGGTCTATGTCGACAAGCGGGACATCAAATGCGCCTGCGTCGGCGGCGACAGCAACGTGCCCCTGGGCTTCGTCTCGCTGACCGAGAACCTGATGATGGTCGCGATGGCTATCTGGATGCTGGTGAAGGTCACCATGCTGGGACACTAGCCTGATGGCGCTGGCCCCGGTTCGGCCTTACGGACCAACCTGCCAGCGCCGAGGCGGTCCCGGCACTGCCCCGCCGGATTCCGGGCCTGCAGGCCCGGGGCCACCGTCATCAGCCCCCTGCCCGGCAGCGACGACCTGCGCGGCGAACAGGTCCCGGCAGGTGCGGTCGCGCCGGATGGCCGGCCCGGGACATCGCAGCAGCAGCTTCGTCACCCCTGCCTCCGCCACCGACGGCACGAGAGGGTATGTCCCGACGACACCGGGCGCAGATCGCGGAGGCGTTCGGAAGGGCCAGGACCGACAGCTCGAACGTGTCGGTCCAATCACGGGGACGCGGTCAGCGAGACGGACCCGACGCATGTCCCGTGCAACCCTGCCTGCCCTGCGCAGTTGATTTCCCGGAAACCGGGAGGGACCACCGTGCAAGCCCATTCCGTGCTGACATCCGTCATCCTCGTCAATGTCCTGAGCGGGCCATTCGCCCCACCCGCGTCCGCTCAGGACCTGGCGGACTTGCGCGAGGCTGCGTTGGAACGGACCAATGCCTCCCGCAGCGAGGCCAACCTGGCGTCACTTGCACAAAGCGATGTGCTTGACGCGGCGGCGCAGAGCCATGCCGCGGACATGCTGACGCGCGGATATCACAGCCATGTCTCGCCGGATGGTAAAACGCCGTTCGACCGCTTCCTCGCCGCCGGGGGCAACAGCTGGGCGGTCAGCGGCGAGAACATCGCGACCTGCACCGGATGCACGGCGCCACCGGACCTTGACCGGATCCAGGCCTTCCACGACGGCTGGATGCAGAGCCCCGGGCATCGCAGGAACATCCTGTCCGCGGGCTTTGACAGCTTCGGCTTCGGCATCGCCGGCTCGGGCAGTACGGTCTATGCCGTTCAGACGTTTTCCGGCCCCGGCGAGGATGAGGGGGGTGCCGGTTCGGCGCTCAGCCCGGAGGAGGTTGCCGGGACGGCGCTTCAGCAGATCAACGATGCCCGAGCCGACGCCGGACTTGGTCCGCTCGCGGCCGATGCGGATCTGGATGAGGCCGCAGATCGCGTTCTGGATCGGTTGGCAGAAGACCGCGACGATCTGCCCGAGAACATCTTCGAGCTTCTGCCCGAGGGATCGACGGGGTGGACCAGCCTTGCCGTGCAGACCGCGACGCTCGGCGGATCAGGCGCCTCGATCGGACGGGCGGACCTTTCTGCGATCATCTCGGATTGGGAGCAGGCGGCGACCCCGCGCGAGATCCTGGGCGGCCCGACCGCGTCGCATGTCGGCTTTGCTGCAGAGGCTGCGGGCGACGGTCGGCTCTCGGCTGTCGCGCTGTTCGGAGGAAGATAGGCACCGCGCCCCCTTCGGCATCCGGCGAGCATGATCACATGGGCGAGGCCGGGTCCCGCTCGATCACGGCCTGTTCGGCAGCCCAGACACTGGCCGCTTCGACGGCGACGGGCGAGGTGGTCGGCAGGACGCTCAGATAGCTGTCCGTCTGGTCGACCGGCAGGGTCGTCGTCTGTGTCATCCGAAACAGCGCATAGGACGCGATCGCGGCGAAAAGCGCCCCCAGCACCGGCCAGAACGCGAAGGGACCGAACCCCTTCATCGCCCAGCCCGTCACCATCGGGCCTGCAATCGCGCCCAGGCCGAAGGTGAAGACCAGACCGCCCGACGCGGCGGGCATGTCCTCGGGCGGCAGGGCGTCGTTGGTATAGGCCAGAAACAGCGCATAGAGCGGCGTGGTCACGCTCCGGCGAAGAAGGCCGCCGCCATCAGCGGCGCCAGCGCGCCTCCCGTGGCCCAGCCCGCCGCGCAGGAGGCCGACCCCAGGGCGGCCGCGCCGAAGATCAGCTTGCGACGGTCCATCCGGTCCGACAGCCAGCCGACCGGGTTCTGCATCACCAATGCGCCCGCGAACAGCATAGCCACGAACAGCGCGATCTGACCGGTGGTCATGCCGATCTGCGTGCCGAAGACCGCGCCCATGCCAGACTGGGTCGCATAGACGCTGCCCAGCAGGAAGATCCCCACTGTCCCGAGGGGCGATGCCCCCAGCAGCCCGCGCAGCGACATCGGCCGCGCGACATCGGCCACGGGCGCGGGCGTCACCGACAGCAGGATCGGCGCGAAGGTGTCAACGGCGGCGTAAAAACCGGCCACGCGGCGGCGCAAAACCAGGCCAGTGGCGAGGCGCCAAGCGCCATGGCGCGCGCGCTTCCCAAATAGCTGGCGCGTGCCATGGCGCTTTGGCCCGCAGGGCCAATCTCGCAAGGTGCGATTATGTGGTTGCTTCGGCCTTTCGGGCGCGGCTTTGTCCGAGCCGATAACTGTCGCCGTTCATCTCGAGGATATTGACGTGGTGGGTCAGTCGATCGAGCAATGCGCCGGTCAGGCGTTCGGTGCCGAAGGTTTCAGTCCATTCGTCGAATGGCAGGTTGCTGGTGATCATCTTGGAACCGCGCTCATAGCGCTGAGAGATGAGCTCGAACAAGAGCTCGGCACCGGTCTTGGACAGCGGCACAAAGCCTGGTTCATCGATGATGAGCAACTTGACGCCATCCAGCTGCTTTTGCAGGCGGAGCAGGCGGCGTTCGTCGCGGGCCTCCATCAGCTCGTTGACCAACGTCGCGGCGGTGGTGAAGCTGACCGCCATGCCCTTCTGACAGGCGGCCAGCCCCAGTCCGAGGGCAACATGGGTCTTGCCCGTGCCGCTCGGCCCGAGGGCGATGACGTTCTCGCGCCGTAGGATCCATTCACAGCGGGCCAATTCCAGCACCTGCATCTTGTTGAGCTTGGGGATCGCCTTGAAGTCGAAGCTGTCGAGGCTCTTGGTCGTCGGGAACTTCGCGGCCTTGATGCGTCGCTCGACCATCCGCCGCTCGCGGTCGATCAGTTCCAATTCGACCAGGCGCGACAGGAACTGGACATGGTCCAGCCCTTCAGCGGCGCATTGGCGCGCAACCTTCTCATACTCCCGCAGGAACGTCGGCAGCTTCAGCGTTTTCAGATGGTGGGTGAGCAGGATCCTCGGGGCTTCAGTCATGCTACATCTCCCGACAGCAGGGACATGTAGCTCGCCACGGATGTGGTCGCGACGTTGGCGCGCGGCAGGTAGGGGTAGACATCAAGGTCCAGCTTCGGCGGACGCCTTTCGACCTGACAGAGCACAAGGTGCTTAACGGCATCGAAGCTGACGGCACCCAGTTGCAGCGCCTTCTTCACGGCGGCGTGCAGGTCGTCGAGGCAGAAGGTCTCGAGCAGGCGTAAAACCTGAACATACTCGCGGCGTCCGACTTTGTTCATCCGCGCCTCCATCAGTCGGCGTAGGATCGCGAACTCTGGTGGTAGATCCCACTCGGCCAGGGGCGCCGCCTGGTCCAGGGCGTTGATCTTGCGCTCGATGAGCGGAAGATAGTGCACCGGATCGAAGACCATGTCCTCGCGGTCATAGCAGCGGAGATGACGTGCGATGACCTCGCCACCGCAGCCGATCACGACCTCGGCGACATAGCCCCTGATCCAGACATCGCGGTGTCCGTAAGCGACCGGCACCGAATAGTCGTTGGTCCTGTAACGCACCAGCGCCTGCGAGCTGACCCGGCCAGTGGCCTGATCGCAGGCTTCGAACGGTGCGGCCGGCTGGTCGGACATCGCAGCCAGATCCCGCCCAAGGCGCTGGCCGATCGTCTCGGACTGGCCGCGCAGGACATCCCCCTGACGCCTGCGGCATTGCGCCTCCAGATGGGCGTTGAACGCGTCCCAAGTCGCAAACTGCGGGATCGGCACCATGAAGTTGCGGCGAGAGTAGCCAACCAAGCCCTCAGCGTTACCTTTGTCATTCCCCTTGCCCGGGCGGCCGTAGCGGTCGCGGAACAGGTAATGCGACAGGAACCCGTTGAAGAGCGTGGCTCGCTGGCGCGCCCCGTCCGGCAGGATCTTCGCAACCAGGCAGCGGTCGTTGTCGTAGAGGACCGATGCGGGCACCTTGCCGAAGAATGCGAAGGCCTGGACGTGACCGTCAACCCAGGCTTCCGCGGTCGCCGCTGGATAGGCCCTGACATAACAGGCATCGCCGTGCGGAAGGTCCATGACGAAGAAATGCGCCTTCTGCTCGACACTGTCGATGATGGCCACCGCCTCGCCGAAGTCGGCCTGGGCATGTCCGGGCGGGTGTGCCAGCGGCACGAACATCTCGCGGCCGCGCCGTTCGCGCTCCCGCATGTAGTCCTTCACGATCGTGTAGCCGCCGGCGAACCCGTGCTCATCGCGAAGCCGCTCGAACACCCGCTTCGCCGTATGCCTCTGCTTGCGATGGACCTCCCGATCGCCCTCCAGCCAGCCGTCGATGATCCCGGTGTAGGCATCCAGCTTCGGCCGCTTCACAGGGGCCGTCCGCCGATATCCGGGCGGAACCGAGAACGTCATCATCTTGGCTACGCTGTCGCGCGCGATGTTGAAATGACGCGCTGCCTCGCGCTGGCTCATCCCCTCGGCACAGGCCAATCGCACTCTACGATACAAGTCCACGGTGAAAATCCTCCCGCCCTCCCTGTCGCCAGAAAGGGTAAAGGTGGACGACTTTTACGCCGCCCGCAGCAGGGTCATCCCGCCGCTACCGTGGCCGATTTTTGCACCGCCGTTCTCACGAAGGACACCGAGACCAGGATCGACGCGCCGATGAACAGCACCGATGTGCCCGCATCGCCCAGGGTCAGCAGCCCCTGCGCCCCGATGATGCCCAGGGTCTGCGCGATCATGTAGGCCGACAGCACCTTGCCGCGCGTCTGGTTGGTCGAGGCCGCGTTCAACCAGCTTTCGGCCGCGACATAGACGCCCGACATGCAGAACCCGACCAGCAGACGCAGGAGGGTCCAGGCCCAAGGCTCGGTCAGCAGGGGAAAGGCGATCAGCGCCGCCGACATCAGGCTGCCAAGCGCCGCGAAGACGCGCACATGACCGACGCGGCGGATCATCACCGGCGTGGCGCGCGCCCCCGACAGGAAGCCCATGAAATAGCCCGAGGTGACGATCGCCAGCTCGACCGACGAGAACCCCTCCAGGCCGCCGCGCAGGCCGATCAGCGTGAAATGCATGCCGTTGCCCAGCATGATCAGCACGATCCCCAGCAGCAGGGCCCAGACACTCGACAACACGGTCATCATTGTGGGCTGTCCTATCCGCTGCCTGTCTCGCCTATCTGGTCACGATACGGTCGGTCCGCGTCACGGTCAGGACGGTTTGCGACAGCATCTCCGTGCGCTGCTCCCCAACCTTGGACCGCCGGATGCTGGAGTTTTCCGGCTCGGTCATGGCGACGGGCTGGCTGCGCCGCCGGGATAATGCAGGGCGATCGGGACGTTATATCCGATCGCACTATGAGGTCGGTCCTCGTTGTAGTGCCTACGCCAAGTCTCCAGTTTTTCCTGCGCGTCCACAAAGCTCATGAAGTTGCCATTGTCGCGCCATTGGTCCGAGCGGCAATGGCGACGCGCGTTCAGGCATTCGGACCGAAGCTTGCTGTTGAACGCCTCGATGAAGCCATTGTCAGTAGGCTTTCCAGGGCGTGAGAAGTCCAAGGTAACGTCGTTGGCATAAGCCCACAGGTCGAGATCGCGAGAGATAAATTCGGCTCGCCATCGTCGACCCGGATCGTCCTGGGATAGCCGACCTCGGCACAGACCCGTTCCAGTGTCCGGACCACATCCTCACCGCGGTAAGCGAAGCGCGGGTCGACTGCTGGACAAAAACGGGAATGCGTATCCACGATCGTCAGAATCCGCAGCTTGTTGCCGAGGGCGAGTTGGTCATGAACAAAATCCATGGCCCAGACATCGTTCGGTCCGACTGCCTCCTGGCGATCATCGCGCAGCTTCGCCTTCACCCGACGTCTTGGATTCTTGTTCCTCAGCTGCAGACCCAACTCATTGTAGATCCTGCGCGTCTTCTTGATGTTCACCTGCCAGCCCTCCCGTCGCAGCAAGACATGGACACGCCGATATCCGTAGCGCACCCGTGTTTCGCAAATCTCCCGGATCCTCAGTTCCAATGCGGCCTGCCCGGTTCGGCGGGACTTGTAGTGGTAGCTCGACGGGTCAAAGCGCAGGGCCTCACATGCCCGGCGGATCGATATGCCCCAGCCCACCAACATCCCGTCAACCAGTTCCCGTGTCCGGGCAGGGTGAGCCAGCAGGCGCCACCGGTTCAAGCCGGCTGGCGAACGAGCTTTCGGCGGATGACGTGCCTCGCAACATCTCCCGGTCGAGGGGAGCTATGGCCGATTTTGGGTGATGGGGTCTGAGAAGGCGGCGTATCGTGGTGGGTGTCAAAGCCTGCCAGAACCTCCCGAAGGAGCGATACGCCTTGGAAGATGATATCACGATCACCCCGCTTCACCAGCCCGGATCTGTCGTTGATCCACTCACCGAGATTGCACGCGACGGCGCCCGGCAGATGCTGGCAGCGGCACTCAGGGCTGAGGCCGCGAGTTTTGTCGCGCAGTTTGCTGAGGAGCGCCTGCCCGATGGCAGGCAGCGCGTTGTCCACCACGGCACCGGCCCTGAGCGGAACATCCAGACCGGGATCGGCCCTATCCCGGTGCAGAGACAGAAGGTGCGCGACCGGGCAGCTGATGCGCCGCCGGAGGACAAGATCCGGTTCAATTCGCGCATTCTTCCGAAGTGGGCGCGCCGTTCGCCTAGCCTTGATGCTCTGCTTCCGGTCCTCTACTTGCGCGGCGTCTCGACTGGAGACTTCCAGGAGGCTCTGAGCGCGCTGGTCGGTCCGGATGCGCCCAACCTGTCGCCAGGAGCGATCTCGCGGCTCACGGGCGAGTGGCAAGCAGAACATGACCGCTGGCAACGCCGAAACCTCTCGGCCCGGCGCTACGTCTATGTCTGGGCCGACGGCGTGTATCTGCAGGCCCGGATGGAGCCGCAGGCCGAGTGCATGCTGGTGATCATCGGGGCGACGCCGGAAGGGAAGAAGGAGCTGCTGGGGTTCCAGGTTGGGGTCCGCGAGAGCGCGCAGAGCTGGCATGAACTGCTGGTCGACCTCAGGGCCCGCGGCCTCTCGGCGCCACCGGACCTCGCGGTCGGAGATGGTGCCCTTGGCTTCTGGAAGGCGCTGGATGAGATCTTCCCCGACACGCGCCACCAACGCTGTTGGACCCACAAGGTGTCCAACGTCCTGAACAAGCTTCCGAAGTCGATGCACCCGGCGGTGAAGACTGACCTGCGGGAGATCTGGCAAGCCGCGACCCGCGCGGCGGCAGAGACCGCCGTCAATACCTTCGTCGAGAAGTATGGCGTGAAATACGAGAAAGCCGTCGCCTGCCTGACCAAGGATCGAGAGGCACTGCTGGCCTTCTACGACTTCCCGGCCGCTCACTGGGACCACCTGCGCACGTCCAACCCGATCGAGAACGTCTTCGCGACCGTCCGCCATCGCACCGTCCGAACCAAAGGCGCGTTGTCTCAGAAGACAGCGAAGCTGATGGTGTTCAAGCTGGTTCAGGCCGCAGCGAAGAAATGGCGACGACTGAAGGGCGCAAACCAGTTGCCTCTCGTCGTCGAAGGCGTCAAGTTCACTGACGGTGTCGCCGAGCAGGACGCCAACGAAAGCCGCGCCGCTTGATCAGGCCGCGTCACCCAAAATCCCGCATAGCTCGGTCGAGGGTCAGGTCGGCCACAATCTTCTTCAACCGGCTGTTCTCGTCTTCCAGTGCCTTCAGCCGGCGCATCTCGTCCGGCAGCAAACCGCCATACCGCTTCTTCCAATTGAAGTAGGTCGCCTGGCTGATCCCCGCCTTGCGGCAGACCTCGGCCACCGGCGTGCCTTCCTCACCCTGCTTCAGGACAAACGCCTTCTGCGCCTCCGTGAACCTCGATGCCTTCATCGTTCTCAGCTCCTCTCCCAGCCAGGGAAGGTTAGCCGAAAACTCCAGTTTCAAACGGTCCAGTTTTTAGGGGGCAGAGCATTGAGATTGGTAGTTGGCAGGTGGTTTTATGGCAAGCGCGCCGGGCGCGGAGCCCTCGGGTAGCGCAAGCGTCCGGCGCGCTTCAAGCGGCGTCAGGTTGCCGAGCGAGGAGTGCGGCCTGACGGCATTGTAATCATGGCCCCTGCCCCCTCGCCTGTTCGGCTGCATCCGAACCTGTCGGAGATGTATCGCCGCAAGGTGGCGGCGCTGGCCGCGACCCTTGCCGATCCCGAGATCCGCACGCCCGCCTTGGAGACCATCCGCGGGCTGATCGAGGTGGTGACGGTGCAGGTCACCCCGGAGGGCACCAAGCTGGAGCTGGAAGGCGCGCTGGCCGCCATGGTGGGACTGGCTGAGGGCCGAACAGCAAAAAGCCCGCTGGAAAGCGGGCTGAATGGGTATTCGGTTGAGGTGGTTGCGGGGATAGGATTTGAACCTATGACCTTCAGGTTATGAGCCTGACGAGCTACCGGGCTGCTCTACCCCGCGCCATTTTTGTCCTGTTGGGGTGTTTGCGTCGTTCGGAGAGATGTTGCGTTTCTTACCAGGTCTGGCGGTGACCTACTCTCCCACGTCTTAAGACGCAGTACCATCGGCGCAGCGGCACTTAACGGCCGAGTTCGGGATGGGATCGGGTGTTTTGCTCGCGCTAGGGCCACCAGACCAGGAAAGAAACGCTCAGCGTCGCCCTGCTTGCGCAGGGTGAAGTTGTCCAAGGATGCCTTTTGGAGAAGGGGTCTGCGTCGTCTTTCGAGGACGCGGATCTTGCTTCTACCGGATCAAATCAAGCCTATCGAGCCATTAGTACCGGTCAACTGAATGCATTGCTGCACTTACATCTCCGGCCTATCGACGTGGTGGTCTTCCACGGCTCTCAAGGGAGACCTTGTTTTGAGGGGGGCTTCACGCTTAGATGCCTTCAGCGTTTATCCTGTCCGGACATAGCTACCCTGCACTGCCGTTGGCACGACAACAGGTCCACCAGTGGTCCGTCCACCCCGGTCCTCTCGTACTAGGGGCAGCTCCTCTCAAGTCTCCAACACCCACGGCAGATAGGGACCGAACTGTCTCACGACGTTCTAAACCCAGCTCACGTACCTCTTTAAATGGCGAACAGCCATACCCTTGGGACCTGCTCCAGCCCCAGGATGAGATGAGCCGACATCGAGGTGCCAAACGATGCCGTCGATATGGACTCTTGGGCATCATCAGCCTGTTATCCCCAGCGTACCTTTTATCCGTTGAGCGATGGCCCTTCCACTCGGGACCACCGGATCACTATGGCCGACTTTCGTCTCTGCTCGACTTGTCAGTCTTGCAGTCAGGCTGGCTTCTGCCATTGCACTCAACGACCGATTTCCGACCGGTCTGAGCCAACCTTCGCGCGCCTCCGTTACTGTTTGGGAGGCGACCGCCCCAGTCAAACTACCCACCACGCAGGGTCCCGGACCCGGATAACGGGCCGCGGTTAGACATCAAGAGTGCGAAGGGCGGTATCTCAAGGATGGCTCCACGAGGACTAGCGTCCCCGCTTCAAAGCCTACCGCCTATCCTGCACATCGCAATCCTGATGCCAGTGCGAAGTTGTAGTAAAGGTGCATGGGGTCTTTCCGTCTAACCGCGGGAAGTCTGCATCTTCACAGACAATTCAATTTCGCTGAGTCCACATTTGAGACAGCGGGGAAGTCGTTACGCCATTCGTGCAGGTCGGAACTTACCCG